>JAXMMT010000035.1:0-42741 GCA_034399355.1 Coriobacteriia bacterium | reverse complement strand
AGCGCGTGGACACGCTCTCCGGCGGCGACCTGCAACGGCTGACGGTCGCTCAGGCGCTGGCGCAGCGGCCGCGTGTGTTGCTGCTGGACGAGCCCACCAGTCACCTGGACCTCAACCACCGGCTTCAGGTGCTGGATCTTGTACGCCGTCTGGCCGATGACGGCATGGCGGTGCTCGGCGTCTTCCACGACCTCGACATTGCCGCTCGCTACAGCGACCGGATCGCGGTCGTCGCCGACGGGGCCATAACGGCCGCACGGCCTCCCGAGCGCGCGCTCGATGCCGCAGTGATCGAGTCCGTCTTCGGCGTGAAGGCCGTCGTGCGCACCGACCCCGTCACTGGCACGCTCGCGATCACACCGGTCGTGCGACGCGCGGACATCGAGCGGCCCGCCATAGGTCGTGCAGGCGTGGTGTGCGGCTCCGGGGCTGGCGCTGTGCTCATGCGCAAGCTGGCGCTTGCGGGCGTTTCGGTTGCATGCGGGGCGCTCAACCGCGGTGACGTCGACCATGCGGTGGCCGAGGCACTCGGCACCGATCGCGTCGATCTTCCCGCATTCGGCGAGATGACGGTTGATGCGGAGGACGTCGTGCGCCGGCAGTACGCAGCGTGTGCGTGCGTTGTCGTCACGCCCACACCCTTCGGCCGCGCGAACGTTGGCAATCTTCGCGCAGCGGTGCGCAGCGGTGTCCCGCTCGTTTTGGTGGGCGAGATGGTTGCCGAGCGGGACTTCTCGGGCGGTGAGGCGACGCGTCTGTGGGAAGAAGCCGTCACGGGTGGCGCGCTGCGGGTACGTACCGATGGGGAGGCGCTGGACGCCGCATCAGGTTTCATCCGTGATGAGCTCGAGGAGTGAGCATGGAGACACAAGGACGGGTCGGTCGCATCCAGGTCTACACGGGCGAGGGCAAGGGCAAGACGACCGCGGGCGTCGGTCAATGTGTGCGCGCCGTCGGCGCCGGCCTGAGGGTGCTCTTCGTGCAGTTCGTGAAGGGCGGCCGCCGCAGCAGTGAACTGGATGTCATGGAGGGCGCCGGCATCGCCGTCGTGCGACCGGCACATGCATGGACCGGGCTTCTCGGCGCAGGTCCTACCGAAGATGACTACCGCGCGGTCGGCGAGGCATGGGAGGTTGCCGCGGCGGCGATTGCGAGCGGAGACTACGACGTTGTCGCGCTTGACGAGATCAACGTCGCTCTCGCACACGGGCTTCTCGAGTTGCCGCCGGTGCTCGATGCGCTGCGTTCAAGGCTCGTACACGTCGAAGTGGTGATGACTGGCCGAGGCGCGCCTGCGGGCCTTGTCGAGATCGCCGACCTTGTGACCGAGATGGTCCCGTGCAAGCATTACTACGACGCTGGCGTGAGCGCCCGTATCGGCATCGAGTTCTAGGCCGAGCAGACCACCGTCGCGTGCTGCGACGCCACCTTCACGTCGATGCACGCCCCCAGTCGCTCCGTGCAGCTTTCGAGTGCCCGTCGCACGATGTCCGGCGTGTTGTTCTGTTCCGAGAGATGCAATGCGCACATGCTGCGCACGCCGCTCTCGATCAGGCGTTCGAACACCGATGCGGCGTCATCGTTGGATAGGTGGCCGGTGCGCGAGAGGATGCGCTCCTTGAGGAAGTACGGATACGATCCGGTGCGGAGCATGTTGACGTCGTGGTTGGTCTCGAGGCCGACGATCGTGCAGCTCTCAAGTACCTCAAGTGCCGGAGCGGGCACGTGGCCGGTGTCGCTTGCCAGGCCGAATCTGACACCGCGGGCGTCTTCGAAGGCGTAGCCGACGGGTTCGGCGGCGTCGTGACTTGTCCGAAAGGCCCGGATGCGCAGTCCACCGATCCTGACGTCGTTGTCTGGCCTGATGCATTCCACGGTCTCAATCGACGCCAGGTGCGCCGAGGCTTCCCGAATCGTTCCTCCGGTGGCGAGGACCGGTACGTCCAGCTGGCGCGCGAGTACGCGTACCCCGGCGACGTGGTCGGAGTGTTCGTGCGTGAGCAGGATCGCACGCACGTGGCTCTCGTCGATGGCCGCGTCGGCGAGGCGCCGCCGTGTCTCTCGCGCTGAGAGGCCGACGTCTACCAAGATGACGTCGTCGGCCGAGCAGACAGCGAGCGTGTTGCCGCGAGAGCCTGAGGCGAGGAATACGACGCGTAGCTCGGAAGCGGTGTCGCCATGTTGCGATGAGCTCATGGGCGTATTGTAGCGTCACGGAATCGGTGGGCATAATCAACTCAGTAGTGCTCGCCTATCAAGGAGACTCAGATGGCGAAGGATCGCTGGTCACTCAGGAACATCTACCTGTACCTCGTCTGCCTGATCACGCTCATCATGGTCATTGTCGCGGCGGTCGGGTTCGTGCGTGGCATCGTCGAATTCGCGTATCCGGATTCGTACCAGTACGGCATGCGACCGCTTGACGAGAAGGGCGAGCCTGCCATGACCGACGAGGAGTGGGAGCGGGAGGCGGAGGCGCAGGAGAACTCCTCGCGCCGCTACGCGGTACTCAGCCTCGTCGGCAACGGAGCGATGCTGCTCATCGCGGGACCGCTGTACCTGTACCACTGGCGCAAGATCGAAGTCGAGCACAGCGACTTGACACCAGGCGAGGTCGCCAGCGCCTGAGTGAACTGTCCGGCCGCTACGAACCGGCGAGGAGAGCCACATGGTTGTGAAGCTCTACGCGCTTTCGACGTGTCCGTACTGCCGGATGACGCGTACGTACCTCGAGGACAATGAGATCGCGTTTGATCTGACCGAGGTGGACCTACTCGAGGGTCAGGAGCGTGAGGACATGATCGCCGAGGTGAAGGAGCTCTCCGGCGGTACGTCGTTTCCCGTGGTTGTCATCGATGGGGAAGTGATCGTCGGCTTCAACAAGAAGAAGATCAAAGAGATGCTCGGGCTATGAGCGACGAGGCGAGCCGTCCGGTTCGTCAGCGCTTCTCGGCCGGAACCACTGGTGAGGACCTCAAGGCGTACATGGCGCCGTTCGTTGCGACGCTCGGCTATAAGTTCAACACCGAAGACGAGTTCGTCGACGAGGTGCTTGCTTCAGAGCTTGAGATCCTCGAGAAGACCGGCGACGTGTTCTGCCCGTGCAGGATTCGGACCGGCGATCCCAAAGAGGACACAAAGATCGTCTGTCCGTGCATTCCGTTCTACCTCGAGCAGTTCGCGGCGATGCGCAAGTGCTGGTGCGGTCTGTTCATCCGGACGGATGTCGAGGACGGCGCGGACCTTATCGGCGTAATCGAGGAACCCGAGACTGGTGGTGCCGTCGACGTGCCGGTTTGCCGAGCGGAAGACCTGGCCGACGGTCAGGTGCGCCACGTCAAGATCGGCAAGCGCGATATCGTGCTTGCGCGAGTGGGCGAGGAGTACTTTGCACTCTCGAACCTCTGCCGCCACGCCTTTGGGCCTCTGTCCGATGGCATCCTCGATGGCTACTACCTGATGTGTCCGTGGCACGGCTGGCGCTACGATGTCCGAGACGGCACGACGGACCATCCTGATGCCGGTGTGAAGACCTATCCCGCTTTAGAGCGCGGCGGAGAAGTCCTCGTGAGAGTCGCTGTACGATAGCGATTCCAGTGGCCGTTATGATGCGCCGACGCCCTACTCGGCAGTCTTCTCCTTGAACAGCTCGGCGATGCCGCCGATGCTGCCCATGATCCCGCTGACTTCCATCGGCAGGAACACCTTGTTCGCCGGACCGTCAGCGATCGCCTTAAGGGCCTCGAGGTAGCGGATCGCGATGAGATCGTTGGTGGGTTCACCCTTGTGGATGGCGCCGAACACCGACTTGATCGCGAGCGCTTCACCTTCAGCGAGTGCGATCTTCTGGAATTTCTCGGCCTCGGCGACGTCTTTGATGGCCTGCGCCTTTCCCTCGGCTTCGAGGATCGCAGCACCCTTCGAACCCTCCGCTCGTGTGATGGCTGCCTGCTTGTCGCCGTCAGCTTCGAGAATCAGTGCGCGACGGGTACGCTCGGCCTTCATCTGGCGGTGCATGGCCTCGGTGACGTCGCTCGGCGGCTCGATGCGCTGCAACTCGACTCGCACGACACGCACGCCCCACTTGTCGGTCGCGTCATCGAGGATCTGACGAAGTGCCGCGTTGATCTTCTCGCGCGACGTCAGTGACTCGTCGAGTTGCATCTCGCCGATGACGTTACGCAGGTTCGTCTGCGCCAGCTTCGTGGCCGCGACGTAGAAATTGGCCACGTTGTAGATGAGCTTCACGGGGTCGGTCGCTTCGTAATAGACCACGGCGTCAACGGTCACGACGACGTTGTCTTTGGTGATGACTTCTTGCGGGGGCACGTCGACGACGTTCTCGCGCATGTCCACCTTCGTCATCTTGTCGATGACCGGGACGATGATGGTGAGTCCGGATTCGACGGTACGCTGATACTTGCCGAGCCGCTCCACCAGACCCTTCTCATACGGTCGCACGATGCGGATGCCGGCCATGGCGTAGAAGAACACCACGAAGAGCACCACGGCGCCAAAGAGAACCGCGAATGTTGCTCCAGATGTCATGTCAGTCTCCCTTCGTAGCCGTCTCTTCGACGGGCGTCACAACGAGATGGGTGCCCTCGATGCGTTCGATGAGGACTCTCGCTCCGATCGGAATGAACGTCTCGACGGGCGAGTCGGCCCGCCACTCCTCGCGTTCGATGCGGATGCGTCCCGCACCGTCGCCGGGCTCGATTCCCTCGGTCACCACACCGATCTTGCCGATGAGACGATCCACGCCGGTCTTCTCGGGCGGCTCGTGCGTCACGCGGTCGGCGAAGTTGCGCAGACCGAAAAGCAGCGCGATCGAGACGACGAGGAACGCCGCCCACTGCCATCCGAGAGCAAGGCCGAAGTAGTCCGCAGCGGCTGCTGCCGCAGCGCCGATGCCGAACGGTAGCAAGAAGAAGCCGGCGGTGAACATCTCACCGACGATGAGTACTGCCGCGAGGGCGGCCCACACCCAGAACCACACGTCCATTGCACCACGCTCCCCAACTGATCCGATGACACTACAGTAGGCGAACACCGGGCACCGAGAGAAGTGTGTACCCTAATTCGCCGCAGGTGTGTCGTCGTCTCCGAGGGGGGTCAGTCCGCGCTGTGTCGCCACGGCGTCGAGGGCGAGCATCACGACCTCCTCCACGGTGGGATCCACCGAGAACCCGAGGTCTTTTTCGAAGGACGTCTTGAGGTATCCGTGGCATATTTTGCAGGTGTGGATGCGGTGCCCGGGATCCTGTTCGTCGAACAGGTACTCGAGCTTCCCTTGCGAACGCTCTCCACATCGGGCGCAGCGAAGACGCGTGAAGCCCCACTCGGCACGACATAGCGGGCAGGAGAGCATACGGATGCTGCCCTTCAACTCGCCGCCGTCTATCACGCGACCCGAGGACGCGGGCGTGCCACAGACGGGGCACAGTCCTGAGTCCCAGCGGGTCCAATCGAAAGGCTTGAGTGGCTTCAGTGCTTTGGTTGCGCCCGCAACGATGAACGGTGTAAGCGCGGTCGTCACGATGAATGAGAACGTCGATAGTGGGGCACCCGCATCGTCTGAGTCCAGCTTCTCGTACATGGCCGAGACGAAGGCGTCCACGCCCTTGAGGATGTCAGCGGCCATATCGTCGGTGACGACGTTCTCGAAGTCGGCGGCCTTCAGGGCGTCGGCTTGTTCTAGCGGCAGGCCGCCTTCTTCCGCAAGCAGATCGGCGACTGAGCGCAGTGCGCGGCGGAACGCCTCGGCAGGAACGGGCGGCGCCGAAATCGCGAAGAGGATACGGTGTGACTTCAGCGCGGTCTCGACCTCGTCGGCCGCGGGCGGCTCCCAGTCGGGCGCCTCTTCAGCGATCGAGTCCTGGAGGCTCCAGAGCTTCTCGAAGAAGGCGAGTGTCGGCGCCATGTCCGGGTGATCCTCGCCGTAGCGTTGAACTGATTTCGAGCGCGGGGAAGGAGTCATACTGCCTCCATAGTGGGTTGCCGGTTTGGGATTCTTACCCTGCAACAGGGTACCGCAACACCTCCGAGGGCACCAGGGCTGGGTTGTCGCGTCACGTTGGAAGAGAAGCCCAGCGGGTACAATGATTTCAGTCCAAGAGTGCGAGTCCGGCAACTCGACATGCGGGGTGAAAGGTATGGAGCGAAAACGGATTGTGGTAGTAGGTCTGGCGGTGGCGGTCATGTTTGCGATGGTGTTGCCGCTAGCGGGCTGCACTGCCGATGACACGGAGACGACGGGTTCAGACGCGACGTCTGAGCTGCCCCCCCAGGAGGGCTTGGAAGTCGGCGTGATGGCGCCCGACTTCCGCATGCAGAGCCAAGACCAGGTGACAGTCGCGCTGAAGGACTATGTTGGTACCAAGAACGTGGTTCTGGTCTTCTATCCGGCGGACTTCACGCCCGTTTGAGAAGGCGAGCTGTCCGGGTACCGTGACAACTACCAGTTCTTCCAGGAGCGCGAAACGGAAGTCTTCGGCATAAGTCTTGATGGTTGGGCCAGCCATGCCGAGTTCCGCAAGCAACTCGATATCCCCTTCGATCTGCTCAGCGACTGGGAGCGCACGACGACGCCGGCATACCGAGCGTTCAGTGAGCTCCAGATAATCGCCAAACGCTGGAGCTATCTGATCGATAAGCAAGGAAAGATCGTATATACGCAGCACTCCGGGCTGAACGAGCCCCGGGACCTCGACGCCATGATGGAAGAAGTCGACAAGCTCTATTCTGAGTAATGAAGGGGGAGAGATGAGAAGAATCATCAGCACGGTGATCGTCTTGGCGTTCGTCGCAACAGCCGTGGTCATAGTGCCCGGCTGCAGCGGTGGCGAAGATGAGAAGGCCGCCCTGACGTTCATGGAGTTTTTCGATCCCGACTGCCCGTTCTGCCAGGCGATGGAGCCGATCGTCGCGGACTTGAGGACCGAGTACGAGCCCAAGATAGAGGGTTTCCAGCTCATCGATGTCTCCACTGATGAGGGTCTGGCCAAGGCCGATGAGTTCGGCGTGTTCATCACGCCGACCTTCTTCCTGCTCGACGCAGACGGCAAGATTCTCGACAAGATGTCTGGTGCAGCTACCGAGGAGAACATGATCAAGTTCATCGAGCGCGGCATTGCCGACGTCAAGGGTGAGTCAACTGGCCCCAAGGAGACGATTCCGACCGAGGGCGGCACGGAACAGACGCCCTAAGGTCTTTGCTGTCATGTGAAAGGGGCCGGATCCTGATGGATCCGGCCCCTTCCGTGTGCAGGGTAAAAGGTGGGAAGAGAGACTACTCTGCCGTTACCTTATTGCCCTTGCGGAGCTCCTCCTTGGCCCAGGTGCCCCAGTGGTACAGAGCATCGGACTCGGAGATGCGGCCATCGCCGAACATCAGACGGATGGAACCGCGGTAGGGCTGGAACACGCCGGCGCCCAGGTAGATATGGGCGACCATCATGATACCCAGCATGACGAATGCGACATCATGGGCTACAAGCATCCACATGGTCAGCGCCGAGCCGACTGCGACACCTGAGGCGGACAGCCACAGGAACACGCCGGAGACGGAGATGAGGATGGCAAAGCCGAGGATGAGCCAGTCGGAAAGCGCCTGGCCGGACTTGAGTTCCTTCTGATCAGGCATGTGCTTCTTCGCACCCAAGAGCAGGTACGGGAGGAACTTGCCCATGAACTCTTTGTCCTTGGCATCCCACTTGTAGAACATGTTCTTCATGAAGTGCTTGAACCCCTTCGGGTTCACGACGATACCCAGCAGTGGCGCGCCGATGAAGATGACGGCCATCACACGGTGAACCGTGCGTGCACCCTGCATGGCGCCAAAGCCAACAGCCGCTGCTACGGCCGGGATGAAGAGCATGAGGCCGGTCACGAACAGTGACAGGCATGCGATCGTGTGGATCCAGTGCAGGCCACGCGCGAATGCGCTCTGGCGCTGAATGTATCTCATTACTCCACCTCCCCGATCGTTGCGGTGTCAGTCTTCTCATCGTACGTGTGCTCGCCGCGCTTGTAACCCGTGCCCATGACGAAGGACAGGCCGAGGCCACCGACGACAGCGGCAAGGCCGACTGCGCTCAGAGGCTTCGCGAGGTCGAGCAGGCTGGTAGTCGCAGGAACCTTCGGGTCACGAATGAGGCCGTGTGCCTCGAGGCCGCGATGCGCCACGATGATCGTGTGCATGCCGCCGACTTCGTCAACGCCGTAAACCTCGGCCTTGGTGAAGCCCTGACCCTTGAGTACATCCACGCGCGCCTTGGCCTTGGACACCATCTCGGCACGATCGCCGAACTCGAGGGCGGCCGTGGGACACGTGGTCACGCACGCGGGATCCTTGCCGTTGGAGGTACGGTCGAAGCACTGCCAACACTTGAACGACTTGGCGTAGTCGGTGCCGCCCATGACCTTGGCGCAGGGAACCGAGAACGGACAGGCGCTCACGCAGTACTGGCAACCGATGCACTTCTCCTGGTCGATGACGACCGCGCCGCTGTCCTTGTGGCTGATGGCGCCCATCGGGCAGGCCATCTCACATGCGGCTTCAGTGCAGTGGAAGCATGCGGTGCGCATGAAGTTCCACTCGATGCCGACGGCCAGCGGGACTTCCTTGAATCCCATGATCAGCCATGTGTCTGGATCGAGATTTAGAGGGCTCTGGAAGCTCTTCGTGAACTCATACTCGTCCGCCGTGAGCGGCGAGGGGAGCTGGTTCCACTGCTTGCAGGCTATCTGACAGCCCTTACAGGCGGTGCACTTGGAGGCGTCGTAAAGGATCGCTGTCTCAGCCATGTCACACCTCCTGCTTCCGGATGTCGACAAGGAAGGCCTTGTACTCCGGAATCATCGTGTTGGCATCGCCAACGTTTGGAGAGAGGTCGTTCGCTGAGCCACCGACAGCGCACGTACCGGCATAGCCCCAGTGCCACGGTGTGGCAATCTGATGGACCGTCTTGCCGCCGATGATGAACGGCCGGATGCGGCTGGTCACCATCGCGTACGCGGTGATTGCTCCACGGTTGTTCTCGATGACGACATTGTCACCGGACTCGATGCCCTTTTCCGCGGCCAGTTCTGGCGAGAGTTCGACGAACATCTTCGGCATCGTCTGGACGAGCCATGGCAGGTTGCGGGTCAGACCACCCGACTGCCAGTGCTCCGTGAGACGGAAGGTGGTCATCGCGATCGGGAATTTGTCCGGGGTGCCGCGAGTCTCTTCCGCCGTCGGGTAGATCGTGACAGCGGGGTTGATTTGCTGGCTGGACATCTGGTTGTCCACCGGGCTCTCGAAGGGCTCGTAGTGCTCTGGGAACGGACCTTCTGCCATACCTGAGGTGAAGAGACGACCGGCGCCCTCCGGCAGCATGATGAACGCTGTCGTGTTCGGCGGGGTCGCCGTGACCGTGCCGTCCGCGGCTGTGACTGACCAGCCGAAGTCCGGAACGTCGTTGCGAAGCCACTTGGCGCCGTCCCACTTCACGAGGATCTTGTCCTCGTTCCAGGGCTTGCCGCTCGGATCCGCTGAAGCGCGGTTGTAGATGATGCGGCGGTTGACCGGCCATGCGAACGACCATCCGAGGTACGAACCGATGGGCTCAGTGAGTCCTGCGCCTGGCTCGTCGACGTCGTTGCGGGCGCCGGTGGGCTGATCGGCCGGTTCGTTGGAGTCGTTGTTGTTCCAGTAGCCGGAGTAGATCCAGTTGCCACAGGCGGTGGAGCCGTCGGCACCCAACAAGGTGAAGTTCTTGAGTAGGCTGTTGTCTGCGACCTTGTAGCCGTTGAGCGCGCGGGCGACCTTGGTGATGTCGGCGTGACCGGCGTCATCGAGGTAGTCCCAGTTGAGCTTCGTGATCTGCTCGGGGTTGGCGCCGCCTTCAGCCTCGTAGAGCTCCTTGAGCTTCAGATAGAGCTCGCTGACGATCTCAAGGTCGTCCAGCTGGTCCTCGCGAGGTTCGACTGCCTTGTAGCGCCACTGGATCCAGCGACCGGAGTTCGCGATCTCGCCCTGCTTCTCATAGTGGCACGCGCACGGAAGCAGGAAGACTTCGGTGTTGATATCTGCGGGCTTCACGCCGGCTTTCTCGCTCCAGAAGATCGAGGTCTCGGTCTCAAAGAGGTCGACGCAGACCATCCACTTGAGGTTGGCCATGGCCTTGCGCTCCTGGCTGCAGTTCGGGCCGGCCTGCGCGGGGTTCTGGCCCCAGCAGAACAGACCCTCGATCGCGCCGTTGTACATCTTCTCGAAGAGTGCGATGTGGCTGTGGTTCGAGCCGTCGTTCTTCGGAAGCATGTCGTAGGCGTAGTCGTTCTCAACCGTGGCGTAGTCTCCGTACAGCTCCTTGAGGAGGCTGATGAGGAACTTCGGCTTGTTGGTCCAGTAGCTCCCTGAGGGAGTCTCCTTCGCCAGGTAGTCGGCGAGAGTCGGGTGCTTCACGCTGGTCGGACTCCCCATGTAGCCGGGGATGATGTGGAACAGCATCGCCATGTCGGTGGAACCCTGGACGTTAGGCTCACCACGGAGCGCATTCACGCCACCACCAGGCATACCCATGTTGCCGAGAAGCAGCTGGGTGATGGCCATGGAGCGGACGTTCTGCGAGCCGACGGTGTGCTGGGTCTGGCCCATCGCATAGAGGATGGTTCCCGACTTGCCGGGCTCACCGGTAGAGGCATACGTTGCGTAGACCTCAAGCAGCAGGTCCAGTGGGGTACCCGTGATGCTGGAGACGAGTTCTGGCGTGTAGCGCGCGTAGTGCGCCTTCATAAGCTGCCAGACGCAGTTCGGATCCTGCAGGGTCGGGTCCTTCTTGGGGGTCTTGACAGTGGGAGTTGTGAAAGCAGGCGTGCCCGGCTTGTTGACCCAAGCCATCTTGCCGCCCTCGGCGGTGTCCCACTCGCTCGTGGAGTCGACCTGATACGCCCAGGTGGCCTTGTCGGCGGCGTACTTGCCGGTGGTCCCGTCGTAGCCACTGAAGATGCCGTCCGCGAAACCGAAGTCCGGCGTTACGAGCCAGGCAGCCGTCGTGTAGTTCTTGACGTACTCGTCGTGGTGCAGGTTGTTCTCGAAGATGTAGTTGAATAGGCCGCCGTAGAAGGCGATGTCCGTTCCGGAGCGGAGCGGAGCGTAGAGGTCGGCGACAGCGGCGCTTCGCGTGAAGCGCGGGTCGACGACGACGTACTTCGCGCCCTTCAGCTGGGCCTCGGTGACCCACTTCATCGAAATCGGGTGGTTCTCGGCGTTGTTTCCGCCGATGGCCAGGATGACGTCAGCGTTCTTGAAGTCGATCCAGTGGTTCGTCATGGCACCGCGCCCGAATGTTTGGCCCAAACCTTGGACCGTGGCGCTGTGTCATATACGGGCCTGGTGCTCGATCCACGTCACGCCGAGCGCGCGCGCGAACTTCTGCACCGCATAGCACTCCTCGCCGTCAAGAGACGCGCCGCCAAGATTGCCGATCGCTTCGGTGCGGTTGACGGTCACGCCGTTGGCGTCAGTGGTCTCGTAGTTGGCGTCGCGGGTTGCCTTGACGCGCTTCGCGATCTCGTCGATCGCCCACGCCCAGTCCTTCTCTTCCCACTCGGAAGCTCCGGGGGCGCGGTACTTGACCTTGGTCAAACGGTACGGGTTTGGTTCCAGTTTGCCTGACTCGGGGTTGTAGATGTTGCGCAGGTTGAACTGAGCCGAGCCTTTGGAGCACAGCGCACCGCGGTTGATGGGGTGGTCCGGATCGCCTTCAAGGTTGACGAGCTCACCATTGATGACGGAGCAGATGCCGCCGCAACCCACAGAGCAGTAGCAGCAGATCGTCGTCGTCTCAATGGCGCCCTTGATGCGAAGTTCCGGAACGGCATCAGCCGCGAGAGCGTTGGCAGGGCCAAAGACCTCGGCCAGGGCACCCGCCGCGAACGTCGCGCCGGTCAGCTTGAAAAAGCTTCGCCTGGAAAGGTTCACCCTTGCCTCCTTCACTGAAATCGTACGTTCGGTCATTACACGTTCCAGTCTGTACTGGACGCTGGTGTGTGCTGTACGCGCTCCTCCAATCTGCACACATATATGCCGCTGGACCGACCCTTCGGCGAGGATTCCTCCTGGCCGAACGTGGTCGCTCAGTCAGCGGCAGGTGTATAGGATGCCCCCGTCGTCTTCGAACGAGGGGCGTGGGGGGTCGCGAGGAGAAATGCAGAAGACGCTACAGACAACGACGACTGCGTTGCAGCCGTGTCCATAGCGCCCACTCTTGAGTTGCTTCGTGCCGTGGAGAATGCCGGTTCTCTCACGTCAACCCCCTTACCACACAGACGAGAGTAGCATAGGGGCGCAAAGGATGTGTAGAGGTTGTGTAGAGGTTGGCCTACAAGAAGGGCCCGACTGCCCGAGCTGCTTTCGCGGTGACCCGTGCGGTCGCTTGGTTCATGGGAGTCGTGGAAAACGTTGGCGTACCGCCGAGCACTCGTGCGATCCCTCCCGTCACGACTGTTCTGACATGTCCCTGGCTGCCCAGTTTGACGACAGCCTCAAGGGGGTGGCCGGTGTCTCCGACCTCCACAGCGATCACATCGGCGTTGTAGCCTGTCGCCAAGCGGCCGAAACGATCGCCGAGCCCGAGGACGTCTGCGCCGGTCTCGGTCATCATCTGCACGAGTTGAGCTGCCGTGAGCGCTGGCTCGAGTTCTCTCAAGGCCCGGGCTTCTGCGAACAGGTCAAGGTCGGTGTTGGAAACTGCGGAGTCGGTTCCCAGTGCGATCCGGACCTTGGCGTCAAGCAATGCGCGGACTGGCGGTCTCCCATTGCCGAGGAGTGCGTTCGAGCGGGGGCACAGCACCACCCCGCGGGCCTTCTCGGCAAGAAGGTGGGCCTCGCCAGGCATGAGGTGCACGCAGTGTATGACAAGCGCGCCTTCAAGGACGCCGAGACGATCGAGGTAGCGGATAGCGCCCGTGCGCGGCGGACGGAAGCCGTGGGCAAGGCGATTCGCTTTCTCGGCGAAGGGACCGTCACCCGTGACGAGCAATTGCAGCTCCGCCGCGGATTCGGCCGCATGGATACTGAATTGGATGTCGAAACCGTCCGCGGCCTGCTTGATGGCTTGCAGGAGATCAGGGCCTGACGAGTAGGGTGCGTGAGGGGAGAGGCCGCAGCGCATACGCGACGGGCACTGGTCGCCCGGGGCGGTGGGGAACTCAATCCTCGCGAGCGTGTCGGGAAGCTCGGCAGGCGTTATGCCGAGGACTTCCCAGAAGAACACCCCTCCGAGCCCCATGTCGCCTGCTGCAGCCGGCGATTCGGGACCGTAGGCGATGTCGCCGACCACCGTCACGCCCCCGAGCAGGCACTGTACTGCTCCCGCCGTGGCCGAGGCGGCAAAATCGTTGCGATCCAGTGCGAGGACTGCACGGGTGATGCGGTCGATCCACGGGGCGAAGTCGCCCTCGGGTGGCACGACGTCCTGAAGCGCAGTGAGCGCAAGATGTGTGTGCGCGTTCACCAGGCCGGGCATGATGACGCAGCCGGGATGGTTCCGTACGACCGCATCCGGGTAGCGCGCGGCGAGGGCGTCTTTCGTCCCCACGTCCTGTATGCGGTTGCCGTTGATGCAGACCGCGCCGTGTTCCAGTGTCTTGGTGCCCGGGGTGATCGCCCAGTCACCGGCGATGATCATCGCGGTTCCTCGGGCAGTCCCAGCAGACTCGGTTTGCGCAGCTCCATGCATCCGCACGCGGCATCCAAGTCCGCCTCGGCAACCGTGTCGAGCACGCAGCGCGCAATCGTCTCGGACTCGTCGAAGAAAATCGACTTCATCTCGGCGTGTTCCCACTCTTTCACGACACCCTCACCGTAGTTGACGACGATGTAGATGCCGGCGTAGCAGGCGCCGATGTCGCGGGCGAGGAAGACCTCGGGCGCGAACGACTGTCCGATGACGTCGCCGCCGAGGCGGCGCATGTAGTCGATCTCAGCCGGGGACTCGAAGCGTGGGCCGTCGGTGACGAGATAGGTGCCGCGACGGTACACACGGCTGAAGCTCGGGCTTGCCGAGAGGTACAGGTTACGCGACAGGTCAGGACAGACGGGCTGGCGCATTATCAGCAGGTGATCGCCGCAGACGCAGATGTCCTGCTTCGTCGTGAGGTCGATGAAGTCGTTGGGGATGACGACATCGCGCGGGTCGAGCAGGTGGTTGAGCGAGCCGACTCCGCCGTCGGCGACGACTTTGCGGACGCCCGCCTGATGGAAGACCCAGAAGACCTGCAGCGAGGCATCTCCGCGCTTCACGCCCCGGCGCCAACCATGCATCTTCACGGCGAGTGCATGCCGGATGCCGTGTGGGCCTTCTACGCTGAAGTGCGTGAACGCGGGGGAGCGTCCAAAGGGCGTGTCGAAGACGAGGTTCTCGGCCAGGACGTTGACGCGCTCGTCGGCCAGTCCCGCAGGGAACGCGAACGAGAGCGTGCCGCTTCCTCCGCAGATGCCGAACTCGGCCGCAGGTACCTTATCGGGCGCCATCAAACTCCCCCCTCAGATCTAGCGCTGCATTTTCAACATCTCACGGGTACGGCGTACGGCCAGCGGGATCCCGCCCACCTGCAACCAGTACAGCACATAGGTGAGACGCTTCATGATGATGGCCGGTATCCCGGACAGGTTCAGGCCGAACATCCATCCGATTCCCCAGCTGGGGCCTGCGCTCACGAACTCGCCGTGCATGCCCGACGGGAACGGCGTCGGTTGCTCGCAGCGCAATTCGCGCAGGATGTTTTTGGCAGTATGTTCTGCTTCGCGGATGGCGAACTGCGCCAGCATCGGAATCGTGCGTCCGGTCTCAGTATCGCGGAATGCGGAGATATCGCCTACGACATAGATGTCGTCATAGCCAGGCGCCTTGCAGACCTCTGAGACTACCAGACGTCCGGAAGCGTCGGCTTCAAGACCCCACTCAAGTGCACTCGGTTCGGCCTTCGCGCCGCCGCAGAAGACAAGTACCGATGAGTCGATGACGGAGCCGTTCTCAAGATGTACGGTGTCTCGCTCGACGCGGGAGACCATAGAACCGGTGATGAGTTCAACGCCGAGCTTGGCAAGGTGGCGCTTCGTACGCTCGCGGAGTTGTTGCGGAAGGTCGTAGAGGATGTCTGGCCGTCCCTCCACGAGTCGTATGCGGAGGTCGCTGCGGTCCAGGCCGAAAGTGTGTATGCGCTTGGGAAGCAGTTCCGCAAGGGTGCCGACGATCTCGATGCCGGTAGCTCCACCGCCGATGACGGTGAACGACAGCGCGCGAGGCCGATCGATGGGGTCTAGCTTCGCGGCGACGCGAAACTGCACCTCGCCGCGGCGCTGGAGCTCCTGCGCATCAGCGACCGACCACATGGTGACCGCATGTTCTGCGAGTCCCGGGACGGGCGGTACGAACGCGACTGCGCCGGTTGCAAGTACGAGGCGCCAGTAGTCCACTTCGCCTGTGGTCACACCGTGTGACCCGACCGTGACCGAATGACTCGCCGGGTTGACCGAGGTCACACGGTTGTAGCAGACGGTCACCGGCAGGTTCTTGAAGACACGGGCAAGCCACAGCTCACAGAATTCCGCCCGAGCTGGACCGACGGCAACGAGGTCGAGTTCCGATAGCGCCTGCTGATGTGCGTTCGGTTCGATGAGCATGATCTCGACGTCGCTTCTACCCTTGAGCTTCCTGCCGAGGTTGACTGCGGCCGTCATGCCTGCGTAACCGCCTCCCGCGATGACGATACGCTTGCCGACACTCGGAGTTGCACAGGTTGCGCACGGTGCTTGGCGCATGAAGACTCCTTTCGTAAGATCCTTCGAGTAGGTACTCAGATCGTCTTGCAGCCAGGTTTGCATGAATAGCGGTTAGCGACACTTCTGAATCGCGCCGGATTCGGTGGAGACTCTGTTGCTGGAGCCCAATAATATCCACCCGGTGCTACATCCCGTCAAGCGATCGACGATCTTGCGCAGCCAGTCTGCTGCTCAGTCAGAATCGCCGCACCTCGCGATAGAGCGTGTCGCGCTGCACGGGCGTGAAGCCGGCGTCGCGGATGAGACGCACCAGTTCCTCTCGGGCAAGCATGAACCTTGTACCTGCCGAGGCCACCACGTTCTCCTCGATCATCGTGGAGCCCATGTCGTTGGCGCCGAAGCACAGCGCCACCTGCCCGATCTTGGGGCCCTGCGTCACCCAGGACGCCTGGATGTTGGCGATGTTGTCGAGGAAGAGGCGCGAGACCGCGAGCGTGCGCAGGTACTCCCAGCCGCTGGCGGCTTCGCCGGTGAACTCGCCCTCGGCCAGTTCGGTGTTGCCCGGCTGGAAGCTCCACGGGATGAACGCGCGGAAGCCCACTGCGTCCTTGGCGGCGGCCTCGTCCTGCACCTCGCGGACGCGCTGCATGTGCGCGACGCGGTCCTCGATCGTCTCGGTGCCGCCGAACATCATCGTGGCGGTGGTGGACATGCCCAGCTCGTGTGCTTCGCGCATCACGTCGAGCCACTCGTCGCTGGTCGCCTTCTTAGGCGAGACGTGGGAGCGGACGCTGTCCACGAGGATCTCGGCGCCGCCGCCCGGCAGCGAGTTGAGGCCGGCGTCGCGCAGGCGCTGCAGCACCTCACGCGTACTGATGCCGGATACCCGCGCGATGTGTACCATCTCCGGCGGGCCGAATCCGTGCACGTGGATGGGGTAGCGCTCCTTCAGCGCGCGCAGCATATCCTCGTACCACTCGATGCCGAGGTCGGGGTGCAGACCGCCCTGCAGCAGGATGGCGGTGCCCTCCAGTGCGAGCGTCTCTTCGACCTTGGCGTAGAGTTCGTCAGGCTGCATGACGTAGGCGTCGTCGTCGCTGGCGTCACGATAAAACGCGCAGAAGCGGCAGCCGCTCACGCACACGTTGGTGTAGTTGACGTTGCGGTCCACGATGAATGTGACTTCGCGCTCCGGGTGCAGCCGGTCGCGCATCGCGGTGGCCGCGGCGCCCAGGTGCAGGATGTCGGCATGCTCGAGCAGCGCGAGTGCCTCGGCGGCTGTCAGGCGGTGCTCCCCACGCGCCGCCGCGAATGCAAGGTCGTGGAGAGCCGGCGAGGAGGTTGGCGGCTCAGACAGTCCTCGCTCCGGCGCATTCGCGCCTTCACTGCGGAACTCGCCGCCGACCTCTGCCGACGACCTCTCAGCGCGATCTGTCATTCGCCGAACACTTCGATTTTCGGTAGCGTGTCCAGCTGGCCGATGCTGACCGCCTCGGCCAGATAGCGCGCGAGTCCCTCGCGGTAGCGTGGCCCGAAGCGGAACTGCAGCGCGTCGAAGTAGCTGCGGAACTTCTCGGCGGGGAACTGCTCCCAACGCGCGGCATACGTCGAGATGTCGTCGAGATGCGTGCGACAGTAGGTGAGTGAGCCGCTCAGTGCCTCGGCCACCGTGCGCACGGCCTCAGGCTGCTGCTCGGCATAGTCGCGGCGCACCGCCCACACGGCGTACACCATCGGCAGGCCCGTCCATGCGGTCCATACCGTGCCGAGGTCGTAGGCGAGAAGCCCGTCGGGTCGGTCCCAGTACACACGAAGCGCCTCGTCTCCGATGAGTAGCGCGGCATCGGCGTCACGCAGCATTGCCGGGAGATCCGGCGGCATCTCGACGAAGGTGGCCGAGGCGCCCCAGCGTTTCTGGACGAGCACCTGCGCGAGCACCTGTGAGGTGCGCGAGGTGTCGGTGAGCGCGACGGTGCAGCCGGTGAGCTTCTCGGCAGGCACCTTCGAGATCAGCATGATGGACTGCACCGCGCCATCGGAGGAGATGGCGATGTTGGGCAGCAGCACGAAGTCGTCAGCGTGGCGTGCGTACTCGATGGAGGGGATGGGCGCCACATCGAGCGTGCCGTCGAGCAGCTCGCGCGCGAGCTCCGCGGGGTTCGCCTTCACCAGGTCGATATCGAGCAAGACGTCGTTTTTCACCATGCCGTAGTAGAGCGGCAGGCAGTTGATGAACTGGATATGGCCGAGGCGTGGGCGCGCCATCTTAGGCCTCCCCGTACACGCGTACTACCTTATAGAGTGTGTCGCGCTCCACGGCCACATGGCCGGTCTCCTCGATCATCGCCACGAGATCCTCTTTGGAGAGCGCCTCCGGTGTGGTGGCGCCGGCCATGTGCGTGATGCGCTCGTGCACGACAGTGCCATCGAGGTCATCCACGCCAAAGGCCGTGGAAAGCTGCGCGACTTTCAGGCCGAGCATGATCCAGAACGCCTTGATGTGCGGGATGTTGTCGAGCATCAGTCGCCCGATCGCGAGCGTCTTGAGGTCGTCGAAGCCGGTCGTTGCTGGCAGGTCGGCAAGTTCAGTGTTGGCGGGATGGAACGCGAGCGGGATAAAGGCGAGGAAGCCGCCTGAGGCGTCTTGCTGCTCGCGCAGCAAGATCATGTGGTCGACGCGCTCCTCGAGCGTCTCGATGTGGCCGTAGAGCATCGTGCAGTTGGTCTTGATGCCGAGTGAGTGCGCTTCGCCGTGGATTCGCAGCCACACGTCGCCCCGGGTCTTCTTGTCCCAGGCCGCTACACGCGTTCTGTCCGAGAAGATCTCGGCGCCACCACCGGGTAGTGCGTCGAGGCCCGCCTCTTGGAGGTCGGCGAGCACCTCGAGTGTGGACTTGTCGCTGATGATCGCCATGTGCTCGATCTCGACGGCGGTGAATGCCTGCACGATGACGTGCTTCGGCGCCACTTCGCGCACGCGGCGCACCATGTCGACGTAGAACTCGTAGCTCCAATCGGGGTGCAGTCCGCTCACGATATGTATCTCGTAGGCACCGTCGGCCACGCCCTCGCGGGTCGCTTCAACGATGCTGTCCAGCGTCATCTCGTACGCGCCCTCTTCCCCGGCGCTGCGGGCGAACGCGCAGAACTTGCAGCGGTTGCGGCAGATGTTGGTGGGGTTGATATGGCGGTTCACCATGAAGTGCACGCGGTTGCCGTTCTTGGCGCGGCGCACGTGATCGGCCATCTGGCCGATGCCGAGCAGGTCGTTGCTGGCATACAGCGCGATGCCGTCTTCGCGGGTGAGACGCTCGCCGGCGAGGACCTTCTCGGCGATAGGAGTGAACGCGGGATCGGTGAGGTGGAATTCAGACAAGGGATACCTCCGTGTGCCCATAGGGGATTCGGGGCTCATTTGACCTGCTGATTCTAGCACCGCGGCCCGGTGGCGCGCTGATGGCTGAGGTGCAACGAGACATCAGGCGCAAGCCGCGGGTTGATTTCCTCTCCTCGGCAGCGTATGTTTGTAGTGGTTTACAACGGTTGCAAACGAGGAGCATGATTCCATGGTACGCACCGCCAAGACTATCGGTTTCTCCGTTCCGCCTGAGCTCGTCGACGAGGTGGAGCGGATCGCCTCGGCAGAAGGACGCACCAAGAGCGAGTTGTTCCGAGAGATGCTGCGCGTCTACAAGCGTGAGCAGGAACTCGTCGTGTTCGAGGACCTCGCCACCTACGGGCGAGAACGTGCGCGCGAGCGCGCGGTGCGTACCGAAGCGGATGTCGAACGGCTGATCCATGAGGCGCGTGGTGTCTAGGGTCGTCCTCGACACCAACGTGTTCATCTCGGCATACGGCTTTGGCGGTAAGCCGGCCGAGCTGCTGCGCGCGTGCATCGTTGGCGAGCACGTGCTGGTCACCTCACCGGCCATTCTTGCCGAGGTCGCCGACAAGCTCTACGAGGTCCTCGGCTTCGATGACGAGCATGTGCGCGAGGCTCTCAAGCAGGTCGTGCGCATCGGCGAGGTCGTGCGACCTGACGCGGAGCTACACGTCGTTGCAGACGAGCCCGATAACCGTGTGCTGGAGTGTGCGGTGGCGGGTGGGGCAGACTTCATCGTCTCGGGCGACCGCCACTTGCTCGATCTTGGCGAGTACGAAGGAATCAGGGTCGTACGGGTCGCGGAGATCGTGGACGAGTACTAGCGCTGGCACGTTTCTCAGGTAGCGTCCGCCCTGTTCCTCTGGCGTCCTGGCGGCGCACCCCGTACCCTGAAAGCATGCCCTCCCTTCCCGACATCGCCCGCGCCACCGCCGCCGAGCACGACATGCTGCCCGCAGGCTCTGTGGCGCTTGCGCTCGTCTCGGGCGGCGCCGACAGCGTTGCGCTATTGCGCTTGCTATCGTCCGGGGAGGTCGGCAGCGACCTGAACCTCTCGGTCCTGCACGTCAATCACCTGCTGCGCGGCGAGGCGGCCGACGCCGACGAGGCGTTCGTCGAGGCGCTCTGCGCGGAGCTCGCCGTCCCCTGCACGGTCGCGCGCTTCGATGTTGGCGCGTATGCCGAGGCCGAGGGACTCAACCTCGAAGATGCCGGGAGGCGCGTCCGCTACCGCTTCGCGGAAGACGAGCTCGACGCGCGGTGTGTGGCCGCCGGTCTCTCGCCGCTCTGCGGCCGGATCGCTGTCGCGCACACGCTCGATGACCAGCTCGAGACCTTCCTTATGCGGCTTGTCACCGGCTCCGGCCCGGCAGGGCTGCGAGCCATCGCGCCCGTTCGCGATCGCATCGTGCGCCCACTGCTCGGCGCGCGTCGTGCCGACGTGGTCGACTACCTTACCTCGCTCGGCCAGTCGTGGCGTGAGGACGTCACCAACGCCGACACCTCGCGGCTGCGTTCGTGGGTTCGCCACGAGCTCAAACCGCTTGTCGAGCAGGTGAACCCGCGCTTCGATACGACGCTTGAGCGGACGCTGTGTGTGCTTTCCGATGAGGACGACTTGCTTGCCGAGATGGCCGAGGCCTGCAGTCGCGACTTCGTGGGGTTCGGCGACAATGGTATCGCCTTCAGTCGCGAGCACATGGCGACACTCTCGCGTGCGATGGCACGCCGTACCGTACGCGCGGCGCTCTTTCATGCCTTCCCGGAAGCGTCCCGTCTCGAGTTCGAACACGTCGAGGCGGTCGTGGACGGCCTTCACGACGACTCGTTCGCGCGCGACCTGCCGTTCGGTCTGCACGCGCGTGTGGAGTACGGTAGACTCATGGTTTCCCGCAAGGGAGTCGAGACAGGGCCGCTGGCACCATGCTTGCTCGAAGTGCCGGGTAGGTGCGACCTCGGCCAGATCGGCGTCATCGAGGCGCGCTTTATGCGTCTTGAGGACGTGAATGACGATCCACAGCGTGCGTTCGTTGATGCTGCGCTCGTCGGAGGGGTACTCACCGTGGACGGTCCTCGTGAGGGCGATCGGTTCAGGCCTCTCGGCATGGAGGGTTCAAAAAAGCTCTCCGACCTGTTCGTTGACGAGAAAGTGCCGAAGCGGCTCCGGGTCTCAACGCCCGTGGTGCGGTACCGCGATCGGGTCGTGTGGGTCGCGGGTCTGAGGTTGAGCGATGAGTTCAAGATCACGTCGCGAACTTCGGAGGTACTGGAGTTGTGCTGGCGAAGGGAACAGACTAGTACGTGACGGCAGTCGGCCGTCGCAAGCGTGGAAGGGTGAATGGATGCACGCAGATGTCGAGCGCATCATCTTGTCCGAGGACGAGGTCCAGCAGCGTGTCCGGGAGTTGGGCGCGGAGATAGCGGCCGACTACGAAGGGCGTTCGTTGCTGCTCGTGGCCGTACTGCGCGGTGCGGCGCTGTTCGTTGCCGACCTCGCCCGCGCCATCGATGGTCCAGTCGAGATCGACTTTATGGCGGTCTCGAGTTACGGCAGCTCGACGAAGTCTTCGGGGGTCGTGCGCATCCTGAAGGACCTGGACGAGACGATCGATGGCCGAGACGTGCTTGTCATCGAGGACATCTTAGACACCGGTCTCACGCTGAAGTACCTGCTGCGCAACCTTGCGTCGCGTAAGCCGCGCAGCCTGGAAGTCTGCACACTGCTTTCCAAGACCGGCAAGCAGCGGGTGCCGATCGATTGCAAGTACACCGGGTTCGAGATCCCGGATGAGTTCGTTATTGGTTATGGATTGGACTACGCCGAGCGGTATAGAAATCTTCCGTACATAGGTGTTCTGAAACCGGCGGTCTACTCCGTGTAGCCTGCCCGCCAAGGGGTGTTGAGTGTGAATAAAAACCTGCGGACCGCGCTCTTCTACATGTTGGTGATCGTGGCGCTCTTCGCGTTCATCGTGAACAACTTCGATACGGGTACCCGTATCGTGGAGATGAGCAGCAGCGATTTCGTCTCGGCGCTCAAAGAAGACCGTGTCGTGACAGCCGAGGTCTTCCTCCGCAACAAGGAGATTCAAGGCACCTTCTACGAGGATGGTAAGGCCGAGACCGACAAAGAGACGGCTGAGTTCATCACCACCTATCTGGGTGAGGACTGGTTCGCGCAGCTGATCGACGAGAACCCCCCGCTCGAGGGCTACACGGTCAACACCCAAGACCAGAACTGGTTCGTCACGCTGCTCGTGCAGCTCGTGCCCGTGGTACTCATCGTCGGCTTCATGTTTTTCATCCTGACCCAGATGCAGGGGTCGAACTCGAAGGTGATGTCGTTTGGCAAGTCGAAAGCCAAGCGCGTGACCCGCGATCAGCCGAGAATCACGTTCAAAGATGTGGCGGGCGTCGACGAGGCTGTCGAGGAGCTGGAGGAGATCAAGGAGTTTCTGGCCAACCCCGGCAAGTTCCAGGCTCTGGGCGCCAAGATCCCTAAGGGCGTGTTGTTGGTAGGGCCTCCCGGCACCGGCAAGACGCTGCTCGCGCGCGCCGTTGCTGGTGAGGCGAGCGTGCCATTCTTCTCGATCTCGGGCTCCGATTTCGTCGAGATGTTCGTCGGCGTTGGCGCCAGCCGTGTGCGCGATCTGTTCGAACAGGCCAAGACGGCCTCGCCGTGCATCGTCTTTGTGGACGAGCTCGATGCGGTCGGTCGCATGCGCGGCGCCGGTCTCGGCGGAGGTAACGACGAGCGCGAGCAGACACTCAACCAGCTGCTCGTAGAGATGGACGGCTTCGACATCAAAGACAACGTCATCATCATGGCGGCGACCAACCGCCCCGACGTGCTCGACTCGGCGCTGCTCCGCCCCGGCCGTTTCGACCGTCAGATCATGGTGGATCGCCCCGACCTCAGGGGACGAGCCGACATCCTGAAGATCCATACGCGTGGCAAGCCTATGGCGAAAGACATTGAGCTCGAGGTGCTCGCACGACGTACGCCGGGCTTCACCGGTGCAGACCTCGCCAACTTCGTGAACGAGGCGGCGCTGCTTGCCGCACGTCACGGCAAGAAAGAAATCGAGATGAACGAGCTCGAGGAGGCCATCGAGCGCGTCATCGCCGGTCCGGAGAAGAAGAGCCGGCTCATCTCGGACAAAGAGAAGCGTGTCATCGCCTACCACGAGTCGGGTCACGCGCTTGTGGGTCACGTGCTTCCCAACACCGATCCGATTCACAAGATCAGCATCATCTCCCGCGGCCGCGCGCTGGGCTACACGCTTGCGCTGCCGATGGAGGACAAGTTCCTCAACACGAAAGGCGAGATGCTTGACGAGATCGCGATGATGCTGGGTGGTCGTGTGGCCGAGGAGATCGCCATCGGCGACGTCACGACCGGCGCGAGCAACGACATCGAGCAGGCGACCAAGCTCGCGCGGCTGATGATCACGCGCTACGGCATGTCCGACAAGCTCGGACCCATGACGCTTGGCGACGATCAGCGCGAGGTCTTCTTGGGCAGGGACTTCTCCAATACGCCCAATTACAGCCAGGAGATCGCGTTCGAGATCGACAAAGAGGTCCGTCGCATGATCGACGATGGCTTCGACAAGGCGAATGTGATTCTGACCGAGCGTCGCGAGCAGCTCGACCTGATGGCGCAGGTGCTCATCGAGCGCGAGACCGTCGACAAAGAGGAGCTCAAGGCGCTGCTCGAGAACGGTTGGGACGAGTATCTCGAGCAGGAGAAGGAACGGCAGGCCAACGAGCCCGACAAAGACGTCGAGGAGGTTGCGGCCGAGGAGAAGGACGCCGACGAACGCCCGCGCGTTGAGCTCCCCAAGAGTAAGGACGTGCCGCAGGGGCAGGGCGGAGTCGCGCCGGCATAGATTCGCGGCACGCGAGGAGTGAGCATGGACAAAGCCAGAATCGAACAGGGCGTTCGCCTGATCCTCGAAGGTATCGGTGAGGATTCGACTCGCGAGGGGCTGCTCGATACGCCCCGACGTGTCGCCGGCATGTACGAGGAGATCTTCGCCGGCATCGGCAAAGACGCGGCCGAGCACTTCTCGGTCACCTTCAATGAAGGGCACCAGGAGATGGTGCTCGTGCGCGACATCCCGCTCTACTCGGTGTGCGAACACCACCTGCTGCCGTTCCTGGGCCGGGCGCATGTCGCCTACATCCCCGGCAAGCACGGGCGCATCTGTGGGCTCTCCAAGATCGCGCGCCTTGTCGATGTCTTCGCCAAGCGCCCGCAGGTACAGGAGCGCATGACCTCGCAGATCGCCGACACGCTCGTGGAGCATCTCGAGCCCCGGGGCGTCATCGTCGTCATCGAGGCGGAACACCTGTGCATGTCGATGCGGGGCGTGCGCAAGCCTGGTGCCGTCACGACCACCTCGGCGGTTCGCGGTATCTTCGAGCGCAACCCCGCGACGCGCGCCGAGGCGATGTCGCTCATCAAGGGCGCATAGCATGTCGGCGGTCTGGCGGTGCGGCAGATTTGAGTTCGTGCTGGACCGCCCGCTCATCATGGGCATCATCAACGTCACGCCCGACTCCTTCTCTGACGGCGGTCGGTTCGAGGAGCCGCTTGCGGCGATCGCCTACGGCCGCGAGCTCGTCGCCTGGGGCGCATCGATCGTCGACGTTGGCGGGGAGTCGACTCGGCCCGGCGCTGCTGCAGTATCCGTCGCCGAGGAGATCGCCCGCGTGCGTCCGGTCATCGGTGGACTTGCGGACCTCGATGTCCCGATCTCCGTCGACACGCGTCACCCCGAGGTAGCACGCGCCTGTCTCGAGGTAGGCGCCGCCATCATCAACGACGTCTCCGGCTTCCGCGACCCCGTGATGGTGGAGGTGGCCGCCGCGTCCGATGCGGGCGTCATCATCATGCACATGCTCGGCGAGCCGCGTACGATGCAGGCCGAGCCGTGCTACGACGATGTGGTGGCCGAGGTCGGGGAGTATCTGACGCACCAGGCTTCCGTCCTGGAGGCCGTCGGCGTCGAACGCGAGCGCATCGCGGTCGATCCCGGCATCGGCTTCGGCAAGACACTCGAGCACAACATCGAGCTGCTCCGCCGCCTTCCGGAAATCGCCGCGCTCGGCTATCCGGTCCTCATCGGCGCCTCGCGCAAGTCGATGATCGGGACGATCCTTGCCGAGCCCGACCCGACCAAGCGTCTCGAAGGCAGTCTCGCCGTCGCGGCATGGGCGGCAACGCACGGAGCGAGCGTGCTGCGCGTGCACGACGTCGCCGAGACCGCCCGCATGCTTCAGGTCACGATCGCCATCGCCGGGGGAGACCTCCGGTGACCGACGCCTTCATCGGCCTGGGCGCTAATCTCGGCGACCGCCTCAACACGCTCACGCAGGCGCTGCGTCTGGTCGAAGTGCTTCCCGACACGCGCGTCGTGTGCGTTTCACACGTGTACGAGACTGCGCCCTGGGGCGTCACCGATCAGCCGGACTTCGCGAACGCCGTCGCGCACATCCGAACGCCGCTTGCCGCGGACGACTTGCTCGTCAGGCTGCAAGACATCGAGACCACGCTCGGGCGCGTACGTGCCGAGCGGTACGGCGCACGCACGATCGACCTCGACATCCTGCTCTTCGGCGACGAGGAGTGGGCGAGTCCGACGCTCACGGTCCCGCACCCGCGGCTGCTGGAGCGCGAGTTCGCGGTCGTTCCGCTGCTGGAGATCTCGCCGGAGGTACGGCTGCCGGACGGCACACCGGTGACGCGCGAGGCCGCCGTGCACGGGCGCATCACGCGCGGGCTCGGCGAGGTGCCCGGCTTCGAAGACCGCAGCGCCGCCGAGTTCTTGGGGCAGGAGTGGGTCGAGGTCGCCTCGAGCGCTGCCATCGGCCGCGTGGACCGGGCGCCGGATCTGAGGCTGCTGTTCTTCCAGACGATTCTTGAGGCCGAGAAAATCCCCTTCGCCTACGACCCGTTCGCGCCCACGGAGAACTACAACCCCTGGGGCTTGACCAGAACGGTGCGTTTGCTTGTGCCTGCGATGCATGCTGCGCGAGCGAGGCGACTGCTCGCCGAGGCGGCTGCGGCATCGCCAGAGTACCCGCAGGAGTAGCGAAGCCCGCTATGCCTCGGGGTGGCCGAGCAGGATCCGGATCGCCATGTGCGCTTCGTGACCAGCGGCCACGCACACGCGGCTGGCGAACAGCGGGCGCTCGGCCGAGACCTCGCTTACCAGGTCGCCCACCATCCACAGGCTGCCCATCAGGTGCCGCGTGACGATGTCGTTGGTGGAGCCATAACCCGCGAGTCCTGATGCCGAGACGATCGGCACGTCCGGGAGATGTTCGGAGCAGGCCGCGACGAGTATCGCCTTGTCGTGCGCGCTGTCGACGGCCTCGATGAGCAGGTCGATGTCTACGAAGATCTTGGCGAAGTTGTGTTCGTCGACGTGCTCCTGGAAGAGTTCAAGCTGCACAACCGGGTCGATCCGCATGAGGTTGGTTGCGAGCGCCTCGGTCTTTGGAAGCCCGATCTGGTCTTGGAAGAAGAACTGTCGGTCGAGATTGCTCTCCTCAACGAGGTCGTAGTCGGCCAGGACGAGGGCGCCGATGCCGCTTCGTACGAGCATCCATGCAGCGTTGCTGCCGAGTCCTCCACAGCCGATGATGCCCACGCGCTTGTGCCCCAGCTCGGCGCGCAGGTTGCGATACTCCTCGGTCGCGGGAACGGGATGGTGGTGGGGGTGAGGCATCTCAGCCACCTGCAACGGGCGGGAAGATCGCCAGACGTTCGCCCTCCTGCAGGACGTGCTCGTCAGGCGCATGGCGGTTACTCGCGAACACGATGCGGGGTTCGTCGGGTAGGCCGAGACGCGCGACGACCTGCCCGACGGTCGTTCCGTCGGGCAGGTCGATCATCTGCGCGTACGCACCCAACCGGTCGCTGTCCTCGGCCTCAGGCAAGTACTGCGTGAGACTGGCGAACAGTGCGAGTTGTATACGCATGCAGGTGTCCTCTTCGCTGATTAGCTGATGCCCATCTTCGCGGCTGTCTCCGGCACGAAGTCGTGAACTGAGTCCAGCTCCTCATCAGACACCGTGAAGACTGCGTTGTGCGGTGGCAACTTCTCGGTGTACATATACGCCGGCAGCCGATCGTCGGCCGCCGTGAATCCGGCGTGCTGGTTGAAGACCCGCTCGTAGGTCATCGCCTCTTTGCCGAGCTGCATGAGCTCGTCGGCACCCCAGGTCTTGCCGGTGTGTGCGGTGACCATCTCACCGATGGCGTTGAAGGCTTCGGGGATGTCCAGCACCGGGAAGGCGACGAAGATGCAGAAGCCGAGCGAATCGAGCATCGCCGTTGCGATCTGCAGGTTTTTGGAGAGTTCTGCTTGGCCCTCAGACTTCAGCGGGTCGACCGTGCCACCGACTGCGAGCACGTTGGCCGTGATCGAGTAGCCGGCGGTGTGGTCGGCGCCCATCGTGGAGGTCGCGTACGTGACGCCGATGCCCTGGATCGGGCGCGGGTCGTAGGCGGGCATCGCCTGGTGTTTGACGACCGGGATACGCGTGACGCCGAACGCCTTGCCGGTCGCCTCGGCGCCTGAGCCGATAGTCCTGCCGAGGTAGGTGTCCTGGCGGACCTCCTTGAGCACGCGCAGCGCGCCTTCGCCGTCACCGAACGCGAGTTTGCCGGACTCCATGTAGACGGCCAGTGTTGCGCCCATCTCGATGGTGTCGATGCCGATGTCGCCGCACTCGTAGTCGAGGGCCGCGATCGCATCCAGGTCGTCGATGCCGCAGTTTGCGCCGAGTGCCCAGACGGACTCGTACTCGGAGCCCTTGGTCCAGTAGCTACCGTCCGGGTGGACATAGTAGCGCGAGCACTGGATGACGCACCCGCTGTGGCAGCCGTGTTTCACGTTGCCGCCACGCTCGAGGGTGATCTCACGCATCTTCTCGCCGGAGATGTTGCCCACGCCCTCGAACTGGCCGTTCGAGAAGTTGCGCGTCGGATAGCCACCGGCCTCGTTGATGATGTTAGCGAGCACGTTGGTGCCGTAGGTCGGTAGGCCGGTGCCGCTGACCGGATGCTCCTTCAGGGCGGCCGCGAACTTTTTGACCGCTGCATTGAAAGCGTCTTTGTCGGCATGGTCGCGATAGGACAGACCGGCGTCATTGACGACGACAGCCTTAAGGCCCTTGCTGCCCATGACCGCTCCGAGGCCACCGCGGCCGGCGAAGCGGTTGGGGTAGCCGTGTGGGTCGGAGACGGCGATACCTGCACCGGGGAGCAGCATCTCGCCTCCGGGGCCGTTCGTCATCGTCGAGTAACGGCCGTCCTCGGCAAACGCCTTCTTGAGCTCGTCGACGGTGGCGTAGTTGCCTAGGCCGGCGAGTTCGTCGCGACGTGCAAGCTTCGCATCGCCGCTGGGACCGATCTCGAGGACGTAGCGTGCGGCCGAATCAGAGGGCTTGCCCTCGACGACGATGGCCGCGACTCCGATGCGGCCGAGCGCGTGGGCGACTTGACCACCCGAGTTCGACTCCTTGATGCCGCCAGTCAGGGGACTCTTCGCACCAACGGACAGGCGTCCGCCGTTCGGTGCTGTCGTTCCGCCGAGCAGCCCGGGAGCGATGACGAGCTTGTTCGCCGGGCCGAGAGGATCGGCGTCGGCCGGGACCTCAGTGAAGACCAGCGCATCGGTGAGCGCCCGACCTCCATAGTTGGCCCACTTATTGGGTAGTGGTTCTTTCTTGACGGACAGATCGGACATGTTGACGCGGAGGATCGTTCTCACAGCCCACCTCCATGCTTGTCAGGCGACGCCCCATCGGGGGGTCACACCTGCAGTGGTCGAACCCTATAGATATACCCGTCGCGCGGGGATGCATCGCTCCTGTGAGGTTCTTTCGCCGCTGGCAGTGCTTGTACTAAGTCATCTATATGTGTTATACACTTAGATGGCTTGATAAAGGAGTTGATTGGATGCCAGGTCAAGGACGTAGGCGTTGCTGCGAGGCTGTCGATGGCACACATCGCAACCTCGGCCGAGGCAGAGGAGCGCTCCTGGAGCCCGCCGTGCTTGCGGCCCTCGCAGACTCGGAGGCGCACGGCTACGACGTCCGCAAGAGCATCGAGGACATGACCGACGGGCAGGTCTCAGCCGACCCCGGCGGGCTCTATCGACTGCTTCGCCGGATGGAAGAAGACAGTCTTGTTGTCTCGACATGGGTGGAGGGCGAGTCTGGGCCGCAACGCCGGCAGTACATGCTGACAGCCGAGGGGCGCGAGCTTCTCGAGCATTGGCTCGATCACCTGCGTGAACGGGAGCGGGTGCTGTCGCTGCTCGTCACCGCTGTGGAGCGTGTGGTAGCGAAGGACTAAGTGACGCGATTGAAAGTCGCGCCGAAGAAGGAGGTCTTGATCATGCCAGGAATGGACGGAACAGGCCCGCAGGGTGCTGGACCGATGACAGGTGGCGGCCGCGGTCGCTGTGTGACCGATGATGCCCCACGTGTGGGACTCGGCCGTGGGCTCGGACGGGGGCTCGGCCGTGGGCTCGGACGTCTGGGCCGTGGGCTCGGCCGTGGACTCGGCTTGGGCAGGAGGGGTCAGCGATGAAGGTCGCGGTATCAGCGGTGGGCCCGTCTTTGGACGACACGGTTGATGAAAGGTTCGGGCGCGCACACTACTTCCTGGTCGTAGACACCGGGACTGACAGTGTTGAGGCGATCGACAACTCCACGAATCGCAATGCTATGCAGGCCGCAGGTATCGCCTCGGCAGAACTCGTTGCTGACCATGGCGTCGAGGCCGTGGTCACAGGACATCTCGGGCCCAAGGCCTTCCCCGCTCTTGGGTTGGCGGGGATCAAAGGGTACAGCGCAGTTGGAATGACGGTGCGCGAGGCGCTTGAGGCGCTCGAGGCCGGCACGCTTGCCGAGCTCACCGAAGCTGGAGAAGCGCACGCCCACTAGCGTGCATCATTTGAAAGGACGACGTATGACCGAGAAGACCCGCATGACACTTGCTGTTCCTTCGAGCGGCCAGGGAGGCATGGAAGTAGAACGTTCGGGCCACTTTGGCCACTGCGACTGCTTCACGCTGGTCGATATCGAGGATGGGGTTGTCGCAGAGGTGCGCGTTATCGACAATCCGCCCCACCAGGACGGTGGCTGCTTGCAGCCCGTGCAGTTGCTGGCCTCGCATGGCGTGAATGCGCTTATCGTCGCGGGTATCGGTGCTCGTCCGCTCGCCGGCTTCAATGACGTGGGCATCACCGTGTATTTCGACAACCAACTGCCTATCGTGAGTGAGGCGGTCGCCGCCTTGATCGCGGGCGACGTCGAGGTGATCGACCCATCGTACGTGTGCGGTGGAGGAAACCACTAGCGTGCGCAATACGGGTAGCACGTTTACCGTTGCCGTAGCTTCCGGCAAAGGCGGCACCGGTAAGACGCTCGTCGCGACCAACCTCGCCGCCGCCTTGGCGCGAGATGGTCGCGACGTCGTCTTGGTCGACTGTGACGTTGAGGCGCCGAATGACCATCTCTTCTTCGAGATGGAAGCGCGGCACCGGGCCGTCATGGTGCCGCTTGCGGAGATCGACCAGGAGGCATGTACCGCGTGTGGCGCCTGCCGCGATGCGTGCGCGTACGGCGCGATACGCATCCTGGGCGGGCACACGCTCGTGTTCCCTGAACTCTGCCACGGCTGCGGTGCCTGTGTCATGGCGTGCCCAATCGGGGCAATGGGCGAGACGCAGCGCCGCGTCGGCGAAGTGTCTTGGGGGCCTGTCCAAGGTGTGGCTACGGCAGACCGACTCACGCTCGTGAGCGGTGCGCTCGACGTTGGCGACGTGAAGGCACCTGATGTCATTCGTGCGGCGCGTGCGTTCGCGGCTTCACATGCTTTCGCGGTGCTCGACGCACCGCCAGGCGTGTCGTGTGCGGCGGTGGCAGCCGTTCGGGGTGCCGACTTGCTGCTTCTCGTGACGGAGCCCACACCTTTCGGTCTGCACGATCTTGAACTCGCCGCCCGTCTCGGTCACGAGCTTAAGGTGCCGATGGCGGTCGTGCTCAACCGCGTCGGCACGGGGTCGGTGGATGTGGAGGCGTGGTGCACGCGCGAAGGGATACCCCTCGTTGCTCACATCCCCTTTATGCGCGAGGTGGCCGAGCGCTACGCGGATGCGCACCTCGTCGCTGACGAGGTTCAGGCGGTCGCCGATGCCATCACCGTTGTGGCCGCACTCGTGGCGGAACGTGAGGCGGTCGCATGAGAACGCTCGTGGTCGCGTCCGGCAAAGGCGGCACCGGCAAGACGACGCTTTCGGCGGCGTTTGCGCATTTTGCTGCGGATGATCGCCCTGTCGTCGTTGCGGACTGTGACGTCGAGGCGGCGAATCTGCCCATCGCGCTTGGTGCCTCCGATGTGGTGTGTGAGGCGTTCGGAGGTGCGAGCGAGGCCGTGATCGATGTCGCGGCATGTAGCGCGTGCGGCGCCTGTGTGGATGTGTGCCGCTTTGGCGCCGTCGAGCCGCGGGTCACGGGTCCCGACGTCGCCTACCACGTCGATCCTTGGGTATGCGAGGGGTGCGGAGCGTGCGCCTTGGTCTGCCCGACCGGAGCGGTGACGATGCGTCCGAAGCAGGCAGGTGAGGCGTGTTCGGGTCTGACCAGCATTGGTCCGATCGTCTTCGGCAACCTGCGTCCTGGCGAGGACCTTTCAGGCAAGCTCGTGACCGAGGTTCGCGAGCGCGCACGGCATCTGGCCGAGACGACCGACGCGGCGCTCGTGGTGATCGACGGGCCCCCCGGCATTGGCTGCCCGGTCATCGCGGCTATCGTCAATACCGATCATCTGGTTGCGGTTACCGAGCCCAGTGCCTCCGGTGTCCACGATCTCGATCGGCTTGTCCGACTCGCCCGCAGGCTCGATGTACCCGTCTCGGCGATCCTCAACAAAGCCGATTTGTCCGCGAGCGGCGCTGAGCGCGTTCGGACGTACTGCGCGGAGGCCGGAATCGAGCTCATCGGCGAAGTCCCGTTCGATCCCGCGCTGGCGAAGCTGCTGGGCGGGATGGCCGAGGGCAACGACCTTCCGGCGCCCGGCGAGGACGGTGACGGCCCCGGTCTTGCGGCTGTTCGCGCTGTCTGGGAACGCGTTCGCGCGACCGTCACCTCCTGACGTTCGCGAAATACCATCGCCCAGAGTGGCGCGCACGGCGCTTACCTGGTGCTATACTCGGAAACCCATCCGAGGAGAACCGCCTGGACCCGGGGACGGGCTGGGACGGTCGGGAAGGAGCCGATGATGAGCGCTGCCGCTCCGCAGGGCGCGAGCAAGCCCGTCACCACCCTGAGACTTCGTGAGATGAAGGCTGCAGGGGAACCGATCGTCATGATCACCGCCTACGACGCACCCTCGGCGCGCGCCGTGGATGCCGCAGGAGTCGATGTCGTGTTAGTGGGCGACTCGCTGGGCATGGTGTTGCTCGGTCATACATCCACGCTGCCGGTCACCATGGACGACATGGTGCACCACACCGCTGCCGTCTCAAGAGGCATCACCCGCGCGCTGGTCGTCGCCGACATGCCGTTCATGAGCTACCGCATCACGCATGGGGAAGCGCTGCGCAACGCGGCACGATTCCTGGCCGAGGCGGGCGCGAATGCCGTCAAGATCGAAGGCGGCGCCGATGTCGCCCCGCTGGTGGAGCGCATGGTCGCGGCCGGCATCCCCGTTATGGGACACGTCGGGCTCACACCGCAGTCGGTGAACGTCTTGGGTGGCTATAAGGTGCAGGCCCGCGACGCCGACTCGGCCATGCGACTCGTCGAGGACTGCCTCGCGCTTGAGGCCGCCGGTGCGTTCGCCATCGTGCTCGAACTCATACACGCCGAGGTCGCCGCTATCGCGAGCGAGGAGCTCTCGATACCGACGATCGGCATCGGCGCGGGCGGCGGTTGCGACGGGCAGGTGCAGGTCTTCCACGACCTGCTCGGGATCGGGGACTTCACCCCGCGTCACACGAAGCGCTACGCGGAGATCGGCGCCGCGATGACTGAGGCGGTCGCAGCCTACGCGTCCGACGTGCGTGTCGGTGCGTTTCCCGGCGAGGAACAGCTCACGCATGCCGAGGAAAGCATCGTCGCCGAACTCGAGCGCGGACTTCCGTCGACGTTCGAGCCGGAGGAGTAGCGTGGAGCGGCTGTCATCCAAAGCCGAAGTGCACGGCGCGGTCCTGGCCGCGAAGCGCGAAAGTAAGCGTGTCGCGCTCGTCCCCACGATGGGGGCGCTTCATGATGGGCACCTCTCGCTCGTGCAGGCGGCCTGCGCACGGGCGGAGTACGTCGTGGTGTCCATCTTCGTGAACCCCACCCAGTTCGGCCCCGGCGAGGATTTCGAGGCGTATCCGCGGAATCTCGACCGTGACCTCGCGCTGCTCGCCGCCGAGGGCGCTGATCTCGTCTTCGAGCCCGGAGTGAGCACAATGTATGCCGCTGACGCCGCCATGACGGTCGACCCCGGTCCGCTCGGCAGTGTATGGGAGGGCGTGACCAGGCCGACCCACTTCGGGGGCGTCTGCACCGTCGTCACCAAGCTCCTCTCGATCGTCGGACCCGACCTCGTATTCTTCGGCGAGAAGGACTACCAGCAGCTGCAGGTCGTCAAGCGTCTGGTGCGTGACCTCGACTTGCCGGTGAAGGTCGTCGGCTGCCCCATCGTGCGCGAGTGCGACGGGCTGGCGATGTCGAGCCGCAACGCGTATCTCGGCCAGGAGGAGCGAATAGCGGCGACCGTGCTGTATCGAGCGCTGCGTACTGCCGAGACGCTCGCGCTCGACGGTGAGTGCGACACGCGCGTGCTGGCGACGGCGATGCGCGACACCATTGAGGCTGAGACGATAGCTGCGCTCGACTACGCCGCGATCGTGGACCCGACGACGCTGGAGCCGCTCGAGGCGCTCGCCATCCCCGCCCGGGCGATCATCGCGGCACGAGTGGGTGCGACTCGCCTCATCGACAACATGGCAATCGTCCCCCGACAGGAGCAGCAGTGACCGATCTGTACGCCATGCATGCGGAGATCAGGGCGCTCGCCGAGCAGCGCGACGCGGTCGTCTTAGCGCACAACTACCAGCGCGCCGAGGTGCAGGACACGGCGCACTTTGTCGGGGACTCTCTCGGGCTGTCTCGGCAGGCCGCCGCTACCGATGCGTCGGTGATCGTGTTCGCCGGCGTGCACTTCATGGCCGAGACTGCGAAGATTCTGTCGCCTGACAAGACGGTGCTGCTGCCGGAGCCCGGCGCTGGCTGCCCGATGGCCGATATGATCACCGCCGAGCAGGCGGTCGCGTTCAAAGCGGCGAACCCCGGGCTTCCGCTCGTGACGTATGTGAACTCCTCGGCGGCGGTCAAGGCCGTTACCGACATCTGCTGCACCTCGGCCAATGCGATCGAGGTCGTCCGTTCGCTGGGCGAACCGCGCGTGCTCTTCGCACCCGACCGCAACCTCGCCGCCTGGGTGGCTTCACGCGTGCCCGAGGTCGAGGTGATTTCCTGGGACGGCTACTGCCCGGTGCATGAGGTGGTCACGCCCGAGATGGTCGTGGAGATGATGGACGTCCACCCGCTTGCGGAGGTGCTCACGCATCCCGAATGCCGTCCCGAAGTGAACGCGCTGGCCGATGCAGTGCTCTCCACCAGCGGCATGCTCCGCCACGTCGCGACTTCATCGGCCGATGAGTTCGTGGTGGTGACCGAGAGTGGCCTGCTGCACGGCCTGGCGAAGGCGGTGCGAGGCAAGCGCTTCTACGGCGTAGAGCCGAAGATGCTGTGTCCCAACATGAAGCTGACCACCCTCGAGAAGGTCCGCAACACCTTGCGCGACATGACCGGCGAGGTCGTGGTGCCCGAGGACGTGCGCATCGCTGCGCTCACCTCCGTCGAGCGGATGGTGCGCGTTGGCTGACACAGACGCCACACGCCTGCCAAACGCGCTCGGGAGACGCTATCTCTTGGAGTTCGACACGGCTGAGCTCGCCTCCAAGCGTTACGACGTGCTCGTGATCGGCTCCGGCATCGCGGGTCTGACGGCGGCGCTCATGGCGTCCCGCTTCGGCCGCGTCGCACTGGTCACGAAGGGCGAGGTCAAAGAGACGAATACCTGGTACGCGCAGGGCGGCATCGCCGGTGCTGTCGGCGAGGCGGACTCAGTCGAGCTGCATCTTGCTGACACGCTTGTCGTCGGCCAGGGACTCTGTGAAGCGGATGTCGTCCGGGCGGTCGTGGCCGAAGCAAGCGATGCGCTGCAAGATCTTGTTGCGCTCGGCGTGCACTTCGACCGCGGCGAGGACGGGCGTGTCGCACTTGCGCGCGAGGGAGGGCACTCCCTGCCGCGCGTACTGCACTCGGGAGATGCGACCGGCGCCGAGGTCCAGAACACGCTTTCGGGCGTCGTCAGGCTTGTGCCCTCCATCGACGTCATCGAGAACGCGTTCCTCATCGACCTGCTCACTGCCGGCGACAGCTGCGTTGGCGCTCTCATCCATGATTCCGTGACGGGCAGACCGCAAGCATATTGGGCCGAGGCGACGGTCCTGGCAACCGGCGGATGCGGGCAGGTCTACAAGGTGACGACGAACCCGCTTGTCGCGACCGGTGACGGCGTGGCTGCAGCGTGGCGTGCCGGCGCAGATATCGCGGATCTTGAGTTCATGCAGTTCCACCCCACCGCGCTTGACAGTGCGGCCAGCCCGAAGTTCCTCATCACCGAGGCGCTGCGTGGCGAGGGTGCGTATCTGCTCGATTGCGCCGAGAAGCGCTTCATGCTTGGCATCCACCCGCTCGCCGAGCTCGCACCGCGCGACGTCGTGAGCCGCGAGATCGAGAAGGTGATGGCGCGCTGCGAGCGACCGAACGTCTGGCTCGACGCACGCCACCTCGGCGCCGAGTACCTCGAGAAGCGATTCCCGACGATCTGGGCGGCGTGCAAAGACGCCGGCTTCGACCTTTCGGCAGACCTCATCCCGGTCGCTCCGGCTGCGCACTACATGATCGGTGGCGTGTGTGTCGACATCGACGGCCGCACGTCCATGCCCGGGTTGTACGCCTCGGGCGAAGCCACCGCGTCGGGGCTGCACGGTGCGAACCGCCTCGCCAGCAACTCGTTGTTGGAGGGGCTCGTGTTCTCTCGGCGGATCATGCGTACGCTCGAGCGTTCGCAGATACCGCAGCTCCCCCCGCGTATCGTATCGGGACCGGTGTCCGCCACGGCGCCACCGGCAGGACCAAAGGGCCGCGCCACGCTGCAGGAGATGATGAGCACGTTCGTGGGCATGACGCGAACGGAGGACAGCCTGCGCGAGGCCGCGGTCGTCCTCGAGGGACTTGCGGGTGCGCTGGACGTGAATCTCCGCCGTCCCGAGGAGCTTGAGTTCCAGAACATGGTCACCGTCGCGACGCTCATCACTCACGCGGCCCGGCTGCGTGCCGAGAGCCGCGGAACGCACTTCCGCGGCGATCACCCGGAGCGCGACGACGAGCAGTGGCTTGCTCACAGTGTGTGGAGACGCGGAGCATCGCCGCGGATGGTACCGCTCGGTGCCGATACTCACGAGTCTCGGGAGGTCTGATGTTTCCCCTGCCAGACTGCGACGCGCTCATCGCCTCGGCGCTTGCCGAGGACCTCGGCGTGCCAGCGGAACGCGTGGCGCGACGCGGCGACGTCAGGCTGCTGGAGCGCGACGTCACGAGTGCGTCGGTGGTTCCCGCAGATGCGCGCTTTAAAGGTCGCATCGTCGCGAGGCAGGGATGCGTCGTCTGTGGGCTGCCGGTCGCCGAGCGCGTCTTTTTGATGCTCGCGAACGCGGTGGGCCTTGATGGCGATCTTGCGTTCGTCCCCCTGGTTGCCGAGGGAGCGGCTGTTTCTGCGGGTACTCCGGTTGCCGAGGTACGCGGTCCCGCTCGCGTGGTCCTCGCCGCCGAACGCACCGCGCTCGATCTCGTCATGCTGCTGTCCGGTATCGCGACCGAGGCGGCACGTTGGCAGGCCGAGGCGGGCGACACCATGGCGGTGACCGACACACGCAAGACGCTTCCCGGCCTGCGCGCGGTCTCGAAGTACGCGGTCGCCGTGGGCGGTGCGCGTAACCACCGTGCTGGCCTGTGGGACATGGTGCTCGTCAAGGACAACCATAGAGCGCATGCGGGCGGTATCGCCGCGGCCGTGAGCGCCGTGCGCCTCGCGCACCCGGAACTGCTGATGGAAGTGGAGGCCGACACGATCGGGCAGGCGGCCGAAGCCGCCACCTCCGGTGCGGACATCGTGCTGCTGGACAACATGGATGACGCCACCACCACCGAGGCCGTGCGGGCCGTGCGCGCCGCATGCCCCGCTGATCGCGAGTGTCTCACCGAGGCGTCGGGCGGTATCACGTTCGAGCGGCTCGGCGGCCTGCGTACGACCGGTGTCGATCGTGTGTCGTCCAGCGCGCTCACCCTTGCCCCGCCGGTCGATTTCGGGTTGGATGAAGTGACCTGACCGTCGACTGACGCGAGGAAACCCGTGACCCCGGACACCGAGGCCATCCGCATCGCCTATCTGGGCTGGGCACGCCGCTCGGCGGTGCTCGCCGTCGTGCTCGTGCTGCTTATCGCAGCCGAGCAGATAGCCGTGCGTGCTGACTTCTGGGGCGCTCCCGGTGGTGGAGAGTCGCTGCGCTACCTGTTCTGGGCAGCTGCGGTCGCCGGCGCGTTCATGGGACGTGGTCTGAAGCAGCGCGGCCCGCGCGGTGAAAGGGCCGACACGCTCTCCGCCTCCGCATCGCTGTCGTGGACGCTCGTAGCACTCGCGCAACTGCCGGCGTTGGTCGGCTTCGTACTGTCGCTCATGACGCGCAGCGCGCTGGATTTCTTCACGATGCTGCTCGTGTCGCTCGGCGCATACGTCATGCTCTTCCCGCACTATGGTGACTGGCTGAAGTGGGCGTCTCCCGCTTCGCTCGGGGAGGAGGAGGCGTGATGATGCCGCAGACCGGCTTCGCGCCATTCGACTGGTTCCTCGCCGCTCTGGACGGTTGGGGCTACCTGATCGTCATCGGGTTCACCATCTTCGAGAACCTGTTCATCATCGGCTCGATCACGCCCGGCGAGACCGTGGTGATGGGTGCGGGATTCGTCTCGGTCCAGGGCACGCTCAGCATGTGGCTCGTCGGTATCTCATCGCTCGTTGGCACGCTGATCGGCAGTAACCTCAGCTACCTGTTCGGTCGACGTGGCGGGCGTGAGGCGCTCTTCCGGTGGGGTACGCGCTTCTTCGACGAGGACGACATCAAGGCGGCCGAGGAGTACTTCGAGATGCACGGTTCCAAGACGGTGCTTGTCTCGCGTTTCGCGGCGGGTTTCAAGAACTGGGTTCCCGCGCTCGCCGGTGTCACGCGCATGAACCTCATGGTGTTCGAGCTCTGGACGCTTGCGGGCGCCATCCTCTACACGACACTCATGATCGCGCTCGGCCGAATATTCGCCGAGAACTTCGACAAGGCGCTGCGTGTGGCGCGTAACCTCAGCTGGCTCGGCCTCGTGCTCCTGGTTGCGATGGTCGCGTTCCTGCTGTGGGGTCGTCGTCGGCTCGTGCGCCGCAGGATCGACCGGTTCGCGTTGCAGGCCGAACTCGAGGAGCGGCTGGAAGAAGCGAGCGACGATGAGGGCGCGTAGGATCGCCGTTGCGCGCGCCCTGTTCGAGGCGGGTGGGCAGCCCGTTTCCGGCGAGGCGCTCGCCTCGGAACTCGGTATCAGCCGTGCCGCCGTGGGAAAGCACGTCGCCGCACTGCGGGAGGCCGGCTTCGTGATCGAATCGACGCACCACACCGGCCATCGTCTCGTCAAAATGTCCTCCGTCTCGCTGCCGGAGGCGGTCGCGCCGCTCGTGACCGCCTCGCTTTGGGTGCGCTTCGAGGGTGGTGCGACGGTTGCCTCGACAAGCGACGACGCCAAGCGTCTTGCCTCGGGCGGAGCGCCCGAGGGAACCGTCGTCGTTGCGGCCCGGCAGGAGAGTGGCCGGGGTCGCCTCGGCCGCAGCTGGGAATCGCCTGAAGGCGGCGCGTACTTCTCGGCGGTACTGAGGCCGAATGTCGCACCCGCGGCGGTGTCCTCCCTGGCGCTCGTCATCGCGCTTGGTGTTGCGACTGGTCTTGCGAGTCTGGGTGTGGACACGAAGGTGAAGTGGCCGAACGACGTGCTGCTCGATGGTCGCAAACTCGTCGGTGTGCTGCTTGAGATGTCGGCCGAAGCAGATAGGGTGGAGTGGGTCGTCGTCGGTGTCGGGATCAACGTCCGCCGGCCGAAAGGTGATGCGGGCGGATTCGCGTATGTCGCCGACGTTGCAGCGGGCATCGGGCCCGCGCAAGTGGCCGCCGCCGCGCTCGATGGGATTTCGGTGGCCTACCGGCGCTATGCCGCCGAGGGCTTCGCGGGGCTTGCGGCCGACTACGCGCAGCTCGACGCGGTTCGCGGTCGTGACGTTGCCGTCCGTGACGCCACCGGTGCTGTCGTGGCTTCGGGCATCGCCGGGGGCGTTGACGAGTCGGGCAGGCTGATCGTGGGGGAGACACCGGTGTTCAGCGGTGAGGTAACGCTCCGGGACGGGACGGGCGGGGAGGCCTGACGTTTGTCGGCTCCTCCGACGGCTACGCCGTGTTGCGTGCTGAAGTTGACGACTCATCGACCGCCCTTTAGGGTGAACGGACGCCCACAGGGCGTCTGACACCCGAGTGGAAGAAGGTCATCATGTCCGCAGCTAATGGCGACACGGTCGCTGTCCATTACACCGGTACGCTTGCCGACGGTTCGCAGTTCGACTCCAGCGAAGGCCGCGAGCCGTTGACGTTCACGATGGGTTCCGGTGAGGTCATCCCCGGTTTCGAGACCGCCGTCTTAGGACTTGAGGCTGGCAGCTCGGCAAGTATCGTGATCGCTCCCGAGGACGCGTACGGTCCGCGCTACGCGGAGGCCGTGCAGGAGATGGCGGCGGAGCTCTTCGGCGACAACAAGCCGCCGGTCGGTGTCATCGTGACCCTGACCGCCGAGGATGACACGCGCGTGCCGGCGACGGTCGCTGCGTTCTCCGAGGACGGGACGACCGTAACGCTCGACTTCAACCACCCGCTTGCCGGGCAGACGCTCCATTTCGACATCACGCTCGTGGAGATCGCCGAGGCGTAAGCGCCCCCGTGTCATTGACGCGGTCGCCTGCGATACCTAAAGTAAAGCCTCAACCGTATGGGGTTTACTAAGAAGGATGTCGCATGCAGCAGGTCGCTTCCTCGCGTACGCGAACGCTGGTCGTTTCGGCACTGCTCGCCGCCCTAATCGCCGTCTCAGCGTTCATCGCTGTACCCTTCGGCGAAGTGCCGTTCACGCTGCAGACGCTGCTTGTCGCGCTCGTCGCGCTCGTGCTTCCGCCCGCTGCAGCTGCCGGTGCGGTCGGGACGTACGTGCTTGCCGGAGCAGTCGGCATGCCGGTCTTCGCGGGCGGCAAGGCCGGCCTCGCGGTGCTTGCCGGTCCGACCGGGGGTTTTTTGGTCGGCTTCGTGGGTGGTGCGTGGCTCGGCTCGGCCGTTCGCCTGGTTCTCGCCAAGCGCTTTCCCGGAATCGTCGCTGACGTCGCAGCCGTTGCCACGGTCATCGCGGTCACCTACGTCGTCGGCTGGGCGCAGCTTGCTTTCGTCACGGGGATGGGCGCGAAACAGGCAGTCGTCGTCGGCGTGCTGCCGTTCCTGCTTGTCGACGCGCTCAAAGGCGCGGGTGCCGTCGCCGTGGCGGGCGCGCTGCGCAAGGCCCGGCTCATCTGAGTCACCCTGTCGCGTGTCAGCCTCTCCCTATAAGATGGGGTGCAGACGACACGACAGGGAGGGTTGATGGGTCACCCCGTCCGTTTCATCCACGCCGCAGACTTTCATCTCGACGCGCCGTTCAAGGGCGTGGATGCGACCGATGAGCGCGTGCGCCGCGTTCTCGTCGAATCGACGTACCGCGCGCTCGACGCAGTCGTCGACGCGTGCATCGACCGCCACGTCGACTTCCTTGTGATCGCGGGCGACGCGTACAACAGCCGAAACAAGAGCGTGCGCGCGCAGTTCGCCTTCCAGCACGCGATGCAGCGCCTGGCCGAGGCGGGTATTCCCGTGTATCTGGTATGGGGGAATCACGATCCCGCAGACGGGTGGTCGGCGGGCATCACGTTGCCGGGGTCGGTGCATGTCTTCTCGGCCAGAGAGGTCGAACGCGTGGTCTTCGAGCGAGAAGACGTTTCGTGCGCGATCTACGGCCGGAGCTTCCGTAAGGCGGCAGAGACCGAGAACTTCGCGCGCGCGTTCGTGCGGGATACGGCCGACTGTTTCGCGGTCGGCGTACTGCACACCAACGTCGGCGGCCGGCGTGACTACGACGACTACGCGTCTTGCTCGGCGGACGATCTCAAAGCCGCGCGCATGGACTACTGGGCGCTCGGACACATCCACAAGCCCGAGCAGCTCTTCTCCGGCGCCGTTACGGCGGCATACGCCGGTTGCACGCAGGGGCTCGACCCGACGCAGACCGGCGCCCGTGGGTGCTGGGAGGTGACGTTGGACGATGACGGCGCGCGCAGCGAGTTCATCGCGACCGCGGCGGTCATATGGGACGTGCGCACGGTCGAGGTGACTGACGCGTGCGGTATCGAGGACGTGCACATGCTGCTCGCTGACGCGCTCGAAGCGGTGGGTCGCGACGCCGGGGACCGCCCCGTTGTGCTGCGGCTCGACCTGACCGGCCGGGCCGAGGTCCACGCCGAGCTCGCGCGCCCGGGCGTGCTGCGCGACCTCGCCAACGAGATCCGTGCCGAGGGCATGGGCGGCGAGCCGTGGGTGTGGGTCGATCGCGTTCGCGACCGCACGCGTCCTGCCATCGACGTCGAGGTACTCCGGAGTTCCGAGGAGTTCGCGGGCGACCTCGTGCGGATGGCCGACGCGCTGCTCGCTGATCCCGAGAGCGCCGCAGCCCTTATCACTGAGATCACCGCCCCGCTGCTCGAGAAGGCGGGAACCGACTTTACGTCTCCTGATCCGGCTGCGGTCATCGCCGCGGCACGGGACCTTGCCCTCGACCGTCTTCTGGCCGAGGAGGACCGATGAGACTGCGCCGCATCGAGGCCGTCCGCTTCGGCCGCCTCACCGATGCTTCGCTCGGCGACCTGGGGGACGGGCTCACTGTCGTCGAAGGCCCCAACGAGGCCGGTAAGAGCAGCTTCACTGCGCTCGTCCGCCATGTGCTGTACGGGTTCCCGACCGCGCGCGAGAAGGAGCGGCAGTATCGCTCGCCGGCCGGCAAACGCCAGGGACGCCTGATGTTTCAAGACGGCGACGCACGCTGGGTCGTCGAGCGGACCGAAGGGCCGCATGGCGGTCCGGTCGAGGTGCGCGGTCTCGACGGCGTCGCGCACCCCGCGCTGCTCGAGGAAGTGTGCGCGGGCGTGAGTCCGCTCGCGTTCAAAGTCGTGTTCGGTTTCGGTCTCGACGAGATGGCGCACATCGAGAACTTGCGAGGCTCGGAC
>JAXMMT010000047.1:0-30139 GCA_034399355.1 Coriobacteriia bacterium | reverse complement strand
CCGCGGCGGTGCAGTGGCTGGCCCGAGAGGTCGAGCGAAAGCGTCGCCACGCCGCGGCGTAGTGCCAGGTTGATGAGGATGTCGGGAGCGTCGGTGTCCACCGACGGCCGCTCGTCGAATCGCTCGCGGAAGTGGTCGGCGATCGCGTCTTTCACCTTGAGACCCGCATAACCACTGTGCGTGATGGCCGAGTCCCGCACGGACGCATCGATGGCGAACGTGGACGTGAGCGCGAAGTGCTCCTCCCACGGGACGGCGAGGGCTCCGTCGTAGAGAGCGTTCTCGTCAGGCGCATCATAGCGAGCGATCGGCATGAGCACGCGCGAGGCGAAGCGCGACCACAGACACGCACGATAGCCTGCCTCGATGCCGCCCTCAAACGACACGCCTGCGGTGGCCGGACGCACGCCCCCCACACCGATAGCGCGGAGTTCATTGCCGAGCACCGTTTCGAGGTTTCGTGCTACGGGTGCGAAAAAGCGCATGTCAGCCCCTCGCCGCGATGGTCTGCCGGTAGAGTGCCTCGAGCTGGGTGACCACTGCTGAAAGGTCGTGACGCACCACGTCTTCGCGCGAGGTGCGGCCGAAGCGCTCGCGCAAGCCGTCATCGGCAGAGAGCCGTCGCATCGCCTCGGCCATGGACTGCACGTCACCCGGGGGCACGATGATGCCGTTGCGACCCGCGTGCACGAGCTCGGGGATGGCCAGCGCGCGTACCCCGATCACCGGAAGCCCGGCTGCCATCGATTCGAGCAGCACGATGCCTTGGGTCTCGATGGTGCTGGCGGTCACGAACACGTCGTAGTCGCGATAGGCCGCCGCCAGTGCCGAGCGATCCACAAAGCCGAGGAAGCGAACGACGTCCCCCATACCGAGGCGCTCAGCCAGCCGCTCGAGCGACTCGCGCGCGGGCCCGTCACCAGCGATGTGCAGCTCCCAGCCCGGCATCTGGGCACTCACCCGTGCGAACGCCTTGAGTACGACGTCGATGTTCTTCTCGAAGCCGAGACGTCCCGCATGCAGCATGCGGCGCTGCGGCGCCCACGTCTCCTTGGGAGCAACGAGGCCGAGGTCGAGTCCATTGCTGAGGTGGTCGACCGGCACCGTCACCCCGTGGCGCATGAGTTCACGCTTGAGTGTGGACGACGGCGTGATGACGAGATCGGCGCGGTTGTAGATCGCGCGCGTGAAGCGCCAGGCAAAACGCGTGGTGAACTCGTGGCGATCCTCCTCGGCCACTTCCATAGAGATGCCGAGTAGTTCGCCGAGCAGCTCGTCGGTATGCTCTTCGAGGAAGTCACGCGAGCGTACGATGCGTCGCCACATGCCCGACTCGATCCAACGCTCGAAGATGTAGGAGTTCGTCACGCGCTCGGAGAGCCCGTCGAGACGCAGAATCCGCGCCGGCTCTATGTAGCGCATGAAGTCCGGGATGTAGGTGTGGTAGGTCTGCACATTGGGCAGACGCAGCATCTTGGTGGCAAGCAGACCGATGACGCCCATGGAAAGCGGCGTCTGGACGTGCACGATGTCGGGATCGAAACGACGCAGCCGCTGCACGAGCGAGACCGTGGACGGCAGCGCCACGCGCGTCGCTTTGTTGGTGATGAAGCTGAATGACGGGTAGCGCGCCACGGCGATACCGGGTCGGTCGTCAACGAATGGCTTGGCGTACTTGGGGCAGATGATGAGAATCTCGTGGCCCCGCTCGGCAAGCAGGCGCGTATGCGACTCGATGCTCGTGACGACGCCGTTGATCTCAGGCAGATAGCAATCGGTGAAGTACGCGATGCGCACGACTACCTACACTCCGATCCGTGCGCTGAGGTCACTTCTTCTCCGCGAACCCGACGACGACCCACGTGCCGGAGCGTTGGTCGGTGCGCAGCGTGACGATACCCGCGCGCTCGGCATCCTGAAGCAGCTCGGAGAAAGAGCGGTAGCCGAAGCTTGCCTCGGCAAACTGCGGTTGCTTGCGCTTCATGGTGTCTTTCACCATCGACGAGTACATGATGTCTTTGTTCTCACGCTGGAGCGCCTGGATCGATTCCACCAGAAGCTGCATCGCCGGTCGCTTCTTCTGTGTTATCTCGGTCATCGACACGCCCGGAGAACCCGGACCCTTGACGATATCCTCGTAGTAGATGAACTCGTCGCAGCTCGCAGCGAGAAGATCGCTTGTGGAGTCCTTCGTGCCGAGACCGATGACGGTCTTGCCGTTCTCCTTGAGCTTGGAGACGAGCGGCGTGAAATCGCTGTCCCCGGAGACGATGACGAAGGTGTCGATGTGCTCCTTGGACCAGCACAGGTCCATCGCATCGACGCACAGCTGGATGTCCGCGTGATTCTTGCCCGTTATGCCGCGCTCAGGGATCTCCATCATCTGAACTCCGGCGTCGTGCATGGTCTCGCGATACGAAGAGAAGCGGCCCCAGTCGGCGTACGCCCGCTTGACGATGACCTTCCCCTTCTCAACGAGACGCTCGAGGATCAGCTTGATCTCGACCTTCTCAGGGGCCTTCTTGGGCTTGACGGATCCACGCGAACGCGTCCCGTTGGGCCTCTCGAGGCCCAACGCGAGGTTCTCGAAATCTACGAGTACGGCGAGTGAGTGTGCTTCATCGGCCATTCAACGGCCTCCTTATGGTTGCGCGCTGGCATGTTTGTCGGCGCAATTCGAACTCCCCTTCGCATGGTACACCAGCAACGGGGCACGTACGCGCCCGCGATGCGCTTTCGGGAACGAGAAAAAGGAGCCGGTCCGAAGACCGACTCCCTGAATCCTCAGAACCTGTGTGGCTACTGGGTCGCGATACAGACGCCGGTGCCCGCACCTTGGCCGCGCATACCCTGGCCACCAGTGCCCTGGCCCTTCATGCCCTGACCGCCGGACCAGCTGGGAGGACCGACTTCTGTCGTGTCCACGCGCTCATCAAGGCGCTCGGTCATCTGCGCGAGCATGGCGTCCGCCTGCTCCTGGGTGAGCGTACCGTCGGCCACGCGCTCGTTCAGCAGCTCCTCGCGAAGCGAGAGAGCTTCGCCGACCACAGCGCCTGAATCGATACCGTTCTCCTCGGCGATGGTCGCGATCGACTTGCCGTCTGCACGCTCGGCAGCGATCTCGTCCGTGGACAGACCGGTGAGGTCGGCCAGGATGTCGATCAGTCGGCCACCTGCGTCGCGCAGCGACTGCCCGATCTGCAGACCGCACGCCGCAACACCGTTGGTGGGCGCGTAGTCGGCAGGAGCCGCAGCGGCCAAGCTCACACTGCCGAGTACAAGACCGGCGACCAGACCGGCTGTGACCAGTACGAGAGACTTGCTTTTCTTCATCAGTGACACCTCCTGCTGGAGTTACTCTTGCTTGCTTACTGATATGAGTATCGCCAGCAGGTGTGAATGCCGTGTGAAGGCAGGGTAGTGCTCTTGTGAACCGCTCGTACTTGGCTGGATGCGCCTAGTGCGACCTATCAGCTTGGCCGAGGTCAGTCCCGAAGCTCCTTGTCGATGTGCATGAAGCGGTCGTGTGCGCGCCACAGGCCAACGCTTTTGCCATAGCCGTACTTGAGGCCCGTGAGGAGACCCGCAAACACGCTCAGGACGGCGGACCACACCCAGATCTGACGCGTGAAGCCCGCCAGCAGGAGCGCGAACAGGCTCGCAACCATGGCGGCGCCATTGAGAACCCAGTACTTCCAGGGGCGCTCATCTCTGACCCGTTCACCTAGTTTGAGCCCGCTCCAGATGCCCGTCGCTAGTCCTGCGACGCCGGCAGCGACCACGGCGACGACGTCCATGCATGCTCCCTCGTGTCGTACGTGTTGTGCCATAGTGCCACACCTGCGCGCGAGGGGGTATTCTAAGAAGCGTCCTCTTCTAGAAATGAGCAGCATGCAACGCATAATAGTGGTAGCGTTCTGCATAATAGTGTTCATCAGCCTTTCTGGCTGCAAGCGCAACAACGCGCCTGCGGCTCCCGAGGAGACGACGCACTCCGTGAACGCGACCGCAACGGTGATCGAACCGACGAGCACGGCTCCCTCAGAAGAGTCGGCTCCCACCGGCGTCTACTCCCCTGAGCCCGACGGTGCAATCTACACTGCGATCGTGCAGGGCGCCAAAGAGTACCTGCGCGTCACTAGCGAGCTCACCGTGCACCAGCTGAAGACCGAGAACGGCTCGGCGGTCATGGATGTCGAAGTGCCACCGGCGCTCACCGGCTCGCGGACCGTGCTCGCGCTCGTCCGCAAGGGCGACACGTGGGTCGTCACCTTCTCGGCAGATGCATTCGACGGCACACCGACCTTCGACCCGGCGTGGTTCCCAGGGATGTCTGCGGAGCTTCTCGGCAGTATCGAATGGCAGCACGCACGCACGACGCTCGAGGACCTCGCGCGTACTCATGCGGTGGCCACAGCAGCGTCAGTCGGCAGCTTCCCGCGTAGCGTACTGGAAACTGGCACGCTGAGGCTGACGCGAACTGCCGCGCACGAGTGGTGGGCGTCATGCGTCGTTGCGCACAAGACTGCATTGGTCGACGCGATCACCGTCTATATGCGCTGGCGTCCTGACGGCGCCGGCTGGGAGACGTTCGACTGCGGTACAGGCATCGAGCCCGAGGACGATCCACGCTTCCCATCGGACGTGGCTGGCCAGCTCTGAACGACGAAACCAGGAGGAACAAGTATGGAGCGCGTGAAGACCGTGATCATGGGTGCCGCCGGACGTGACTTCCACGATTTCCAGCTCGTATACCGCGACGACCCTGCAACCGAGGTCATCGCGTTCACCGCTACACAGATCCCGGGCATCGACGACCGCGCCTTCCCGCCCGACATCGCCGGCCCGCTCTACCCTGACGGCATTCCAATCGTGCCCGAGGCTGAACTCGTGTCGCTCATCCGCGACCGCGGCGTCAAGCGCGTCGTGTTCGCCTACAGCGACATCGCACACGTCGACGTCATGCACAAGGCCTCGACAGTGATTGCCGAGGGAGCCGAGTTCGTGCTGCTCGGCGCGGAGCCGACGATGGTGAAGTCTACCAAGCCGGTCATCTCCGTGTGTGCCGTGCGCACTGGCGTGGGCAAGTCGGGCATCAGCAAGCTCGTCATCGAGACGCTGCGCACCCATGGCATCACTGCTGTCGATGTACGCCACCCCATGCCCTACCGCGACCTCCTCAAGATGCGCGTCGAGCGCTACGCCACCATCGAGGACCTCGACGCGCTCGGCGTGACCATCGAGGAACGCGAGGAGTACGAACACCTCGTGCAGGCAGGCATCGTAGTGTACGCGGGCGTCGACTACGAGTCGATCCTGCGGCAGGCCGAGAAGGAGGCCGACGTCATCATCTGGGACGGCGGCAACAACGACATGCCGTTTTACGTACCAGACCTCGAGATCGTTGCGCTCGACCCGCATCGTCCGGGTCACGAGTTGCTGTACTATCCCGGCGAATCCAACCTCAAGCGTGCCGATGTACTCGTCATCAACAAGGTGAACACCGCCGATCCCAAGATCGTCGAGCAGCTGAAGAAGACGGCTGCCGAGCAGAACCACTCGGCCATCGTCGTATTGACGGACTCGCTCATCGAGCTGGCCGACCCCGACGCGGTGCGTGGCAAGCGCGTGCTCGTCATCGAGGACGGCCCCACGGTCACTCACGGCGGCATGAGCTACGGCGCGGGCGCCATCGCAGCGCGCGACGCCGGAGCTGCCGAGCTCGTCGACCCGCGACCCGCCGCAGTGGGCACCATCGCTGCGACGCTCGCCGCGTACCCGCATCTCACCGAGGTGCTCCCGGCCGCCGGCTACTCGGCACAGCAACTCGCCGACCTCGAAGCAACCATCGCCGCAGCCGACTGCGACGTCGTCGTAGTCGCCACGCCGATCGACCTCTCCCGCCTCGTGAAGATCGGGCAGCCAAGTGTGCGCGTGACCTACCGTGTGGCCGACGCGAGCGAGCCGGGCATCGCCGACATCGTGGAAGCCTTCCTCGGCCAGCACGGACTTCTTGGTGACCGCTGATGACTGACATGCCTGAAGCGCCACGCACGCTCGTCATCGCGCTCGGCGGAAACGCCATCCTGCGGCGCAACGACGACGGCACGATCACGACGCAGTTCGAACGCGCCGACGCCTCGATGCGCCACATCACCGCGCTCGCCGCAGCAGGTGATCGCCTCGTGCTGACGCACGGCAACGGCCCGGTCGTGGGCAACATCATGCTCCGCAACGAGGCGGCACGCGACCTCGTGCCGCCGATGCCGCTCTACATCGCGGTAGCCGACAGCGAGGGCGGCATCGGCCTGATGCTGCAGATGAGCCTCCACAACCAGCTACGCCTCACCCACGTGACGCGGCCGGTCGTCTCGGTCATCACGCAGTGCGTGGTAGACGCCGACGACCCGGCGTTCGGCTCCCCCGCCAAGCCCATCGGCCCGTACTTCGACGCGGAGAGTGCGGCTCGCCTGACTGCGGCGGAAGGCTGGACATTCGCCGAGGAGGGCGGCCGCGGCTGGCGTCGCGTCGTCGCCTCCCCGCGACCCCGGCGCATCGTGGAAGCGGAGACCATCGGACGCATGGCCGGAGAGGGCGACATCGTCATTGCTGCGGGTGGCGGGGGCGTGCCGGTACTCGAGCACAAGGACGGCACGCTGGAAGGCGTGGACGCGGTCATCGACAAGGACTGGGCCTCAGCGCTGCTCGCCTGCGAGATCGGCGCCGAGATCCTCATCATCCTCATGGAGGAAGCGCAGGTCTACACCGGCTATGGCACGCCCCAACAGCGCGCGCTGGAGCGGCTGACCATCACCGAAGCCGACGAGCTGCTGGCAGGAGACGAGCTTGCGAAGGGCAGCATCCGGCCGAAGATCGAAGCCTGCGCGCACTTTGCGCGCACGTGCGGACGCGATGCGATCATCTGCGCCGTGGGCTCACTGGAAGACGCACTCGCGGGCAGAGCAGGGACGCGGATCGTGCCCTAACGCGCACCTCAGCATCTACCCTCGGTTGCGGCTGCGGAGAACACGTCCACAAAGTCGCTCACCGCAGGCTGCGACGATGTCGGAGAGTCGTCAGGTGGACTCAGGTTCGTAGACGATGACACCAGCGTCGGTGCGTTTCGACGCATACATCGCGGTGTCCGCACCCGTGAGCACGCGCTCGTAGTCCGTCGCCTCATCCATACCCATGACGCCGATGCTGAGGTCGAGACTGATGCCCCGGCGGGCGGCCATCGACTGCACGTCGGAGCGCATGCGCTCGGCTACTGCTACGGCCTCGGCGACACTCGCGCCCTCCAGAAGCGTGGCGAACTCATCGCCGCCGATGCGGGCAACGACGTCGGGCTCGCGCACTCGCCCCTCGAGCGCACGCGCGATCTCACTCAGAACAGCATCTCCGAACGCATGCCCATGTTCGTCATTACAGAGCTTGAAGTCGTCGACGTCGATGAAGAGCACGGCCGAGCACGTGCCTCGATGGGCCCGCGCTACCGCCCGGCTGAGAGCGCGTTCGAATGATCGACGGTTGGGCAGGTCCGTCAGCGGGTCGTGTGTGGCCAGGTGCTCGAGTTGCTGCTGATGCTGCCGGTTCTCGGTGACGTCGATGCCGAAGCACACGACATCGAACTTCCTGTCTGCTTCGGGCACCTCGCTCTCCATCCACGAGATGAGATGCTCCTCCCCGGACTTCGTGAGTATGGGCGACTCAGAGCAGCGCCTGAACGCGTGCGGGCGCACGTCGTCTTCGGTGCGCTGATACAGATTCCGGAAGGCGCCAAGGACCGCGGGGAACCGCTCGGCCGGGCAGATGGTCTCGAACCAGCTCTTCCCGATGATCTCGTCATGGCGGTAGCCGGTGATCTCCTCGGCAGCGTTGTTGAACAGCCGCACGATTCCCTCACCGTCCAGGCCCACGATCATGACGTTCGCCGAGTCGATCACGTGTTGCGCATACTCTCGCTCGCGACGAATCACGTCCTCGGCCTGCTTGAGGTCAGTGATGTCGCGACGTATGCCACAGATACCGATGATGGAGTCATCGTCGCGGAGTGGGCTCAGCCGTGTCTGGTAGTAGACGGGCCCCCACGGCATGTCGAACCAGCGCTCGAACACCACAGTCTCGCCGCTCATGGCTTGCTCGTTGACCTCGCGGAAGAACTCCGCTTCCTCTGCGCCCCAGACCTCTTCGCACGTCTTGCCAATGAAGTCGGCAGCTGAGAGATCGTGCTCGGCAAGCCACCTGCCCCAAATCCCGTAATAGCGGCACTGCGAATCGAGGACGAAGACGATGTCACTCATCGAATCGACAACGGTGTCGAGCAGGAGCCCCGCCGACCGCAGGGCATCGATCCTCTTCGGCATTCTCTACCCCCTGGAAGCAAGTACCACTGGCTAGCTATTCGACGCCACTGCCTGCGTTCCCTTCCGCGCTTGCCACCCGCCCCTCCGCAGCGGCACACTGCGAGAAAGGTAGTGTGGCGGGAAGGACTCCGGATGCATGCGGACACGCGAACACCTCGCGCAACAACGGCATGGTCACTCTTTGTCATCGGACTACTGGCTGCACTCGGCACATCGTACGGCGCCTACCAGCTCGCCGGATACTCCTGGGACCAGGTCGTGGACTACCAAAGCCCATTCCTCGAGATCGATCCCGCAAGCACACGCGTGGACAATCCGGGCGAAGACCAGCGCACCGTACTCGTGATCATCGACGGTCTGACCGACGAGGCATCTCGTTCGATGAGTGCGATGGAACGCCTACGGGCGCGTGGTGCCGACGTCTCTCTAACGGTTCCCGAGCCTTCGCTATCATTCCCGACGTGGACGACGATCCTGTCCGGCGCGCCCCAGCAGATCTCCGGCGTCACGACCAACTGGTACGAGCGCCGTGTTGAAGTTGAGACGCTGCTCGACGTGGCGATGGCTGAGGGACGCTCCACCTTGGTGGCTGGGCCGACCGACCTCGACATGCTGTATGGCGCTTCGGCTGCAAGCGCCTCGAGTTTCACCGACTGGGACTCGGACACCTACATGAGCTCCGGAATCGTCAACGACGCGCTGCGGATGGACGAGGAACTGGATGGCGCGGGCCTCGTGATCGTGCTCCTCCCCGACATCGACGAGGCCGGCCACGCTCACGGGGCAGCCTCACCCGAGTACGCCGAGATGGTCGCCACGGTGAATGCGGACCTGGAACGCCTGATTGAAGGGCTCGACGACGGTGAGACGGTCTTCTGTATCACGCCGGATCACGGCCACACCGCCACCGGCGGTCATGGCGGCTGGGAGGACCCCGTCATCCACACGTCCTGCGTCTTCGTGGGACCCGGCGTTCGGCACACAAGCGCGCAGGCGGAGCTTGGGGACATCGCTCCCACGGTGGCCGTGTTGGCCGGACTGCCAACACCGGGTCACGCGCACGGCCTCGCGATCGTCTCCGTCCTCGCTCAACCAGACTCACCTGCGGTTGGAGCCGACCTCGAGCGTGCCAGCTTGTTCGCCAGGCAGTACGCCCCGATAGTCCAGCCCTCGGCGTTCAGATGCACCGAGAAGTCGATGAGCGCTATCGAGATCCGGGTGACGTACGCGGCCGCCGATGTCGAACGACTCGACCATGATCGTTCCGAGCGCCTCCCGGTATTCGTCGGCGTGCTGGCGATACTGCTCGCTTTCGCGATCCTCACGGGAGTGCGCTCATGGCGAGCTGCGGTCGCAGCGGTCGTAGGCGCGATTGCCTACTTCGCCGTCTACAACGGGCTCTACTTCTGGGCGCACGGATACACCTGGTCGCTCTCCGCGTTCAATGAGGAGTCCATGGTGCAGACGTTTTTCAACGGACGGATGGCCGAGGCGGTCATCGCGGGACTCGTGGCCTGCCTGGTCGCAGGAGCGATCTACCCACTGTTGCGCCGCCATCCCAAGCCGCCAAAGCACCAATACCTCGCCGGTTGGCTCTCGCTCGGCGTGGCCACGACGCTCACCATACAGGCTGCACTCGTCCTGCAGGTAGCAGTCTTCTGGCGCACCTGGGGCGCCGCGGTGGTCTGGAGACTGCCGGACATGCGGGCGGGCTTCAAGTACGACCTCGACCTCATTCAACTGACGGCCCTGGGCGCCGTTGCGGTTCTCGGCCCCGTCGTCACCTACCTCGTGGGCAGAGTCCACCCCCGTATCCGCAAGACAGCTCCGTAACGCCCGGCGTCGGTATCACCACGGTCGAGCTGCTTGGCATACCGACCGTAGACTCCCTGGAATCGACCGCCCTGCGCTAATCCCAACCGCTTGTCCGACGGTTACCGCTACCGTGACGGCGCGCACGAAGTCGCACCGTCTCCTTTGCCGACGCAATCATCGAATCCAACTTAAAGGAGCATGTAACGTTGGCCTCCATCACCTCTAGTGTCAGCCAGCTCCGAAAGGTGTTCACTAAGGAGCCCGAGCTGTTCCGAACCATTCTGAACGCTTCTTCACCGATCGAGGTGAGCCTCGCGCTCGACATCCTGCACGCGACGACCCCCGAGCGTGCACTCGTAGCAGCCATCAACCTTCGCGAAGCCGTGCGGACCCTGCCGACATTCCCGTGCTCGATGGCGGTCGACGATGCGACGCTTGCCCGCGTCTCCGGACTACAGAAAGACCGTCTATCCTGGTATAAACCACTCGGTTCCGACCTCGGCCTGAGCGTCACCATGGCCGGCAACTTCTGCTTCGATCTCATCGTCCAGGACAACGACGGGGCGATTTTCGTAACACCGATCCCTGCCAGCAGCGGCACCGTAAACCCCAAGCTTATCGATGCGCTCATGCGCCACGAGGGCCTGCTGGCGGCGATTGTCGAGATCGTCATGGATATGGGTGCCGTGTTCAACCCCAAGCCCTACCTGTCGCTGGAGGACTGGGTCCTGGACCATACGCGGGAAGCCATGGACGACCTGAGCGAGCTGTTCTAGCCCACCTTGCTAGCTGTGCAGCTTCTTCAGCAGCCACGCCATGTTCTTGCCGAGGTTCTCCATCGTACGCATGCCCTCTTCGTCGCGCACGACCTCGCCCTTCTCGCGGCCCATCCCCAGGTTCCAGTACGAGGAACCGGCGATCACCATCTGCCGGATGAGGAAGAGGTGGTTGATGGAGTCCAGCGCGTGCACGGCACCCGCGCGGCGCACCGCGATGACGCCGGCACCCACCTTGCGGTAGAGCATCTCCTTCTTGTAACCGGCTACATAGCCGGCGCGGTCGATGAGCGCCTTGGCCTCAGGTGAGATGTCGGCAAAGTACACTGGTGAGCCGATGATGATACCGTCCGCGTCGTGCATCATCTCGATGCACTCGTTGCCGAAGTCCTTGCGCCCGTAGCAGCGTCCGTCTTTGTGCTCGGCGCACTTCATGCACACGGTGCATCCTTCGACGCGCTTGCCGGCGAGCTGGACATGCTCGGTCTCGATACTCTCGGCACGCAGTTCGTCAAGCACGCGCTCGATAAGCACGGCGGTGTTGCCGTCCTTGCGCGCACTGCAGTTGAAAGCGACGACCTTCATCGCGACGACCTCCCTCTGGTGATCCACTCCCGATTGTTCACCCGCCCGATAGAAGACCGGCCCGTAGGTGTCCTGCCCCAGTCTAGCCCAAGCCACTCGTGGTGGCCTGCACACCGCACCAGCGGTACGCTACATCGAGTGTCCGAGAAGGGAGCTTGCAGTGGCCGACCCCGGCGAGCGGCGCGTGCCGCGAAACATCAAAGCCCTGGGAATAGTCAGCCTTCTCACCGACGCGTCCTCCGAGATGGTCTACCCCATCCTCCCGCTCTTCCTCGCCAACGTGCTGGGCGCGCCTGTCACGGCGATCGGCATCATCGAATCGGTGGCCGAGACGACCGCGTCACTGATGAAGGTTTTCTCGGGCTGGCTGTCGGACCGCGTCGGGCGGCGGCGGCCGCTCATCGCGTTTGGCTACTCGCTCTCCAACGTTGTGAAACCGCTGCTGGCGCTCACGGGTTCGTGGCCCGCCGTGCTGCTGCTGCGCTGGTGCGACCGCCTGGGCAAGGGGATTCGCACCGCGCCGCGCGACGCGCTGATCGCCGACTCCTCCACCGAGGCTACCCGAGGCCGCAACTTCGGCGTACACCGCGCGCTGGACACGCTAGGCGCGGCGATTGGCCCGCTCACAGCGTGGGCGATCCTCACACTCGTGCCCGACGGCTACCGCACCATCTTCTGGGTGTCGGCGATACCGGGCGCCCTCGCCATCGCCGTCGTGTTCTTCGCGGTGCGCGAAAAGCGCGCGGTTCGGCCTGACGGCGTACGCCCCACACTACGACTGCGTCACCTCGGTCGACCGTTCGCGCTGTTCACCGCGGTAAGCTTCGTCTTCGCACTCGGCAACTCCTCGGATGCGATGCTCATCCTGCGCGCCCAAGACGTCGGCGCGACACCCGCGCTCATCCCGCTGATGTATTTCGCGTTCAACATCGTGGGAGCCACGCTCTCGGCGCCGCTCGGTGCGCTGTCTGATCGCGTCGGCCGCAAGCGTCTGCTTTCGATCGGCTTCGTGCTCTACGGCGCGGTCTACGCAGGATTCGCGCTTGCCGGCGCGCCGGTGCATGCGTGGCTGCTCTTCACCGCCTACGGCGTGCCGTATGCGATGACCGAGGGAATGACGCGCGCCTACGTCGTCGACCTCGTCGGATGCGACGTTCGCGCCACCGCCATTGGGGGTTACACGTTCGTACTCGGCCTTGCTGCGCTGCCTGCCAGCGCTGTCGCCGGGCTGCTGTGGGACACCGTGTCGCACGGCGCTCCATTCGCGGTCAGTGCCGCGCTGATGGTGACCGCCGGAGCGGCATTGGCGCTCACCGGCAGGGCGCTTCCCGCTCGCAGCTGCGCCCCCGAGTCGTAAGCATGGCACCTCGCAAAGACATACTCCGCCTCGTCATCGCCCGCTTCACCTCGCGCGCAGGTAGCGAAGCCGCGTTCTTCATCGGCGTATGGGGCAAGGCCGCGTACGTGCTCGACGCCACCGCGTACGAGCTCGCCATCCTCATGTTCTGCCTGAGCATCGCCTCGATCCTCGGCAGCACGGCCGCTGGTGTGCTCATCGACCGCTACGGCCCGCGCAAGGTACTCGTGTTCGCCGAGATGGGCTTCGTCGTCGCGGCCATGGCGATGATCGTCGCGGACACGCTCCCGCTGCTGATCGTGATCTCGTCCGCATGGGGCTTCCTCGGCGCACCCGTCGTGACATCGGCGGCCTCGTTCGCCCCGCACCTGGTGACCGATGAGTCGCAGCTTGCGAAGGTGAACTCCTGGATCGAGGGCGGCGCGTCACTCGCGTTCGCGGTGGGACCGGCGGTCGGCGCCTTGCTCGTGCGATATGCGCACGTCAACTGGATCTTCGTGCTCGACGCCGCCACTTCGCTTCTTGCAGCAGGGCTCGTGTGGCGCATCTCGATACAGCCCCCAGCACGCAAAGACCTGCACAAGACGCATGCGCTCGCTGAACTGCGCGAAGGCCTCAAAGCCGCGTACGGGCTGCGGCCGATACGCTACTACCTGCTGATGGGATCGCTCGTCTGGATGTCGTTCGGCGCGTTCGGTGCGCTCGAACCGCTCTTCTTCCGTGACGTGGTCGGCACCGGCATCGAAACGATCGGCTGGATGAACTCCGTCTTCGGCGTGGGCTTCATCACGGGCGCCTGGCTGCTGCCGCGCCTGCCGCGGCGCGTCCTGTCCGCCCGCGGCCTTGCGTTCCTCTCGATCTTCGTCGGCTTGGGGGCCGTACTCTACGTCGGCTGGACGGACCTGCGCGTGATCGCTCTCGGCGCGTTCGTCTGGGCGTTCGTCATCGGCATCCTGGAGCCCTTGCTCCGCACCCTCATACACCGCGACACCCCGCGTGAACTGGTCGGCCGCATTATCGGCACCTCGGAGGTACACCGCCGCAGCGGCGAGCTGATACCGCTCGCAATCGCTCCCGCACTCGCCGGCGCGATCGGCGTGCAATCTACCCTGATCGGCTTTGGCGTCCTTGCGTCTCTCATCGCAGCCGGCTCATTTATCGAGGCGGGTGCTATCGACCGCGATGCGATGGCGCGCGGCGCGGTACCGGTGCCCGAGACGATCCGTATGGCCGAGGAACCCATCTCCCCCAATCTGTGAGTCGATACCGGTTGTCATAAACCACCCCGTTGCCTCATCTAAGAATGTCGTCGAAGCGCGCATTCGTTGACTCATCATAAATGTCGTCGAGATCGGATGCCCGCACCTCCCTTCTTCTGATCGATTCCTTAAGTGACACGAGTTCGTAGAGGCGCTTCTGCAGATCGGTGATCGTGCGCTTGAGCGCCACGGGGTTGAGCTGCTCGTAGCGTCGCGTCAGCCGGCGCTTGGTCGCCTGCGTGACGTGCTCGGAGGCGAGCACGCGGGAATACGGCGTCTGCGGGGTGTCGTAGCGCTTGGTCACCTTCGCACCCTCACGGGTCTTGGAGACGAGCTTCGCCGACGGCATGAAGTAGTTGGTGTGCTCGCGCAGTACCGTGTAGAGCTCGTTCAGGCACGCGAGCTCCTCCGGTGTGTCGAAGCGTGCGTAGCCGACGTTCCTGCGCACCACCGACCAGTTCTTCTGTTCGACGTAGCAGCCGTCGTTCTTCTTGTAGGCACGTGAGCGGGTGAAGGTGATGTGCTTCTCCTCACAGTAGCGGAAAAGCTCGTGGTTGATGAATTCGCTGCCGTTATCAGAGTCGATCCCCAGGACCGGGAAGGGAAGTGCTGTGCGGATCTCCTTGAGCGCGGCGAACACGTGTACCTGCGCTTTGTTCCTGACCGCACGTGTCTCGGTCCAGCCGGTCGCCACGTCGGTGACGTCGAGCGTCTGACAGTATTCGCCACGCAGCACACCTCCGTCGTGGCCCACCAGGTCGATCTCGACGAAGCCTGCGTGCGTATCGTCCCAGTCGGCGAAGGTCTTGATCGGGATCTGGTGCTTGAGAAGCGTGCCCGGCTTCGTGCCCGTGCGGCCCTTGAGGGCGAGCTTGGCACGATCGGGTGCGAGAAGGCGGTCGATCGTGGCGGCGGACATGGCGAGGAGCTTCTGCCGCACCTCGGCGGAGACCATGAGCTCGCCGTGGCGCTCCATCGCGATCACCATGTGAGGCCTCGCCGCGGCGAGGCGCTTGCCGCAGAGTTCGTCCAGTGTCGCCCAGACCTTGCGCAGTGCGAAGAGCACGTCGACGTCGTAGACGCGCGGACGTGTACGGTTCTTCCCGGGATTCTTCTTGGGCCACTTCGGCGGCGGTCCCGCCCGCAGCAGTCTCGCCGCATGGTCTCGGCTGTAGCCCGTGATCGAGCAGAGCGTGTCCAGGATCGCTCCCTTCTCCAGTTTACCGGCCCGCCGATACCCCTCGGCGAGCTTCCTCGTCACCGCGTGTTTCTCCGCCATCGTCAAAGGCACCCTCGTCGCGCCTCCTCGTCGTCGATTGGGCTGACGAGGATGACGCTAACCGTTCGACGACATTCTTACGTGAGGCAACGAATCGGTTTGGACGACATTTCTGGTGAGTCAACTCGACCACTTGTGAAGTCATGCGGACTAGCTTATGCTCCCTTGCGGAGAGCCTCGCGACTCTACGCGAGGTGTGCGAGGGGGATCGATGCGCACCATCCAGCATGCCACTGCATTCGCGGTGTTGAGCGCCGCTGTGTTTTTGCGCACCCTCACCCCGGCATACGCTGCAGACGGTACCACGAGCTTGGCAGGCCTTGCCTTGACACAAGTGGCGGCACTGGTTGCGGGCGGAACGGCCATGCTCGTCGTGGTCGCGCTGTATATCCATCGCACCGCTGCGGCGCATGCCGCCGAGCTGCAAGCGGCCAACGAACGCCAGCGCGCAATCATCGACGCAATCCCGGATGCGCTCTTCCGCATTGACGCCGAGGGTCGTGTTCTCGAGTTCAAGCCCTCCCCCGACTTCGAACTCATCAACCCGCCGGAAATCTCCCTCGGCAAGACGGTACGCGAACTCGACCTTCCCGCCGGGTTGATCATCCACTGGGAGGCGGCCCTCAAGTCGACGAGCCGCGCCGGAGGCCATCGCACTCTTGAATACCAGCTCGACTACCCGGACGGCCCCCATGACTTCGAGGCGCGCATCGTGCAAGCCTCGCCCGAGGAGTACCTGGCGATCGTGCGGGACATCTCCGCCCGCAAGCAGGCTGAGGCCAGCGACATCGCCTATCGCCACCAACTCGAGCAGACCGTCACACGCCGTACCTCGGACCTCGTCGAGGCGAACGTCAGGCTCCAAGAGACCAACCGCGCCAAGAGTGCGTTCCTCGCCAACATGAGCCACGAGCTGCGAACCCCGCTCAATTCGGTCATCGGCTTCTCCGGCACTCTGCTCATGGGACTTGCGGGCGAGATAAACGAGGAGCAACAGCGCCAGCTGACGATGGTGCAGCAGGCCGGAAGACAGCTGCTATCACTCGTTGACGACGTGCTCGACTACACGAGAATCGAGTCCGGACGCATAACGGCGCTGCCCACCGAGTTCCAACTTGCGAACCTGCTCGGCGAATGCCTGATTCAGGTACGCGCCGATGCGCAGATCAAGGGTCTCGGAATCGAGCTCGACGTGGAACACGCACCGGCGACGATTCGCACTGATCGAAGACTCCTCGGGCAAGTGATACTGAACCTGCTCTCCAACGCCGTGAAGTTCACCGAGAAGGGCTCAGTGAGCCTGCGAGCCACGGCCAACGACGAGCACGTGGTCATCGAGGTCTGCGACACCGGCGTCGGCATCGACCCGGATCTCAAGAACGTCATCTTCAACACGTTCGAGCAAGGTATGAGTCACCTGTCCGCGAAGCCTGAGGGGCTGGGTCTGGGACTCACCATCTGCTATGAGCTGACGCGCCTTCTTGGCGGCACCATAGCGCTGGACGGCGAAGTCGACCACGGGACGACCGCACGGCTCACGCTGCCGCTACACCTTGAGTCGCCGAGCACTAAACCGCCCGCGGAGTCCTGTCCGGAAGACGTCAGTCCCCCACACTAAGCCGGAAAACGACGGGATTCGCGGGATCAGGACAGCACACAAGCGCCTCCCCCTCGGCCTCCCACGGGAAGCTTCCCCCGAAACGCAACGGCTGGAGGAACGGCAGCATCGCCGCGTACGCCCAGCCGCAGATTCCCGTCGGCACTCGCGCGGAGTCCACCGTCCAGCAGTCTCCCACCACATGCCCCGTCGAGCACACACCGGTTCGTTGGATCTCCACGATCTCGATACTCACGCGTCGACCCTCGGCCGACACACCACTGCTCTGCTCGCCAGTCATAGAACCTCCCTCACGGCTGTGACCAGTCTAGACCTGCACCTACCGGACGCCCAGCTTCTTGACGACGGTCTGACGCGAGCGTACTGTGGGTAAACCCTACTTATGCTGTCAGGATTAAACCAAGGAGGTGCGAGTATGCGCTTGACCGCAAAGAGCGAGTACGGCCTACTCGCACTGATCGACCTGGCGGTCGCCTGGAACGACGGCCCCGTGAGTACGCGCGACATCGCGAAGAACCGCGACATCCCCCCGGCGTTCCTCGAGCAGCTGCTTGCGACGCTGCGGCGTGAGGGCCTCGTAACGGCAGTCCGCGGTGCCCGCGGAGGATTCGCCCTCGCGCGCGACCCTCGCTCCATCTCGGCCCTCGACATCGTCGAAGCGTTGGAGGGCCCGCTTGCCCCTACCGTGTGCGACGCGCAGACGGTCTGCGGACGCGAGGGGGCATGCGCGGCCGAGCCCGTGTGGACGCGCGTTTCCGCAGCGCTGCGCGACGTGCTCGGAGAGTTCGACCTTGCTTCACTGGCGGAGCGGCAAGTGCTCTTCGACGCCGCGTTCGCCGTTTCCACATCCGAGGAGTGATTATGGACCACAACGTATACCTGGACTACGCCGCCACTACTCCCGTCGACGAGCGCGTGCTCGACGCGATGATGCCGTTCTTCTCTGAGCGGTACGGCAACGCAAACAGCCTCTACGCGCTCGGCCGGGACGCCTACAAAGCGTTCGAAAACGCGCGCGAGCGTGTCGCGGCCTCCATCGGCGCCAAGCACCCAAGCGAGGTCATCTTCACCTCAGGCGGCACGGAGTCCGACAACACCGCGCTCATCGGCCTCGCCACTGCAGGTGGTCGCACGGACGGGCACATCATCGTCTCGGCATTCGAGCACCATGCAGTGCTCGGACCTGCCAGATGGCTCGGCAAGCATGGTTTCGAGATCACTGAACTCGACCCGCGGCCAGATGGCCTCATTCACCCTGAGGACCTTCAGACCGCGATGCGCGAGGACACCGTGCTCGTCTCGGTCATGCACGGCAACAACGAGATCGGCACGATCCAACCGATTCGTGCGCTGGCGGACATCGCGCACGCGGGCGGTGCGCTCATGCACACCGACGCGGCGCAAACGCTCGGCAAGATCGACTTCGACGTCGATGAGCTCGGTATCGATGCCGCATCGTTCTCGAGTCACAAGATCTACGGGCCGAAGGGCTTTGGCGCGCTGTACCTTCGCAAGGGAACCCGCCTGACTCCGTACATGATGGGCGGCGGGCAGGAATCCAAGCGGCGTAGCGGCACGCAGAATGTGGTCGGCGCGGTGGGTTTCGCGACAGCACTCGAAATCGCGGAGACCGAGCGTGCGACCGAGGCGCCTCGCCTCGCCGCATTGCGAGATCGCGTCGTGGAGGGCGTGCTCGGTAGGCTTGAACTCACCTCGCTCAACGCGGCGGAAACCGACACCCGGCTCCCCCACATCGCCAACTTCATCATCAAAGGAGTCGAGGGTGAGGCGATGCTGCTGCACCTCGACGCGAAGGGCATCGCGGTCTCGACCGGCTCGGCGTGCTCATCGAGCTCGCTCAAGCCCAGCCACGTGCTGCTTGCCATCGGTTGTCCGCAGGAGTTCGCCCATGGCTCGCTGCGCGTGAGTCTGGGCAGATATACCACCGGGGAGGATGTCGACTACTTCGTCGACGAGCTCGTACCGATCGTCGAACGCCTGCGCTCGATGTCGCCCCTGTACGCAAAGATCAAGGCCGAGCACTCGGCCGACTAGCAAGGAGACCCGCATGCTCTACAGCGACAAGGTCATGGACCACTTTCAGAACCCGCGCAACGTGGGCGTCATCAAAGACGCAGACGGTGTCGGCGAGGTCGGCAACCCGATCTGTGGCGACGTCATGAAGATCACTATTAGCGTCGACGACGACAGAATCGACGACATCATGTTCCAGACACTCGGATGCGGCGCCGCTATCGCGACCAGCTCCATCGTGACCGAGATGGCCAAGGGTATGACGCTTCCAGAGGCAGTCTCAATCAGCAAGAAGCAAGTCGCAGACGAACTTGGCGGTCTGCCACCGGCGAAGATGCACTGCTCGGTACTCGCAACCGATGGCCTGAAAGCCGCCGTCGACGACTACCTCGTCAAACACGGACGGGAGCCCATCGCAGGACCGATCCTGTCTTCCGATCCGAACTTCGATCCGCACGAGGAAGAGGACGAGCACGCGTAAGTAGCGCGTGTCCCCCGCTTCTCAAGGAGGCATGATGAACGCACTACATACGGAAGTCGCCGCCACGATCGGCAACACGCCGCTGGTCTCTCTTCACCAGTTAGCCGAGGGCCTGCCCGCACGGGTCGCTATCAAGCTCGAGTCACACAACCCGGGCGGATCGGTCAAAGACCGTATGGCGCGCAGTGTGATCGACGACGCGGAGAGCCGGGGGCTGATCGAGCCGGGCCGCTCGGTCATCATCGAACCCACCTCGGGCAACACCGGCATCGCGCTCGCCATGATTGGCGCCTCACGCGGCTATCGCGTCGTGCTTACCATGCCCGAGAGCATGTCGCAGGAGCGCCGTACACTGCTTGCCGCGTACGGCGCGGAGCTCGTTCTCACGCCGAGCGCAGGCGGCATGCAAGGCGCGGTGGAGGCTGCCGAGGAGATCGCTGCGCGCACCGAAGGCGCCTACCTCACCCGGCAGTTCGACAACCCTGCAAATCCGCGGGCACATTACCTCACAACGGGTCCGGAGATCGATGCCGCGCTGGGCGAGAGCATCCTCGGCGCGTTCGTCGCCGGCGTCGGTACCGGCGGCACGATCACGGGAACTGGTCGCTACATGGCCGAGCACCGCCCCGAAGCGCGCATCATCGCGGTAGAGCCCGCTGAATCCCCGATCATCGCCCAGCGACTCGCGGGTGAGGAACTCACACCTGCCGGTCATGGCATCCAGGGAATCGGCGCGAACTTCATCCCGAGCGTCCTCGACCTCGGCGTGATCAGCGGCGTCGAGCATGTGACGACCGACGAGGCCATCGCCATGGCAAGACGCCTCGCCGCAGAAGAGGGGTTGCTCGTGGGCATATCCTCTGGCGCGAACGTCGTGGCAGCGCTCCGCGTGGCCGCAAATCCTGCTCTCGCGGGCACCACCGTCGTGACCATGGCGCCTTCCACGGGCGAACGCTACCTCTCGACGCCACTCTGGGCGGGCTTCGGCGCCTAGCTCACAGCGGTCGGTGGATACTGCCGACGGTGTCGCGTCCGTGTTCGGGACACGCCTGGTCGAAGGTCAGCCACACGTTCAGGCCGCACTCATCGCACCAGCCCACGAAGGTGCTGCCCGTAGGCGCGGAATCGGTTGCCGGAACCGCCCGCATCGGAGCTGCCGCCCGCACAGGCACTGCCACTCCGGTCTCATCAGGTGCAAGGCCAGCATCAAGCGCCACTTCAGCTGCACGCGCAGCAACTTCCCCTATCGGCTGCAACGGCTCGAGATTGCGCACGACCAGCCATGCCGCTATCAGACCGACAAGGCCGAATCCGAAGCCGGCCGCGGACAACCTGAGCAGCGCAATCGGATCGGTCGGTGAGCCGAAGACCGAGGGATCGACGAGTCCGATACCAAGGAACTCGGCAGTCACCCACATCCCCACGCCGAACCAGCCCCACGCGCCGGAGCGCCCCTTTGCGCGGGCCTCCCGGGCGAACCGGCGGTGTACGAAGTAGAGGACGACTATCTCGAGCATGTGACTCCAAACGTCAGGCTGTCTCTGGGACGACAAGGCCACTGGCGACGATTCTAGCACCCGTATGATTGGCCGTGCGCAAGTGACATGCGGGTATACGCGAGACGGAAGCCTAGTCGCTCCATGTTGCGCTGTGACCCGCTGCCGGGTGTCGTCTCGACATAGACGAGATCAGCGCCTCGGGCGGCGGCATACCGAAGCCGTTCGGCGATTAAGGCTTGTTGCGCCCCGCGACCGCGAAACGCCGGGAGTGTGGAGTCCCCGTTGAGGTGGCCGAGACTGTCCTCGACGCAGAGCATCCCCGCACCAGCTGGCACGCCATCGACCAGCGCGACGACACGGATGACGTCATCACGCATCGAGCTCGCGCGCGCGACCCGGAAGTCCTCCGCTGTCGGCTGGTCTTCGGTGAAACCACGCGCCACCAGTTCGGCCCACAGCGCGCGCTCCACCGCCTCGCCAGTGAGCACCTCGACGCCTTGCGCAACCCCGGGAAGCTCGTCCTCCCCACCCACCGGACGCACGAGCACGTTGTCGTAGGAAACAGGCACGAAGCCCCTCTCGGCAAGCCAGGCAGTGAGCGAAGCATCGGCGAGCGGACACACGTCGAGTACAGGCTGCGAACCCCGCTCACGGTAGAAAGCCTCGAGCGCGGCAACCTCTTCAAGCTCCACAAAGCCGTTCATGCCGAGACCGACCGAACCGTTCAGCACGTTTTGCACCGAGAACCAGGCGGCGATCCCGCCGCCCACTTTGAAGAACGCGGCTTCTCCGTACACGCCTGAGTCGCGCGCTGCAACCACGTAGGCTTCCATGTCACGCACGCCCGACTCCTCGATGCGTGACGCAAGGTCGCGATCTGCGTGAAAGATGCCCACCGCCAGCCCCGCAAGCGCGGACTACATCGCCTGCATGCTCGCCCGGCGCTCGGGCAGCATGGGCGGAAGACCGTGCTCGGCCAGCAGACACGCGGGACACGGCTGCGTGGCGATGAGTTCGATGGCGACGAACAGGCCGTCGGAACCGTCGATGACCAGCGGCACAAGATGTGCGTGGCGATGGCCACACGCGTGGTCTATAAGGGCCGAACGGAGCAGTCCGTGCCCGAGATGTGTGTCCGTGCCGCTCATGAGATCACCCGTCATTTCGTCCCGCGCTCCGGTCAGTCTGCCGCAACACGGTAACAGCCGCAAGACCACTCACCCATCTGAACAGCACATGGCATGCCGAGTGCGCGATACATGATGGGCGACGCAGCGGTTCTTCAGAGACTGCATCCTCGGGACGATCCGAGTAGAGCCTGCCCTCACTACTTCTCATCGAGACGCGCCTGCACGATCTCAGCTGCCTGGTGCGCAGCGGCACGCGCCGGCGGGCCGGCTTCGGGCGCACGCTCGATCGCCCGCAGCGCAGCCAGGTGCTTGCGGGTATCGCCGGCTCCAAGCGCCCTCACTGCACCCAGACGCATCGTCGTCAACCGGTGTTCCCGCACAACGTACACGAGAGTGTCGATCGAGAGTTGTCCGAACTCCTTCTTCGACTTCACCGCCTTGGCGCGGCGACGGCACTGCTCGACGTACTGCCCGCCGGCTGTGCGGCTCTTCGGACCATCAGCGCCCTGTCCCGTAACCCAGTCACTGCGCCGCGGTCGGGAATTCTTGCTGTCGTGTGGTGACGCCGCCATCCATACCTCCCTGTGTCTACCCCAGCTTCTTGCGCAGCACCTCATTGACGACCTGCGGGTTGCCCTGACCGCGCATCTCGCGCATCACCTGGCCCACGAACCAGCCGATGAGACCCACCTTCCCGCCACGGTACGATGCCACCTCATTGGGACTCGCAGCGATAACCGCGTCGACGACAGCCTCGATCGCGACGATATCGCTGACCTGCTTCATTCCGCGGGCCTCGACGATCACCGCTGGCATCTCACCTGTCTCGGCCATTGCCGAGAAGACCTCTTTCGCCTGCTTGCTGGAGATCGCCCCGTCATCGACGAGACCCACGAGCTCGGCCACCATCGACGGCTTGACCAGGCTCTCGTCCACCGCGACGCCGTCGGCGTTCAGATGCGCCGAGAAGTCGTTGAGCATCACGTTCGCGACACTTTTGGCGCGCGCCTCTCCAGCCTCGGCCACCGTCGTCTCAAAGAACACGGCCATCGCGAGGTCGGATGTCAGCACCGTCGCGCCGTGTTTCGGAAGCTCCCAGGTGGTCATGAAACGCTCGCACATCGCGTCCGGCAGCTCGGGCAGACGCTCGGCAATCGACTCAACCCACTCCTCGGTGAACGCGAAGGGCACCATATCCGGCTCAGGAAAGTAGCGGTAATCGTGCGCCTCTTCTTTGCTGCGCAGTGTGCTCGTACGCTTGGCTCCGGCGTCCCAGTGACGTGTTTCTTGCACGACACGCCCCCCTGCGTCCACAAGGTCGGCCTGACGCACGATCTCGTACGCAAGCGCGTCGTGCAGCGCCTTGAAGGAGTTCATGTTCTTGACCTCGGACTTCGTCCCAAGCTCAGTCTCACCATGGAGGCGGATGGAGATGTTGCCGTCTACACGCATGGAACCTTCCTCCATGCTGCAGTCACTGACGCCGAGCGCGAGCATGATGAGGCGCAGCTTCTGCGCGAACCGGCGTGCCTCTTCCGGAGTGCGGATGTCGGGCTCGCTTACGAGTTCCATGAGCGGCGTACCGGCGCGGTTGAAGTCCACGAAGCTCTTCTCGGCGCCGGCGATACGACCTTCAGCGCCACCGACGTGTACCATCTTGCCGGTGTCCTCTTCGAGATGGATACGTGTGACACCGATGTGGGTGGTGTACTCATCTGCGCCATCCACCTCGACATCGAGATAGCCGCCACTGCAGAACGGCAGGTCGTACTGGGAGATCTGGTAGTCCTTGGGCATGTCGGGATAGAAGTACTGCTTGCGATGGAACTGGCTCCACAGCGCGATATCGCAGTTCACCGCGAGACCAGCAAGGACGGTAGCTTCCACGGCGGCCTCGTTGGGCACGGGCAGCGCGCCCGGCAGGCCGAGACAGACGGGGCACACCCGCGTATTGGGCTCGCCGCCGAACTCTACCGGACACCCGCAGAACATCTTGCTCTTCAACGAGGTGAGCTCCGTGTGTATCTCAAGACCGATGACGGCCTCGTAGCGTTCAAGTACCTCGGCAAGGCGGTCCTTAGCCATCGAGACCCCCCTTCGCCAACGCCGGCGTCATGTCGAGCGTGAGGTCGGCCTCGAGCGCCGCGGCTGCCCGAAGCATCGTCGCCTCGTCGAAGTGTCGCCCGATGACCTGCAGCCCGATTGGCAGTCCCTCGGACAGACCGCACGGCACGCTGATACCGGGCAGACCTGCCAGGTTGAGCGGAATAGTGAACACATCGGAGAGATACATCGCCAGCGGGTCGGTCGACTTCTCGCCAATCTTGAACGCGACTTCAGGACTCGTGGGTGTGAGCAGCACATCGTAGCGCTCGAAGGCCTTGGCGAAGTCCTCGATGATGAGCGTGCGCGCCTTCTGCGCCTGGCCGTAGTAGGCATCGTAGTAGCCCGCCGACAGTGCATAGGTACCCAGCATGATTCGCCGGATACTCTCAGGACCAAAACCTTCGGCGCGCGAGCGCATGTACAAATCGAGCACGTCGATCGCGTCGTCGACCCGGTGACCGTAGCGGATACCGTCGAAGCGGGCGAGATTGGAGCTCGCCTCGGCAGGCCCGATGATGTAGTACGCCGAGAGACCATGGCGCGCCGCGGGAATCTCCACGTCGTCCACTTCGGCGCCAAGCGCCGCATAGCGCTCCGCAGCCGCCTCAACACTCGCCTTCACTTCGGGCGCAAGACCCTCAAGCTCGAGCATGTCGCGCACGATACCCACGCGCAGACCCTTCACGCCATCGCTGAGCGTGGCGGTGAAGTCCGGCACCGACTCGGTCACGCTGGTGGCGTCCATCTCGTCCTTGCCCGCGATGGTGTTCAGCACGAGTGCGGCGTCGCGCACGTTGTGCGCGAAAGGGCCGATCTGATCGAGCGAACTCGCGAACGCGACGCAACCGTAACGGCTGACCCGTCCATAGGTAGGCTTCATCGCGACCGTGCCAGTGAGCGCACCCGGCTGGCGGATCGAGCCGCCCGTATCGCTGCCAAGTGAGACGGTCACCATGCCGACCGCCACGCACGCGGCGCTACCGCCCGAGCTGCCGCCCGGCACGCGCTCGATATCCCAGGGGTTACGCGTGGGACCGAACGCAGAGTTCTCGGTGCTCGAGCCAAACGCGAACTCGTCGAGGTTGCACTTGCCCACCGGCAGCGCACCGGCGTCGAGCAAGCGACGCACGGCAGTGCAGTCGTAAACCGACTCGTAGTTGGCGAGGATCTTCGCCGAACACGTCGTGCGCGTACCCACAAGGTTCATGTTGTCCTTGATGCCCGCCGGCACGCCGGCGAGCGGTGGCAACTCCTCGCCCGCTGCGGCCATCGCATCGATGCGGTCTGCAGCCTGAGCAGCCAGTTCGGGTGTGAGCTGGTTGAACGCGTGTATCGCGGGCTCAAGCGCGTCGATGTGCGCGAAAGCGGCGGCTGCCACTTCGCGTGCCGAGAAGCGCTTTGCCGTGATGCCGTCACGGATGTCGGTGGCCGAAAGCGCGCTCAGATCGATCATGCGTCCTCCCCCGTTTCACCGAACGCAGGAATGACGAATGCGCCACCCTCGGCCTCAGGCGCATTGAGTAACGCGAGCTCCCTCGGCAGACACGGCTTCACGGCGTCAGGCCGCGTAGAGTTCGTGACCTCGAGCGCGTGCGCAGTGGGCTGCACGTCGGCCAGATCAAGGCCCTGCAGCTCATCGATGTGGCCGAGGATGGAGTTGAGTTCGGTCTGCAGAGAAGCGACCTGCTCGTCGGTCAGCGCAAGACGCGCCAAGAGCGCGACGTGGCGGACGTCGGACTGCGAGATTGACATGGGGATGTCCTTCAACCTAGGAAATCGGGTGCACACCATGATAGCCGAGATACGCGTTGGTGACCCGCACGGTTGGCGCTCTGTTATGCGTGCCGCTTGTCGGCGTCTCCGTGATACTCGCGCGGAATCGTGAGCGTGAATGTCGATCCCACACCGCGTTTGCTGCTCACCTCGATGTCGCCGCCCAGCATCTGTGCCATCCTCTTGCTCAAGGCCAGCCCGAGACCCGTCCCGACGGGCTTCACCCCTTGCGGCTCCACGACCTGCAGGAACTCCTGCATCACCTCGTCGATGCTCTCGGCGGGAATGCCGCAACCGCTGTCATGCACCGCGAAGGAGACTCTGTCGCCCTCCACGCGCTTGACAGCCAGCCGCACGAAACCATCCTTAGTGAACTTGATGGCGTTGGACAGCAGGTTGCCCAGGATCCTCTCGACCATGTCCCGGTCCGTCCTCAGGACGACTTCATCGTCAGGCACGGCTGCCGAACATTCGAGTCCCCGCTCCTTGGCGAGAGGACACATGAGCGAATGCAGACCATCTATCAACTCGCGGACCGTGAATTCGCGGGGGCAGACCTGCGCCGCGCCAGCCTTCACGTTCGCGAGGTCGAGGACGTCGTCCACCAGCACGAGAAGCCGTTTGCCACCTTGCTCGACCATCTCCAGCTGACGACGCTGCTCGGAGTTGATGTCGCCGGCCAAACCGCTCAACACTATCTGAGAGAAGCCTATGACCGCATTCAGCGGAGTCCTGAACTCGTGGCTCATGTTCGCCATGAAGTGGTCTTGTGCTTCCAGGGCTTCCTCGGCGAGAACCATAGCGCGGTGCTCCGATTCCGCGAGCAGAGTGTCGCGCCGCCAGAACCAGGAGATCGAGAAGACGAACCCCAGGGAAACGAGCGCCGCGCCGAACGTGATGGCGGCAACCTGGATTGTGTGGGTGCGTGCCACATCGTCAGGAACGTAGGCGACTGCCACCCAGTCGCTTCCCTGCACGGGAGCCGCGGCCGTGCGCAATCCCACCGCTCCGGCGGCGACGTCAGCAAGCGCATCGAACCCGCCGTCCGGCAGACCGAGGCGTTGCTCCGCCGCACTCAAATCCTCTCCGGACTCAAAGAACTCGGCTCCGTCAGCGAAGAACAGATGCCACCCGCCGTCTTGAGGAACGACCACGCTGACGATGTCCGTCTGATCGGGAAGACGTCGGTGAGATAGAATCCGCTGGACAAAGGGCGCCAGGTCAACGCTTTGCGCGTACATGCCCACCGGCGACCCATCGTGCTCAAGGGTCGCTAACCACCAGTACGAGAGCTCGCCCGCCGGGTCACTTACCTCTACGGCATGGCCCTCACTAATCCCAATGTTCGCTGTCACGACCGAACGGAACCACTCGCTTGAGGGCACGGGTTCTCCCGCATACTCGATGACGCGCCCGTCCACGTCCAGGACGGCCACGGTGTCGAAGACACGATACTCCTGTTCCGCCTGCAGACGGGACAGGAGCCAATCTTCGCCGAGATGTTCTTCGTCCGACAGGTTGTGTCCGCTTATCACGTACGCCACGGAGGAACTCACTCCGAGGATGGTGGCGTTGTCCTGGCGCTCCTTGAGCAGGACCTCCGTCTCGGCCGCAATGGCGGCCGCCTGTGCGCGCAAGCGCTCCTGGTTTTCTTCCGTGTATCTAGCGTTGTAGAGATAGAACGCCAGTGCCGCCATGAGCACGACCGACGTGGACGCAGCTATGAGTCCGATCAGCCAGCGACGGCGAACGTATCCGGAAGGAGTCTTGTTTGCGTGCCGGTTCTCTTGTCGGCTCATGAGAATCCTTGCTCGCTCAATGATTGCTCTGGCCTTTTGTATCGTCCAGTGCACCGCTTGTCTTGAATGCATGTAGGATGTACGGCTCAGTATACCGATCGCACATCCCAAGGAACCGCTCATCTGACAACGAGACTGCACCTCAGCCGCGCACCAGCACCCAGACGACAGCTGCAACGCTCAGTGCGTTGTAGAGCGCATGCAGCGCAATGGCGGGCCATAGGCTGCGCCGCTCGTGCGCAAGCCAACCGAGCGCGATGCCCAGTACCGTCATCGGCAGCAGCAACCACCACGAGCGATGGAACGCCGCGAACAACAGTGCCTGGATGACGATAGCGGGCCATATCCCGAGCTTCGCCTCCAGTCCGCGCAGCAGCGCACCGCGGAACACGAGTTCTTCGACGAACGGTCCGACGAACACGAGCATGATGACAGCAAGAAGCAGACCACTCGGAGCCGTACCGAACACTCGCGTCACCGTTTCAGTCCCCGCCTGGGGGGTGAGACCGAGTTCCCGGGTCACAAGCCCGTACACCGTAGCGATGGCTCGTGTGCCGAGCAGGCCCACCAGCACCAACCACGCCGAGTGGAACTTCTCGGAAACGGTCGTGCCGATCCTGCCGAGGGAGAACGCCTCGGAAAACGAACCGTCCCGTCGGTGGATGAGCCACCATAGAAGCGCGATCTGGAGCGCGTAATAGACGGCGAGCACGCCGATGCGAACGGGCACGAGGACCTCGGTCGACATCGCACGCATCGCGTCGGACGCGGCGAGCGCCTCTTTGGCCATGAACGCGGAGAACGTGACCGAGAGCGTTGCCGCCGCTTCCAGCAACGACCACTCGAAGCGCTCGTGTTCCCGCTTGCGCTTGACGGGCTTGCTCGAGCGGGCCGATGCGGCCTTGGCGCCTCCCGTGCTCGCGCGCGCGGCGCTGCGTGCCCGAGGCGTCTGCGAAGCTGCGCCAACCGCCTTGAGGGCACCCGTCTCGCAGGCCGATACGCACTTGTTGCAGCCGTTGCAACGCCCCCAGTCCACCATGATGTAGGAACGCCCGACGCGTAGCGCGTTCAGTGGGCACGCTGAAAGACAGCGACCACACCGGTCACACAGGCGCGGTGTGAGCAGAAGTCTCGCTCGCGGGCTCATGGCATCGGTACGTCAGGCAGGAACCGGACCAGGTACAGCAACGCGACAGCAGTCGCGTTGAAGATCGCATGTCCGATGATGGCCGGCCACACCGAGCGGGTCATCTCGGTCAGCCAGGCCAGCATCAGGCCGAGAACGAATATAGGCAGGAACACGAACGGCTCTCCGTGAAAGACGGCGAACACGAGGGAAGAGACGATTGCTGCGGCATACGGGTTGAAGCGGTCGCGCAGACCCGGGTAGAGCACGCCGCGAAACATGATCTCCTCGGCCATAGGGGCGATGACAATCGAAAGCACGATTACGGCGAACGCGCCGACGACCGTGTCCGGGAACAACTGCGTGACATCGGTGGTAGGCGGATCGACGCCGAGCATGACAACGGCAATGCTGTACGCCGCGTTCACGAATCGAGCGGTGATCGCCACGCCTACGGCGAGACCGATGCCCTGCCCCACGCTGAACCGCCGTAGCAGAACAGCATCGGCGAAACGCACGCCACGTAGCCGACCGAGCAACGCGACGAGACCGATCGGAAGCGCGTACTGCAGCGCGAGAACCGCGGTCTGCAGAAGCGGTGCAAGACTCCCGGACACCGCATCGAGCGGTCCGCCGAACGCGAAGAGTGCGCCGGCGATGGTGAAGGTGATGACGAGCAGCGTCAGTCCGATAAGCGCCGAGACAGGCCAGCGGACGGCGCTGAGCGGTTCGCGGTTCACTCCGCGCCCTCTCCAGGCGGTCGGCCGGTCTCGACAATCGCTTCCAGCGACTCCTCGTCAAGCGTGGGCACGCCGAGCTCCAGCGCCTTGTCGTACTTGCTGCCCGGCTCGGCACCGACCACCACGTATGACGTCTTCTTGCTGACGCTTCCCGAAACCTTCGCACCGAGCGCCTTGAGCGCGGCGCCCGCCTCGTCGCGAGTCTGTCGCTCCAACGCGCCCGTGAGCACGAATGTGAGCCCCGCCAGCGTCTGCTCGCGGCGCTCCCCCGCCATCTCGGGATCGGCGGTGCGCACGTCGGCGGACTGAAGTCGCTCGACGATGTCGAGGTTCTCGGGACCGGCGAAGAACGCCCGCGCTGAAGCGGCGATCTTGGGACCCACCTGTTCGACCTCG
>JAXMMT010000034.1:0-10630 GCA_034399355.1 Coriobacteriia bacterium | reverse complement strand
ATGACCAACCGGCGCTTCCTCGACATGGATGCGCTTCGCGAGCTGCTCGACGCCGAACGCAAGGAGGTGACCAAGCTGACGGCCGTCAGCTAGAATGGAGCCAGCCCGGAGGGCAATTTACAGAACTTTCGGGACACAACCAACCTGCGGCGCAGGCGCCCTCAGGTCAGTCTACCTCCTGGCCGTCAGGTTGAAGCCAGTGTTAGACGCCAGCTCACAGCTTCTTCTTGAAACCTGTCCAGCGCCCCGCAAAGCCCGCTGCCTCATACAGACCAACAGCATCGTCACGGCACGACTCCGTCAGGACGATCATCTGTTTGCAGGAGCGAGCGCGGGCCAGGGACTCGAGTTCGCCGAGGAGTGCTGATGCCACCCCGGTGCGGCGATACTCCGGGTCGACGACGAGATCTTCGATCACGAGGTAAGAGTCGGACCCACCGTAGAGGCCGTGGCAGACTACGCCGGTGACGGTGCCGACGCAACTGCCGTCGATGCGAGCCGCGAGCAGGATGTGGTCGGAGTCGCCATCGAGTCGAGCAAGGGTCTCGGACATCGCGGCGGGATCGGAGACCTCTCCCCAGAAGTGTGCGTGCAGCCTGCTGATGGCATCGAGGTCAGATGCTTGGACACGCCCGATCTCCACGCACGAACCTCCCGACTGAGCGTCTAACGTGTTAGGCATCAGCTGTGGTTCGCCCTCGCTTACGCCTCTGCCGAGCATACCCTACACGGGCGAACCATCTGCTGGATGCCTTTGTTAGCCCGATCAGGCCGAGACGTGCAGCTTCAGTCCGAGCGAGCGAACCACCTTCTGCACCGTGCCGAACTCCGGGTTGCCATCAGTCGAAAGAGCCTTGTACAGGCTTTCGCGTCCGAGCCCAGTCTCACGGGCAATCTCGGTCATCCCCCTGGCTCGTGCGACGTCACCGAGCGCGGCGGCAAGCAACGCGGGGTCGTCCTCTTCCAGCGCGGCGTCGAGGTAGGCGGCGACGTCCTCGTCTGTCTCGAGGTAGCGAGTAACATCCCAAGCATGGGTAGTCGTCTTCGTGTTGACCATGGTTGACCTCCTCACAGACCCCGAGCGAGTTCCTTCGCCCGCTCGATGTCGCGCTTCTGGCTCGACTTGTCGCCACCTGCAAGCAACACGATCAAGGCCTCCCCCTGCTGCTTGATGTAGACGCGATAGCCGGGGCCATACGTGATCCGGAGTTCCGAGACTCCCTCTCCGACCGACCTGATGTCGCCGAGGTTGCCGAGCGAGAGCCGCCGGATTCGAACGAGGATGCGGAACCGCGCCTCGCGGTCTCGCAACTTGTCGAACCAGGACTCGTACTCGTCTGTCTGCCGGATCTCGATCATGTAGTGAGTGTATCCCACAAGATACTGCTTGGCAAACAGCTCGCCTTGGACTCAGGCGATGGGGATTCGGGCTAACGTTCTTGGGCATCAGCTGTGCGCCAATGCCGTCCACTCAGTCTAGCGCTTGTCGCATCTGCTGGATGCCCTGGTTAGACGGAGTCGAGGCCGCCTGGTAGCCCGTAGGCTGCCCTAAACCGACGCACTGGCGGACTCTCGCTGTCCAAGTAATCCTCGAAACGCAGCTCGTTCAGACCGACGCGCTGGAAGAAGCCCATCTCATGTCTTGTGAGCGGCCAAGGCATCATGCCCTCCGGCTCACCGGGCTCCCTTCCTCTGGTGATCACTAGGAGCGTCCCGCCCGGCGCGACGAAGCCCGCCACTTGACGCGCAGCCTCCCACCGAAGCTCCGGAGGAAGGACTTGAAGCGTGTAGGACTCCACGACGAGGTCGAAACCTCTCGCCCATTCGCCCGGCGGCCGAAGAAGATCCGCTTCGACGTAGCGCACGGAGGTTTCTGGAAACCGTCGGTGACACCACGAGATCGCCGTGGCAGAAACGTCGAACGCGGTTGTGTCGAACCCCCGGCTCGAGAGTTCCTCCGCGTCGTCGCCCAGGCCGCATCCGACCTTGAGAGCCCTGCGTCCCGAGCCGACCGCGTCATTCTGTTCAAGCCAACTGACGAGATTGGGGTTGGGCGACAGATCCGCCCAGGGGATGACCGACGGATCACCCGCGGCCGTGGCATAGAGGGCCTCGAACCAGCCTACTGGGTCTCCGCCGGCCACGTGTCGCTGCGCCAGCTCTCTGGCCCTCGCTCTTTCCTGGTCAGTCATCGTAACTTCCATCTAACGTATTTGCGCGTCAGCTGCGGCTTTCGCGCCTCTCTTCACTCTAGCGCTTCTGGCCGGCTGCTGGACGCGCTGGTTAGCGAGATACCCGGGCGGATGAACTCACGCACTCGACCAAGGGTGCGCGTAGAGTGCTAGAGTCATCTCAGAAAACAGAAAAGCCCCGGGCTCATACACCGACTCGAAAGTCGGGAGTGGATCCCGGGGACTGCATAGCGAAGTATACCCTGTTTCCTGATGCTTTCAAGGTGTTTCTAGGTGTTTCAAGGTGTTTCTAGGTGTTTCTAGGTGTTTCTAGGTGTTTGTAGGTGTTTCCAAGTGCCTCGAGGCGCTTCTTGTCCCGCGCCCGACCTCGTTCATGGGCATCCGCGCCGAGGCACTTTTGGCTAACTGGGGGAACCGATCATGCAGAGACTACTGTATTGCGTTCACTGCGGACTATCGGTAGAGCGCTTCCAGCGATACTCAAAGGGGGACGAAGGACTCGTGCCTCCCCTTGCTCGGTATCTATGGAACCTACGCCTGTCCGAGGCGCTCTACCCAACGCTCAACTGCATAGAAATCGGAATGAGGAACTCCGTGCATCGATCGTTTAGCGCCGAGTATGGACCCTTGTGGTTCGACACGCCCGGCCTGCTGTTCGAGGCTGAGATTAAGTCCGTGGAGGCAGCGAAATATGCGCTGGCAAGGACACGAAAACCATTGACGTCAGAAGGGGTAGTGGCAGAACTCAACTTCGGATTCTGGACGAAGATTATGAGCAAGCGCCACATGAGCGAGAACCCATCCGATACCACCGACTACCTGAAGCCCTGGCCTCGGTTGCTCAAACAAACGTTCCCTCACGTGCCAAAGCAGCGGCTCAACAGAAACACCCTCGAGACTCCACTGAACAACATCCGGAAGCTGCGCAACCGAATCTCTCACCACGAGCCCATCTGGTATCAGTCCAATCTGGACGAGACGTACGCTGACGCTAAACAGCTTTGCCACTGGCTCTCGCCCGCAATGGCGGATGTCATCCAGACGATTGACCGATTCCCCGAGGTCTACGCCGGTGGATCTATGGCGCATCACGACGATCTACGTGGGCTCACTGGCTGGGAGGTGCGCGGCAACGACTAGCCGTACACCACTTGCGCGTCCGCATTCTCGCTAACGTCTGAGGCATCAGCTGTAGTTCGCCCCCCGCCAGCGCCCCTGCCGAGAATACCCTACACGGGCGAACTATCTGCTGGATGCCTTTGTTGGACACCTCCGGCTACGGTGCGACGAGCCTCTCCAGTCTCTGCAAGACCGCTGCCACGCACTCCGATGGCGCCTTGCACAGGAACTCCGCCTCGCGCGACCTCCAGTCGAGGCTCTTCGCCTGGTCCGACAGGATGACGCCCTGTACGGGAAGCCCGTCTGGAACTGCGACCTCGAACGGGTAGCCCTTCACCTGACCGGTGATCGGGCACAGGATCGCGAGGCCGACCTTGCTGTTGTAGGAGCCGGGCGAGAGGACCAAAGCGGGCCTGCGGCCGGACTGCTCGTGTCCGACACTCGGGTTCATCGTAATCCAGACGACATCGCCGCGTTCCGGAGCCCAGGCCATGCTACCAAACCTCCGAGCCCTGGGCCGGACCCGTGTCGACCTCGTCGTGCAGATTGGATTCGGTGACACCCGCGAGCAGGTCGGCGAGGCTCGGTGTCCATTCGGACGAAGGCTCCACGAGCAGGCCGCCCTTCACGAGACGCATCTCGATGGGAGAGTCATCCTTGAGGCCGACTTCCTCCGCGAACGTCTTGGGGATTCTGACGGCGAGGCTATTGCCCCATCGCTGGACTTTGGTCTTCACAGTGTCCTCCTTGCGGACGGTATCTACAATGAGTCTACCATGTAGGTCGACAGTCGCAACCCCGACAACGTTGCTTGGTGTGTCCAACAATGATTCTGCTGTCAGGATACGCCATCTAGTCTTGCACAAATACAAAGAACCACCTGCTCAAAAGACCCCGTGTATGTCGTGATATGGGCATCTCCTGTCTGCATAAGCGCATATCACTGAAGCCCGTCGAGCGGGCTGCGCACCCCACATCCTCCACGGTTGAGCACATGCGTGTAGATCATCGTCGTCGACACGTTCTTGTGGCCCAACAGCTCCTGGATCGTTCTGATGTCGTAGCCATTCTCCAACAGGTGCGTTGCGAACGAGTGCCGGAAGGTGTGGCAACCCACGCGCTTGGTCACACCCGCCCTCCGGACCGCCTCTTTGACGGCACGCTGGATTACGGACGGATGCACGTGATGACGTCCCTGCTCTCCCGTCGTGAGGTTCTTCCAGCGTGTTTGTTGTGGGAACACCCACTGCCAGCGCCAGTCGGTCGGCGCCGATGGGTACTTGCGGTCCAATGCGTCGGGCAACAGCACCACACCCCATCCGTCGGCGAGATCACGCTGGTGTGTCGCCTGGACTCGACGAAGGTGCTCGCGCAGGACCGGCTTGAGAGACTCGGGTAACATCGTCACCCTATCCCGGTTGCCCTTGCCGCTGCGTACCCACATCTCGTTGCGGTGGAAGTCGATGTCCTGCACCCGAAGGCGCAGACACTCCATAAGCCGCATCCCGGTCCCATACATCAGCGCTGCCATCAGCCGGCTCTCGCCGTCCAGCTCCGCGAGAACATCACGCACTTCGCCGGGCGTCATCACCACAGGTACCCGAGTCGACGGACGCGCCCGGACCACGTCCCCCAGGTCGCCGACCTCACGTCCCAGTACATGCCGATACAGGAACAACAGCGCCGAGAGCCCTTGCGTCTGCGTCGATGCACTCACGTGGTCTTTGACCGCGAGATGCGTGAGAAACGCGTTGATCTCGGCCTCGCCCATCTCGGCGGGATGTCGCAGACCATGGAATCTGATGAACCGCAGTACCCAACGGCAGTACACCTGCTCGGTACGAATGCTGTAGTGGCGGGCACGGAGTGCCTGCTGCATCTGCTCCATGAGTTTGGATGGCGGCATCGATACTCCCGTGGGACGCGTCGCCCGAGTATCCGCCGCTGCCCTTACCGCTGCCTTACCGTAGCCCGAACGCACGAAGGCCGCCCGCAGGCGGCCTTCGGTCGATGCGAGTCTGCCTCGGCCACGCCTAGAGCGCGAACCCGCCGTGCTTCTTGAAGTGCTCCACAAGCCCGCCGTCGGCGAGCAGCTGCGCCATGACCGGCGGCAGCGGCTTGATGGCGATGTCGATGCCCTTGGTGACGTTGCGCAGCACGCCGCCCGTGAGGTCGAGCGCGAGCTCGTCGCCCTCGTCGATCAGGTCCGTGTCGCACTCCACCACTGGCAGGCCGGTGTTGATGGCGTTGCGGTAGAAGATGCGCGCGAAGCTCTTGGCCAGCACCGCTTTGGTGTTGGAGTGGATGAGCACGAGCGGCGCCTGCTCGCGGCTGGAACCCATGCCGAAGTTCGTGCCGGCTACCAGGAAGCCGCCCTCAGGCTTCATCTTGTTGTAGTACTCGGGGTCGAGCTCCTCCATGGCGTGGACCGCCATGACTTCCATGTCGTTGGACTTGAACTTGTACTTGCCGGAGATGATGTAGTCGGTGTTGATGTCGTCCCCGTACTTGAAGGCGCGCGCCTCGATCGTCATCGGGGCTCCCCTCCCTCGAAGTACTTCCGCGGGTCGGTGATCTTACCCTCGATCACGGACGCGGCCACGGTGGCCGGGCTGCCGAGGTAGATGAAGGCGTCGGAGTTGCCCATGCGGCCCTTGAAGTTGCGGTTGGCCGTGGAGATGACGTTCTCGCCGTCGGACGGCACGCCGTTGTGCGTGCCCACGCAGGGACCGCAGCCGGGCGTCACGAGCGCGGCGCCGGCCTCCACGAGCGTCTGGATGTAGCCGGCTTTAATGGCGTCGAGCAAAATCTGGCGCGAAGCGGGCGCCACGATGAAGCGCACGTCGGGGTGCACCGTGCGGCCCGCCAGGATGCTCGCCGCAATCGCGAAGTCCTCCAGACGGCCGTTGGTGCAGGTTCCCAGGACACCCTCGGCGATCGGCGTGCCCTCGACCTCTTCGATGGGCGAGATGTTGTCGACCGCATGCGGCTTGGCGACCTGGGGGCCGATCGCGGACGCATCGAAGGTGAGCTCGCGGATGTAGGTCGCGTCGGCGTCCGGCGACTGCGGCTGCGGCGTCTTCTCGCCTCGGCCAGCAAACCACGCGAGCGTCTTCTCATCGGCCTTCATGAGACCGGCTTTCGCGCCCACCTCGATGGCCATGTTGGCGATCGTCATGCGCGCCTCGACCGACAGCTCGTCGATGACGGGGCCACAAAACTCGATGGCCTCATAGGTCGCGCCGTCCGCGCCGATCTGACCGGCGAGGTACAGGATGAGGTCTTTGCTGAACACCCCGGGCTTGAGCTCGCCGTTGTAGGTGACCTTCATGGTGTCTGGCACCTTGAACCACAGCTTGCCCGAGGCCATCGCAGCGGCGCCGTCGGTGGAACCGACGCCGGTGGAGAAGACATTGAGCGCACCATACGTGCACGTGTGGGAGTCACAGCCCACCATGAGATCGCCCGGCACGACGTGGCCCTTCTCGGGAATGAGCTGGTGGCACACGCCCTCGCCCACGTCGTATACCTTCGCGCCGGTCCTCTTCCCAAATTCGCGCATCATGGTGTGCAGCGCGCTGACGCCCTCGATCGGGCTCGGCGAGCTATGGTCGATGACGAGCGCGACCTTGCCGGGGTCGAACACGGCCTCGACGCCCATGTTCTCCAGCGCTCGGATAGCGAGCGGCGAAGTGCCGTCCTGCCCCATCACGAAGTCGACGTCGGCAACGACGATGTCGCCGGCGTGTGCGTCGGTTCCTGCGTGTGCCGAGAAGATCTTCTCGGCGATTGTCTTGCCAGGAATAGTGCTCACCCCTTCTTCTCGGCCTTCCAATCCTGATAGATGTAAACGAGTTCTTTGTCGAAGAGCGCGCGCTTGAGCTCGATGGCCATGGTGCGCACGCGCGGAAGCATCTCGGCGGCCTGCTCTCGACTCAACTCTATACCGTACTCGTTAAACTTGAGCTCGAGGGTCTTGGAGCCCGAGTGCTTGCCAACGACGATCTGGCGCACCAGCCCCACCTCGTCGGGGCTGAAGACCTCGTAGGTCTTGGGATTTTTGATGACGCCGTCGGCGTGGATACCGGACTCGTGCGCGAACATGTTGGAGCCGATGACGGACTTCCAGATTGGGATGGTGCGGCCGGCGGCCTTCATGACGTACTCCGCGATCTCGCGGAAGCGCGTCGTGTCCATCTCCAGGTGCAAGTCCTCGATGTATTTGAGCGCCATGACGACCTCTTCGAGCGCCGCGTTACCAGCCCGCTCGCCCAGGCCCGCGACGGTGACGTTCACCCAGGTCGCGCCGGCGTGAATGCCCGCGATCGCGTTGGCCACGGCCATGCCGAAGTCGTTATGGGTGTGCATCTCGATCTCGAGGCCCACCTCTTCGCGCAACGCCTTGATGACCTGGTAGGTGCGGAACGGCTCCATGACGCCGATAGTGTCGCAGAAGCGCAGACGGTCGGCGCCCTCGGCCTTGGCGGCCAGAGCGTACTCCACGAGGAAGTCGAGCTCAGTACGTGACGCATCCTCGGCGTTGACCGAGACGTATACGCCCTCAGACTTCGCGTAGGCGACCGCCGTGCGGATGGAGTCGAGGACCCAGGCGCGGTCCTTCATGAGTTTGGTCTCAATGTGGATGTCGGAGGTCGCAAGCGAGATGGCGACCGCGTCCACGCCACACCCGAGGGAGGTCTTGATGTCGGCGAGGTTCGCGCGGTTCCACGCGAGCACGGACGCATTCAAGCCCAGGTGCGCGATCTCCTCGATGACGTCACGCTCGTCGCCGCCCATCGCCGGGATACCGACCTCGAGCTGGTGCACGCCGATCTCGTCCAGCAGCTTCGCGATACGGATCTTCTCCTTGTTCGCGAAGACGACGCCGGCGGTCTGTTCGCCGTCGCGCAGCGTTGTATCGTCGATCTTGACCTCGAACTTCCCGAGACTGCTCTCGACGGGGAAGTTCTTCGGCATGTGCTTGTTCAACCCGTTCCTCCTTGTGCAAATGACGTTAGCGCCGGCGGACGGCAAGAAGTTTCAGTGTACGATACGACACGTGTGCTCACAATCCGGAACCACGCATCATCCGAGGAGAACGATGGCACCCGAGATACGCCCTGCCACCGCTGAGGACGCCGACGCGATCGCCCGCATCTACAACCAGGCCGTCCTGCGCTCAACTGCAACATTCGACGAGGAAACCAAGACCGCTGAGGACCGACGCCAGTGGCTGGCGAACCGCGAGTCGAGGAACCCCGTACTCGTTGTCGTCGAAGATGGTGTCGTGATGGGTTGGGGCTCCTTGTCGCAGTACTCGGAGCGCTGCGCGTACGACGGCACCGTGGAGATCTCCACCTACATCGACGAGGCATGCGTGGGCCGCGGGCTCGGCAGCGCGCTCGCCCGGGCGCTCATCGAACTCGCCCCTACCCTCGGCATACACGTCATCCTGTCGCGCATCTGCACCGAGAATACCGTGAGCCTCGCGATGGCCGCCAAGCTCGGCTTTAAAGAGGTCGGCGTTATGCATGAGGTTGGACGCAAGTTCGACCGCTGGCTGGACGTCGCGATGCTAGAACTCATCGTCTAGCGCATGCGTCTCGAAAGCCGCTGCCGTGGGCATGAGAGTAGCGTGAGTGCCGACGGATAAGGAGGGACCGGGATGAAACCTGTCGTGGATCCTGACCTCTGCACCGGATGCGGCCTGTGCGAGGAGATGTGCCCCGAGGTCTTCCTGCTCGATGACGAGGGGATTGCGCGCGTCATCGACGAGGACCCCGAACCCGAGGCCTACAGCGACATCGAGGAGTGCGTCGAACTCTGCCCCGTCGATGCCATCAGCGTCACCGCGTCGTGATCTTGAAGACCCGGTGGATGCGCGGGTTGCGCTCAAAATCCGGCGGGATCGTCTCGGCGGATATGTCTGTGATGTCCAGCTCCTCAAGGTGCGCCGTATCGAGCGTGAAGCTGCGCAGGTTCGCCGAGAAGTAGAGCGTGCCGCCGGGCGCGAGCAGCTCTGCCGCACGCGTGATGAGATGCACGTGATCACGCTGGACGTCGAACGCGTCTGACATGCGCTTGGAGTTGGAGAACGGCGGCGGGTCGAGGAAGATCAGGTCGAACCGGCGCTCCCGCTTCTTGCGCAGCCACTGCAGACAGTCGGCCTGCTCGTACTCATAGCGGACTCCTGTGAAGCCGTTGCGTTCCATGTTGGCGCGCGCCCACTCCAGGTAGGTCTTGGACAGGTCCACGGTCATCACCTGTTTGGCGCCGCCGTGCGCGGCCGCCACCGAGACCGTGCCCGTATACGCGAACAGATTGAGGACGCGCTGCCCCTCGGCCTCGGCCATGATCCGTTTGCGCATCGGCCTGTGGTCAAAGAACACACCCGTGTCCAGATAGTCGGTGAAGTTCACCAGGAATGTGCATGGCCCCTCGTGCACCTCATGCAGCGGCCCACGCGAACCGGTGCGCTCGTACTGGTCGGTGCCGCGCTGTCGCTGGCGCACCTTGAGGAAGACATCTTCGGGCCGCACGCCGAGGACCTCCGGCGTCACGCGCATGACGGCCGCCAGACGCTGGCGCGCCATATCGGCATCCACGGTCGCGGGTGGCGCGTATTCGGCAACATGCACCCAGCGGCCCTCGTAGAGATCGATTGCGACCGCGTACTCGGGCAGGTCAGCATCGTAGACGCGGTAGCAGGTCACGCCTTCACGCCGCGCCCACTTGCCCAGATGCTTCAAGCGCTTACGCAGGCGGTTCGCGAACATCGCGGCGCCTTCGTCTTCGACGACGACCGCGCCCTCCGACCGCTTGGGTACCTCGGCCACCACGAGTTCGATGGGGATGCGGCCGTTCATCAGCTCATGGCGCGCATCAACGTGCATGCCCAGACGCGCCTCAAGCGTTTTGTCCGAGACGAGTACGGCGCTGCGCCAGCCGCCGAAGACACGGCGTTCGCGCTCGCCGAGCGCCGTATACAGCGACTCGAGGTCACCCGTGAGACGCTCGCCGTACGGCGGGTTGGTCACGAGCAGCCCGCGCGGCGCACTCCTGGTGGGCGTCACTTCTCGGACATCGCGTACCTCGACGCTCACGTGCTCGGCGAGTCCCGCCCGCGCGATACATCCGCGCGCGATCTCGATCGCACCCGGGTCGATATCACTGCCCTCTATGGGCGGCAGCTTCTCGATGCCGCGCTCGGCACGCTCCATCGCCTCGTCAAGCAACGCATCCCAGGCTTCGGGCTCGTGCCCCGTCCATGCCGAGAAGCCCCAGCGTGTGCGCCGCAGGCCCGGCGCGATGTCGCCCGC
>JAXMMT010000028.1:0-4712 GCA_034399355.1 Coriobacteriia bacterium | reverse complement strand
TGGCCTTGATGCCGCGACCCCCGACGTGGAAGAGTCGGACCGCTTCTCTCCGGAACTCCGGTGTGTACGCCAACGCTGACTCCCTTCTCGAGACCCCGAGGGGTCTACTTCTAGGGTGTCAACGAAAGCGGGTCAACTCCACTGCTGCGCAAGACGCTTAAAGACGCCGGGCAGCCGATATCACCGAATTCTCGACGTTCCCGACCGCGCACTGGTGTCAGGGATGAACCCACCAGTGCTCTGGACTCGGAGTCGGAATTGTATATCCAGCAGGCGCTCGCCAAGCTGCACGGACATAAGACGATCATAACGGTGGCCCATCGTCTGGCTACCGTGATCAAAGCCGATCAGCTACTGGTGATCGAGGACGGTCGTATCGTCGAGCGTGGGACACATGCTGAGATGATCGCGCAGAAGGGTGCGTATCATAAACTGTTCGAGAGCCAGCTGCTGAGTTAGTAGTGTCGTATACGCCGCAAGCGACCTATAAGTCTCGTAGACACGTCGGACCCGAGAAGTGCCTCTAGTGTCCTACGAACAGCGATGTTGACTTTGAGTCGCCGAATCACCTGTTTGGCTGCAGACATCTCCTGCGACTTCAACAGACCGGTACCAATCACCTCGTGAATCGCATACAGCTCCGCTCGACGTACCCTCAACGCATTCGCAGATTTCTGAATAGAGTTGCGTCGGTGTACTGTAAGCGGTCGATCCAGGAAGCGATGATGAAAACCACGCGCCACCCGAGCCGCGGTTCTCCTGCGAGACAACGCGGATGCGCGGGTCAGCGGTGGCGAAGCTCTCAGCGAGCACCCGCGTGCCGTCCGTGGAACCGTCGTCAACGACGACGAGTTCTCAGCCCGAGAACGTCTGCGCCTGCACCGAGTGAATCGTCTCAGTAAGCGTGGTGACAGCGTTGTACGCCGGTATGGTGACCGAGAAACGAGGCGTGTCAGGCATCAAGAACACTCCTGTAGACCTTGAGGATCTGTTCGGCGACTATGTCTGGTACGAATCGTTCTCGAGCATACTCGTGCAGCTCTCGCGGGTCATACTCCGTGTAGTGGTCGAGCATCCAATCGAGCCCGTCGGCGAGCGCATCGACGCTACCAGCGTCAATCAGGCGTCCGACTTCGGGAGTGATGAACTCCTCTGGTCCACCACAACGTGTCGAGAGCACCGGGCGCCCGCACATGAGCGACTCCGCAGCCACGACCGAGAACGTCTCATGCGTGCTGCTGATGACGGTAAAGGCGGATTGCGCGAAGAGGTGGCGCACGTCATCGGTGGTCTTGCGGCCCACGAACTCCACGAAGTCATCCAGGCCGAGCGAAGCGGCAAGTACCTCGCGGTCCGCACGACACTCCCCGTCCCCGGCAAGACGCAGAACGAAATCGCCACGACGACCACGCAGGACATCTACAGCGTGCAGCAGCACGGTCAGGTTCTTCGCTAGTCCCATGCTTGAGACGTGACTGATAACGTGGGGCGAGCCGAAGGGAAGCGGAGACGGCTCACTCACCGGAACGACGTTCGGAATGACAATCGGATCCGCAGCCAGACCAAGCTCGACCAACCGAGACGCAAGGAACCGGCTGACCGCGATCGTGCACGAAGCATCGCGCGCAAGCGGGCGCAATACCAGCGGTAGCATGCCGGGCGTTCTCACCAGCCGACGCTCACTTTGGGCGAGGTACTCCTCGGAGTGCTCGGTCACAACGTACGGGATGCCGTACTTCCGTTTGATGGCGCGGGCGGTGAGCCCTGCCGGCCAGAGCGCCTGCACGTGCACGATATCAGGCATGCCCCAACGCTCCCGCAACGCCTCGAAAGCAGCAAGACCGGCGCGGCGATAGCGGAAGAACCTATTGTAGAGGTTTGTTGCTACCGCACGCGCGCGACCCGGGATGGTGTGAGAGACAGGCGGCATCTTGAGCTGTGCGCGAGCGACGGGAACGCCGTCCTCACTCTCGACAACCGCCGGCAACTCATCTGTCGCCTCGCGCACATAGAGCACCGCCACGGCGCAGGACTCCCTGAGGGCCTGGACCTGCTGATGGATGAAGACGCCGGCAGTTGGATACTCCTCACTGGGATACCAGCTAGGGATGACAAGCACCCTCTTGGTCGCCAGCTGTCCCGGCTTGAGGTCGACTTCAACCACGGTTCGACGACTCCCCTTGAGACACGAGCGCAGTACCCCAATAGTCCGACGCAAACCCGCGCGGCCCAAGAGGGCCGAGGCGATCTTCGAGACGGCACCCCTGGCTCCAGGGGACTCGTGCATCCGGTCGATCCGTCGCTCGCGCGCATCAACCGTCTCACGCACCGCCCGGCGTTCCTCCTCCGAAAGATCGGCCGAACTCTCGAGATCGGTGATAAGGCGCATGTCCGAGCGCAGGGCAGTCTCGATATCCGAGGATTTCTGGGTCGAGCTGACCCTGTGGAGCGACAACGGTCGCGAGAGGTACCGGTGCTTCGCTCCCATCGCCATCGTGCGCAACCAGAAGTCGTAGTCCTCACCGAACACCTCAACACGGTACCCGCCGGCTGCGACGTAGAGTTCCCGTCGGTACGCGGCGCCGACGCTGTAGAAACAATCCCTGATCACATCGGTCAGACTCAGGGAGTCGCCGATCTCGCCTGTGAAGTAGACGATCTCGCGGGAACCGTTCGGATTCAGGTAGTACCCGTTGGACGAGAAGATGTCGTAGCCCGGGTTCGCGTCAATGAACTCCAACATCGCGGCAAGGTGCTCGGGAAGCAGGACGTCGTCTGCCGAGCAAAGCACGACCCACCCGCCTTGTGCAGCAGCAACGCCCGTGTTGTAGGCGCCGGCAGAACCCCTGTTCTCCTGTGATATCAGGCGGAATCGCGCATCGCGGGCGACGAATGAGTCGGCGATAGACCGCGTGGCGTCGGTCGAGCCATCGTCGACGACCACGCACTCCCAGTCGTCAAGCCCTTGGGCAACAATGGCGTCGAGCGTCTCAGCGAGGGTGACTTCTGCGTTGTATGCGGGCACAACGATCGAGAAACGAACCATGGGCTCCCCATTGCGTGCATCGTGGGCCAGCTCGGAACGCGGCTGTTCGCGCATCCTGAAGAACGGGTCAGTCAACAACGTATAGTACCACCACCCACGAGCACCGACTGCGGCTGGATGATGGCCTTAGCGGTTGCGCCGCTCTCCAAAAGCATCTGCACCGACGAGCGCCGCAATTGGATGTCGACCTTGCGGGGCAGCTCGAGCAGCTCCGATTGGCAGATACACCGAAGGTTGTCGCATACTGGAAATCAAACGGCGCGCCATACAACATAATCTGACCATGCAAGGTTACTAGGGGGGGGATTCGCTTGACATCGGACGTCAACTGCCCACGACTGTTCATCTATATCCCTACCTACAACCGCCCGAAATCACTACGGCGCCAGCTTACTGCGCTGACAGCACAGCGCAATGACTGGCCAGGCGACATGCGCATTCTGGTCAATGACAATGCCTCGCCCATGCTGTCTAAGGATGACTTGGCGTCAATCTCCTCGGAATTTGGCGTTGACGTGCGGAGGAACCCCGCTAACCTCGGCGGCAACGCGAACATCGCACTTGGTTTTGTGTTCGTGCAAGATGATGAGTACTTATGGATACTCAGCGACAATGACACCCTCGGCCCTCAAGCTCTCCATTTCATTGCAGCAGAAGGGCTGTGTAAAGACTCGGATGCGATCGTCTTCAACACGGAGGCTGACACGCCGTCTGACTTCGTCCACCAGTGGAGTTCGGCCTGGGACGGAGTGCGCGAAGCGGGTCTGATTTCAAACGTCATATACAGGTCCACCGTGTTCTTGCCGCAGGCTACTCAGGCGTTTTTCTATCACAACACGAGCTTCCCGCATCTCTGTGTAATGCTGTCCACTCTCAAAGAACGCGGCTCTTTGCGTTACAGGGTGCTGCCAAGGAAGAATGCATTCGCGCCCGAGAGCCCACACGGAGAACATCCGGGCGACTACTCGATGTCACTGAGCGGAATGCCCCAACTCCTGCCCCTGCTCCCGGCGCCCGAGGCACGGAGATTCGCTCGAGGGTGGCTTCGGAAGCATGGGGTTGGGTTCTTCGAACACCGCAAGTCCTACCCAGGTATACACGTGACCACTAGAGCATACTTGAGGAGCTTCGGCGGCTTCAGAGCGCGAGTTCTGTTGATCGGAGTCCCCATCAGGGGCATGCTATGGTGCGGAATTGGCCGACCCATCAGAAGCCTCCTACTGCCCCTCATCCCAGAGCGGCTCAAGAAATCACTGCGCTCGCTCTTGCGCTAGGATCTTTCCGGTCATTCGGTGAGTCCGCTCCGTTCCAGCCAAATCGCCTAGGCGCCGTAGTGGCGGAAAACGCAGTCTAGCTGCGCCAGACGCCACACTGGACCACCGTCTTGTGAGTCACCTTGAGCGACATCGTAAACTTCTGCAGGCGTAAACCCACACTCGTGCATAAGTTGAAGGATCTGGATGAAGCGGCCTTGTTCGCGAGGCCAGCGAACGAATGTGTTCGGTACTCTAAAAGTTGACCACCTTGGAGTTGACCCGCTTTCGTTGACACCCTAGAAGTAGACCCCTCGGGGTCTCGAGAAGGGAGTCAGCGTTGGCGTACACACCGGAGTTCCGGAGAGAAGCGGTCCGACTCTTCCACGTCGGGGGTCGCGGCATCAAGGCCA
>JAXMMT010000027.1:0-98833 GCA_034399355.1 Coriobacteriia bacterium | reverse complement strand
CTCAGAGGTATGAGTTGGCTCAAGCCGGGGGCCCAGGGGATGGTCAAGCTCAAGGTCCTGCGCTACAACAAGACATGGAACGATCACTGGGGATCGAGGTTCGCCGAGGCGGCCTAATGTCTCAGTTTGAGATGCTTCCCCGACCGCTGGCGTACAATCCTTGCAGCGACGAATGGAGGCTCCATGGCGTACGCAAGCTTCGCAGAGCTGCTCGCGGCTGCTGGCGAACATGGCTCTGTCGGTCGTGCGGCACTCGCGCGCGAAGCCGAGGACACCGGTGGTGACCCCGCCGATATCGTCGAACGCATGTCACAGACGCTGCGCGTCATGGAGGAGGCCGTCGAACGCGGCCTTGCTGAGACCGAACTTTCCCGCTCCGGGCTCACCGGCAGTCAAGCCGCCACGCTCCATGCCTCAACCCCTCGCGTTATCGACGGCCGTATGCACGACGCACTCTCGGCTGCACTCGCGGTGGCCGAGGTGAACGCGCGCATGGGTCGCGTTGTCGCCGCCCCTACCGGCGGCGCCTCCGGCGTACTGCCCGCCGTTCTCGTCCCGATCGCACGCGCACTCGGCGCATCACGCGACGACACCGTGCTCGCACTGTTCGCGGCAGCGGCGGTTGGCGGGGTGATCGCCGCGCGCGCGACACTCTCCGGAGCGACGGGTGGCTGCCAGGCCGAGATCGGCTCGGCGGCAGCCATGGGCGCTGTGGCGGCGGTCGAACTCGCCGGCGGCTCGCCCGAGCAGGCCGGACACGCTGCAGCCTTCGCCTTGCAGGGGCTTCTCGGTCTCGTCTGCGACCCGGTCGGCGGCCTCGTAGAAGTGCCCTGCGTGGCACGCAATGCGACAGGAACCGCAATCGCGCTCTCCTCGGCAGAGATGGCGCTCGCGGGACTCCGGTTCCCGATCCCTCTCGATGAGGTCATCGACGCGATGGGGCACGTGGGCAGAAGTATCCCGCCGTCGCTGCGCGAGACCGCGCTGGGGGGCCTGGCCGCGACGCCGAGCGGCCGTGAACTGGGTGCCCGGCTGTGCCGCGGGGTAGGCTGTCCCGAGGACTGACCACTTGTCGTCACCGCCGCTTTCGTCTAGCGTGGTTCCGCGAAGGGGAGTAGCCCCCGCCTTCGGGCGGAGGCAGGCCGACAATCTCGGGCGATGAGCCCCGGCCCTGCCATCACAGAACGCTGTGACCGCGAGACCTTCGGCGAATCGACCGCCGGAGGTCTTTTCTTTTCCGAGAGGAAGCACGATGCCCGAGCAGACGACCGAACGCCCCGCTCCCGTGAGCGCTGAGGCACACGCTCTCCCGTGCGATGAGGTAATCGAACGGCTTGCCTCGGACAAGCACACTGGTCTCACCGCCGAGGAGGCGACGCGCCGTCTCGGCGAGTATGGCCCCAACGAACTACAGAAGGCCGAGAAGGCTCCTGCCTGGCGGATGTTCCTCGCACAGTTCAACGACTTCATGATCTGGGTCCTCATGGCTGCCGTGGCGATATCGGCGGCCGAGGGACAGACGATCGAGGCAGTCGCCATCACCGCCATCCTGCTGCTCAACGGCATCCTCGGCTTCTTCCAGGAGTACCGCGCAGAGCAGGCGCTCGAAGCGCTGCGCCAACTCTCGGCGCCCACGGCCACGGTCGTCCGCGGCGGCGTGGAGCAGGAGGTCCCGGCCGCGACGCTCGTCCCCGGCGACATCGTCCTGCTCGAGGCGGGCGACAAGGTGCCGGCTGACGGACGGCTCCTCGAAGTGGGCGCGCTGCGCGTCGAGGAGGCCTCGCTCACGGGCGAGAGCCGACCGGTCACCAAACACGTCGACGCCGCGGTACCGTTGGACGCCACCCTGGGCGACCGCACGACGATGGTCTTCGCCGCTACATCGGCAGCGGTCGGTCGTGGCCGGTATGTGGTCACGGGAACCGGCCAAAACACCGAGATGGGGCACATCGCGGACCTGCTCGCCGCCCAAGAGGATGAGAAGACGCCACTCCAGCGCGAGCTCAAGAGCGTCGGCAAGCGTATCGCCGTCCTCATCCTCGCTATCGCCGCAATTGTGTTCGCGGTAGGCGTGTTCCAGGCATGGCAAGCCACGGGCGAGACCTTTGCGCAGGCGCTCACCCACGACGCTTTCCGCTCGCGCCTGACCGTCGCACTGCTCGTGGCGATCTCGCTCGCAGTGGCGGCGATTCCCGAAGGATTGCCTGCAATTGTGACCGTCGCACTCTCTCTCGGCGTTCGTAAGATGGCCGAGCACAACGCCATCATTCGCAAGCTTCACGCAGTCGAGACCCTGGGCTCGACAAGCTTCATCTGCTCGGACAAGACCGGCACGCTCACGCGCAACGAGATGACGGTGCGACGCCTACTCGTGGGTACCGACCTAATCGCCGTGACGCCCGATTGGGGCCTCTCCCCCGCTGACCGTAAAGCGGAGCCGACCGACCTCGATCTTCTCGTCGAGATCGCCGCGAACTGCAACGACGCGCACTTTACCGCCGACGACCTCCTTGTGGGCGACCCCACCGAGACTGCGCTCATCGTCATCGCTGACAAACTCGAGGCCGGCCGCAATCGCCCGAGGCGCATCGCTGAGGTACCGTTCGATTCCGAGCGCAAACGCATGACCACCGTGCACATGATAGAAGGCGTGCAGGTCGCTTACATGAAGGGTGGCGCTGACGTCGTGCTGGGCCTGTGCGCCTCGGCCCGTATCCACGGCGAGACCGTGCCGATGACCGACGAGCTTCGCGCCTCACTCGCCTCGGCCAACGAAGAACTCGCTTCGAGCGGCTACCGCACCCTCGCGTTCGCCTTCCGGGAGCTTGGCGACGACGACACGGTCGGCGTTGACTCGATCGAGCGCGACCTCACCTACGTCGGCATTATGGGCCTGGTTGACCCGCCGCGGGCCGAGGTGACCGACGCCATCGACCTGTGTCACAAAGCGGGCATCCACGTCGCGATGGTCACCGGCGATCACGCGCTGACCGCGCAGGCGATCGGTGCCGAGATCGGGTTGCTGGAGGGCAAGCGGGTAGTCACAGGACGCGAACTGGAAGCGATGTCGGACGATGAACTCTACGAGATAGTCGAGGACGTGCGCATCTACGCGCGCGTGAATCCCGAGCACAAGCTGCGCATTGTCGACGCACTGAAGCGGCGCGGCCACACCGTCGCGATGACCGGCGACGGTGTCAACGATGCACCAGCACTCAAGAAAGCCGATATCGGCGTTGCTATGGGCAGAGTCGGCACAGACGTATCCCGTGAGGCCGCCGACATGATCCTTGCCGACGACAACTTCGCGACAATCGTGGAGGCAGTCGGTCTCGGCCGGAGCGTGTATGACAACCTCAAGAAGTTCATCCTCTTCCTGCTGTCATGCAATGTGTCCGAGGTTCTTATCATCTTCATCACGACGTTTATTGCCGACAAGCCCGCGTTGCTGCCGCTGCAGATCCTGTGGATCAACCTCGTCACGGACGGCTTCCCGGCGCTGGCGCTCGGCGTCGATCCCGCTTCTCCTCGGGTAATGGAGCGCAAACCGCGTGACGCTAAAGAATCGATCCTCGCCAAAAAGCGTCAGGTGCAAATACTCTGGCAGGGCGCATTCATCACGCTCGCCGGGTTGATCATGTATGTGTGGGCCGGTTTCTACATGCCTGGTCACGGCGCGGAGCGCGCGCAGACGATGCTTTTCACAGCGATGGTACTCGCCCAGCTCCTGCACGCATTCAGCTTCCGTTCGGAGACGCGCACGATCTTCTCGGCGTACTCACTTGAGAACAAGTGGCTGAACCTGTCGTTCGTCGGTTCGATGGCGCTGCAGTTGGCCGTCATCTATCTGCCGCCTCTTCAGCACGTCTTTAAGACGCAGCCTCTCTCCGCACCCGACTGGGCCGCAGTCATCGCGGCCGCTCTCGTGCCCACCATCCTGGTGGACATCTTCAAGCGAAGGTCAGCGCAAAGAGACTAGGCTCGGCTCGTGAAGCACTGCCACACCAGACGTGCTAAGATGCCGACTGTCCTGAGAAATATGCCGCTCGTCGGCGGACACGGCATCCGGGGGGACACGTGCGCAGGGACCATCTAGCGATTTGGCCAGCGACGCTAAGAAGGCGCTTCAGTGTGTCTTTGGCCCTCGCATCCGTATTGCTGTTTATCATCATCTACGTCGCCACCTCGCTGGTTACCGGTTTCAACCTCTGGCCGAGCGGTGTCGACAACTTCATCGACGTGATTGTCCCCCTGGGTTTGGGCGGCCTTGCTCTGGCCGCGGGACTCCTACTTGGACTCATCTTGTCTCGTCTTATTAGCGCACCCCTTAAGCATTTTGCGAGCAACCTCCGCGAGCGAGGACTCGCCGCGATCGAGGGGCGCCCGGCTGACGACACCGTCAGCCCGATAGCCAACGTCCCGCTCGAACTCAAGGAGCTTGACGATACTGTCGAACAGCTCCTGCGACAACTCTCCCTACACCAGGCGGACCTGCATGCTGCCACCGAACGTGCCCTCGTCTCGGAGCAGACCTTCCGCACGGTGGTGAATGCGTCGTCCGAGGTAAAGCTGCTTATGCGTGGAGACGTGATTGAGGTCGCGAACCCGGCCGCGGTGACATTCCTCGGCCAGCCCCTCGACTCCCTGCTCGGCCGACCGCTATTTGAAACGCTGTCCACCTTCACCATCACGACCGAGGCCGACGAGCCGCTCAGCGCCGAGATGCTGCTGTCGCGCGGGAGTGATGCGCTCATGCTCGTGCGCTGCCTTGCCGAGAACGGCGAAGAGCGATGGGCCGAGTGCACGGTAACACACCCACAAGATGATTCGGGGCTCTCGCTGCTCACCATCCGTGACGTGACCGAGCGTCGCACGCTCGAGCAGCTGCGCGCCGAGGTGGTGTTGGTCGTCTCGCACGACCTGCGCGCACCACTCACGGTCGTCTCCGGCTACCTGGAGATGCTCGCGGGAGACATGCCCGACGAACGCCGCACCGACATCGTCTCCAGGGCCCGCGCGGCAACGTCTGGTATGGCTGAGATGCTCGAAGACCTGCTCGACACAGCGCGGGGAGAGAAGGGTCTCCTCTCGACGCGCTGGGCACCGGTATCGCTCAGCAAACTGGCTGCTGAAGTCGCTTCCTCGCTTCCCTCACACGCCGGGCATGAGCTGGTCTTCGAGCAGCATGCCGACGTTTCTGTGCCTGGTGATGCGGGACGGCTTCGCCAGGCCCTCACCAACCTGCTGATGAACGCGATCAAGCACACCCCAGAGGGCACGACGATCTCGTTGCAGGTGGATGCCAGCCCTCAGCACGCGCTACTGATCGTGGAAGACACGGGCGGTGGAGTTGCCGAGAAACACCGCGAACGCATCTTCGAGCGCTACACGCGATTGGACGGCGGATCGAGTGACGGTGCTGGTCTCGGCCTCTACATCGTGAGGACCGTCGCGGAAGGCCACGGCGGCGATGTGCACGTCGAGGACGGAAGTAGCGGTGGCGCCCGATTCGTGATCCGGTTGCCGCTCCTCCCGCCGGAAGCTAGCTAGTCCTCAAGCGCAAGCTCGATGAGACGCCCGCAGAGCTGCGGGAACTCGATACCGGCGGCCCGCGCGGCATCGGGCAACAAGCTTGTCGACGTCATACCCGGGATGGTGTTCACCTCAAGCAGGTAGACGGTGCCATCCTCCCCAACGATGAAGTCCGCGCGAGACATGCCGCGGCAGCCCAGCAGTCGGTGCGCTTCTACGGAGACCCGCTGGCACTTCTCGGCCACCTCCTCGCTCACGCGGGCGGGGATGATGTGCCGGCTCATGCCGGGCACGTACTTCGACTCGTAGTCGTAGAACTCATGCTCGGGCACGATCTCGAGCGTCGGAAGCGCCATCAGCTCGTTGTTGCCGAGCACACCTACCGTCACTTCAACGCCGGAGATGAAGCGCTCGATGAGCACGTGTGTGTCGTGGGCGAATGCCTCTTCGATCGCGGCAGGCAGCTCTGCGGGTTCGTGCACGATAGACACGCCGATGGCCGAACCTTCGTTGGCAGGCTTCACGACCGCCTTGGGGCCGACCGCGCGCACGATGCCGGCACTATCGTAGGACTCGCCGGCGTGCAGGACGACATACTCGGGCGTGGGTATCTCGGCAAGCGCGAAGAAGTATTTCGACATCACCTTGTCCATCGCGAGTGCGCTGGCCAAGACGCCGGATCCGACGTACGGGATATCGAGCAACTCGAGCAGACCCTGCACCGTGCCGTCTTCGCCGAACCGACCGTGTAGGCAGACGAATGCCACGTCGAAGACGCCCTGCTGGAGCGAAGCAATGAATGTGGGTTCGGCGGTATCGATGGTCTCGACGGCGTGGCCGAGGGAAGCGAGCGCCGTGGCCACCTGCTCGCCCGTGTGGAGGGAGACCTCTCGTTCGGCAGAGCGACCGCCCATCAGCACCGCCACTTTGCGGCTCCCGAGACTAGCAGACGTCACAGCGACCTCCGATCCACCAGCAACACCATCAGACGAGGATACTTGACGCGAACATGTCAAGCACGTAGAGAGCGACGATCCAGAGAATCGCACCCGTGAACGTGACGACCGACCCCTTCACAAGCGCCGAGGTGAACAGTCCTCGACGGGCGTTCCGCTCCCGTCTCACACGCACGGCGATCCACACGACCAGTGAGAGCAGCGGACCAGCTGCTGTCATACCAATGCCAGCGTAGGCCACGTAGAGGTACTCGGGCGCCCACCGGGCCCCACCGTCGAGAGCAGCGGGCCGCAGCAGAACCACCGCTGAGACACACAGCACGACCCAAACGGCGAGGTACGCCAGAAAGGGCGTCCAGCTGATCCCACAAGGCTCTTCAATCGCGATAGCTTCAATGGGCCCAACCTGGGTGGGGAGCTCGGTTTCGGGTAGAACCTCTTCTGCGGACTCGGAATAGAGCCCTGCGACCATATCGTCGAACTCCGCGTCCTGCACGATGATGTCGTCTCGGTCCTCGTCGTCCACGGCCCTCTCCCCGGTGTCGTCTTCCTCGGGAAAGTCTAGTCGAGGGCTCGCAGCGCGTCCAACGCAGACATGGTGTGGACTGGTTATGAAGCTTTGGTATGAAACATGCAAGAGCCGTATGAAACCCGACACGGCAGCGTACTATGAGCCATGAGGGCTCTCGCCTTCGGGCGGTTGTATCGAGAGGTGAACCATGGTAGAGCACGAGAACGGCACGGCAGAACCCGCAAGCGCTGATGTGACACCCGTCGTGCCCGTCATCCTCCCACCAGCGCCGATGACACCCGGGCCCGCAAGCCCTGTGGCCGAGAAACCCCGCAGCGGCAAGGCGGGCATCCTCATCGCTAGCCTGCTCGTCGCTGTCATCGCCGGTGGTGCAGCCGGTCTCGGCGCCTACTATGTAGCGCCCGACTTGCTCGGCAAAGGCCCCGTGCGTGAAATCGAGGTCAAGACAAGCACCGACGAGGTCGTCGTGGCCGCGGTGGCGAAGGCCCTCCCCAGCGTCGTGAACATCGACGTGACCGGTGAGTCAACGTCAGACGACCTCCCTGGAACGCATCCGTCGATCCCGATGATGGGCAGCGGTTCCGGCGTCGTCTATAAAGTGACCGGTGACGGCAGCTCGTACATCATCACCAACGACCATGTCGCAGGAGACGCTTCACGCATCGTGGTGACCGATGCGGAGGGCGAGAAGCACGAGGGCGAGCTTGTTGGCACCGACCCCGAGTCAGACATCGCGGTGATCAAGATCGACGTGGAACTCCCGACGATCACGCTCGGTAGCTCCGAGGACGTCCAGGTCGGGCAGATGGCCATCGCCATCGGCTCGCCGTTCGGACTGCAGCACTCGGTCACCGCCGGTGTTGTCTCGGCCATACACCGCTCGCTGCCGGATTCGATCAGTGACGGCGCGCGCTACCCGCTCGTGGACGTCATCCAGACGGACGCGTCGATCAACCCCGGCAACTCCGGCGGCGCACTGGTCGACCGCAGCGGTAAGCTCATCGGCATCCCGACCGCGATCTTCTCGGACACTGGTGGCGCCGACGGCGTCGGCTTCGCCGTGCCGGTGCGTACGGTCGTCCGCGTCGCGGACCAGTTGATCGAGGGCGGCAAGGCCGAGCACGCGTTCCTCGGCATCGTCGGCCAGACGATCACGGAACTGCTCGCCGAGGAGATGGACCTGCCGATGACGGAGGGAGCGCTCGTCGTTGAGATCACGCCGGACACTGGTGCCGCGAAAGCCGGCCTGGCGACCGACGACATCATCGTGCAGCTTGACGCCGAGAGAATCCGCTCGATGGACGACCTCATCCTCGCGGTCAAGCGACGCTCCGTCGGAGACGTGGTGCTGGTCAAGTTCTACCGCAACGGCGAGGTCACCGAACTCGAGATGACCCTCGGCGTGAAGCCCGACAATCTGTAGCGCGCAGCAAGCGCAGGGTACACGAGAAAGGCGGTCCCCCGATGAAAGGAGACGGCATGGTGGAAACCTACCGCTGTAAGGCCTGTGGTTACTATCACGTCGGCCCCGCTCCCGAGAGGTGCCCCGTCTGCGGCGCACCGCAATCGTTCTTCCTCGCATATAAGGGCCCCGGTGACCTCAGCGGCACCAAGACGCTCGAGAACCTCAAAACCGCGTTCGCTGGCGAGTCACAAGCCAACCGTCGTTACACGCTCTTCGAACGCATCGCCGAGCTTGAGGGTGACGATGCCGCAGTGGCTGCATTCAAGCGTGCGGCTGCCGAGGAGACCGCGCATGCCCTCGGCCACCTCGCCTACATGGGTGCATTCGGCGTCACCGATGACAACCTCAGGGCGGCCCGGGAAGGCGAGAACTACGAGACCGTCGATATGTACCCCGCCTTCGCGGAGATCGCCGAGGCGGAGGGCTATCCGCAGATCGCGCAGTACTTCCGCGCCGTCGGCGGCTTCGAGAAGCAACATCGCGACGAGTACAACAAGGCGCTCGAGGACTAGCTTGGACGAACGTCCCGACATCAAGGCGCTCGATCGCGCCGGTATGACGACTGCCCTGGCGGAGATGGGGCAGTCGTCATACCGCATGCGGCAGCTCGTCCGCTGGCTCTACGCGAGGGGTGTCAGCTCCTTCGAGGAGATGACTGACCAGCCCTCCGAACTCCGCGGCGAGCTCGCCTCGCGTTTTGTGCTCGGCACGCCCTCCCTGACGGACCAGCAGGTCTCGGTGGACGGTACGCGCAAGTACCTGTGGCGCCTCTCTGACGGTGTCACGGTCGAGAGCGTCGGGATTCCGGCCGACGGCCGCCTGACGGTGTGCTTCTCCACGCAAGCCGGCTGTGCCATGGGGTGCAGCTTCTGCGCTACGGGCACGGGTGGTCTCGTGCGTGATCTCACGCTCGGCGAGATGGTGGACCAGGTGAGGCTCGTGGGAGAAGACTTCGGCGAGCGCGTCACCAACGTTGTGGCGATGGGTCAGGGCGAGCCTTTCGCGAACTACGATGCGACCCTTGAGGCGCTACGCATCATGAACTCCCCCGACGGCCTCGGCATCGGCGCACGCCATATCACGGTTTCCACGTGCGGGCTGCTGCCAGGAATCCGCCGCTTCTCCAACGAACCCGAGCAGTTCACGCTCGCGGTATCACTGCACTCGGCTGTACAACAGACGCGAGACCGGCTCATGCCCGGGGTGCGCGGCTTCACACTGCTCAAGCTGCGCGAAGCGCTGCGCTCCTACACCGAGGCGTCCGGCCGACGAGTCACACTCGAGTATGCACTCATCGAGAACGTCAATGACGGCGATCGGGAGCTCGAGGCGCTCGTGAGCTTCGGGCGAGGCCTCCTGTGCCATGTGAACCTCATCCCAGTGAATCCCGTGTCCGGAACCGGCGCCCAGAAGCCCGCCGACCGCCGCGTGCGTGAGTTCGCACGTCGTCTTGAGACCTCGGGTATCGAGACATCCGTGCGCAGCGAACGTGGGGTAGACATCGACGCAGCGTGTGGACAGCTCAGCCAGCGTCACGCGAAATGACCGGGCGTAGGATCCCGAAAACCGCACACTCTTCGCACAACGAGACTCTCGGTCAGCCTCATGAAGCCGGGGCGACGCGAGGACTCGCCAAGCAGGGACAGATTGCTTGCCGCTACGGCTTTCTCGATGAGAAGCAGTCTCTGTGTGCGGCCCACGATGGATCGCCCATCGCAAAGCCGCGCCCACAGCGTGTCTAGGAACGAGTCGAACCCGCTTACCGAAAGACCGAGGGCGCAGTCGGCAGAAAGCTCCTTCTGAGCGCGGCGGACGTCGGGAACTGCGGGAAGGAGGAGGACGGCTGTCCCACGCCGACTCGATGCCGCGCGAACAGCCCCGTGAATCACCCCGGTCTTCCCCGTGTTGGCAGCCCCTGTGACGATGTGTAGACTCACAAATCCCCCTTATCACAGAGGAATCGTATCGCCCCGGTCTGACATCACGAAGACATCACCGTGCGGGAGTAGCGTTGGACTCCCTCGCGAATCTCGCGGACTTTACGCCATGCGACTTGCTCATCGCGACCGAGGTAGTGGTCGACGCGCTCACCAACGAGTTCGGCTGTGTGCTCGGCGCGCTCGGCAATCGTACGCGCCACATCGGCCACCCGTAGCGCTTCATTGGCAAGTTTCCGCCGCGTACGAGCACCGCTCTCGGGTGCGAACAGGAGACCGGCTATGGCCCCAGCTACGGCCCCAACGATTACTCCAATGGCAAAATATTCCAGACGCCGAGTCCTCATGCGTCAGCCCTCCCTGATATCACTTCTCCCTCTGTGAGCAGCCGGAATATGCGCTCGAGTTCTTGCTCGCTGTGGAAATCGATCTCGATCTTCCCCTTCTTTGCGGTCAGCCGAACGCGAACCGTGGTGTCCAGTAGGCGCCGCAGTTTGCGCGCGACGACTTTATACGACTTGGGAGTCACCGGTCGCGGCAACCTGTCGGCAGTCTGCCCCGCTGCGTAGAGGCGAGCGAGATTCTCCGCCTCGCGCACGGAAAGACCTTCGTCAACGAGCTTCAAGGCGAGCCTGATGCGCAGCGCCTCATCCGGGACGGCAAGAATCGCGCGGGCGTGGCTGGGACTCAGCTTCCCCCCGTAGCAGAGCTCTTGCACTTCCTCCGGTAGGTCTAGGAGACGGAGCGTGTTCGTTACCGCGGACCGAGACTTCGAAACCCTGTCGGCAAGCTCTGCCTGCGTCATGCCATATTCTGTCAATAACTTCCTGTAGCCTCGGGCCTCTTCGATTGCGTTCAAATCCTGGCGCTGCAGGTTCTCTATCAGCGCGATTGCCAGCGCCTCAGTCTCCGAGGAAACCATGATACGCACGGGGACCCTCTCGAGGCCTGCAGCTTTGGCAGCCCTCCATCTCCTTTCACCTGCGATGATCTGATAGCCATCACCCAGCGGCCGCACGATAATCGGCTGGAGAATGCCAACCTTCTTGACCGAGTCGCTCAGCTCAGATATCTGCTCTTCGTCCATGGTTGTCCGTGGTTGGCCTGGATTAGGCGTGACCATGCCGATTGGAAGCTCATGGAGTTCGCCGCCGCCGACCTCTTGGCCCGCACCGGGAATCAAAGCGGACAGGCCCTTCCCCAGTCCTCGCTTAGACACGGCCAATCACTTCCTTCGCTAGACTGCGGTACGCTTCTGCGCCCCGTCCCGACCGATCGTATATTGTCACGGGCTGCCCGAAGCCGGGAGCCTCAGATAGACGTATGCTCCTCGGGATGATTGTGTCGAACACCTTCTCGGCGAAGAAGTCCCTGACCTCCGCGACAACCTGGGCAGATAGACGCGTTCGAGCGTCGTACATCGTCATGAGCACTCCGAAGATCTCCAAGGATTCATTCAGATGAGTCTTGACCAGGCGGATGCTTTCGAGCAGCTTCGATAGCCCCTCAAGCGCGTAGTACTCGCATTGGACCGGGATAACCACGCCCTGCGCCGCAGTTAGTGCGTTCACCGTGAGCAATCCCAGAGAGGGCGGGCTGTCGATAATCACATAGTCGAAATCACCGATGACCGGTGCCAGGACGTTCTTAAGCCTACTCTCGCGATTGAACGTTGGTACAAGCTCAATCTCGGCCCCAGCAAGCTGAATCGTTGCCGGTATAACGAACACGTGTTCGACTGCGACCGGTTCGATCAGCTCTTCGATGGGCGTGTCTCCTAGCAGAGCATTATAGATGCACGCCTGGCGCTGGTTCTTGTCCATCCCATAGCCAGATGTAGCGTTTCCTTGGGGGTCAAGGTCGACGAGCAGTACGCGGGCGCCCTGTTCCCCCAGCCCAGCTGCCAGATTCACTGCGGTGGTGCTCTTCCCCACCCCGCCCTTCTGGTTCACGATAGCGAAGACCCTCGTCCCATTGCCTCCGGGTTCCTGACCCTCGTCCACCACTCCTCCTCAATATGCCTGCATCTATGCCAGTATAGGCAACAATCCGGTTCAGCGGAAGCGGGCGTCAGGCAAGAGGATGCCTCTGCGCCATGCCCGGTCGACGTGGAAGCCTGACCTGGGGTTTTCGGTTCAATCGATAGGTGAATATTGTTCGCTCCTCGGCGCCACCCGGCAGAACGAACCGCGCTACTTCTTCTGGATCGAAACCACAAAGCTTCGCCGCTATTTCTCCAGAACGAATCTCTTCCTTAGTGGGGGAGCCCTTCAGCGCCACGAGAACACCATTGATAGTAAGAAGAGGCGCTGCCAGTTCGACCAGTGACGGCAAACTGCACAGCGCCCTCGCGGTCACTACCGCAAACCTCTCGCGTTCTTCAAGTGTCAGCTCTTCCGTCCGACAACCCGCAACCCGCATGTCCAAGCCCAACATCTCACACAGCTCACGCAAGAAGGAGGCCTTCTTCCTGACTGATTCGACGAGGGTCACTGGCCTGTCTCGAAGAATCGCAACTGGCACACCGGGGAAGCCTGCGCCCGAACCCAGGTCGGCGACTCCGCCCGGGGGAGAGGCGTCTATGAATTCAAGAGCAGTCGCCGAATCAGCAATATGGAGGCGGATGACCTGGGTTGGCTCCGTGATTCGCGTGAGATTCAGGTTCTTGTTGCGCTCCAGGACCGCCTCAGCGTGCACCGCCAAACACTCTATTTGCGCGTCATTTGCGACAACGTTAATTTCCAGGAGCCTGCGACTCAGCAGCCCCCGGTCGATTATGGTTTCGTGGTCGATCTCAGACACCTGTCGCGGCTCCAATTGCCGAATGTTTCACGTGAAACATCGCCCTGCATTGTTTCACGTGAAACATTCTCCCGCTGCCGTGGCGAAAGAGCAAGCCATTCTACTCCCCACGATGCTCCGAAGGCCGCTTTCACCGACCACCCTTCCTTTGGCACTGTATCGCGTGACTTCGTTTCGATTCTCGTATTCTCTGTTTCGCGGGAAACGCACCTTACCCCATCCGCCACGATCTTTGACTGAAGTCCACGGTCCGCCCACCTGGGTCACCTTGTGCGCGGAACTAGACTTCTCGCGCTAGCGGTTTAGCCTCCCATTCATAAACCGAGCTGTTGCGACGCGGCACAGAAGCGCTCTGGTGGGTATTCAGCGCTCGCCTTGGCGTTGTGGGGCTTCCCGATTGGAACCTCGTCACATTTCCGGGATTGGGTTTCGGCTCCGCGCCATTTACTTGCATCACCCAGTCGACGGTGCGTAAGTTGCTCGATACTTGCACGGGGGTCGCAACGTAAGACCTGGGGAAGCAAAAAGGGGCCTAAGGGCCCCTTTCCTGCTGACGTGCTAGGCGCTACTGCGGCGACACGACCACGTGGCGGAATGGCTCCACGCCATCGCTTGCCGTGCTTACCCTGCGGTCATCGCGCAGCGCCATATGCACAACTTTACGCTCGAAGCTGGTCATGGGCCGAAGTTCCACCGGACGACTTTGCCGAGAGGCGCGCTCTGCGGCGCGCCGAGCAATCTCCTCCACCTTCATCCGGCGGCGGTGCCTATAGCCCGACACATCGACCAACACGGGGTGTCTGCGCTCGATTCGGCGGTTGGTGATCGCCGAGACGATAACCTGTAGCGCGTCGAGTGTTTTGCCGTGGCGGCCGATAAGAATGCCAAGGTCGTCGCCGACGATGTCGAGGATAATCTCCCCCTCATCGCCTTCATACTCTTCCACGCTGGGCTCAAGGCCATAGCAACGCACTACGTCATTCACGACCTTGACCGCGGTGTCCGCAATGGCATCAAGTTCTTCGTCCGTAAACTCTTCCGGCTCTTTTTCGACCCACTCAGTGGGGCGTGCCTCATCTTCCGGTTCCTCGGCCTCGATTGTCTCAAGAGATCTCTCGGCCTCCGGCTTGAGCCAAACTGCGACACGGGCAGCTTTGTCGGACTTTATTCCGAACATGCGTCTCCCGGGCTCAGCAAGAACCTCATACTCCACCATGTCCTGCTGGACACCCATCTCCTCAAGCGCTGCGTCCAGCGCCTCCGCAACGGAAGGCCCCTCTGTCTCGGTTCTCTTGATCATCTGGATGTCTCCTTGCTGAGAACGGGCGCCCCGACGACGCGGCGCCCGGGGTTAGGCCTCGGATTCGTGCGTCTTGTAGTAACGCATTGTCATGAGTTGCTGGACGACTGCCAGGACTGACTGCGTGACCCAGTAGATCAAGACGCCGGCGGGTGTAATCCAGCCAAACCAGAGCATCAAGACACCCATGTAGATGCCGATCATCTTCTGCTGACGTTCGCCAGGCTGGATGAGCTGTGGAACAACGATACTGAGACCGAAGAGGGCGACGAAGATAATGTACGGGAGGGCCGCCATAAGACCGTCTGTGGCAAATACATCCTTGGGAGCCTTGGTAATATCTGGCAGAATTATCCAGAATCTGCGAGCCGCTTCGGCCTCAGCTGCGGACAGCGACGCGATGTAGGCCAAAAGAAGACCTGGGATGAGCTTCTTGTCTTTGGTCACTGACCCCAGCATTCGGAACAACGAGAAGAAGATAGGCATTTGGAGCAGCAGTGGGAGACAGCCGCCGAGCGGGTTGACCTTGTTCTCCTGGTAGAACTTCAAAGTTTCTTCCTGCAGCTTCTCCTTGTTGCCCTTGTGCTTTGCTTGTAGCGCTTTGATCTTGGGCTGGATACGCTGAAGTTCATACGTCGACTTCGTCTGCTTCTGCGTGAGGGGGAAGAGGACCAAGCGTATGGCAATCGTGAGCAGGATGATGGCCGCCCCGTAGTCGCCAACCCAACCATAGAAGTACTGGAGTATCTCAAACAGGAATCTCTCGATAGGCTCAAGCACTCTGCGAACTACCTCCTTCTAGGCGCGGCGCCAGGATCCCAGCTCTGGAATCCACTCCGGGGGCCACACCGGGGGTCGCCGTGTCGTTCTCATTTCTCTGTATGATATGCGCCGCGCGCAACTCGCGCTATGGCACGGGGTCGTGCCCGCCGGGATTCCACGGGTGGCAGCGACCTATTCGCTTCAGCGCAAGCCACCCTCCCTGGAAGACGCCGTACCGATCTATCGCTGCCACGGCGTATGCCGAGCAGGTCGGCTGGAACCGGCACGTAGATGGCGCTAGTGGCGAAATGAGTCGCTGATAGACCTTGATGGGGAAGACGGCGAGCGCGCGAACCCACCTCACGGGATGACTCCGAGCTGTCTAAGGGCTGCGCCCAAATCATCATCGAGCCTACGAGTATCTGCTGTCGCTGTGATATTTCGGGCGATCAGCGCCACGTCGTAGCCGGCCCACGGCCCACCAAGGCGCCGACAGGCTTCCCGTAGTACTCTCTTGCACCGGTTCCGCAGTATCGCTCCACCAAGTTTCTTCCCGGCGACAAAAATCACGCGGCCCCGGCTTGGGTCGCGTGATTCGTGGGTGGGTGCGCTCAGTACGACAAGCGTGTGCCTGGCCGCTCGCGCACCGTCATGGAAGAGCCGGTCGACGTCACTGGGTGCGGTGATGGTGTGCATGTGCACTGCAACAAGTCCCGGCCCGAAGGCCGCTCGCCGCTATGCCGCGCTCGGGCATAGGACTTTGCGGCCCTTGCGGCGACGAGCGGCAATAACTGCGCGGCCCGCTTTTGTCGACATGCGCTTGCGGAAGCCGTGCGTCTTGGCACGCTTCCGGTTGTTTGGCTGGTATGTCCTCTTCACTGTATTCCTCCGTTCGGTGACGTCCGTCGCCCGGACGCCAAGCCCGGTGATTATAGCCGTGCTAGAGAATGGGTGTCAACGAAGTACCCCGCGGCGCTTTCCGTAGACTGCTCGGCAATCTCCCGTCTCCTTCCTTTGTCTTGCTGAAAAAAAGTCCAAAATCTGTGGATAGTGTGGAAAACCCAGGATTCGCTCTTGCGGAGCCTGTGGATAACCTTGTCGCACGCGTTGTCCAATCGGGGGGCGTTTGCTAAAATCAGCGCTACCTCACGGGGGCCCCCAGGGACCCCAAGTTACCTTGAAAAAGCCCTGTGTGGCACCCATAGGAACCCCTCCCGGTAGATGCGCGCCGGTGTAACAACTCGTTTATCCACAGGCTTTTCGGCTGTGATCAGCAGAGGTTCGCCTCTGTCCACAACTTTGGAACGCGAGAAGCCCCATGGAAGCCTCGGGAGAGCCTTGAATCGCTGTCACCAGCGCATTTATTAAACGAGTGGGGTTGTTGGGTGAAAGGATATCCACAGTTGTGGAAAGTCTTGTGGATAAGATGGAAAAGCGCAGTTGCCACACTTCCACAGAACAGGGTTTGAGTACAAGGGGAGGGTTGCGGATACGCTCGCGACCTGCGCGTTGTCCGACTGGAAGTTGTGGGTTTGTTGTTGATAACTCTGTGGAAGTGCGGCGCTGGTGAATGAGAGGGGGGGGCGTGAAGACCTTTTTTGGGAACACTCCCGTCTCACCGGTGCGCCCTATTGGCCCACCGGTGGCGGACGGCTCTCTGCCGCACCCGGTCAACCGCACCGCAGATATGGGTGCCCCTCCCGTCCGGATCGCGGTCTATGACTCTCTTGCCGCTCCTCCTCGGGTTGAAGAAGTTTTTGGCGAGAACCCGCGTGCGCTGATCGAGGTGTTGTCCTCTAGGACATACCAGCTCTCGCACGATGCTGGGGGAGCTCTTCCGTACGTTGTCATACGCGAGATTGTGGAGAACTTGATACACGCGCGCTTCGATGAGGTCGTTGTGTCGGTGCTTGATGGGGGTAACACGATTCGTTTCGCCGATCAAGGGCCAGGGATTGGTGACAAGGACAGGGCTTTCCAGCCTGGATTCTCCACCGCCAGTGACGAGATGAAGCGGATTATCAAAGGGGTCGGCTCCGGCCTTCCTGTGGCAAAGGAGTGCCTTGGCTTCGCGGGCGGAACGATCATTATCGAAGACAACCTCGAGCGCGGGACCGTCGTCACCCTAGGAACGATACCTGTGAGCGCTCCGGAAGAGAGCGCCGCTGGGGCGAGTTCGTCTCCTGTTGATGAAGGCGCCCTTTCTCTGTCGACTCGGCAGAAGCAGGTCTTGTCGTTGACTATGGAGTTTGGCTCTGTGGGCCCAACGGTCGTCTCTAGGGAGCTCGGTGTTGGGCTTTCCACCGCATATCGTGACTTGGCCTCACTTGAGGCCGAAGGTCTTATCTCCTCGGATGAAACCGGCAAGCGGGCACTCTCCGCCAGAGGAGTCCATTGCCTGGACGCCCTCTTCAATGGATAGGTTAGAGGTGGCTATGGAGGTTCAACAAGTCTGGCAAGACACCCTTGACGTCGTCCGCCAGGAGCTCAACACGCCCACTTTTAAGACGTGGTTTGAGCACACTGCGCCCATTGGCCTGGTCGATGAGACGATGGTTGTCTCTGTACAGAATGACTTCGCGCGTGACTGGTTGGAGTCCCGGTATGCGGGGCTTCTCTCCTCCGCCTTGGCACAAGTTACCGGCCAGTCAATGTCGGTTTCGTTCCGCGTTATCGGGGAGCCGCCAAATCCAACGCCTCCCGAACCCGAACCCGAACCCATAACCGTGATGCCCCACCCTGAACAGGAGGAGAAGACCCGAGCGAGGGGGGCGGCCGGGGGCGACTTCAATCCAAAGTACACGTTTGATTCGTTCGTTATGGGTTCTTCTAACCGTTTCGCTCACGCTGCGGCTCTCGCTGTTGCAGAAACGCCCGGCGGAGCATACAACCCTCTCTTTATATATGGAGGCGTGGGTCTCGGTAAGACACATCTACTCCAAGCCATCGGACATTATGTGAAAACGAGCTTCCCCTACATGAATGTGAAGTATGTGTCCACCGAGCAATTCACTAATGACTTCATCAACTCGATTGGTAATCGTGACAAGAGTCGCATTGAGGGCTTCCGCCGCAGTTACCGCACGAACGATGTGCTTCTGGTGGACGACATTCAATTCCTTGCCGGCAAAGAGGGGACACAGGAGGAGTTCTTTCACACCTTCAATACTCTACAGCAGGCGGGTAAACAGATTGTTCTTTCGTCAGATGGGCCCCCGAAAGACATCGGGAGCGTAGAAGACCGCCTGCGGAGCAGGTTTGAGATGGGGTTAATCACCGATATTCAACCACCGGACCTCGAGACGCGAATCGCTATTCTTCATAGAAAAACCGAGGCGGAGAACCTTGTCGTCCCAAGCGAGGTTCTCTCCTTTGTGGCCGACCGCATCTCGTCCAATATTCGGGAGCTGGAGGGGGCATTGATCCGTGTCGTCGCGTTCAGTTCACTGACAAGACACGCAATAGATATCGATCTCGCCCGCAGCGTTCTCAAAGATATCTTCCCGGAACGCAGCTTGAAGCCCATCTCTGTCTCGGTGATTCAGCAAGAGGTGTGTAAGCTCTATGGCATCACGAAGACGGAGCTTGTTGGTAATAAGCGATCACAGGCTATCGTCTATCCGCGGCAGATAGCCATGTATCTCTCTCGGGAGCTCACGGATCTTTCTCTGCCGAGGATAGGGAGTGAGTTTGGTGGCCGAGACCACACGACCGTTATGCATGCCACCAGCAAGATTCAGAAACTCATGAATGAGCAGCGGGAGGTCTACAATCAAATCCAGACTCTCACAAACCTCGTGAAACAACGAAATTAAGGCTGTGGGTGAGCGGGGGATATGCGTGGGGATAAAGACTATATTCTGTGGAAAAGTGGGGCGCCTGTGGATGGTGTGTATAAGGAGGGACAGTTGTTCAACAGGTAGTTAACAATGGATACACCGTCCAAGACATGTGAAAACCGATCTTATCCACACCATCCACACTATTACTACTATTACTACTAGTAGTTATTGAAAGAGAGGACTAGTAATGAAGATCTCTGTTGCCCGGGGAGAACTCCTCGAAGCACTCTCGGCTGTATCAAAAGGACTCTCTTCAAGAACAACACTCCCAATCCTGTCCGGAATCCACATCTCCGCGATTGATGACACAGTGATTCTTCAGTCGACGGACCTTGAGATATCAATCAAGACGAAAACAAAAGCCCGTGTTGAAAAGACCGGGCAGACCGTAATACCAGGAAAACTACTGACTGATATCGTGCGGAGTCTCCCTGAGGCTGCAGTGACTATCGATACAACCACCCCCGGGTTTGCAGCAGTCACCTGTGGGCAGTCTTCGTTTAATATGAAGACCCTATCACCAGAGGACTTTCCGAGATTCCCTGAGGCGTCACCCAATGAGTCTATCTCGCTGCCTAGCGACGTGTTCTCACGGGTGGTTCATCAAGTCTCAAGGGCGGTCAGTAGAGATGAAACGCGCCCAATCCTTACGGGCGTCCTTGTCGTTGTTGAGGGAGGAACCCTCCGTATGGTCGCCACAGATTCCTACAGGCTCTGTTTGAAAGAAGTGGTAATTGAAGGCATAACGGGCGAAGTGGACGTTGTGATACCCGGGCGCGCGATCGAAGACGTAGCCCGACTTGCCCCCGCGGGCGAGCAGGTATCCCTGGGCGTCTCCGACAACCAGGTCGTCTTCGGCTTTGGGGATACAGTATTCATCTCTCGTCGAATCGAGGGGTCCTTCCCAAATTACCGCCAGCTTATACCGAAGGCATATGAGACCAGGGTGGTCGTTGACAGGGGCGAGTTCATCGAGGCGATCAAGAGAGTGTCTCTACTCGCGCAACACAATGCGCCGCTTCGAATAGCCGTGAATGGTAACGAACGCGCCCTGACGCTGACCGCGCAGACCCAGGATGTCGGAGAGGCTAAAGAAGATATCGAAATCCAGCCAACCGGCGAAGATGTCGAGATGGCCTTCAACCACGCCTACTTGTTGGACGGTGTTTCTACAGTAGAAGGCCAGAAGGTGGCCCTTGAGATTGTAAGTCCTTTGAAGCCGGGCATCATCAAGTCAGCGGACAACGACGACTTCACCTATCTGCTTATGCCGGTCCGTCTTGGATGACGGGCGCCCTCGTGTGTTGATAGCAAGACTCGACATAGCGCGCTTCAGAAACTACGAACAGCTCACCATAGAGCCCAACCCCGGCCTGACCGTTTTGGTTGGTCCCAACGCTGCAGGTAAGACCAACGCCATCGAGGCTATCCAACTACTCACAACAGGACGCTCTTTTAGAAATCCGAAATGGGCGGACGTTGTGCGGTGGGGCGATGAGTCCGCAAGGCTTAGATTAACCGCCGCCAGAGACGGGGCGGCGTCAACGATAGATGTGCTGATTACAGCAGACGGGGTCCGCTCGTATTGTTTGAATGGCTCGACTAAACGCAGGTTCTCCGACATCGCCGGCGTGATTCCAAGCGTCATTTTCACCCCAGACGACCTCATTCTGGCAAAAGGCCCCGCGGAACACAGGCGGACCGCAATCGATGATCTAGGCGAGCAACTCTCAAGAACCTACGGCAGCATCAGGCGCGACTATGCGCGAACCGTAAAACAACGCAACGCCATTCTAAGAGAGGGCCACTATAGCAGCGAGACCCTCGGCGCCCTCAGCGAGCAGCTCGTTACGCTCGGGTCTTCATTGTGCGTGCATAGGCGTAGGCTTCTACAGCGAATAGCCGGGGACGTGAGCAACCTGTACGAAGAGCTCGCCGCCGGAGAACAATTAGGGCTGCACTACGAATCACGCGTTCTTGGAAAAGTCCCACACGACACCACCATCACGCAGCAAGAGGCACAAGAGATGTTTAAAAACGCCCTAACCGCATGCAAGAGTGAAGAGTTGGCCCGGCAGACAACACTCGTTGGGCCGCACCGTGATGATGTGGTCTTCGAAATCGGCGGCAGAGACGCCAGGGCTTTCGCATCTCAGGGCCAACAGCGCACGATAGCCCTTGCGTGGAAGTGGGCCGAGGTCCAGGTTATTGAGGACGTTGCGCACCAAACGCCCGTTTTGCTACTCGATGACGTGATGTCGGAGCTCGACTCATCACGCCGGGCGGCGCTCACGGGACTCATGCAGAGCGGGGTGCAGACGTTCGTCACCACCACCAACACGGCATACTTTGATCCCGCCCTGCTGACGCAGGCGTGCATCGTCGAGATACAGCGGAGTTGATTGTGGCGAGACGAAGGAAGACTGAGTCGATTGGGGACCTTGGCCAACATGTCCTCTCGCGGATTGACCCACAGGGCAGAAGGCACGAGTCCCAGGCAATCCAAGTATGGGAAGAAGTGGCCGGTGTGGAGATTGCCAAACATACCAAGGGTTTTGCGATGCGCGCGCGGGAGCTCGTTGTGTTCGTTGATTCTCCAACATGGGCAAACGAGCTGACTTTGATGGCTGAGCGGCTGAGGGAGAACATCAACGCACGAATCGGTAAGGACTCAGTAAGGGCCATTCGTTTCACTGTGTCCAAGAAGGTACAGGAGGAGCGGCGCTGGGAGGCCTCTCGCGAAGAAGACGAGGAGTACTACCGGCCGGATGAGGTACAGTCGCTGGCCCTCTCGGTAGAGGAGTTAAGACAAGCCCAATATATGGCGGAGGCAGTTCCTGATCCAGAGCTACAAGAGAAGGCCCTTAGGGTCATGATCAAAGACCTAGAGAGGAAAAAGGGGGCGCGCGCCCGCAACACGGCGCAGAAGGCCCCAGAGAGCCCCAGGGATGCCAATTCGGGCTCATGAGGATACCGCTTGTGGTATACTGAAGAAGGCCCAACAACAACATCTTGTGGGGTAGGCCGCCCCGCATAGAGCCCACTATCGCGCGCCGATAAGAAGGAGTTCTTAGTGCCCAAAAGCTCGTATTCTGGCAAGGACATCCAGGTTCTCGAGGGGCTTGAAGCGGTTCGTAAACGTCCCAGTATGTACATCGGCTCGACTGGCCCCAAGGGCCTGCATCACCTCGTCTATGAAGTGGTAGATAACTCGGTCGACGAGGCCCTTGCGGGCGTATGTACAACCATCGAGGTCACCATCCACCAAGACAGCTCGGTCACCGTTGTCGACGACGGCCGCGGCATCCCCGTAGACAACGTCCCCAAGTACCGTAAGCCGGCAGTAGAAGTCGTTCTTACCCTCCTGCATGCTGGAGGTAAGTTCGGGGGAGAGGGATACAAGGTCGCGGGGGGCCTCCATGGCGTCGGCGTCTCTGTTGTCAACGCGCTCTCCAAGCAGCTTGATGTCGAGGTCAAACGCAGCGGCAAGATCTGGTCGCAGACATACAAATACGGCAAGCCCGTGGGTCCATTGCTGGCCACCGGTAAGAGCAAGACCACCGGCACAACCATCACCTTCTGGCCGGACGGGGAGATATTCGAGGAGCTTGAGTTCTCCTGGGACACCCTCGCGTCTCGCATGCGAGAAACAGCCTTCCTCAACAAGAACCTCAAGATCGTCTTGATCGACGAACGCGAACTTGAGCCGCGCCGCGCTGATTTCCGCTATAGCGGCGGCATTGTCGACTTCGTGAAATATCTCAATGAGAAAAGGGAATCCACCCACGCCAAAGTGGTCTCCTTTGAGGCCGAGGGCGAAGAAGGTGTTGTCGAAGTCGCCATGCAGTGGAACACGGGCTACTCGGAGGCCGTGCTTGCATTCGCGAACAACATCAACACCCACGAGGGCGGCACGCATCTCGATGGCTTCAAGAACGCCCTCACGAGAACCGTTAACGACTACGCGCGGCGCCAGAACATCCTGAAAGAGAAAGACGACAACCTCTCCGGCGAGGACATACGGGAGGGGTTGACGGCGGTCATCTCAGTCAAACTGCGCGACCCACAGTTCGAAGGGCAGACGAAAACAAAGTTGGGCAACACCGAGATGCGCTCCTTCGTCCAGTCGGCTGTGACGCAGTATCTCTCAGAGTACCTAGAAGAGCATCCTGGGCCCGCTCGCGCGATTGTCGGCAAAGCGGCTCAGGCGTCTAAAGCAAGGGCGGCGGCGCGCAAGGCCCGCGAACTCACTCGGCGCAAGGGCCTCCTTGAGAGCTCGACGCTGCCCGGCAAGCTCGCGGACTGCTCGATCAAGGAGGCCTCGCTCACCGAGATCTACCTTGTCGAGGGTGACTCCGCGGGGGGCTCGGCCAAACAGGCCCGCGACCGCTCGTTCCAAGCGATCCTGCCACTGAGGGGCAAGATTCTCAATGTTGAGAAGGCGGGCATCAACCGCGCCCTGGCCTCAGAGGAGATCCAGGCGATGATCACCGCCCTTGGAACAAGCGTGGCCGAGGAGTTCGATCTCGAGCGGGCGCGCTACCACAAAGCGATCATTATGACCGACGCCGACGTGGATGGCGCACACATTCGCTGCCTGATCCTCACGTTCTTCTATCGCTACATGCGCGAGCTCATCGACGCGGGCTACATCTACATCGCGCAGCCGCCACTCTTCAGGCTGAGCGTAGGGAAGAAGCATGAGTACGCATACAGCGACAGACAACTCCAGCAGATGCTCGCCAGACTATCCGAAGGAACGAAGTACAGCATCCAGCGCTACAAAGGCCTCGGCGAGATGAATCCTGAGCAGCTATGGGAGACAACGATGGATCCGGAGCGCCGCACGCTACTACAGATCACGCTCGACGACGCTCTTGCGGCCGAGGAGGCTTTCGTCGACCTTATGGGTGATCAGGTGGAGCCGCGCAGGGAGTTCATCCAGCGTCATGCCAAGAACGTGCGCTACTTGGACGTGTGATGACGTCCGACGTGGATACGGCGAGGAGATGCTCGGAAGATGAACGGCGGCCAGGAGCGTCGACACAGACGGCAGTTCGAGCCGCCACCCTGGGAGCAGGACGCCTTCAAGCGTTTCCAGCGACAGCGCGAGGAGCGGGAGAAAGAGGCGGCGCTGAATCAGGCCCTAGCCGAGCTTCATGCGGAGTGCGACCCGGTTCAGGAGCAAGAAGTGTCCGAGAGTTCCGTGCGGCCGGCGGTGCCAGAGCAGCCGGCCCAGCAGGACGAGGAGAGAGAGCACGTGATTCCGGCAGCGCAGCTCGAAGAGCTCGTAGCCGGGCTTCGGGAAGAAGAGCCACGGGCTGTAGGGGAGTATAAGGGACTCACGAATGCGGTGATGGCTCTCCTTGCGGCCGGGGGACTCGGGTTTGTTGTGTGGTCGGGGATTCTCCTCGGTAAGGCCGGACCTGGGGCGGGAGCCCTGCAGATGATGGCATCGCTGCTTGTTATGGCGTGGGGCTTTATGATGATCGCGTTCGCCGTGTTGCTGTGGCGTAAGTACAACTTGTGATGGCAGGTCAGACGAGGAGAACAGACTGTGACTGAACCGATCGCGGCGTCCAGCATTCTACCGATCGATATCGAGCAAGAGCTGAGGAACTCATTCCTCGAGTACTCGATGAGCGTCATCGTCGCGCGTGCGTTGCCCGATGTGCGCGACGGGCTGAAGCCGGTCCACAGGCGCATCCTCTATGCGATGAATGAGTCCGGGCTCACGCCGACGCGGCCGCACAAGAAATCCGCCTGGACCGTTGGTGAAGTCATTGGTAAGTATCACCCGCACGGCGACAGCGCCGTCTACGACACGATGGTGCGCATGGCGCAGAACTTCTCGCTGCGGGCGCCGCTCGTCGATGGCCACGGCAACTTCGGTTCAGTTGATGGTGACTCCGCGGCGGCGATGCGCTACACGGAGTCGCGCCTGCACAAGATAGCAATAGAGCTGCTGCGGGACCTCGACAAAGAGACGGTCGACTTCGGCCCCAACTACGACGAGTCACTCACGGAGCCGCTCGTGCTGCCCGCGCGCTTCCCGAACCTGCTGGTGAACGGCTCGTCCGGTATCGCCGTCGGTATGGCCACGAACATTCCGCCGCACAATCTGGGCGAGGCAATCGATGCGGTAACACTGTTCATCGACAACCCGGAGGTCTCGCTCGACGAGATCATACAGATCATGCCGGGCCCTGACTTCCCGACCGGTGGCATCATCATGGGACGGGACGGTATCCGCAGCGCGTATGAGACGGGACGCGGCAGCATCAAAGTGCGCGGTAAGGCGCATATTGAACAGACATCGACGGGACGCATGCGGATCATCATCAGCGAGATTCCCTACACGGTGAATAAATCGAAACTCGTGACGAAGATTGCGGACCTCGTACGCGAGAAGAAGTTGACCGAGATATCGGATCTGCGTGACGAATCAGACCGCAAGGGCATGAGAGTCGTTGTTGAGCTGAAGCAGACCGCAATCCCGCAAGTGGTGTTGAATAAACTCTACAAGCACACGTCATTGGAGACTGGCTTCGGCGTCATCATGATTTCGCTCGTTGATGGCGTTCCGCGGACGCTCACACTCAAGCAGATGCTCCATTACTACGTGGAACACCAGAAGGACGTCATCACCCGCCGGACCAAGTACGATCTGCGTAAGGCAGAGGAGCGGGCACATATCCTCGGGGGCTACATCGTCGCGCTCGACAACATCGACGAGGTCATCAAGATCATCAAGTCGAGCAAGGACGACACCGAGGCGAAGACGCGACTGATTAAGCGATTTAGTTTGTCCGAAGCACAGACCGACGCCATTCTCGAGATGCGCCTGCGCCGTCTGACTGGTCTCGAGCGTCACAAGATTGAAGATGAACTCACGGAATTGCGCGAGAAGATCGCCTGGTACAAGAAGGTGCTTGGCGACATCGGCGTTGTGCTCCAGATCATCAAGGACGAGATGGCCGAGATTCGCGCCAAGTTCGCCGACAAGCGCCGTACCGAGATCACCGCAGCAGCAAAAGACCTAGACGTCGAGGATCTCATCGCGGAAGAGGACATGGTCGTCACGATCACGCAGGCCGGCTACGTGAAGCGTCTGCCGGTTGCGACCTACCGCCAGCAGAAGCGTGGCGGCAAGGGCAAAGCTGGCGTGAACCTCAAAGAGAATGATTTCGTCGAACACCTGTTCATCAGCTCGACGCACGACTACGTGCTCTTCTTCTCGAGCAAAGGAAAGGTGTACCGCCTCAAGGTGCACGAGCTGCCGATTGGCTCACGGCATGCACGCGGCACCGCAGTCGTGAACCTGCTGCCGTTCGCGCAGGACGAGAGAATCGCCGCCGTCATTACGACGAGGCAGTTCGCAGAGGACGAGTACCTGCTGTTCACCACCCGCAACGGCCTCGTGAAGAAGACTGCTATGGAGGCATACAATCGGTCTCGCCGCGACGGTATCATCGCGATCAACCTGCGCGAGAAAGACGAGCTCATTGCGGTCCGTCGGACAGCCGACGACCAGAATGTCGTGATGGTGTCTGCCGAGGGCAAAGCGATTGTTTGGAGAGAGCAAGACGCCCGCCCGATGGGTCGTGACACGATGGGCGTCAAGGGCATGAATCTCAAGGCGGGCGATTACGTGCTTGGCATGGAGATCGCGCCACGGGAATCAGAGCTGTTTGTTGTGACCGAGCGCGGGTACGGCAAGCGCACGAAGATTAGCGAATACCCAGTACAGAAGCGTGGCGGCATGGGCGTCAAGACCATACAGGTCACACCTAAGAAGGGGCGTCTCGCCGGCATGAAGATAGTCATGCCGGGTCACGAGCTCGTACTCATCTCGGAAGAGGGCGTTGTCATCCGGGTGAATGCCGAGGACATCAGCATGCTGGGTCGCTCGACCCAGGGCGTCAAGGTCATGAACGTCTCCGAAGCCGACCGTGTCACAGCGATTGCCCGCGTGACAGCCAAGAAGCGCAAGCGCCAGGTGCCGGAAGGCCAGCAGGTGTTGGTCGAGGACGAAAACGCGCGCATCCCAGGCGTCAGCGCTCGCGAGGCCGAGGCCGAGGAGTTCGTGGCGGAGGACCTTGAAGACGAAGAGTGACGTTCGCCCAGACGATGTGATCGCGAAGACCGCCGGCATCACCGCCGTGCTCTTCGACCTCGATGGCACGCTCATCGACACGATCGACCACATCCTCGCCTCGTTTCGCCACGCGACCGAGGTCGTGTTCGGCAAAGCGCTGCCCGATGACGTACTGATGCGCAATGTGGGCATCCCGCTCAAGGCACAGATGCATGAGTTCACCGATTGCGAACAGGTGGCCGAGGAGCTGCTGCGCGAGTATCGGTCTTTCAACCACGCGTGTCATGACGAGATGGCGAAGCTCTATCCCGGGACTCTCGGAGTGCTTGTCGACATTCATGGCCGAGGAGTCCCGATGGGCATCGTTACCTCCAAAAGCACACCTATGGCGCTACGGGGCATCGAACTCTTTGGTCTCGGCGGCTACTTCGATGTCGTTGTGACGTCCGATGACGTGTCGCGACACAAGCCGGATCCGTACCCGGTGCTTCACGCCGCCGCGCTTCTCGGCGTACCTGCCGGCAACTGTGCGTATGTGGGGGATAGCCCACACGACGTTGAGGCTGGACGTGCCGCCGGCGCCGTCACGGTTGCCGTTACGTGGGGTGTCGCGGATGCCGTGCGCCTGAGGGCAGCATCTCCCGATTTCATACTCGACGACATCGCGGATCTGCCCGGTCTACTGTTCGGTCAGCGGGAGCCGTCAGACGAGCGTGCGTAGCGCGCCACTACGACATGAAGTCGCTCGGATCGACGTGGTCGAGGAAGTCGCGGAATTCCTCGACTGCTTGCTCCTCGTCGACGTCTTCCACGATGACAGCCGCCTCGGACAGCACGCTCTCGTCCACGAAAATCGGGCAACTCGCGCGCACCGCGAGTGCGAGAGAATCCGATGGACGTGCGTCAATCGCGAGCTCGCGCTCCTCACCGCGCAGTATGATCGCGGCGTAGTAGGTGCCGCCATCAAGGCGGGTGACTTCGACACGAGTGACGACGAAGCCGGTGGCGTCGATGACGCTCAGCAGCAGGTCGTGCGTCATCGGTCTCGGGAACTCGGCTCCCTGTAGCGCGATGAGGATCGCGGTTGCCTCCGGGAGGCCAATCCAGATGGGCAGAACCCGGATGCCGCCCTCGGCTCCCGGGTCATCAAGTGGGCGCAACAGCACGACCGGCTGGCCGCTTACGGCGTCGGCGCTCACGCTCACGATGCTGACCTGTACCACACGGTCTCCTCTCGGTTCCTCAGTAGTACGGTACCACCCGCAGAGGGGTACTATACTCTCGGGGCGGCTGGAAGTTTTTCTGAGGGAGGGGTCATGACGAAGTTCGAGCTGCACACTGTCGAGCGCGAACAGGCCCTAGACGTGACCGAGCAGGTTCGCCAGGCGTTGTGTGCGATTGGTGTGGCCGAGGGATGGGTGCTGGTCTACTGCCCGCATACGACGTGTGGTGTCACCATCAACGAGAACGCAGACCCGGACGTCGCGGCCGACCTGCTCGAGGGCCTCGCTGGCCTGATTCCCCGGAAAGGGCCGTGGCGCCACCGGGAGGGCAACGCGGATGCGCACGTCAAAGCGAGCCTGATCGGATCGAGCGTGATGATTCCGGTGGCCGACGGCGACCTGATGCTCGGCACATGGCAGGGCGTCTACCTCTGCGAGTTCGACGGCCCGCGCCGCCGCTACCTGTCCGTCTCGGCGGTCTCCGTCTAGCGGCCAAGGAGCGATTCTTGACGCTCCCGCAGTGCTGGGCTATGGTATCGGAGCGTTTCGCGTGGGCCCGTAGCTCAGCTGGTTAGAGCGCACGGCTGATAACCGTGAGGTCGCTGGTTCGAGTCCAGCCGGGCCCACCATGCAGAAACTGAAAACCCCCGGCGGCTTCTGTCATCGTCCCATCCTTTCATTCCAGCGGTCCATGACCGTTGCGAGCTCCTTCTCGAAGAAGGAGTACACGTCTTCCATCTCGTCCAACCGTTCCAGCGCAGCAGGGGAGTCGGTCCCCTGCTTGGCCTCGCGCACGACCGAGGTGATGTAGCTTGTCGCGGTGAGCTTCTTCACGAGGATGTCGCCCCACACGCCCTTCAGCATGCGGTAGTACGTCTCGCGTGAGCCCGGCACCCGGTACTTCTGGACCAGATCGGTCCCGACCAGGAACTGCATCGCATTGCTAACAGAGGCCTTGCTGATGCTGAGTTCCTCCATGAGCTCGCTCGTGGAAAGACCTTCACCCGGCGCCATCGTCAGCGCTGCGTAGATGCGCGAGATCGCATGGGGGAATCCCACAGTCTCGAGCATGCGCGATAGTTTCTCTCGCAGGGGGGCCATGCGTTTCTCGCGGTCATCAGGTGTCACCGCGTTCTCCCTCCATGACGACATGATACCTATAACGTTCCCAACGTTCAGTATCTTCTAAACGTTCACTGCGAGACCAGCATCCGCCTTTCATATGGGCAAGAGAAGACAACGAAGGCCCGGTGGCGGGCTCCCGCTGGCGAGCAGGTATCGACTCTTACTCAGTAGCGCAGTATAGCGGCGAGGACGTCACCTTGTGGTAGCTCTTCGGCAGGCACCGCATATACCTCGGCTCCGGACAGAAGCGCCTCGAACGCCGAGAGATCGAGCAAGTCTTGGTCGCCGGGGTGTGGCGAGACGTGGATCGTCGCCGTGTCTGTCTCGGCGTCATAGTGTCCCCAGAGCTCGCGGTCGGTTGCGACGAAGAGGGTGTCGACTCGACCGTGCATCGCTGCGGGCACGAGCGTCTCGGGGTCACTGGTCGTCTTGTTGGAGCCCCATGCCTCGCCGAGGCGCCGGGCCGCCTGATCGCGGCTTGCCCCGAACACAGGAAGTACAATCTCCCAAGCCTGCTGGAACAGCGTCTCAGGGTTCGTGTTCTCAGGGCTGCCACTCACGGTCCCCAATACGAGTGTCGGATGGCTATTCACCTCACGGTAGATCGGTAGAAGGTAGTCGACACCCGCGAGCACCAGCGGTGCGGCGTCACCCTGCAGGTACTCGGCCACCCCCCTGTCGACTTCCCGGAAGTAGCGGACAAGCTCTTGTTTCGCGTCCGTCTCGCCGGTGCCGTGAAACACTGCCGGGCGTCTTCCGCCAGTGCCGCTTGTGCCGGTGTGGAACTGTAGAGATGCCTTCTCGAAGTCGTCCCACCGCAGTGCTTCGGCCAAGCCGTCCGGTACGCCCTCAAGATCGACCTCTTCGAGCCCGTGACGCGATCCGCGCATGAGCTTCACGTGCTTCTGGCTGAGCGCCAGCAGCCAGAAGTGGCGGTTGGAGCTGACGATGCCGAGAAGGGGCTTGAGGTGGAAGCGTTCGTCTACGATGACCTGCGGGGAGAACTCCTCGGGTAGGCGGAAGGCGCGAACACCCACAGATTCGACGAAAAGCGCGAGACCCTTGTCGGTGCGCAGCCAAAACGGGCGGGCGTCGAGCAGTGCCCGGGCGGGCGCGAGCAATCTGGCGGCGTCGGGTGAGCGCATGCCGCCGGCGACCAGGCGGTTCTCGGCCGTGCGCAGGGCATTCTTCAGCGCTGTCTGGTCGGCCTGCGTCTCAGAACCGAAGCGATGTGTGGGCAGGTAGACAGAGACTCGCCGACCTTCGCCACGCACGGCGAGAGCGGTCAGATCCTCACGGGTGAGAACATCCATAGCCTGCCCCTTTTGTCGCGCCGTGACATAACGCATATACCCATGGGCGCGCGTTGGCGTTGGTTGCGAACGGTGACGTGCTGCAGTAGCCGCGACCCGCTTCGGGTCAGCCGCCAAGCATAGTCACGACGACGACGTGGTCTTCGCCATCAGCGGCAAGTGCCACCCGTCCGTTCTCGGCGATTCGACCGTCCACCGTCACCCGGTCGACGCCGCGGTTCACGCTCCGCGGGTTGTGGACGCGGATATTATAGGTCGCGCCGGAGACCCGCACGTCCATCTCGAAAGACGGCCAGTTCTTGGGGATGCAGGGATCCACCACCAGATAACGTTTGCCGTCCTCTGCGATGAAATCGAGGCCGAGGATCGCGTTGAGTGCGACGCGGTAGAACCAGGCGGAAGAGCCTGTGTACCAGGTCCAGCCACCACGTCCGACGTGAGGCTCGACAGCGTAGACGTCCGCGGCTAGCACGTATGGCTCCACGCGGTAGACCTCGGTGGTGGCGCGGTCACCGGTGTGGTTCAGCGGGTTGATGAGGTCGAGCAGCGAGAGTGCCTCGTCGCCGTCGCCCATGAGCGCGTAGGCGAGCACGACCCATGTGGCCGCATGCGTGTATTGACCGCCGTTTTCGCGCACACCCGGGACGTAGCCCTTGATGTAGCCGGGGTCTCTCTCGGTGTGGTCGAATGGCGGCGTCAATAGGCAGACCAGGCCGTCCTCCCAGCGCACGAGCTGCTCCTCGACGGACTCGAGAGCGCGCTGAGCCCGGTCGCGGTCGCCCTGCCCTGAGATCATCGCCCACGCTTGCGCGATGGCGTCGATGCGGCACTCGTCGTTGCCCGAGCTGCCGAGTGGCGTGCCGTCGTCGAAGAACGCCCGGCGATACCACGCACCGTCCCATCCCTCGCGTTCTATGGCCGAGACCAGGGCGGCTGCCCACGCGAGGTAGTCATCGGCGCGCTCTTGCTCTCCACGCATCTCGGCAAGAGGCGCAAAGGCGCGCAGCGTCACATCGAGGAACCATGCCAGCCACACGCTCTCGCCCTGGCCTCCGAGGCCGACGCGGTTCATGCCGTCGTTCCAATCGCCGCCTCCCATGAGCGGCAGGTCGTGCGCGCCTACGGGACGTCCGGCCTCGAGCGCTGCGACACAGTGTTCGTAGACGGTACCGAGTCTCGTGGATGGTTGCGGCTGCAGAAACGCGTCCTCGTGACCCTCGGGTATCAGCGGCCCCTCGAGGAACGGAACTTCGACGTCGAGCACGCTGAGGTCGCCGGTCATGCGGACATACTCGGCGGTCACATACGGCAGCCAGTGACGGTCGTCGCGGGAGCGGGTCCGGACGCCCCTACCGGAGTACGGCTGCCACCAGTGCAGCACGTCGCCCTCGGGGAATTGATGGCGTGATGCCTCGATGATGTGTTCTCGCACGAGGTCCGGACGCGCGTAGAGCAGTGCCAGGCAGTCCTGGAGTTGATCGCGGAAGCCAAGCGCCCCGGACGACTGGTAGGTCGCGGTGCGTCCCCAGAACCGGCAGGCGAGGGTCTGGTAGAGTAGCGGGCCGTTGAGCAGCGCGTCGAATTCGGCGTCCGGCGTGCGTATCTGCACCGCGTCGAGAATGGTGTCCCAGTGCGCGCGTGTCTCGGCGAGCATCTCGGCGGGCACACCGTCTTCCCGATAGCGGCGGACGAGCGCGTGCGCTTCCTCGATCGTATCGGTCTGGCCGAGAAAGAAGACGACCTCCGTACTCTCGCCGGGCTCCAGGGTGACCTTGCACATGAGTGCCCCGCAATTGTCTAAGAAGCGCCCGGTCTCACGGCCGAGGAGGCGCCGATCCATCGCTGCGGGGTTGCGCGGACCGCGGTTGCGTCCGATGAACTCGGTTCGGCTTGCGGTGTAGGAATCCACCTCGCAGTCGCACGCGAGGAAGGCGGGAAGGCCGGGGAAGTCGGCGTTGAACCAGTTATGCGCGAGAAGCACGCGTTCGCTCTCATCCCACCACGTGACGACACGCTGCTGCGCTTTGCTGCGAGAGTCGCCGATGCTCCACTCGATGAACTGTGTGACCGACAGTTCACGCTTCCGCGCGGTGTCGTTGGTGAGATGCAGGCGCGCGACGCGCACCGGGTCATGCGGCGGCACGAACCAGTCGAGCCTGTGAGTGATTCCGTGCGTGGCGTGCTCGAACCGCGTGTAGCCGCGTCCGTGGCGCACAACGTAGGGCGCCTCGTCCCTGATAGGTAGCGGTGTCGGGCACCAGAACTCACCCGTGAGCTCGTCGCGGACGTAGATCATCTCGCCCGAACCGTCAGAGACGGGGTCATTGTTCCAGGTGGTGATGCGGTTCTCATGCGAGTTGCGCGCCCAAGTACAACCGATCCCGGCCTCCGAGACCATCGAGCCGAACTCCGGGTTTGCAAGCACGTTCACCCACGGTGCGGGGGTCGCGTCATCGCCTTCAAGGACGATGACGTACTCGCCCGTTCTCGGATCGAAACCACCGTAGCCGTTGTCGAACGCAAGCACCGGCCGCTCGAAAGGTGCGGGCGAGTCCGTGACGGGTTGCTCGGCAGGAACAAGCAGACCCGGTGGCGCGGGGTGCTGTCCGCGTTGGTTCAGCTGCAGCAGCAGTGGGCCGCTGTCGCCGCTGAGTACAGCGCGAGCGACACTCTCGAGCAGGTTCGCGACTTCCGACGGCATCTGGTCGGCGGTTTGCAGGTAGACGCCGCCCGGGCGATCGATCAGTTGCAGTGCGTGCCCCGTTCGCATCAGCATACGCAGGCGGCCGTCGAGTTCCGAGGCGTACGCGCTGGGTTTCGTGTTGAGGATAACGAGTTCGGCGATAAAGCCCTTGCTTCGCCAGTACTGGTGTGCGAGCAGTGCCTGTCGCACAAGCGGCGTTTCTTCGAGCCGCTCGACTTTGACGAGCAGGATCGGCAGATCGCCCGAGATCCCGAGCGACCAGAGTGCCGACAAAGGTAGGCGGTTTTCCACCTCGGTCGTCACCTTGAGGCGGGACGCCGGATCGGTCAGCAGCAGGCGGGACGCGAGGCGCTGGAAGGTCACCGCGTCTTCGGGCGTCACGCCAAGGTCGCGCAGCTCGATCTGGCTGGTGGACCACGCGAGGTCCGCCGCGCGCTGGGCGCTGCGGCTGTCGTGGTACTTCTCGGCCAGAGCGATTACCTTCTCGCGGCTGTCGGCGACACCGGTCACGAAGGCGACGCGTGCTGTTTCGTGCGCACCGATGACGAGTGTTTGGCGGATCGAACATATCGGATCAAGTACGGCTCCCACCGTGCCCGTGAGGCGACCGTCCCCCCAGATCGCGTCGGCGTTCAGGGGCGTCTTGAGTCTGCCGAGAAACGCTGCGCGGTCGGTTTCGTAACTCCAGGTGCATGCGTCGACCAGGTCACACGCGAGCGTGTGGAAGCCCCAGCAGCGGTGCTCCTCCGCGGAGCGTGGCCGGCGCGTGAAGAGCAGGGTGTTGAGCGATTCGACGGCCTCGGTCTCGACGAAGAGGTTGCCGAACGTCATGTGCGCGTGGTCGGCGCCGCGTTGCGCGAGCGTGACCTCGAAGTAGCTCGTTACCTCCAAGTTGAGCGGCACATCGCGGTGGTTCGAGATAGTGATACGTCGGACTTCGGCGTCGTCCTCGGGTGACACGATGACCTCGGTGTGTGTCTCGACATCGTTATCGGTGCGGCGGAACTCGGCTTTGTCGGCCGAGAAGGTCACGTGGTAGTCGTCCGGCTCGGCCAGTGACGGCTGGTGCGCCGCCGACCACACCCGGCCCGATTCCACGTCTTTGAGGTAGAAGAACGTGCCCCAGCAGTCGCGCGTGATGTCCTCGCGATAGCGGGTGACCGTCCTGTCCTTCCAGCGGCTGTAGCCGCCGCCGCCGTTGGTGACCATGACCGAGTAGGTGCCGTTCGACAGGAAGTGTGTCGCGGGCGTCGGTGTGTCCGCGAGCGGATAGGCGCGCGTGACCGGCGGCGGGATCTCCCGCACCGAGCGCACAAAAGCCACCTCTTCAACGCGCGGCTTGGCGAGAGTGACGTGTCGCGGCACGCGCTCCTGCAGTAGCAGCTCGGCCGAGCGCACCATGGGGTCTGCATGGAAGCGTTCTACCATGCGGTCGCCGGTGAGCATATTGCCCAGAGCAACCAGGCTCATGCCCTGGTGGTGTGCCATGTACGTGCGCACCACCGCACGTTCTTTGCCCGCAGATACGCGTCCGGGGGTGTAGTCCACCGCCTCATAGAAGCCATAGCGCCCTTCGGCGCCTTGTCTAGAGAGTGTCGTGAGGTTATCGAGCGCCGAACGTGGGTCTATGGGAAGGGCGAGCACGGTCGCATAGGGCGCTACGACGATATCTTCTGACAGTCCGCGCTTCAGGCCGAGACCCGGGACGCCGAAGGCCTGGTACTGGTAGATGAGTTCGACGTCTTTAGCGTTGAACGCCGACTCCGACACGCCCCACGGTACGCCGCGCTGCTTGCCGTACTGGATCTGGCGCCGCACGACGTTTCGGTACGTCTGGGCGAGCAACGTGCCGGGCCAGTCGCGCATCACGAGCCGGGGCATGAGGTACTCGAACATGCTTGCGCTCCAGCTGACGAGCGCTTTACCCCCTTCGGTCTGCGTGATCGCTCTGCCGAGACGGAACCAGTGCTCCTGCGGCACGTCGCCCTTCGCGATCGCGATGTAGCTGGCCAGACGGCACTCCGAGGCGAGCATGTCGTAAAACGACGCGTCGAGCTTGCCCTCGGCCGTGTTGAAGCCTATAGAGAAGACCATCCGGCTGTGGTCGAACAGGATGCTAAAGTCGGTGTTCTCATACATCTCGTTCGCGATGTCGCCGTCCAGCCGCAGCTCGGCGAGCAGATGACCCGCCGCCGGTCGCCGCTCCCGTATCGAGGCGGCGAGCTCGATCGCCCACGGCGCCGCGGGGCCACCTTGCTCGGCCAGGTCGTCGAGCGTGCTCAGAACCACCGGGAGACCTTCAGCGAGGCCCACGAGGCTCGGGACGTTCTCCGTGAGCGGCGAGAGCGCCCGACGGACGCCAGGGCCGTCAAGGTCATCAGGAAGCCGTTGCAGCAGCGCCGCCCACGGGGCGTACGTCTCGATCGCATCGAGGGTGCGCCTCAGACAGTGGCCCACATCCTCGATAGCCCAGCGCGCACGACCGATCGCATGTGGATCGCCACGGAGGGCGTCGAGTCTCCCCGGGAGCGATTCAGTGGTGGCCGAGAGACCCCGCAGCACGGTGAGCCACTGGCCGAAGTTGAGGGGTCGCTCGTCGAGGCTGAGGCGGCGTAACAGTTCCTCGAGTGTGGTTCGCAGCTCGGTCAACGTGCCGCCGTCAGAGATCTCGTCCCGCTCGGCGAGGAGATCCTCCAGCGCCACGCGTACCGTGTCAGCGAGCCCGTCGAGTGCCTGTGTTCCCACAAGCGGACCCTCGGCCAGCTCCATGAGTCCGATGCGCAGTGTCACGAGGTGGCCGGCCAGATTGCCGGTGTCCACGGTTGAAATGTACGTCGGACGCAAAGGCTGGAGCGTGAGCGTGTCGTACCAGTTGTAGAAATGCCCACGGAAGCGCTCGAGCCCCGCCATCGTCTGCAGCGTTTGCGACGTGCGCTTGACGACGTCGGCGAGGGTGGTGTAACCGAGGTCGTACGCGGTCAGCATCGCGAGCAGCTGCAGACCCATATTCGTCGGCGACGTGCGATGCGCGATCTCGCCCTTCGGCTCCTCCTGGTAGTTATCGGGTGTGAGCCAGTGATCCGTGGCGGTTACGAAGGTTTCGAAGAACCGCCAGGTCTTGCGGGCCACGCGGCGCATTGACACCGTATCACCCTCGGTGATCACCGAGGGCTCAGGTTGGATAGGCTGGCTGGCACGCCATGCTGCATACGGGCCCGTCAACCAGAGCGCGAGCAGCGGCGCGCCGGAGGCGAGGGAGAGTGGATCGAGCACCGCACTTGCAGTGGCGCCAACGATCACGATGGCGAGGCCCGGCCACATGCGCCGTGCGAAGCCCTCGGCCGAACTGCCGAGGCGCTGCTCAACCTCTGCAGCTGTCTCCCACTCGAGCAGGTTGCGGCGCGACACCAGCATCCTCCACAAGGAACGGGCAATCGCGTCGGTCATCACCCACGCCTGGTGGGGAAGCACGGCGAGCGAGAGCAACGCGCGCACGGTGTCGCGCCAGAAGTCGTGCACGATCGAGTGCGTATCGCCGCGGACGTCGGCGCCTCTCGGCCGGAACAGCAACGAGTCGGCGACGCTGAAGTAGACCGGGAAGAAGACGATCACAAGGACCGCGATGAGCACGCACCAGTCCGGACCGGGGAGCAGGACCCAGCTTGTGAAAACGAAGAGCATCATCGCCGGCGGGAAGAGGGAGCGCCGCAGGTTGTCGATGATCTTCCAGCGGTGCAGCATCGAGAGAGGATTGGCCTCCCGGCCGGTCGCTGTCGGCACCGTGGGCAGCAACCAAGGGAGCGTCTGCCAGTCGCCGCGCACCCACCGGTGTAGTCGGGCCGTGTGCGAGCTGTAGCTCGCGGGCTGGTCGTCGAGCACCTCGATGTCGCTGGCGAGTGCCGTACGCAAGTAGGAGCCTTCGATGAGGTCGTGTGAGAGTAGCGTGTTCTCGGGGAAGCGGCCGCCAAGCGTCGCAGTGAAGATGTCGACCTCGAAAATGCCCTTGCCAGTGAAGCTTCCTTCACGGAACACGTCCTGATAGGTGTCGGACGTAGCGCCGGCATACGGATCGACACCGGTAACACCGGAGTACAGCCAGGCGAACAGCGAACGCTCCGAGCCTTCGAGCGACATGGCCACACGCGGTTGCACGAGGCCGTATCCGCGCTCGACGCGACGGCGTGAGGGGTCGTAATGAGCGCGGTTCAGCGGATGGGCGATCATCGATATGAGTTTGCGAGCGCCGTCTCTCGGCAGAACCGTGTCTGCATCCAACGTGATAACGAAGGTGACCCTCGGAAGGAACGAAGCATCGCCTTCGCAGACCTCGAAGCTCGTGTCAGTTGCACCGCGCAACAACCGGGCGAATTCGGTGAGCGCACCACGCTTGCGTTCCCAGCCCATCCAGGTCTCTTCGGCCTCATTGAACCGCCGGCCACGTATGAACAGATGGAAGGGCCCCGTGCCGCCGTTGCCGTAGCGCGCGTTCAGCGTCGCGACACCGTTGCGCGCAGCCTCGAGGATGATCTTGTCGCCAGCCGCATGTCGGTCGTCCCCGCCGCGAAGGTCGCCGAGAAGCGCGAAACCGATGTTCGGGTCGTTGTTCGCGAGATAGGTGATCTCGAGGTTGTCGATGACGTGCTGGGTGGCGTTCTGGGAGGTCAGCAAGGCGGGGACGACCGCCATCGTGCGGTGTGCTTCGGCGATTGGCACCCTGAAGTCGATCTTTGGCAGGACACGGGCCGGCCAAACAGATGACGCGACGCGGTTCACGATATTGATGGCGAGGTCGGAGACGGGAATGAGGGCGAGGAGCATGATCGCGAGGCCCCCACCTGCGCCCGCCCCCCGTGTCGCCACGAGCCAACCCATACCAATCGCCAGCAGTAGCGTGATGGTTGCGAGCAGCCCCCAGTAGATGAGGCCGCGGCTGGCGAGTGGGCCGCGGTAGGCGATCTCGCGCTTCCTCGGCCGATAGTCAAGACTGTCTTCCAGGCGGTAGCGTCCGGCTGATATGAGGTAGTACCCCACGTGCCCCGCGACGGGATTGGTGGGGTCGTGTGCGAGCGCGTCGAGCGCCCAACTCATGACCGCCTCGGCGACCTCTATCTCGCCATGCGGGCAGCGCTCCGCCAAACCCTCGACTGCGTGCCGGTACCGATCGCGTGAGGCGAAGTCCATGCGCGGATAGATGCCCGAGGGGTCCTCACGCAGTGCGTGTTCGACAGCCGAGCACTCCTCGAAGAACTCCCGCCACTCCAGCGCGCTCAAGAAGCGGATGCTGGTGATCGAGTTGGCAATCGACACCTGGTCAGCTGCCTGGATCTGGTGTTCGGTGAGGACGAGCTGCTCAAGATCAGCCCCACGTTCACTCAGTCGCCGCTCGAGGTAGGTGGTCACCGGCTCCAGCGCGGAGTCCTGACCGCGCAGTCGCCGGAACAGTCGGACAAAGAAGACGGGCTCCTCGTCCAGCCCGGAGTGTTCCAGCTCGTCGAGCAGAGTGGGCAAGGCGTGCCCGCCGCCGCCGGCCGCCTCAAGGAGGCGGTTCGCCCAGCCGTCGGCTGCGGTACCGGCATCGTGCGCGGCGCGCACCCGCAGTGCGAGGCGCCGGAGGTTCTCGACCAGGCAGACGCGCAGCATGATCGGTACGGCCCAGACTTCGCCGATCGAGAGCGATGCCATCTGCTGGAACGCCATGATGAAGCGCACGAGATGCTCACGGTCGATGCGGGCATCCGTGTGGATCACCAGTGAGGTGATAGCCTCGTAGATACGCGGGTATTCTCGCAACGGGCCGGAGACCAGGTGGGGGAGCTCCATGCCATAGTCGGGCGGCAGGTCGTCGTGGACGGCGCGAATCTGTTCCTCGATGAGATAGAAGTTGTCGAGTAGCCACTCGGATGCCACCGAGACCGAGACCTGCTCCCGCACGGCGGCTGCCATGGCCGAGTAGAATGCCCGAAGAAAGTCCTGTGCCCGGGCTGTGATATCGAGCAGCGGCGTGATCTTCGGGCCGCCCTCGGCACGCCACTCCTGCGTGCGGCCGAGCTGTCTCGCCATCTCTTCGAGGCGTTCGGTGCTCAGCAGCTCCCCCCTCAGCGGCAGGTCGCCAGCTGCGAGGGCGGCGTCCTCGTAGTGCTCAGTAGCTGCCATCCCCCCGCCCCTCCTCGCTGTTCGCCGCTTGCCCGTTCAAGACTTCATTGTGCCATGTATTCCTGTATGTGCGAGTCGCTGAGAACTACGGACCCCGCTCGAATCCCGGACGGTACCATTGCATGTGAGCGCATGCATGAGAGGGGTATAGTCGAAGTAGGGTGCGGGGTCGCCCGCATCGACAAGGCAACCAACGCGACCAGCGGAGGCGAAGCCGAACACTTGGAGACGGTAGGGGATTTGTTTTCTGCCGGGACGGCAGATGAAGGCTTCCGGACGGCCGTTGCGTGAGTTCGGTTCGTGTTCAGTCCATCGTCGAGAGACGAAGATCATTGAGTGAGTACGCAGGTAACATGAAGGGGCACGGCAGCTGGAAGACTCGGGCATAAGCTCCTGGAGAGTTCAGGGGTGCGGCCGAGAGGGCAACACTCACTCGGCCAAGAGCTTCTGAGAAGGGCCCATCTAGAAGGCGCCTCGAGCGGTGCGAAGGCCGTCCCGGACGAGAAGACCGAGGGCGGGTGGATGTAGTCCACTCGCCCTCTTCATGTCTTCAGGGAGCCCCAACGCTAGTCTTACTGGGCAGCGCGCGCGCGAGCGAGATGTTATACTGCGCGTCGCGGCGAGCCGCACAGTCGGGCGAGTGGCGCAACGGGAGCGCACCTGCTTTGCACGCAGGGGGTTGAGGGTTCGAATCCCTTCTCGTCCACCAGAAGACATACGTGGGGCGCGCTCCGAGAGGAACGCGCCCCACGCGCATCGAGGCCTCGCCACGCGAGGATGTTCGGTACTATGCATGGGTAGGTCGGAGATGGCTTCGCTAAGGGGGTTCGTCGAGATGGCTGGTATCGTTCAGGTCCGGGGGCTCGTCAAGCGCTTCGGCGAGCTCACCGCGGTCGACCATATCGAGTTCTCCATAGCCGAAGGCGAAACGTTCGGTCTGCTCGGGCCCAACGGCGCGGGCGCCCGGCTCCTGAAGTTCGAGTAGATGGGCGTGGAAGCGCCCTCCGTTCACGAGCTGCTTGAACGCCTGCGTGCGGCGGCCAATCCCGAGAATGTCGAAGGGATGGCTCACTACGGCATTTGCCGAGAAGGTACGCTCGGCGTTCGGATACCGGTGTTGCGCGGCATCGCCAAGGAGTTGAAGCCACTGCGCAGGAACGACCCGTCGACCCTGCACGAACTCGCCGAGGGACTCTGGGCCTCGGGCGTTCATGAAGCCCGCATGCTCGCCGGCTTCATCGACGTTCCGGCGCTCGTGACGCGTTCGCAGGTTGAAGCATGGGTGGGCGACATTGACTCATGGGACGTCTGTGACCAGCTGATGGGGCTGTTCGCCGCTACCCCCTTCGCCTACGACCTCGCTGAGGAGTGGGCGGGCCGCAGCGAGGAGTTCGTCAAGCGTGCAGGGTTCGTGCTGATGTCCTCGCTTGCGGTGCACGACAAGAAGATGGCCGAGGAGCCCTTCCTGCACTTCCTCGAACTCGTCGATCGGGAAGCCGAAGACGAGCGCAACTACGTCAGGAAGGGCGTGAACTGGGCGGTCAGGCAGATCGGTAAGCGGTCGGCGACGCTGCACGGTCCTGCGGTTGCCGTGGCCGCGCGCTTGCGGCAGAGTGAATCGCGTGCCGCACGCTGGATCGGCTCCGATGCGCTCCGTGAACTCGAGAGCGACTCGGTCCGCAGGCGCCTTGGCATCTGATCACCCCTGGACTATGGAGCATGCATGGAAGGCGACCTCGCATGAGCAACCGTCCCGACACGCGCACACTCATCGCTGTGAGCGTGACCCTTGTCCTGTGGGCGTCCGCATTCGCGGGCATCAAAGAGGGGCTGACAGGCTACGGGCCGGGCGAGGTAGCCCTACTTCGCTTCGCCACGGCGTCGCTCGTGCTTGCTGGCTACGCGGTACTCAAACGCATGCGCTTGCCCCCGCTGCGCGACATCCCGCACCTGGTCCTTGCCGGCACGCTGGGCATCACCGTCTACCATGTCGCGTTGAACTTCGGTGAGCAGACGGTGACGGCCGGCTCGGCGAGCCTACTGATCGCTTCAGGCCCGATCTTCACCGTGCTGATGGCCACCGTCTTTCTCGGTGAGCGCCTGACGGGCTGGGGCTGGGCGGGAATCGTCGTAGCGTTCTCGGGCGTTGCGTTCATCACGCTCGGCGAGGCCGAGGGACACCTCTCGCTTGAACCAGGCGCGTTGTTCATCTTGCTATCTGCGGTGTCCACGGCTGCGTACTTCATCGTGTCCAAACCCCTGCTGCGGCGTTACAAGCCGCTGGAGTTCACGTCGTACGCGATCTGGTTGGGTACGATTCCGATGCTCGTGTTCGCGCCATCTCTATTGCAGCAGACAGTCACAGCACCGGCCTCGGCCACGTGGGCCGTCGTCTACTTAGGAGTCTTTCCGGCCGCGATCGCGTATGTGCTGTGGTCCTACGCCCTCGCGAAGCTTCCTGCTTCGATCGTGTCGAGCTTCCTGTACGTGTCGCCGGTGCTTGCCATCGGAATCGCGTGGCTATGGATCGCCGAGGTGCCCACGCTTCTGTCGCTCGGTGGCGGCGTGCTCGCCCTCCTTGGCGTCACGCTTGTCAACACGCTTGGCGTACCCAAGCCTATGGTGTCTGATCAGTAGGCGACTCGAAAGCCCTGCTCGCCCAAGGGAGTCTCGGCAGCCGTTTCCACGTGCTCGACGACGGCGTGGACCGGCCCCTCGTGGGCCCAGGCGAGCATCCTGCCCACAGCGTCGGACTCGCCTTCAAAGACGGCTTCGACGCGCCCGTCCGAAAGGTTTCGCACCCAACCGCTGATGCCCGCCTCGCGGGCGTGTTCGATGACGGACGCCCGGTAGAAGACGCCCTGCACGATGCCCGAAACCCAGATGTGAAGCCTGATGCTGCTGTCCCGCATGCTCGCGCCCCTCTCCTGACGTTGCACGAACGCCTCACCAAGGGTCATCATCAGGGTATCTTCCCGAAAGACCAACCGCATGCGAAGGGCTTAAGCGGCGTGGATTCCATCAAGAACAGAGGAGCGCGAGACGAGGCACGGCAACCTGTTGCCGAGGGCACGGAGTTCTACTACGCCGTGGCGGCCCTGCTTCCGCTGCCGGTTCTCGCGTTCGGCGCAGACGGAGGACTTCTCGTTGTCAACGATGCCGCACAACCGCTGTTGGTGACTCTGCCGAGCGGTTCGCGGCGTCGCCCGATGACCTTCGACGGCATGGACCTGTGGGAGCTGCTCTCGAGCACACTCGAGCACGGGAGCCAGACTGCGAACGTCCACGCGCGCATGCGGCTGTCCACGGGGCGCAGTGCCGAGTTCGACTTCTGGGTGCTCCCGAGCTGGCAGTCTGACGAAACCCTAGCCAGCGCGATCGTCTTCGCGGGGGAACTGCCGGACGAGCCCGGTGGCGCCGCGGAGGCGTCCTCGGCCCATCTCCCGCGCATAGCCAGTGACACGCTCGAGGGCTATGCAGCCATACTCGAGACCGCGCTGCGGTGTGACGCAGTCTGCATCGCCGAGGTGGATTCGGAACGTACGAGCCGCGCGAAGACACTGTTGTGTCGCTGTGATGGTGACCTGCAGCCTGACGTTGAGTGGAGTCTCGCCGGAAAGCCCGCCTCGGCGATCTCGAGCAGGCGCGTGGTGTGCTATCCGTACGGGTTGCAGGAGCGTTTCCCGGAAGACGAGTGGATCGAGAGTGAGGGTTTCGAAGCATATGCCGGAGCTCCGATCACCAACCCCTCGGGCCAGCGCATCGGCATTCTATCCGCGCTTTGGCGTCGGCCGCTCAAGAATCCTGAGACAGCCCGTGCGGTTCTCGGACTCGTGAGCTCGCGTCTTGCGTTGGGGTTGTGGCAAAGTCGGTCCCGACGGGCACTCGCGGAGAGCGAGGAGCGTTACAGTGCGCTGTTCCGGCACACGCATCTGCCGATGATCGTGATCGACCCGGAGTCCTCCCAGATCGTTGAAGCGAACGATGCAGCATGCGCTTTCTACGGCTACTCGTGTGACGAACTCACCACGATGAGCATCTTCCAGATCGACACGCTCGCACCCGAACACGTACAGCAGGAACTGCGTCGCGCGATCACTGGGGAGCGCGACTACTTCCAGTTCAAGCACCGCATTGCGGACGGCAGTGTACACGAGGTCGAACTGTACGCGGGCCCGATCACCATGCACTCACACGAGATGATCTACGCGATCGTGCACGACATGTCCAATCGTCGCAGGGCCGAGGAAGAGCTCGAGCACTACCACCAGAACCTTGAGCAACTAGTGGAGCAACGCACCGACGATCTCGTCCGTGCCAACGCCGAGTTGCAGCAGGCAACGCAGGCTCGCGACGTCTTCTTCGCCAACATGAGCCACGAGTTGCGAACGCCGCTCTACACTATCATCGGTCTCACGGACATGCTCCTCGGCGGGCTCGTCGGAGAGATCGATGAGGAGCAGGCGAAGCAGGTCGGGATGGTCAATGAGGCCGGCCGCTCGCTATTGGACCTTATCAGCGACGTGCTCGATATCTCGGTTGTCCAGACCGGACAAGCGCACTGCGACGCCGAGGAGTTCGACGTCGTCGCGATGGCCGAGTCCACCCTGTTCAGCATGCGGTCACCGGCCGAGGAGAAGGACCTCGAGGTCCACTTCACCTCGGCGGAACGTCCCGTGATGATCACGAGCGACCGTTTCAAGCTCCAGCAGATTCTCATGAATCTGATCTCGAACGCGATCAAGTACACCAACGAAGGTGCGATCTACGTCGCGGTCTCTGCCATCGAGGATGGTCACGTCTCGGTCTCAGTGATTGACAGCGGCGTGGGCATTCCGGAGCAAGAGCTGCCCCACGTCTTCCAGGAGTTCCGCCAGATGAGTCGCGGTGACGCAGGTACACATCACGGCACCGGTCTCGGCCTCGGGCTTTCCCGCCAGCTCGCCGACGTGCTGTCGGCGGAGATCGTGGTGTCGAGTGAGGTCGGTCGCGGTACGACTTTCTCGGTCATTCTGCCCGAGAAGCTTCCTTCTGCCGAGCTGTGACCATAACGTCCCAACAGCAGCGCTGGCTCGAGGTCATCCCGTCACGTCGCGCCCGGCGAAGCTTCCAGGATGAGCCGTCTTCGCCCGACGCTCTGGATACGCTCGACGCGTGTACTCGCGACTTCCGCCCCTTTGGGGATGTCGCGCGTGTGGTTCTAGTGCCCCAAGTACCACAACGGTTGTTCATGGGTATCGCGGGCTCTTACGGTGGCGTGTCGGGTGCATCGAGCGCGCTGGTGTTCGTAGGCGTCGACGAAGAGCGTGACGTCCAGGCCGCCGTCGGTTACACCGGCGAGGGCCTCGTCTTGGAGGCGACCGCTCTCGGTCTCGACACGTGCTGGGTCGGCGGTCTGTTCAGCACGAAGCACGCGGTGTTGCTCGGCGATGTTGCCGAGGGGGAGCGGGTGTACGCCGTCAGCCCCGTTGGGTACGCAGTTGAACGCATCAGTACGAAAGAGCGCATCGTTTTCGGTATGGGCCACCCCAAGTTCCGTCGCGAACTCGGTGAAATCGCGCCGGGGGTAGAGACGTGGCCCACATGGGCGCACGCTGGTGTGGAGGCCGCGCGGATCGCGCCCTCGGCTATGAATCGGCAGCCGTGGCGGTTCCGGCTCGATGCCGACGGCGTCGTTGTTTCCGTCGCCGAAGGAGCGGACATACCACGGGTCTCCAAGCGGCTCGACTGCGGTATCGCGATGTTGCACTTCGAGCTGGGCGCGCGCGCGGCAGGCGCTGACGGCGTTTGGGAGTTCCTCGAGGCGCCGGATGTGGCCCGGTGGCTGCCTGTCGGCTAGGCGCTACCAGTCGTTGGCGACGGCCGGGTCACCAGCACGATCGGTGAGCGAGACCGCGTCAAAGCGGCACGCCGACCGGCAGATTCCGCAGCCGTAGCACGCATGGAGGTCGATGACCGGAAGTCCGGCGTCCGCATCCCAGCTGATCGCCGAGAAGGGACAGCGCTCAACGCATGCACGGCAGCTCCGGCACGTCTCGTCGTTCATCCGGGCGACGTACTCGCCCTTCCACATCGTCTTGTGGTCGAATTCCAGCGTCGTGCGCATCGCCATGCAGCCGGCGTCGAGATTGCAGTTGCAGATAGCGGTGATGAACGGCGTCCCGAACGTCCACACCGAGTGCATCAGCCCCTCATCCTCGCAGCGCCGCAGCACTGCCGAGGCCTCCTCGCGCGTCAACCTCTGCAGCACGCTCGTGTCGGGGCCGTCGGTGTATCCACTGAACGCCTCGGCAAGCGCCTCGTCTTGAGGGGTGACGGTCATCGCGATGCAGTAGCCGCGCTCGGGCATGCCGGCGAAGTCGCGACACACGCAGGGGACCTGGACGATGCTCGTGGCGAAGTCGAATATCTGCTCGCACTCTTCGATAGGCACGGGCTGTCCGTAGTGGTACTTCTTCTGGTGAGGAAGTGTCAGCGCGCGAAAGATCCGTTGCACCGGTCGGGGAGAGGTCTTCACGACCTCGAGCAGCTTCACATTGCCAGGCATGCGCTTACTGAAGCCCTGCACGAAGTCGACGACGTACTCGCGGCGCTTGAGGTCACTGGTGAGGTCATACGCGTAGTTGGAGGCTTCGAGATACCACTTCTTGCCATCGCCGTGCTGCACACAGAACTCACACATGGCCGCCTCCTTGTCAGGGGACGAGGGTACCATGGCGCGCCCATCAAGGAGGGAGCCAAGAGTTACGTGACTCGGAACTCCTCGGCAACCTCGCCCGCCTTGAAGATCGCCACTTTGGTCAGGGCGGGACCTATCACCTGGTAGACGAAGGTCGTGGCAGCGATGACGTTGATCGCCAGAGCTCCGATCTCGGCACCGACCGCTCCATAGGCCTTGAACGTGTGAGATGCGTCAATGGCCAGGCCGATGGCGACACCGGCCTGGGAGAGTAGACCGAGCCCAATATACTTCCGGACCACATCCGGCGCGTCGGACAGTTTTGCGCCCGTCCATGCGCCGACGGTCTTGCCGATGACACGCATGACCAGGTACGTCACCCCGATGAGGCCGATGCTTGGGAGCAGCGAGACGTTCACCAATGCACCGACAAGTACGAAGAAGAGCACCATGACCGGCGGGTTGAATGCCCCGCAGAGCTCAAAAGCGACACGATTATCTCGGGAGATGTTCACGAGCGTGAAGCCCATGGCCATGTTCGTCAAGATGAGCGAGAGCGAGAAGTGATCAGCGAGCCCGGCGCACAACATGATCATGCCAAGGATGATGATCAATCGCTGGCCCTTGTCGCGGACCCAGCGCATGGCCAAGTGAAGCACCCATCCGCCGATCGCGCCCATGAGCAGTGCGCCGCCGATCTCGAGCAGCGGACCGGACAGCGCCGACTTCCACTCGAAGCCGCCCGAGCTGAGCAGCGCTTTCGTGGCAGAGGATGCGAACGCGTAGATGATGAGTGCGGCCGCGTCATCGAGACCCACTACGCCGAAGAGCGTGGTGGTCAATGGGCCGCGAGACCGGTACTGCCACAACACGTCCACGGTGGCGGCCGGAGCGGTCGCCGAGGCCAGTGCACCGAACACGATGGCGATGGGGAGGCTGTGGGTGACAAGATACATCGCGCCACACACGAGTATGAACGCCGAACCCGCCTCGAACAGGGTGATGATAGTGATGCTCTTGCCGAGTTCGCGCATCTCGCGCATTTGGAGTTCTCCGCCTACCGTGAAGCCGATGAGCGCGAGAGCGAACAGTGAGATGACGTTCAGGGTCTCGACTAGATCCGCGCTGAGAAAGCCGACACCTGAACGCCCGAGCAACACCCCGACGAGGATGTAGCCTACGACCCAAGGGATATGGATCTTATCGCTGAGACGTGCCCCCAAAAAGCCGAGAACGACCATTATTCCGATTGTGAGAAGAGTACCAAGCTCCACGATATGTCAGGACTCCCAGTGGTCTTCCATGAGCGCGCTACAGGCGTCAGCGCGGTTGACGATTCCAATCAAGACGCCATCGCGAACGACCGGTAGGATCTTCGTGTGTTCGGTAAGCATGATCTCGGACACACTCCCGATGTCCTGCGATTCTTCGACGGTGATCGGGTGTTCGGTCATGTAGTCGCGTACTACAGCATTGCTGGCACTGCGCATCTTGCGTGCGATCTCACCGAAGTCCATAAGAAAGATTCCCGAGTGATCCCGGCTGCGAGGCGATATCGCATCGATGATGTCGGCTTCAGAGAGGAAACCGATCACGCGCTGCTGCTCATCGACGACGGGTAGCCCGGAGATGCGCATGAGACTGAACAGATGCGCTGCTTGCTGAAGGCTGGTCTCAGGAGTGAGCGCTGTAAGATCGCGCGTCATGATATCGACAACTTTACGGTCAGGCATCAGGAGTCACCTCGACACGGTCAAGACAGGATTGGATATCATCACGGGACGTGAACTGACCGTTGGGGGAAGAAGCGGCGGCAAGCGCGGCGGCCACACCTTCGCGCGCGAGGTCCTCGAGCACGTCACCGCCGGTGGTCGCGTCGATCACGCCAGCGATAAGCGCATCATCAAGGCGTATTCTGCCGAGAAGGCCACATGCGGGGACTTTCACCGAGACCGACTTCTCTCCCGAGACGCAGATGACTTCATGTCCTGCATTGACCACGGCGATTTCCGCGCTCTTCGCCACATGTCGAGCGAGTGCCAAGCGACCATCGTGTTCAGACAGGTCGTAGTCGCCGTACACGGTCACGTCGCGAAGATCAGGCTCGGCCAGGAATGGCCGAGCGGAGAGAGCGGCATTCATGATCTCCTCCCGGACGTTCACGGCGACCCGGACTCCACGTGACGTCGCCAGGCGGACGAGCTCCGCGCAGAACGTGGGCTCGACACCCGGAGGGAGGCTGCCTGCGATCACGACCATATCAGCAAGACCCAACAGGCGCTCGAACGTCGAGCGGAGTACTGCGATGTCGGTTGGAGTCGCCTCGGGACCCGGCGACAGCAGTTCTGTCAGTGAGCCCGCTTGCGGATCGAGCAGGGCGTAGTTCGTGCGTGTCTTGCCCGGCAACAGCGTGAAGGCAGTGGTGATACCCGCATCACGAAGGGAGTTCTGTATGAAGCGGCCGGGGCCATCGCCTGCGAAGCCCATGGCGGTGATCTCGTGGCCGAGCGCTCTGAGCATGAAGGCGATGTTGACGCCCTTGCCGCCGGGCTGCGTGAAGGTGTTCCCGATACGGTTGAGGCCTCCCAGCGAGAGCCCAGAGACCTCGAACACCTTATCGACTGACGGATTCAGGGTAACCGTCAAGATCACGTGGCAACACCCCCATGTTCGGCTAGGCTGGACTTGCGTACCCGACCCACTATACTCCAGCACCGGAGTGCGCCAGCAGATCTGTTACGAGGCGTGATAGACAACCCGCGGCGAGGAGAGGTCCTCGCCGCGGGTTGCGGATGACTAAAGGTTATTCGCAAGCGCTGCGAGGAAGATGAGCAGCGCGATAAGGAGGACGGCGATATTAAAGCTCATGTCGCGCGCGTAGCGCTGGATCTGGCGGCGTGTGTGGAGGACGCTTTCCATGCCCGAGCGGTCGCCGGTCATCCAATCCACGCGCTCCTGCGTGACGCTTCCAACGGCAATCCGCGTTATATTTGTCGCCCATGCCGTCGTACGCTCCAGACGGCTGTGTCCCTCGACTCGAGACGCCGCCGCCCACTCCTCTGCACGCTCCAGACGGCTGTGTCCCTCGACTCGATACGTGGAGAGCTGTGCCGCCGAGGGAATCAGACTGTCGGATGGCAAGAGGGTTTGCGACGCAAACTCATGGAGACGCTGGTCAAAGTGTTCCTCGGACAGGATGCGGTTCATAGAGGCCAAGATGTCAGGCTGTACGTCCTCACCCGCTATGCGTTTTTGGGCGAGTGCGAGAGCGGTCCGTCCGATGGCCTCACGGGACTGGGACAGCGATGAGACTATTGGCGCGAGGACGTCCCGAATCGCATTCGTCTGGTCGTTCCGGACGAAGTCTGACACGACACTGAAGCGCTCCTTGAAAAGCGTAGTCGCCATGTCGGATGCGATATCACGAACGGCATCGACTATATCCTGGCAGGCTGTGTCGCTCTTCTCGTTGGAATGTTCACGCGACTGGCTGATGGCCATCGTGATCGCATGGCATACCGTGGCGTGACGTTCACGCTCCAGGAGCAGGTGTGCCTGTTGCACGAAGTGTTGATCACGCGGCTCGGATGAACCGGTGACGACGGTGACGAGGAAGCGTAGCCAGCGCAGGAGCTTTGAGATGTTGTGACGGTAGATCTCGTACCATTCGTCAATCCAGCGACAGAACGCGACGAACCACGCCGCCGTCTTGCGATACCAGTAGTCCACGCCGAACCACTTGGGCGCATGCAAATGGAAGAGACCGAACTTCATGCCGACGAAGAAGATCGTGAAGCCGATGGCGAACGCAGTGACGACCGACATGATGTCGGCCATGCTCATGAAAGAGTGCTCCAGGTAGTGCACGATGAGGTCGGAGTGCAGGCCCCAGGTGTGCAGGCCGGGCGCCACGACGCCGTTGAGCACGATTTGCGGGAAGAGGCCGAGCGTGATGATGGCGGTTGCGAGCAGGCCCATAGCGATCAGCATGCGCGGCGGTGCGTCTTTGACCTTGGGCCCATACTCGACTTTTGGTTTGCCGAGAAACACGAGACCGATCAACTTGATGAACGAGCAGGCGGTGCCGCCGCAGGTGACCATGAAGATCTTCTCTGCGATACCGAGCGATGCGAGTTCGTGTAGCTCCCAGGCCTCGACAATCGCGTGGTGAATAAGGCACTTGCTCACGAAACCGTTGAACAGCGGTATGCCCGTGATACCGCATGCCGCGATCAGCGTGAACAGGAAGGTGAGCGGCATCTTCTTCCACAGTCCGCCAAGCTTGTACATGTCGAGCGAGCCCGTGCGGAAGAAGACCGCGCCTACGCCGAGGAAGAGGCACGCCTTGAATAGCGCGTGGTTCACGATGTGGTAGAGCCCGCCGGCGTAGCCCAGCGCGCCGTGCGAGCCAAGGTAGCCTGCTGCGCCGATGCCCGCGAGTATGAAGCCCATCTGGCTCACGCTGTGGTAGGCGAGCATGCGCTTGGCGTTGTGTTGACCGAGGGCCATCACAACGCCGATGAACATCGTCGCAATACCGATCCACAGCACGACCAGCCCGATCTGAGCGCTGAAGTGCCACAACTCGTGGGCTATGTGCTCGCCCAGTTCGGGGCGGAACAATGCCGTCACTGTGCGGAAGATGCCGTAGGCGCCTGCTTTGATCATCACGCCTGAGAGCAGGGCACTTGCCGGGGACGGTGCGACCGGGTGAGCGTCGGGAAGCCACACGTGGACGGGCAGCATGCCCGCCTTCACACCGAACCCCAACGTGAGGAGTGCGAATGCGGCCCAGCGCAGGATCGGTGCGCTGTGCTCGATAGGTACCGGCGCGATCGCGCCGGTACCACCCAGTGCGTAAGTGAGGAAGATGCCCCCGATGAGAGCGAAACCGCCCACAACCGTCATCCAGAAGTACTTGATCGATGACTTCTTCGCTTCGTCTGTTTCGGTATGGACGACAAAGAGATACGCCACGAGACCGAGTGCTTCGAAACTGACGTAGAGAGTGATCAGATCGCCCGCGAGCACGACGCCGAGCATCGCCGCGAGCACGACCAGGTTTGTGATGTGGTAGCGGTCACGCTTCTTCTCGTGTTTGAGGTAATCGAGCGAGTAGAGGGTGGAGCAGAACCACACGAATGCCGAGAACAGTGCGAAGAGCATGCTGAACGAGTCTACGGTGAAGCTCAGTTCGCCGATGAGCGCCGGTATCGAGTAAGTGATCTTGTGATGTTCGGCGATCAACGGTACGAGTCCGGCGGTCATGAGCAGTGTCACACCCGTCACGACGGCCACGTAGATGTTGCGCACACTTTCGTTCCACTTGCCGAGCGGGCGCACGAGCAGCGCCGATGCCAGCGGCACCAGCACGATCAGCGCGGGTAACGCGCTACGTGCTATGTGTTCAGAACCCTCCATTGTTTCCCCCTAGTGGAATGCGATTTTTGCTGCGAGCCGTGCGAGTGAGAGCGGGAGGCCGGGTGTGGCCGCAAACAGACCTAGAATGACTGTCAGTCCGGCTGCGGCCACCGCAGGTACGAGCATCGAGAGCGGCGCCTCGCGGGTTGTTGCGCTCACGGAATCATCATTTTCTGTAGACTCCGGCTCTAGGAAGTATGCAGAATAGACGATGGGCAGCAGATAGATGGCTGCAAGCAGCGCGCCGCCGAGCAGCACGGCCAGGTAGAGTGGCTGCTTAACCCCGAGTGTCCCCAGACCCAGGTACCACTTGCTCACGAACCCGGAGAGCGGCGGCGTACCGATCATCGAAAGCGCGGCGACCGAGAATGCGGCCATAGTTATGGGCATCTTCTTGGCGATGCCGCGCAGCTCGCTCACTTTGTGTATGCCAGCCTGCTTGATGAGCAGACCAACGCACAAGAACAGCGTGCCCTTCATGAATGCATGGTTGGTGACGTGGACGAGTGCACCGACGAACGCCTCTTGGCCGAGCAGTGCGATACCGAGCATGACATAACCCATCTGGCTGATCGTCGAGTAAGCGAGGCGACGCTTGAGGTTGTCTTGGTTCACCGCAAGAATCGCCGCGAAGATGATCGTGAACGCGGCGAGGTACTGCACGTAACACATCACGCCGAGTTGGCCAAGGAGTTCCAGGCCGAAGACGTTGAAGGCAACGCGCATGATGCCGAACGTCCCTATGGCGACCATGATGCCGGACAGCACGGTCGAGAACGGCGCCGGTGCAGCCGGGTGGGCATCGGGGACCCATCCGTGCAGCGGGAAGATCGCAGCCTTCACCCCGAAGCCGATGAGGAAGCACACGAAGATCACGATGAGGTTGGCCTTGCCCATGTCCATGGAGAGCAGCCCTTGGGTAGCAAGCGTCTGGTCGCCGGCAAGGAAGTACGTGAACACGATGGCGAGAAGAACGAACGAACTGCCGATGAGGATGTAGATGATGTACTTGGTACCGGCAGCCATGGCCTCAGGGGTCTCTTCGTGTGTGACGAGCGGGTAGGTCAGGATCGAGAAGAGTTCGTAGAAGACAAGGAAGGTCAGCAGGTTTCCTGAGTAGGCAACACCCATCGTCCATGCGAGGCTCAGCATGAAGAATGCGTAGTAGCGACTCTTGTGGTGCTCGTCGGCCATGTAGCCAAAGGAGTAGACCAGAGCGAGCAGCCACAGCACCGACGCCGTGATCCCGAACAGCGCACCCATCGGATCGACGCGCATGTGAATCCAGATCTGGGGCGTCAGACGCAGCAGGTAGATCTCGTAAATGCGCCCGTCCAGGATGCCGGGTATGAAGCTTGCCGCGACCACGACGGTCCCCAGACACATCACCGTCAGTCCGATGGCCCGGGCGTGTTCAGAGAGTCGCGTTATCGGGACCACCACGACAGCGGCTAGGACGGGCAACAAGAACGCGGCCGGCAGTATGTTTGAAACGATAAGCTGACTCTCCATGAACTATCTCCCCCTACAGGCCGAAGAAGAACTGAACCGCCGTGCGAGCCAGGGATAAGGGCATCCAAGGAACTTCGGCGGTCGTACCGAGAACGATCACGTACAGCGCGCATATAACGGTGGGGATGAGCAGCGTCAAGGGCGCTTCGTCAACATGGAACCGAGTACCAGGGGGTGCCTTGAAGTACGCGAGGTAGACTATTGGCAGGAAGTACGCGGCGTTCAGCAATGCACTGGCTATCATCACCACCACGAACCACCACGCGCCGGCTTCTAGCGCACCGAGCGAGAGGTACCACTTTGTGATGAAGCCGGCGAACAGTGGCACCCCGACGAAGCTTAGCGCCGCAACCGTGAACGCGCCCATGGTGTAAGGCATCTGGTAACCGATACCGGCAAACTCGCGAATCGACGTCTTACCGGTCTTGCGCTGGATGGCGCCGGCAACGAAGAACATCGTTATCTTTGCGAAAGCCTGGTTTGCAATGTGCACGATGGCAGCCATGGCTGCCATCGGCGTCAGCAGCGCCGCGCCGAGGATTATGTAGGAGAGTTGGCTGACGGTCGAATATGCCAGCCGTCGCTTGAAGTTGTCCTGGAACAGTGCAATGAACGATGCTGTGAGAATCGTGAACGCGGCGAGCCACGCGAGCCATACCGTGAGGTTCATCTGCCTGAGGAGCTCCACGCCGAACACGTTGTATATGACGCGCAGAATGCCGAACGCGCCTGCCTTGACGACAGCGACCGCATGCAGCAAGGCGCTCACCGGCGTCGGCGCTGCCATCGCTGTTGGCAGCCAACCGTGAAGCGGCATAATGGCTGCCTTCACGCCAAAGCCGGCGATAAGAGTCACGAAGAGCAGCGTGAGAGTTTGCGTCCCGTTAGCGAGCGTGAGAATCCCGGGCTTACTGAGGGTCAGCGTTCCTGCGGTGTGATACGTGAGTACGGTGCCAAGCAAGATGAACGCGCCACCGATCAGCGTGTAGGCGAGGTACTTCTTGCCTGCCTTGAAGGCCGCTGGTGTCTCCTCGTGAATGACGAGCGGGTAGGTGACGATCGTCAGGCTCTCGTAGAAGAGGAAGAGCGTGAGGAGGTTCTCGGCAAACGCAATACCCACGGTCGTGGAGACGCATAGTGCGAAGAATCCGAAGAACCGCACCTTGGACTGCTCGGGTTCCATGTATCCGATCGCGTAGATCGTCGTGAGCAGCCATAGCGTGGAGGAAATGATTGCAAAGAACATGCCGAGAGCGTCGACGCGGAACCCCAGTCCGATGCCGGGTGTGAAATCCATTAGTTTAAAGACGTAGATGGTCCCGTTCAACGTCCCGGGCAGCATCGACATGATGACGCCGAGCTTGAGCACGGCCGCCAGCAGGCTCCACGTCCGCCGCCAGAAAGTCTGCCTACCCGTGAGGAAAATCAGTCCAGCACAGACAAGGGAGAGCACTGGTGCGAGTATCGGCCGGATATCGACGACTTCCATCTTATCCCCCAAACGGGCCGAGCATGCGGATCACGGCGGGTTCGATGAAGCTGATCGGTATCCTGCCCAAGATGCCCATCACCAGGCATAGGGTCGCGAGTACCAGAATCGGGATCAGCATGGAAAGGGGAGCCTCCCCGACCTCAAGGATCTCGGGGTGTGTCGGCTTCTGGAAGTAGAACGAGTTCACCATGCGTATGTAGTAAACGAAGATGAACAGGGCGCCGAAGATGAGCGCGATCCCGAACGCTGGTTTCTCGGCCTGAAATGCGCCAAGGGCGATGTACCACTTGCACAGGAAGCCTGCAGTTGGAGGGATGCCAACGATGGAGATGGCTCCGATAGAGACGGCTAGGCTCGTCAGTGGCATCGCCTTGCCCACGCCGCGCAGGTCGGTGAGCGTACGGTATCCCGTCTTGTGGATGATCGCGCCGACGGCGAGAAAGAGCGTGCCCTTGATCAGAGCGTGGTTGAATATGTGCACTGTCGCGCCGATTAAGCCGTACTGCGACGCTAGGCCGAGGCCCATCATGATGTAGCCCACGTTCGAGATCGTCGAGTAGGCGAGCATCATCTTGATGTCTTCCTGGAAGATGGCGAAAAACGCGCCCATGACGATGGAGATGGCGCCCAACCACACAAGGGCCGTGTTCAGGCCGGTTAGGTCGTAGGTGCCCGCGCCATAGAAAATCTGGTAGACGCGCAGGAGACCGAAGACGCCCACCTTCACCACGAGGCCCGAGAGGATAGCACTGACCGGACTCGGGGCGATTGAATGCGCGTCAGGCAACCATATGTGCAGCGGGAAGATCGCCGCTTTCACCATGAAGCTCATCGCTAGACCCGCAAGTGCGAGCATGACGGGCAGTCGTTGTTCGACGCCCGCGAGACGAGACGAGATGTCGGCCATATTGAGACTGCCTGTGACCGAGTAGAGAAGCCCAACAGAAAATAGGACGATGATAGAGGATATGGCGCCCATGACGAGGTACTTGAACGCAGCCATCTCAGCGACGCGCTCACCGCTTACCGCGACCAGCGCGTAGGCGGAAAGCGACAGGATTTCCAGGAAGACGAAGAGGTTGAACAGGTCACCGGTGACAACGAACCCGATCATGCCGGCGAGGTTGAGCAAGACCAGGGTGTAGAAATAAGGGACGCGGCGTACGGGGATCGTCTCGGCCACATAGTGGTAGGAGAACAGCAGCGCAAGCCAACCGATCAAACATATGATGCCTACCGACGCGCTGAACTCATCGAAATGAAGTTCGATACCGTACGGGCGTGCCCACCCGCCAACAAAGTAAGAGAACGGTCCCTCTTGGGCCACCCTGATGATCAGCATGAGTGCGGCCAGCGACGTTGCGGTCATAATGCCGAGAGACCACACGGGTATTACCTTCGGTCGTCCTCGGCCGACGATAGGCGTCAGCACCGCCCCGACGAGAGGCACAATAATGATAGTGACAAGCCAGTGAGGCCACGAGACCATCTACCCCAACTCCCTTAGCTCGTTACCCTCAATGGTGCCGCATTGCTCGTAAATGCGGATGATCAGACTAAGGGCGAGCGCAGTCGTGCTGAGCGCGACAACGATGCCCGTAAGAATCAAAGCTTGAGGAATGGGGTTGGTGAAGGGAGCGTGGGCGCCATGGTCTATGATGGGTGCGCTGCCGCCATCGACGACGCCGAGCGCCATGATGAACGCGAATACGGCTGTCTCCATGATGTTGAGTCCCATGAACTTCTTGATGAGGTTGTCTTTAGCGATGACGGCATACAGCCCGATCAAGAACAGCATCATCGGAGCGGCGTAGTCGAGGTTGTTCCACAGTGCTGTAAGCATCACTCGGCCTCCATGGTCCAGAAGATGGACGCGATAACTGCGGCGCCACCAATGCCGATGCCGAACTCGAGGATCACCAACCACACCGCGCGCACCCACGAGAGTCCTTCGGCGGCAGGGAAGCCGATGTTGCTGAAGAAGGCGGCCACTGCTGAAGCCACGTTACCGTCGACGGTAGGGAACTCGAGGTAGGATCCGACACTGACAAGTCCGATGAGTCCGATGACGACGAAGGTCAGCGGCGCAGTGGCCTGCAGCCAGGGCTTTAGCCCTTCGGGCAACAAGCGCTGCGCTTTCTTCTCGCCGAGCACAAGGGTCAGTGCGATGGCGAGCGCGCCCAGAATGGTGCCGCCCTGAAAGCCGCCGCCGGGGGTCGCATGCCCGTTCAAGATCACATAGAGAGCGAACAGGGCTATGAATGGCGCAAGGAGGCGCACGATGAAACTCACGACGATGCTCACCGGCTGAGTCGGCTGAGCCGGCTTCTCGCTGGCGGTCGCTGGTGTCCGGTCCAGCAGTAGTACTGCGAGTACAGCGGCAAGTGCAGTGAAGATGACCGTGACTTCGCCGTTGGTGTCAAAGCCGCGGTAGTTGAGGATGACATCGGTGACGATATTCTCGGCACCGGCGTCCTCAACGGCGTGCTCGAGGTAGTGGGCGGAGACATGCGTGTAGGTGGCGTTCTCCGCCGAGCCGTACTGCGGCAAATCGGCCGCTGTGAACAAGAGGGGAACGGCCGCCACGATAAGGAGCGCTGTAACCAGTAGCTTCTTCATTTCTCACGCCTTGTCGTCCGGCTGACGGTCACCAAGAAGAGCACCGTCGTGACACCCGCGCCCACAGCCGCTTCAGTCATCGCCACGTCCGGTGAGCCGCGGAGCTGCCAAACGATGCACAGTACGAGGCTGTAGGTCGAGAAGATGATCGCGGCGGCGAGCAGGTCTTTGGTGTGGATCACCGCTAGAGCACAGGTGATAAGCAGCAAGATGAGTACGGCGTCGAAAACCTGGCTCATGCCGACACCTCCCGCTCCGGGTGGCGCCACGGGACGAGCCCGGTCTTGTACGCGGCTCTCGCCAGCGCGTTCGCGGCGGTGGGGCTGGATAGGAGAACCAGTACGGCGAGCGCAAGGATCTTCAGTCCTGAAACGTCCAGGCCATTGTGAACGACAAGGGCGAGCAACAGAGCGCCGGCTCCAACGGTGTCGCACTTGGTCGCAGCATGCGTACGCGAATAGAAGTCCGGCAGCCTGAGCAGGCCGAAGGTACCGACGAAGAAGAAGAACATGCCGATCCCCGAGAGGACAACCGTGATCGCGCGGAGAATCGCGTCGAGCGTACTCATGACCAGTCACCTCTCAGTCGCTCGGTTTCCAAGAAGCGCGCTGCGGCGATCGTGACGATGAAGTTGAGCAGGCCATAGACGAGTGCGATATCTATGTAGATGCTCCGGCCAAACACGACGCCGAGCAGCGCGACCACGACGAGTGTCTTGGTCCCAACGATATTGATGGAGAGAATCCGGTCAACGATTGTGGGGCCCGCGTACGCACGCCACAGGCACAAAAATGCATTCACCAGCAGGAATATGCCAGTTCCCCAGAAGAAGGTTTCCATTACCTCACCCCTCGAACACCCGGACGACCTTGCGTTCGAAGGCGCCGCTCACGATGCTATCAGCGAACTCTTCGGCCAGGCAGTGGACAGTGAAGGTGTTTTCGTCGACATCGACAGTCAGCGTCCCGGGCGTGAGGGTGATCGAGTTTGCCAGCGCGACCCGGGACACGTCGCGTTGCATCGAACCACGGTACGTGATGATGACGGGGTCGATCGGCATCCGAGGATCGAGGACTCTCTCCGCCACAGACACCGCCGCCACGACGATCTCTTTGAGCAGCCAGGGCACGTAGACGAGTAGTCGACCGAGTTGGCGGAGACTGAGCGTGGGCGCATCGTCCGACCACAAGTTGCGTGCCGCCCACCAGCCAAGGCCAACTGAATACGCCACGCCGATTACGAGATCCAGTGGTGCGACCGAGCCGGAGATGACCAGCCAGAAGGCGAAAAGGGTTATCGAGGCCTGCGTCGTCTTCACGGCAGTACCTCCTGCAGTCTTCACGGCAACACCTGCTGTAGGTTGTTGAGTTCGCCTGAAGCGGGTCTCGCGGGCATTGTCTTGCGCACGCCGAGGCGTTCTGTGGCGAGCTCGATGAGTTCGTTTTCATTGGACGCGTCCTCGGGATAGGCTGCGATGCCGAGAGACACCGTCATTTTGCCGACCGTTTCGATAACGTCGCCTTCGAACTCGGCGTCCGCGACGGTACGGCTGATGTGCTCTGCAACGATGCTGGCCTGTTCGGCGGACGTGAAGGGGAGGATCACGGCGAACTTGGCGGGGCCGTAGCGTGTCATTATGTCGACGTCGCGAATCGACATCTGGATAAGGTCCACCATGTGTTGGAGCATCAGGTCGGCTTTGTAATGGCCGAAGCGGTCTTTGAAGCCGGCATAATCGTTCATTGCCACGAGTATGAATGCGACCGGTGTCGCCTGGCGGTTGCACCGGCTGATCTCTTCATTCAAGCGGTCGTGCAGGTGGTCGCTCTTGTACAGACCGGTGAGCTGATCGCGGACCGAGGCCTGCTCAAGCATCCTGGCGTGCTGTCGCTGATGGCGGGCCTGAGCACCGATCACGATACCGGATAGCAGGAACACCGCCATGCCGATGCCAAGCTGGGGTACCGCGGCCAGCGAGGCCTCCGCCTCCAGCATGAGAAGTGCGATCAGCACGCTGGCGAGTACGCTTGCTATGACCGCGCCTCCCACGTGATATGCAAAGGCCGCGATGACTATAGGTATAAGGTAGAGAGGCCAGTATACTGACAGGTCTCCTGTAACGAAAATGAGCGCGGTCACAAAGACGCCTGTCACCGCCATTAGAAGTACACTCCACAGACGGAATGTTGTCCGTGAAGTGCTATTCGGTGTTGCCTTCTCGGCTACCCTCGACATGGGCAACCCCCCCGATCACAATCCGCAAGAGCCCGGACGTTTCCATGTCGCTCCAGAGCGCGACACAAAGAAACACCAATTTGCCGGCAGCGTTCGTTGGTCTTTCACGATGTTTCGCGCCTAGTATGCCACGGTGTGTGACGGAAATCACGAGCAGAAGGAAATATTACCAATCCTGATGCGAGCTTGGAGAGGGCTGAAGCACAGTCGGATGGTCACCGGGTCACGTGCGTGCGGCGCGAGGGGGATGCTAGAGTAGACTCCTTCAAGTAGTGGAGGTCGGGGTGGTCGAGGACCAGGGCAAGCAGAGGGGCCCGCTGGTGCGGGGGGCGATTGCGCTCACGTGGGTGATTGCTGCAGTTGTCGTACTTCTGGTGCTCGTCCGCGTGTTCATTCGGCCGGTGTCTCCTGATCAGGCGACACCGGCCGGGCACTTTGGTGATCCATGCCTCCTGTGCCATATCGTGAGCACGCAAGCGGACATCATCGATTTCAGCGAGTGACAGGACGCATCTGATGGCAGCACGTAAACGTAGCGTGGCCGATGAAGTGGCTGTAGGAACTCCATCCGGAAAGAAGCACGCCCAGGCATACTCGCTCGGCGAGGAGATTGCCAATTCGATCACGCATGGCCTTGGAGCGGCGCTGAGCATCGCTGCCCTCGTGCTGCTCATAGTCGCAGCCGCCCGCACCGGCAACCGATGGCAGTTAGCGAGCGCAATCACCTATGGTGTCACGCTCATCCTGCTCTACATGTCGTCGACGTTGTACCACTCGATTCCTGGCCCCCGTGCCCGCCGGGTGTTCAAGGTCATCGACCACTCGGCCATCTACCTGCTCATCGCCGGCACCTACACGCCGTTCACGCTCGTGACACTGCGGGACACCGGTGGCTGGTGGTTGTTCGGCGTTATCTGGGGTTTGGCCGTCACCGGTGTGAGCCTCGAGGCGTTCTGGGTTTACCGGCCCAAGTGGCTTTCGGTTGTCGTCTACCTGGGCATGGGCTGGCTCGTTGCCGCTGCCATGAAGCCACTGCTGGCGAACCTGCCGACCGGCGGGGTGTGGCTGCTGGTCGCAGGTGGGCTTGCCTACACGCTGGGTACGGTTTTCTACGTGTTGAAGCGGGTACCGTACACGCACATGATATGGCACCTCTTCGTGCTCGGCGGCAGCGTGTGCCACTTCCTCGCCGTCATGCTCTACGTGTTGAAGTAGCGCTAGGGCCGCCAACGCGGCGGCGCCAGGAGCACGGGTACCACGGTCGTCTGCAGTGTGGCGTTGGTGACGCTGTCGAGCGCCGCGTCAGAGTCCTCCCCGCAGTGTGGCCCCAGCACGATGAGCGAGTACTCCCCGCTGGCGGCCGCCTGCGACACGATTCGCTCGGCGTCACCAACAAGCACCTCCGTACGCACGTCTCGTACGCCCATATCACGCAGATGCGCGGCGAACGCGGTGAGCTTGTCGTGCGCTTTGTCTGCAAAGAACTTCGCTCCAGAGCTGGCGTCTCGCTGGACCACGTGGAGCAGTGTCACGGAGCGCAGACCCTTGTCGGCGAGTTCGATCACGAGGCGCGTTGCGTGCTCATGCGTGCTGGTGAAGTCGGACGGGAAGAGGACATTACTGAGCATGGAGGCGCAGGAAGCCCCCACTCGTTCGGGGTCGTTCTTGCCGAAGGATGCCGTCAGAAGAATCGGGCGTTGGGCAATCCGGACCAGGTCCGATGAGACGCTACCGGACATGACCCCGTCAAGCAGCCCCCTCCCGTGGCTGCCGGCGACGATGAGACCGGCCTCGTGTTCGAGGGCGATACGCTCGATCTCGTAGGGTGCATAGCCAACAGCAGTGTCAACGCGCACCGTGATGCCGGCGTGCTCGAGCTCCTCGACCTGACGCTCGAATACGGCATCGCCGTCAGTACCCGGTACTGCGCCAGAGTGGTCAAGCTCGATGATGTGAACCAGCACCGCGTCGTAGACGCCGAGCACACTGAGCTGTTCGGCGCACTTCACGATTCCGTCAGAGCATAATGAGAGGTCCGTGCAGACCACGGCGTTCCGGAACATTCGCGCATCACCTCCGAAGTAGCCGTTATCTCGTTCATTCCCGCACAGAGTGCGTTGCGCGCCTGTGGGAGAATGAAATGAGCGCCCGCAACACGTGCAGGAGTTGATTAGAGGGGCGCTGGAGCGCGTGGGCCTGGAGGGCCGCTACTTGCATGTGGAACTTACGGAAAGCGCGGTCATGAGCGACCCGGAGGAGGCCATCGCGATATTCAGAGAGTTCGAGAAGCTGGGCGTACGTCTCGTCGTCGACGATTTCGGTACCGGGTACTTGTCGTCGCCATCGCGCTCGCGCACAGTTTTCGCGCACAGTGCGTGGGAGAGGGTGTCGAGACGACAGACCAACTCTCGTATCTGCGTCTACTGAAATGCGATCTCGCGCAGGGGTATTTGTTCAGCCATCCCGTTCTTGCTGCGGAGTTCGAGGGGATGCTCCGCTCGGGAGTAAAGGGCTGGCACCGTCTCCTCTTCTAGGAGGAAAAGTGACGACTCTCGTCGTGCGTCTTCTCGAACCCGGAGCCTGTCATGACCTGGCGATGACCGTTTGTCCCTCCGTTCGTCCAAGCCTGAAACCACTTATCAAAACCAAGCAACCGCTCGCGGTCAGCGAATGGCATGTTCTGTCCGATAGACTAAACTCGTGGTGGAATCGTGTACGTCTGAGGTGACATTGAACCGAGGCGTCATTCAGGAGTTCCGTGTGGCCGAGGGTGAGAAGGGTCGCGAGTGTACGATTTTGAAGGGGTTCTCGAACCCCCGGTGATGGAGTTTGTGGACCGCCACGTCAGGTCTCTCCTGACATGGGACATCCTTGTGTTCTTTCATCGCAATCCTGAGGCGGTTCTCGACTTGGAGGGACTTGCTTCCCGGCTCGGTCGTAGGACCGTGGAGCTGAAGCCTGAGGTAGAAGCGCTGTGCGACGGTCGCATACTCTCCGAGGCGGGCGGACTTATCCGCTATCGACCCTCAAGTGAGATACGGCAAACAGTCGCCCAGTTCGTGGAGAGCTGCCAGGACCGTGGCCGGCGGCTTGCGCTTATCGCGATTGTGCTGCACAAGATCAACCCGCAGCAGTCGGCGCGACCCTAGTTGTACGGTCAACGGACGCAGTCTACACGCGAACCCACGAAATCGGTGGCTGATCATCCCCACTGCCATGTGAGGGACGATGCCGTTGCGGTAACCTTACTGGCATGAACTCATTTTTTGGAGAGATACTTTTCATAGTGGTCCTCCTCGCGCTGAACGGCTATTTCGCGGCAGCCGAGATTGCGCTCGTGTCTGCACGTCGCGCAGCACTGAAGGCCGAGGCCGAGGAGGGTTCGGTGCGCGCCAGGAGCGTTCTGCGTCTGACCGAGGACCCTTCGCGCTTTCTCGCTGCCACCCAGGTGGGCATCACGCTCGTCGGATTCGGCGCTTCGGCAACTGCTGCAGTGACCCTCGCGGAGCCGGTTGCTACCGCATTGCGACGCCTCGGCGTTCCTTGGGTGACAGACATCGCGGGCGGACTCTCCGTCTTCCTTGTGACGCTGGTGGTCGCCTATCTCACCCTTGTGTTCGGCGAGCTGGCGCCCAAGCGGCTGGGACTGCAGCGCGCCGAAGGCGTCGCGAAGGCGGTCGCGGGTCCGATCAGTGGGCTCGCCACGCTGATGGGACCGGTCATCTGGGTGCTTACGAAGTCAACGAACGGCGCCGCGCGCCTGCTCGGGGTCAAGCCCGGCGCCGTGCGTCCCGGTGTGACCGAGGAGGAGATCAAGCTTCTAGTGACGGAGCAGGGCACGCTCCTTGATGAAGAGAAGCGCATGATTCACGAGATCTTCAAGCTTGGAGATACCGTCGCCAAAGAGGTCATGGTGCCTCGCGTGGATATGGCGATGCTCGAGGACACGGCGACCATCAGTGAGGCGATTGTGCTCTTCCGCCGCTCCGGGTTCTCAAGGCTGCCGGTCTACCACGAGGATGCGGACTCGATTGTCGGCATCCTGCTTCTCAAAGATCTTGTCGGCCCGGCAGCCGAGGGCGCGCTCGGCGAGCCGGTGACACGCTTCACCCGGCCGACCGTGTTCGTGCCCGAGACAAAGCCGATCCTCGCGATCCTCTCGGACATGCAGGCAGCGCGCAACCACATCGCAGTAGTCGTGGACGAGTACGGCGGCACCGAAGGCATCGTCACGATCGAGGATATCGTGGAAGAGGTCATCGGCGAGATCGCCGACGAGTTCGACAAGGAGAACCGATACATCACGGTGCTTGGACCAGGGGAGTGGGTGATTGATGCGCAGCTCTCCGCCGAGGAGGCACGTGAGCGCCTCGGCTTCGATATACCGGAGTCCGAGGAGTACGAGACGCTTGCCGGGTGGGTGCTCATGGAGCTTGGGCACATCCCGGTTCCCGGAGAGATCATCGAGCGCGGTGATTTGCACGTCACGGTCGAGGCGGTACGCCGTCGTCGTATCGCCCGGTTGCGGGTATCAAAGACAAAGGATGCTCACGAGGGGGAGCTCGAGGATGGAACGCAAGCTCTACCGTAGTCGCCGCCGAAGTCTCTTCCGCTCCTCCGTCCCGCTGGCTGTTTCTTCTGTCATGGCGGGGAGGTAGCGATGTTCGAGGCGACTCACAATGAGGAGCGCGAGTACGACGAACTCGTGAACTGGGAACGCCGTCTCGACCGCGAGGGGCCTTTCTTCCGTAAGGTGTTCGAGGACGCGGGTGTACATTCTGTCGCCGACGTCGGAGCGGGCAGCGCTCGCCACGCAATCATGTTCCGCTCGTGGGGTCTGGACGTGACCGCCATCGATCCGAGTCCCGATATGCTCGGGCTCGCTCGGGAGAATGCGGGACGGGCGGGTAGCGACGTCAGCATCGTCGAAGGCGGTTTCGGCGATGTGGCGCGAATCGTGGGCGGCCCGGTGGATGCGGTCACCTGCACAGGAAATGCACTTCCGCATATTCGCTCGCTCGAGGGTCTGCGCACGGCCCTGAGCGACTTCGCGACCGCGCTGCGTCCCCACGGCGTGCTCGTGCTTCATTACCTCAACCACGCGAGGCTCATCCGCCACCGCATACGCACGATGAGTCCTGTCTTTCGCGAGACACCCGGCGGAGACAAGTTCTTTCTACGACTGCTCGACTACACTCCCGAACACGACGGGATCTTGTTCGACTTCGTCACGCTCGTGCGAGATCCATCGGTTCGCGAGGGCGATCACACCATTGAAAGCTGGCCTGCGACGCTGGAAGATGATCCGTTCGGCGGCTGGAGCCTAAGGACGCGTCGTTCGATACACTTCGCGATGCCCTACGACATGATCACAACCGAGCTGGGACGCGCCGGTTTCGGTGACGTCGTCATCTACGGTGATCACGAGGGCACACCGCTCGACCCCGATCTCGACGAGTCGATCGTGCTGGTCGCCCGCCGCGTCTAGCGCTCGAAGGTGAGCTTTCGGCCGAGAAGGCAACTGACGCATCGGTCGGTGTCGCACGCGCCGAGCGGCGACTCCAGCTCCTCGGGCACGCCGCGCAGCTTGCCGGAGGCCAGTGCGAGGTAGATATGGCAGAGCGGCAGGCCGGCCACATTCCGGTAGCACTCGGTCAGCTCTACCGTCGCGAGATGGCTCTCGATGTTGTACGCTCCGGCGCAGCCAAGCAGTTCGCCCTTCGCTGCCCATGCGACCAGGTCTTCCTCGGACAGGTTGCGCATGCGGACCCGGGTCACCACGGGGAACGCATGTGGCTCGGAATCCCCATCGCCGAGAAGTGCGATGCCGGTGATGACGCTGTGCTCCCGCCCGGAGAGCGAGCGCAGCATCCGATAGGCGTCTTCGATGTCCGCAGGCTTGCCGAGCACAGCACCCTCGTGTACGACGATCGTGTCGCATGCGAGCACCAGCTGGCCGTCCGCCGCGAGCGGAGCAGCCGCACGCGCCTTCTCGGCGGCGATGAATGTCGCGAGTGCGGCAGGGTCTGCAGCGAGTGGGGAGTCGAGGTTCTCGGTCGTGTCCACCGAGGTCACATCGACCGCCACGCCAAGCCACGCGACCAGCCGACGACGTCTCGGGGAGGCCGAAGCGAGCAGGAGAGGGTGTGAGGGGCAGGCCATGCCCGGATGATAGCATCTGCACGCGGGGAGCGGCATAATCGAAGGAGTCCTCGTCCCTAGCGCACCGAGGGGAACACCAGGTGGCAGCATTCGAGAAGGAGAAGCGCGCGCCCGAACCGGTCGAACGGTTCATCAAACAGCTTCTCGTGACGTACAAGGCGGTGAAGCTCTACCCGCCGTCGAGCGCCATACCTCGCGAGAATGCTCGCGATGCGCTCACGCTGCTGCGCCATCTCCTCCGTGAACGCGCGGACATTCGCTGCTATGTCGTCAAAGAGGGTCTCATCGTCGATGGCAAGCCCGTCTTACCCGACCAGTCCGCTTTCGCAGAGTTCGCGCGCGAGTTCTACGCTCGCGGCATCGCCGAGTTCCGCTTCCATACCGGTGTGGGCGAACGCGAGCTCGTGGAGTTCCTCGCTGTTCTCCAAGAGCGTTCTGACGCCATCGCCGCCGCGGGTGGTTTCGAGGCGCGGATGTGGGAACGTCAGATCGACAGCATCACGGTCAAAGACGTGAGCACCAAGATCGTCGATACCGTGATGCCCGAGGGTATCGAGGAGACCGTAGTCGCCGGCGAGCCATGGCCGCCCACCGCGGACCGGATAGACGCGATTCTCGAGCGCGGACACCTTGCGCGGCCGCGCGATCAACGACTGCTCGTACGCTTCGCACAGAGCCCGCGCCTGGTGGGACGCTATCTGGAGGAGACAAAGCACGGTCGAGGCGTCGAGGTCTCCATGGAGCGCCTGGCGACTGTCGTCACCGAGCTTGCACGCATAGCACGCGGTGAACTGGCCGAGGAACAACCGGCGCTGTTCCGCTCCATCGCCGAGGCGGTCATGGATCTCGAGGAAGACACACGGCAGCGATTGCTCTCCGAGCATCTGCTCGAAGAAGCGCGCGTCGATGAAGCCGTTGCCGGCGTGCTGCGCCAGCTTGATCTCAGCGAGGTGTGCCGCGCTCTCGTCACCGCGTTGGACGACGATCCGGTCTCGCAAGAGGGACTCGCACGTGCCATACGCAACCTCGCCGCAATCAGCCTCGCGACCAGGGATGACGTCCTTGATGCGGCGCGAGACGCGATGGAGGAGCGGGACGTGTTGCCGGCGGTCGTCTCGGCAGTACTGGAAGGCGCGGCGCCAACGACGCTACAGTCGCAGGCCATGGAGCGGGACGCGGGCGATGACATGCTCTCCGGCGTGCTGCGCCTCGTGGACCTCGCGCCGCAAGCGCGTGATGCCGGGGTCGTTGACGAGGAGGTCGCGGCGCTCAAGGCAGAGGCGATGCGGGGAGTGAGTGACGGCGACATCCTCTCGACCCTCGTCTCCATCGCCTCACTGGAGCGGCGTCCGGACGTGTTCGCATCGTTGCTCGCGCTCGTCGAAGACAATCTCTCGCTGCTCATCGAGTGGGGAGAGTTCGAAGCGGCATCGCACGTCGCCGCCGTGCTCACCGCGCTCGAAACGGACGAGACACTCGATCCCGGGCAGCGGACGCGTGTCCGTTCCGCTATCGACGTGCTTGCGAGTCCACGTGCAATGCGTCTCGTCAGCCAGGCGCTTCGCGTCTACGAGCCTGGGGCACCAGAGTACGTGGCAAGTCGTCGCTTCCTTAGGGTACTCGGCGGTCACTGCATACAGCCGCTCCTCGAAGTGTTGGCCGATGAGCCCGACATGGCCGGCCGAAAGGCGCTGGTCGATCTGCTCTCCGGATTTTCGGGCGACTACACAGAACGCCTGGGATCGCATGTCACCGACTCTCGCTGGTATTTTGTGCGCAATGTCGTGAGTATCCTCGCCGCGACGCGTGCCGCCTCGGTGCTGCCCTATCTGAAGCGCACGCTGCGGCACGGCGACGCTCGTGTTCGCCGGGAGACGATCAGGGCGCTCTCCGGTATCCGGGACAGCATGGCCGAGGAGATGCTGGTCGCAGCACTCGGCGATAAAGATGAACAGAACGTGCGTCTGGCCGCGCGGTATCTCGGCACATCGGGTGTCCGGGGTGCGGTTCATGCGCTTTCGGAGGTGGCACGAGGTGACGGGCGTGGCAACCGGGAGATCGGGCCACGCGTCGAAGCGATTGAAGCGCTTGGCCGGATCGGCGATTCGGCTGCCAAGCCCGTGCTGGAGGATCTCGCTCAGCAGCGGACTATCATGCGCGCAGGCCGAACGCGTGAGGTGCGCACCGCCGCAGAATCCGCATTGGCGGCGCTCGCCGCTCCGCGAGCAAGCGGGACCACGGGGGAGGGCGCATCATGACCAACGAGCGCGGCTCCGACCACGTCCGGGAGGCCGCAGGCGCTTTTTCGGATACGCCCGGTATCGAGCGCATTACCAGTGAGGTAGCGCGCAGCGGCGCCACCCGGCAGTTCTCGGTTAAACAGGTGAAGCGTGTACGTGACTTGCTGGCACGCCTGTATGCGTTGCGACGCACGATTCGCTTCTACCCGGCGGACCATCCGGCGACGGCGCAAATGGTAGACGAATTGCTCTCCGTGATCATGCAGTATCACGCCGAGGGCGTGGACGTGCCGATCACGTTTTTCGAGGACGAGCTACTTCTTGGCGAACAGTTCTTGGCGGAAGATAGCGTGCTGTTCGACCAGCTGATCAAGGATATGACCGCCATCGGTGTCGGAACACTACGATTCAAGCAAGGACTTGAGCGGGACGAACTCGTCCGCTTCGCGACGGTGCTCGGCAACGATCCTGAGGGCGTGCAGCGGCTGGGCGGCATCGCCAAACTGATGGACGCCGCGGCTCTGGAGCATATCGAAGTGAGCGCAGTGAGCGTGCTGCGGGAGCATCACTCGGCCGTCGATGCCCAGAAAGCCGCGAAGGTCTCCTACACCGACGCAATCGACCTACTGCGTGAACTTGACCAGCTGGTGCGCTCGAACGAGTCGCTGAACGTGCCGCGCGTGAAGGCTAGCGTGCACAGCCTGGTCGACAACGTGCTTGCGAACCGCTACACGATGCTCGAGCTCTCAGGACTCAAGAACTACGACGAGTACACCTTCTTCCACTCTGTGAACGTGGCCATCCTTTCGCTTGCGCTCGGCTCGATGCTGACCAAGGAGTACCGCTTCCTGTCCACGCTCGGCGTCGGCGCGCTGCTTCACGATATCGGCAAGATGACGATTGCCTCGAGTGTGCTCAACAAGCCGGGCCCCCTGACCTCGGAGGAGTGGGCGGCGGTACGCCGGCACCCGGTGCTCGGCGCCGAGCACGCAGCCCTCACGCCGGGCCTCGACAAGGCCTCGCTCGTGGTGATTCTCGAGCATCACATGCGTTTCGACCTCGCCGGCTACCCGCAACAGATGACGCCACGACCGCAGCACTTGGGGAGCCGCATCGTTGCGGTCGCGGACGCCTTCGACGCGATGACGTCGAACCGGGCGTACAGCTCTGCGCGTATGCAGTCCGAGGCGATCGAGATTCTCGTGCGTAGCGCAGGCACCGCAGTCGATCCCGTGCTCGTCCGGCTCTTCGTCATCTTGATGGGCGCGTTCCCTCCGCGTTCGATCGTACGGCTCTCCTCCGAAGAGACCGCTATCGTCGTGAGCCCAAGCCCACACGACCCCGCGCGTCCGGTGGTGCGCATCATCGCCAGCGCCTCAGGTGGCATGATCGACCCCGTTGACGTCGACCTCTCCGACCCCGAAGCCGCAGCTGGCCGAGAAGTACGTGCGTGCCTCGACCCGACTGGCGTGAACATCGACGTTGCCGATTTCCTTTAGAGTGAACGCGATTCGCCGCGCGACTCGGGTACCATACACGAGAACGCACCTGATGAAAGGAGACCCATGGCCGAGAGTACTCTCCGGCGGCCCCGTGCTCTGATGATCGCCATCGCCATGCTTTTCGTGTTGTTTGCGATCTCGGGCGGCATTGCGACGTTTTACACGGATCTTCTCTGGTTCGAGGACCTCGGCCAACAAGGGGTCTTCTGGACGACGCTACTCTCGCAATGGGGCGTCGGCCTCGCATTCGGTTTGATCTTCTTCGTGATCATGTACGTGAACCTGCGCATTGCGCGGGCGATGGCTCCTCGCGCGGTGCTCAGCAGTACCGACGAGGTCGGCTTCCGCTACGAGATGGCGATCCAACAGGTGCGCGAAGTGCTCGAGCGCTTCTTCGGCTGGGCACTGCTCGGCGCGAGCGCTCTCACTGCGATCATGTCGGGGGCAGCGATTTCGGCCAGATGGATAGACTTCCAGCTCTGGTTGAACCAGGTGCCGTTCGGGATGGCTGATCCGCAGTTCGGCAAGGACCTCTCGTTCTACTTCTTCACACTTCCTGTATACCGCGCGGTCGGCGACTGGCTGACAGGCGCCCTGTTGGTCACCCTGTTGCTCACTGCGGTCGTGCATGTGTTGACTGGCGCGATCCGGCCGTGGGCACGCCTGAAAGGCTTCGACCCGCACGTGAAGGCACATCTATCGGCGCTCGGCGGACTCATCGTGGTCGTGCGGGCTTTCATCTACTGGATTGATATCTACGACCTGAACTTCTCGCCACGCGGCCAGGTACTCGGCGCATCGTATACCGACATACACGCGCAGTTGCCGGCGCTCCAGATACTCATGGTGATTGCGCTGCTCTCGGGCATCGCACTCATCGCGAATATCCGCTTCCGCGGTTGGAGGCTCCCCGCCATCGCATTCGGCGTCTGGGTTGCTGCCTCGATCGTGGTGGGCGGCGTCTACCCGGCGCTCGTGCAGCAGTTCCGCGTCGCTCCCAACGAGGTCGCAGCGGAGGCGCCCTATATCGAGCGCAACATCACGATGACGCGTGCGGCGTTCGGTCTCGATGAGGTGGAGGTGCGTGCGTTCCCCGCCGAGGAGAGCCTGGTGGCAAGTGACATCGCCGCCAACAACGACACCATCGACAACGTGCGGCTTTGGGATCCGGCCATCGTCGCACAGAGCTATCAGCAGTTGCAGGGTATCAGGCCCTACTACGACTTCGTCGACGTGGACATCGACCGGTACGAGATCGACGGTGCGCGCCGCCAGGTGCTCATCTCGGTTCGCGAGATGAACGTGGGTCAGCTGGCCGAGCAGGCGCAGACATGGGTGAACCAGCACCTCGTCTACACGCACGGCTATGGGGTGGTCGTGAGCCCGGTCAACAAAGTGACCGGACAGGGACTGCCAGACTTCATCGTGAAGGATATCCCGCCGAGCGGGTCTGGCGTTCTCGAGGTCACGCAGCCCGGCATCTACTTCGGTGAGCAGACCAACAACTACGTGATCGCGGGGACCGACCTCAAAGAGTTCGACTACCCTGTGGGAGACCAGAACGCCACCACGAGCTATAACGGTGAGAGTGGCGTCGAGATGGGTGGTCTGCTGACGCGGGCGGCGTTCGCATTGCGCTTCTCGGCGCCCCAGATGCTCTTCAGCTCCTACATCACGCCGGACAGCAAGGCGCTCTTCCGCCGTTCGATTTCCGAGCGGCTGGACGCGCTTGCTCCCTGGCTGTTGCTGGACAGTGACCCATACCCCGCCATCATCGACGGGCGTGTCATCTGGATCATCGATGGCTACACGACGTCTTCGCGCTTCCCGTACTCTCAGCCCGTTTACGGCAATCTCAACTACATGCGCAACAGCGTGAAGGTCACCATGGATGCCTACGATGGCGTGACCACGCTCTACGCCTTCGACGAGAGCGACCCGCTGCTCATGACGTGGCGTGCGGTCTTCCCTGACCTGGTGAAGCCGGGCTCGGAGATGCCTGACGCCGTGCGAGAGCACCTACGCTACCCTGAAGACTTCTTCCGGGTGCAGGCCGAGATCTACAAGACCTACCACATGCAAGACCCGCAGGTCTTCTACAACAAAGAGGACCAGTGGGCACTGCCCGGAGAGACCGCTGACGGTACCGGCACCCCGATGGACCCGTTCTACGTCCTTATGCAATTGCCCGAGGAGCCCACCGAGGACTTCATGATGATGATGCCGTTCACGCCGCGGAACAAAGACAACATGATCGGATGGATGGCGGCCAAGTCGGACCCCGCTGACTACGGCCGTCGAGTCGTCTACACCTTCCCCAAGCAAAAGCTCGTGCTTGGTCCCGAGCAGGTAAGCGCGCGCGTGAACCAGGACCCGGTCATCAGCCAGCAGCTGACGCTGTGGAACCAGCGGGGGAGCGGTGTCCTCTTGGGCAACCTGCTCGTCATCCCTGTCGATACCTCGATCGTCTACATCCAGCCGCTGTATCTACAGGCCGAGAAGACCGCGATGCCACAACTCACCCGGGTGATCGTCGCCTACGGTGACAAGGTAGCGATGGAGGCCGACCTTAAGAGCGCGCTCGCTGCGGTCTTCGGAGACGGGCCGGCTGCAGTGAGCGGGGAGACGCCACCCTCGACTGGTGATGACGCCGGGCTCGCACAGGAACTCTACAACAAGGCTATCGAGGCGCAGAAAGCCGGCGACTGGGCGGCGTACGGAGACTACATCGAACAGCTTGGCGAGGTACTCGACAGGCTCAGCGGCGTACCGTCGGAGTCTGCGACGCCCACACCGTAACCGCAGCTCAGAGGTGGGAAGTGCGAACGGGCGTTCGATTCTGGACGCTCGTTCGCTGGTGTTTCAGCACGCGCTATGCTAGTGTACTCGGCTGTTGGCCTGCAAGGGGCATCGCACGGCGTTCGAATCGGACTTCGAGCCGTTTCGTCGGACCTGCGCCGCGAATGCCCGAACAGCAAACAGACCGCGGAGCGCACGGTGCTCTGCATAAGGATCATGGTCCAGCCACAACAGCATAGCTTGTGCTTGTTATGGCCGAGGCGGCGATGCGCCGATCCACGCGGCCGGGTACGAGACAGCTAGCTCCCCCCAGTTCTCCCGCTGTCGACACATTCCGTGTCCATTCTTGTGCCCGGGACGCCGTCTGCTCTGTAGTCGGACCCGGAGGTACGTGTGAAGGTATCAAGTAGTCGAGTGAGATTGGTTCCCGCCACTCTGGCGCTGACGGGCGTGATCGCCCTGGTGTTGGCTGGTGTGGCAGGCGTCGGACTCGCACCGCTCCAGGTGGCCGAGGCCATCGAGGCGCTGCGTCTTAAGGAGTCGTCCGAGGCGACCACAACCACAGGGGCCGCGTTTGACGCCGCAGCTAAGAGCGATGCGCTTGTAGTGGCCAGCGCGGGAACGAAGGTTGCGATGGCGACAACGGCCAAGGCCGCAACGCCGGTTGCCAAGCCCGTTGCGCGCACCACGCGCACGGCGGTGTCGCGTTCGGCAAGCACGGCCACTACGACGGGTGGGTGGAAGACCGCGAAGGTCTCCTGGTACGGCCCGGGCTTCTACGGCAATACCATGGCGGGCGGCGGCACGTTGACCCCCACCAGCATGGTCGTGGCACATCGTTCGATGGCGTTCGGTACGCGCATCGAGTTCAGCTACAAGGGCAAGACCTGTGTCGCCGTTGTACAGGACCGTGGCCCCTACATTGCGGGTCGCGTGTTCGATCTCGGTCCCGGCACGGCGCAGGCGCTCGGTTTCGGCGGCGTAGGTACCGTGAGCTACCGGATACTCGGCAAATAACATCCCTTGCAATGGATGGAGGCCGGTCACCATTGGGTGGCCGGCCTCTTCGCGTTTGCGACGCAGCGATGCACATGCGTTAGGGTATGTATGAAACGTCGCCGTCCGACGAAGGGGGCATCACGCATGGCCGAGCCCGGCTCCACGCCTGAAGCGCCGAAGAGCGGCATCGAGGGTATCATCGATGCGATTGCCGACCTGCTGCAGACCGCGTCGGACTGGGTCCGCCAGGAGGCGGAGACGGTCGTTCGCGAGAAGGTCATCAAGCCTATCCAACGTCTGGGGCTGACGCTGGCCTCGGCAGGTGCAGCTGGCTGTCTGCTCGTCGTAGGGCTCATCTTCATCGCTGTGGGGCTGTTCATCCTGCTCGCCGAGTGGCTTACCTATCCCGGAGCGCTGCTCGCCATTGGCGGCGTCTACGTGCTCGTATCGCTCGTGTTCATCGTCATCAAGGTGAGGATGATGCAGAAATGACCTCGGTCGAAACACCAATCACCGTAGAGGACCTGCGCAGTAAGGCGCTTCACATCAAGGATGTGACCGAGGGTGAGGTGCGGGACCTAGCACAGGAAAAGACGGTGCAACTTGTCGTCGTGGGGGTCGTGGCGGTGCTTGCTGCCATCTCGATTGCGTATTATCTGGGTACGCGGCAGCGCTGACCGCTGCGCGGCGTTGGGGGGGACGATGCACGTCCACAGTGTCACGGTATGCAAGGACCGTGTCGATGTCGTTGTGAGGGTCAATGATGACGAGCGCATGCGCACGGTCGGCGACGAGGACGTGGTTCGCCGGGCGCTGGAGCTCCTCCCCGGACTGAAGCGACACGTGTGCGACAACACGCAGGGCATCACCTTTGCCGAGGAGATCACCGACACCGAGGTGGCGCACCTGTTCGAGCACGTGGTGATCGAGTTGATGGCCCGCTCAGGATCGCCGAGGGGGCTTAAGGGCGAGACGCAGTGGGACTTCAGTCGTGATGGTCACGGTACATTCAGGGTCTCGTTCGAGTACGACGACGATCTCGTGTGTCTCGGCGCCATCAAGGCTGCCGACCGAGTGATGGCACATGTTCTCGGGGATGCGCCGCCACCTGATGTGGATGCCGAGACAACGCGCCTGCGGGACCTCCGGCCGCGTGCGCCACAAGCAGTAGGCGCGTAGACGTGTATGTGACCGGTGGGTGACGTCTGTTGACCGCTCGCTGGGTACGGTGCTAAGGTTGCGCCCAACCCGGCTTGAGGCCGGCGACAACCGCACATCGACATGTGGACGTGAGGGAAGAGGGCATCATCCGCCCGGCCACCCCTCCGCAGATCCCCCGCCAGGGCGTCTCCGGTGAGACGAAGGAAGCGAGCGGCACCCGAGCCGATACGACGGGACTTCGAGATTCGGCGGATGCGCGTTCGAGCGTCGGATGAAGATAGGTGGTACCGCGAGCGGCCCTCGCCCTATCGAAGGGGAGGCCGCTTTGTTGTTGCCGGGGACGGATGACCGTCCGGGACGGGTGATGGAAGATGGGTACCGCGAGGATCGTCTTCGACAGGTGGGACGGACGCTACGCGCAGCGGATGCGCGACGTGCGTTCCTCGGCAACGCGCGACCTGTTCGCCGCCGCATCGCGTCCCGACATCATCTCCTTCGCAGGCGGCATGCCCGAGATCAGTCTCGTGCCCGCCGATGCCGTGGTCAGCGCTGCCACGGAGGCGGTTCGCGAGTTTGGCGCCGAGGCGCTGCAGTACGGCTCGTCGGAGGGCCGCCCACAGCTGCGTGAGATCATCGTGGAGCTTATGGCCGAGATAGGCGTGCGTACCAAGCGCGACGACATTGTCGTGACGGCCGGCGCGCAGCAGGCGCTCGACCTGCTCGCGAAGATCTTCCTCGACCCGGGCGACGTCATCATCACCGAGGGCCCCACATACCTCGGTGCGCTGCAGGCCTTCTCGGCATACCAGCCCCGCGTCATCTGCGTGCCGATGGACGAGCAGGGGATGGACACCGACGCGCTTGCGACCGAGCTCGCGGCGTTGGGGCCATGTGGCGCGAAGTTCATCTACACGATCCCGAACTTCCAGAATCCGGGCGGCGTGACGATGTCGGCCGAGCGCCGCCGCCGCCTGCTCGAACTCGCACGCACCTACGACATCCCCGTCATCGAGGACGACCCCTATGGCCGACTGCGCTTCGAGGGTGGACACATGCGCCCGCTGCGCGCGCTCGATGACGACGTCATCTACCTTGGCACCTTCAGCAAGATTTTCGCGCCCGGGTTGCGCCTGGGATGGGTGACAGCGCCCCCGCCCATTCTCGGCAAGGTCCTGCTCGCCAAGCAGGCCGCCGACTTGTGCGGCAGCGCGTACGCGCAGATCACGGCCGAGCGCTACTTCGCGGGCACGCGATGGCGCCGCGTACTGCAAGACCTCACGCGCACGTACGGGGAGCGACGCGATGCCATGCTTGAGGCGCTTAAGGAGCACTTCCCGGCCGAGGCGGAGTGGACCGTGCCCGAGGGCGGCTTTTTCGTGTGGGTCCGCATGCCCACGTTTCTCGACGTGAAGGCGCTGCTGCCTGAGGCGATCGAGCGCGGCGTAACGTATGTGGCCGGCGACGCGTTCTTCCCGGACGGCCGCACGGGGCGCAACTGCATGCGGCTGGCGTTCTGCTACGCGGAACCCGACGCGATTCGCGAGGGCATCCGCCGACTGGCCGAGGTGCTCGAAGACCGGCTCGAACTCTACCGCGCGTTCCAGGCGGCGGGAGCGTTGCCAGACGCAATGGTGGCGAAGGGGGTATCGGCATGAAAGAGAAGATCGCGGTGCTGATGGGCGGTCGCTCGCTCGAGCGAGAGGTGTCGCTGCGCAGTGGGCAGCGAGTCGCTGACGCGCTTACCGAGCGCGGCTACCGCGTGCTGTCGCTCGATGTCACCGCCGAGCTGGTGAGCACGCTTCGCAGCGAGCGTCCCGACGCTGCCTACATCGCACTGCACGGCAAGTACGGCGAGGACGGCACCATCCAAGAGGTGCTTGAGTTCCTCGGCATCCCATACACCGGACCCGGCGTCGTCGCCTCGGCGCTGGCGTGGGACAAGGCGGTCTCCAAACGGCTCTTTCGCGAGCACGGGATTCCGACGCCGGAGTGGGTGACCTTCACGGCCGACGCCTTCAAGGAGATGGGCGCCGCAACCGCGCTCGACCTCGTCCCCGACGCGGTGGGCGGTTTCCCGGTGGTGGTGAAGCCTGCCGAGCAAGGCTCGGCGCTCGGTCTGACGCGCGTGGATGTGCCAGAGGGACTCGCCGAGGCACTTCTCGGCGCGCTCTCATTCGGGCCAGCGGCCATTGTGGAGCGCTGGATCGATGGTGCCGAGATCGCCGTGAGCGTGCTCGACCTCGGCGATGGCCCGCAGGTGCTGCCGCCGGTCGAGATGGTCGCGAAGTCGGGACTCTTTGATTTCTCGGCCATGTACACGCCGGGTGAGACCGACTACTATGTGCCCGCGCGCCTCACGCCCGAGGTGGAGGCGGAGGTGCGTCGGCTTGCCGAGCAGGTACACGTCCTGCTGGGCTGCCGGCATGTGAGCCGCGTTGACATGGTGGTATCGGCTGACGGCACGCCGTACGTGCTGGAATGCAACACCTCACCAGGGATGACGGAGACGTCGCTACTGCCAATGGCTGCTGAGGCGGTAGGTGTAGGTTTCCAAGAGTTGGTAGAGAAGCTGGCTCGCGCAGCGCTGGATGGGCTAGAGTGATGGGTACATAGCTAGTACCGAAACGTCTGGTTTGTCCCGGTGCACAGACATCGTTCACGGAGGAGTGATCGTATGTATGACTATCGTAGAGGTGAGAGCATTCTCGGCGCGTTTCTGCTCGGTGGCATCGTGGGTGCGGTGCTCGGTCTGCTCTTCTCGCCGCGCTCCGGCAAGGAGAACCGCGAGTTCATCACTGAGAAGGCCGACGAGTACTGGGGCGAGGGCAAGGAGCTCTACACGACCGGCCGCGAGAAGCTGACCGAGGTCTACTCCAGCGGCAAGGACGCTGCCACCGAGAAGGCCGAGGAGCTGCGTGTCAAGATCGACGCTGCTCGCGATCGCCTCAAAGAGCAGGTCGATAGCGCGTCGAAGGATGCTCGCGAGAAATTCGCGTCGGCAAGCGTTGCCGCCAAGGACGGCGTGGCGAAGGCTGCGGAGGCCGCCAAGGGCGCTGTCGACAAGGCCGAGCATGTCGCTGAGAGTACGCTCGAGAAGGTCGCCGAGAAGGCCTCGGGTGCGGATGCGGAACCGGTCGTCTAGAATCGCTACAAAGGCTAGGTACCGTCGGCCGCCTTCCGGGCGGCCGACGTGCATTATGGGAAGGACTCGGCGTGCCTCGTATCACTGAACTCTCCGGTCGCCCGGTGCTCGGGTTGAGGGGGAAGCGTCGCGGCAAGGTCGTCGACGTTCTCTTCCATCCGACCGAGGCGCGTGCCGTGGGCTACGTCATCAAGCCTTCCAACATCCTCTACGTGCTGGAGCGCCGCCCGCGCTACGTCGCGTTTGATGCGCTGCGCTTCGACGACGAGGGCAACGGCGTCCTGTCGTCGGCACGTATCCTCTCGGCCAGAGCGGGGGAGGGGGCCACGGGTGTCGCGTGGGACGAGAGTTCCTACTGGCGTGGCATCGCCGTGCGCTCGGAAGACGGTGACCGTATCGGTGCGGTACAAGATGTCGTTATCGCGCTCAAGACTGGCGCCGTGCGCGGACTACGCGTGTCCACCGGCGTTGTGGGCGATGTCGCGGTGGGACGCCTGGAGGTGCCCGCCGAGTACATCGTCGGTCCCAAGGGCGACGCGGTCGTGTTGCGTGCGGGCTACGATGAGCTGGAGGCGACCGGGGGTCTCGCGGCCGCTTCGGCCAAAAGCGCCGCTGCTGTGAAGGTGCACGGGGAGAAGGCGGCCAAGCAGGCGTACGGCGCGGGTGTCTCGGCGGCGATCAAGGTGGGCCGCTCGTTCAAGCACGGCACCGGGCGTAAGATAGTAGACACGCTGAAGAAGTGGGCCGCCGACGAAGACGAGGAGTGACTCCGCCTCCCATGTCCCGCCGTTTGAAACCGCTCACGAGCGACCTCATGGAGGCGCTGCCCGCCGGCTGTCGCGGGTGCGTTTTCTGGGAGTCGCCTGAGCGCCTCGGACACGTATGCGGCGCGAAGTGTGACGTCGGACTGGCGCGCGGGTGGGCTGATCGCGTGCGCTCCGAGTGGGGCGACTTCGGCCGCGCGGCCGTCGAGGACGGCGAGGTGCTCGGCTTCATCAAGTACGCACCCTCGGCGTTCTTTCCGCAGGCTCAGGTCATGCCGGCAGGTCCACCCGACGCGAAGGCCGTGCTGATCACCTGCATGCACATCTCGACAGATGCCCGGCGCCGGGGTCTCGGCAAAGTACTCATGCAGGTGGCGCTGCGCGACCTGGTGATGCGTGGCGAGAAGACCGTGCAGGCATACGGCACCGTCCACCAGGGTGCGTTCGAGACCTCGCCGGTCGTAGGTGTAGAGTTCCTGCTGCGCATGGGCTTCACGGTCGCTCGGCCGCATCCGGAGTTGCCACTCATGCAGCTTGACGTTCGTTCGCTCGTCTCGTGGACAGAGAACCTCGAGGCCGTGCTGGAATCGCTGCGAATTCCTATCGGTGTCGCGAGACGTACGCCGGTCACGAACTGCGAGGAAGGGAGCTCATGACCGAGACCGCACCGGCGATCTCAAAGCCGGGTAAGCAGGACTCGGCCGAACGCGTTCGCGCCTACCTGGAGTCATACGGTCTGGCCGATGCGATCTTCACGTTCGAGCAGTCCACGAAGACCGCTCAGATGGCGGCAGACGCGATGGGCTGCGAACTTGGACAGATTGTGAAGTCACTCGTGTTCGTTGTCGACGACCGGCCGGTGCTCGCGCTTGTCGCCGGAGACCGCCGCGGTGACACCGGTGCTATCGCCGCGCTTCTCGGCGGAAAGAAGGCGTCGTTCGCCGATGCGGACACCGTGCGTGAGGCGACCGGGTACGCAATCGGCGGCGTCTCACCGTTCGACCTCCCCGAGGAGCTCTTCGTGCTTGTGGACGACTCCCTTGGTCGCTTCGAGATCGTGTACCCGGCAGCTGGCACGCCATCATCGATGGTGAAGATGACGCTGGGACGACTCCTCGAGATCACCGGTGGAGCCGTCGAGAGTGTCGCGCGATAGCACATGGGCGCACAGACATTTCTAGCGCCTCGGCCGGTAGATCCGCTCGGGCGTTACCACAAAGTCGACAGGCTGGTCGTGCTCGTCACGAGGCAGTTCGGCAAACATCTGCTCCTCGTAAGCGATCCCGATACGGATGACCGATGAGTCGACCTCGATGAAGAGCGAGTCATAGTACCCACCACCAAAGCCCAATCGCCGACCCTGATGGTCGTAGGCGACGCCAGGTGTGAGTATCGCGTCGATCGCCGCGAGCGGCGCCGCCGGCGCCGTGCACAGAGGTTCGCGCAAGCCGAACTCTCCAACGCCCAGCTCGTCAGCCGCGTCATGCCAGTGCAGCTCCATCTTGCCGGGCCCGATGATCCGCGGTAGCACGACACGCACACCTCGTTCGCGTAGTCCCTCGATGGCAAGTCCGATGTCGAGTTCCTCGGATTTTGCGCTGTAGGACAACACGGTGCGGACGTCTCGCAGTTCAGGGAGTGAGAGTATGGCGACGGCGATCTTGCTTGAGGCGTCCGCGCGTTGCTCGGGCGAGAGAACGCGTCGTGCCGCTCGAGCCTTCAGGCGCAACTCGGACTTGGCGCGCGCGATTCCCTCGTCGGTGTTCATTCATACCCCCCCTCAAGAGTACTTCACACATCATTGCACGAGAAGCTGACCCGTGGTTGAACAGGTTAGTACCCAAACCTGCCGATGTGTACTAACCGAAGCCCAGGACGGTCATACCCAGCAGCAGGGCAGTAAGCGAGATTGCGATGACGATGGTGCCCCAGGCCAGGATGTTGTGCAGGCGACCGTTCACATACCGACCCATAACGCGGCGGTCGTTGATGATGACCATCATAAAGATCAGCAGGAACGGCAGCATCATGCCGTTGACGACCTGTGACACGATCATGATGCCGATGAGGTCGAGTCCTGGTATGAGGATGACGGCTGCTGCGAGGAAGATGATGAACGTGTACAGCCCGTTGAAGATGGGCGCTTCGGACCACTTGCGGTCCAGCCCGGATTCCCAGCCGAACGCCTCACAGATCGCATAGGAGGCGGTGAGCGGAAGCACTGCTGCCGAGAGGATCGAGGCGGCGAGCAGACCAATCGCAAAGAGTGCGGTGGCGTACGATCCCGCGAGCGGAGCGAGCGCTCCGGCAGCCTGGCCCGCGTCGGTGATCGCGATACCTGCGGGGTACAGGACCGCTCCGGTGGTGATGATGATGAAGATGGCAACGACGTTGGCGACAAGTGCGCCCACCATGACGTCGAACCTCGCGATGCGCCACTCCTTGATGCTCGTGCCCTTGTCCACGATGTTGCTCTGGACGAGGAACTGCATCCATGGGGCGATTGTCGTACCCGTGAGGCCGATGGCCAGGGCAATGAAACCGACTTCAGGTACGATGCTCGGCACAACCAGGGCACGTCCCACAACCAGCCAGTCGGGCTTTGCGAGGAAGGCCGACACGACGTAGGCGATGAACACCGAGGAGAGCGCGAGCAGCACCTTCTCGACATTGCGGTAGCTGCCGCGGACGACAAGCAGCCACACGACGACCGCAGCGATGGGTACTGATAGAAGGCGCGAGACACCGAAGAGTTCGAGCGCGGCGGCGACTCCAGCGAACTCGGCCACCGTTGTGGCAGCGCTGCTGGCGAGCAGTAGCAGCATGGCGACGAACGTCGGGCGCACGCCGAAGCGTTCGCGAATCAGCGCCGAGAAGCCCTTGCCCGTGACGGCGCCCATGCGCCCCGCCATCTCCTGGATGATGATGAACGCCGGCGTCATCAATACCATCATCCACAGCATCTTGTAGCCGTAGCGCGCGCCTGCCACCGAGTACGTCGAGATGCCACCGGCGTCGTTGCCGGCGGATGCTGCGATGATTCCGGGCCCGATGATGGCCAGCACCGCAAGGAAGCGTGTTTTGTTAGCCTTTGGCTTCAGCACCGGTCTCTCTTCCGGCTAGAAGCGGATGTTGGTTTTGAGGTATGCGGCCAGAAGCAGGTAGACCGCAAGTCCGATGGCCGCGAGCCCGGTCGAGAACAGGACGGAAGGCGCCCGCCAGCCTGAACCGTCCTTCTTGAGTGCGACGTAGGGGACGAGCGTACCGATAGTGGTCGTGACGAGTACTGTTCCGCCGACAGCGCCGGCGACTGCGATTGCCACGTCGAGTGTCTCGCCGAGTGCCTCAAGCATGCCGAAGGCGATGAACCCGCTTATGATGCCCAGCCCGAGGCCGACGAGCACGTCGACGAGCAACCGCCGCAGGAACGGCGGTCGGTCTTCCGGGCCGCCCGCCTCGATGAGCACCGCGAGCGAGTGGCTGGAGATCTCCTCGGCAAGACGGATGACGAGCGGCACGAAGAACACGACGGCCACGACCTCCTGCAGCGTCGCCTCGAACTGGCTGAGCAGCAGTGTGGCGCCCACGCCGAAGACCGCCCACACGGTCACCCAGCCCGACTTGCGGCCGAGCCAGCTCCATGCATCGGAGGCCCCGAAGCTGCGGCTCGAGCCCGTTGCGAGTGCGAGGTCCTCGGCCGACTCCTCCTCCAAGACGTCGAGAGCGTCGTCGACGGTGACGATGCCAAACAGTTTGCCGGTCTCGTCCACGACGGGCATTGCGAGCAGGTCGTACTTGCTCATGAGTTCGGCTACGTCCTCCTGGTCGTCATCGACGCCGACGGTGAACACGTCGTGGTGCACGATATCGCCGACGAGCGTGTGAGGCTCGGAGATCACGAGATCGCGCAGCGAGATCACGCCGGTGAGATGCATGTCGCCCTCGACGACGTAGATGTAGTAGATACTCTCGTTGTCGGCGGCACCCTCACGGAGATGCTCGATGACTTGCTGGAGCGACATGTCCTCGGTCACCGTCGTGACCTCGGGCGTCATGATGCCGCCCGCTGTCTTCTCGCGGTAGCCGAGGAGTCGCCTGATCATGCCCGACTCCTCGACGCCCATCAGTCGCAGCAGCGCCTCTGCCTTATCGTAGGGGAGGTCGCCGATGACGTCGGCAGCGTCGTCGGGATCCATCATCTCGAGGATGTCGGATGCGCGCTGACTGCCGAGGTCGTCGATGACGTCGGCTTGGAACTCGTCCTCGAGTTCGGCGACCGCAAGAGCGGCTTGGGAGTTGTCAAGGTGCTCAAAGACGCGGGCGCGCTGTGCTGCCGAGAGCTGCTCCAAAACGTCCGCGACGTCAGCCGGATGCAGTTCGTGGAGGCGCTTGTGCGTGACGGAGAGCTGCACGTGCGACAGGTCGCGGTCGAGCAGGTCCATGTAGTTCCACGCGATGAGGTTCTCGGGCAAGCCCTTGCCGAAGACGTGCATGAAGCGGTCACCACCGCGCTCGAGCCAGGGTGCAAGTCCGCGCAGGATGCCGCGGATGCCTACCTCGGCACCGAGCAGGCGGAGCTGGTTGCGTGACTCGGACAGCTTAAGGTCGTTGACGCGCACGACTTTCATGCCCTGCGTGTCGACGATCTGCTTGTTGAGTAGATCGCGGTGCAGCAAGATCTCGTCCGACTGCAGGTAGCTGAAGCGCAGGTCGGCACGGTTGGCGTTGAGCGCAACATGCTCGTCGTCCACGGCGGCGACGAATTTTCGCCACGACAACATGAACGGTGTCTTGTCGGGGCCGAGGAACGCGAGTGACGTCACGCGCGGGAAGACCTCTCCCGTGGCGATGGCGACGTCGCTGATCGCGCCGACGGTTTCACCGGCGGCGTCCACCACCGGCTTGCCCAGCATCTGGGTCAAGTAGAACATGCTGCTCCCTCCCTCCCGGCGCGTCCGGAAGGTTCGCTTGGTGGGCCCCACACCCCCGAGCGTTTCGGGAGCCGGGACCTACGGACTTGATGGACTCACGTAGGCCCTCTTCTTTCGGCAACATGACGGACAACAAGAAAACCCCTGGTCCGCGTTGGACAAGGGGTCGTGGGTTCGGGTATCAGAGTACCCGCAGCTGGTCCGGCCGTCGTGTTGCACGGGCCGTACCGGTGTCCCTTCCCTCGTCGAGGTTTGAGCACTGTCCGACGTAGGGCGCATGCGCCCAGCCACCTTATCCTTCGCCTTAAGCCGGCGAGGGCTGTTCTACCCATTGGCGTCTCTCGACATTTCCGGGCAGTGGCCTATGTTCGAACAGGAGCCGCACCTAACGGAACGGAGCCTTACGCGTTGTCAAGCCCGCAGCAGCGGGCAACGCGGATTCTACGCCACGAGCAGCGGTTATGCAATCATCACGTGCTGCGGGCGTCCAGCCATGCATTCGCGAACTCGGCCCAACCCTCACTCCTCTTCGCGCGCGCGCGGAAGATGCCGTCGGTGCCGCGCCTTTCCAGCTCGGCGAGCACGCCGGGACTCTCGAACGCGTTGTCGACCAGCACCACGGCACTGACTGCTGAGGCCATCTCGGTGTCGGTGGCCGAGTCGCCGATCGCGATGGCGTCTTGTTGCGACAGGCCGCGTGACGCGAGGTCCAGCGCAATCGCGCGCGCCTTACATACCCCGCGTGGTACGACGTGGTATGCATGCGGCGCCATGTCGCGACAGGTGAGCGTGCCGTAGCTGCGCAGCTGGCCGTTGTCGATGAGGTCGAGTGGCGGCCGTACGGTGTCCAGCACCGCCTGCGCCTCGGCGGTATCGAGACAGCCTCGCAGAAGTAGCGTCACCTCACGGTCGAGCTGCCAGGGCGCGAAGTGTTCGATGCGACCGGGGAACGCCGAGATGAGCGCCTCGAGGGCGCCGGAGCGCACGATGATTTCGAACGGCGTTTCGCCTTCGGGGAAGTCACCTTCACGCCAGTCGCCGATGTCGAGAACGATCTCTGCGTCGAGGTCGGTGCCCCGCACGATGATCGCGCCCGCCTCGGCGATGTAGGTGCGCCACCCGAGCAGCTGAGTGAGCTCCCGCAGCTGCAGGCGGTTGCGGCCCGAGACCGGCACGACGTCGAGTCCGGCGCGGTTCACGGCGACAATCGCCTCAGCCGTGGCCGTGGACGGTGCGCCTTCGGCATCCGCGAGCACGCTGCCACCCTTCGCGACGAGCGTGCCGTCGAGGTCGGTGTAGAGCACCGATGCCCGCGCAAGCGTCTCCCGGGCATGCGTGGATTCGTCGAGATAGGGGACGGTGGGGCTCATGGGTGCTCCTCGGTCGTTTGCACTGCTCCGACTATTCTATAATGTGTCGGGTGTGCCTGCCTGATGCAATGCATTGTCGAGGAGAGGAGCGGTCGTGGCGCCCGACATTGACGATAGCATGGAGATGCCGTACCCGCAGTATCGCTGCGCGGTGTGTGACAAGGAACTCCCGCTCACGGAGGCGCGCCTTACGGTCACCTGTCGAGAGCACCGTCCCTCGTCGGACCTGCACTATGAGGTGCGTTCTGCAACGGCAGCCGATCGCCACGACATCGAGGAGATCTGCGACCGCGCATGGGGCGAGGCCGATATCGACTCCTTCGGCCGGACGTTCGATGTACTCTCCTCTGAGAATCTTGTGGCCGAGACGAACGGCACGTTCGCCGGTCTCATCTCGCTTGCGCTCGACCGCGGCGAACTCGCCATCGTGCTGCTCTCCGTCTATCCGGGCCACCAGGGCTCTGGCGTCGGCTCGGCGCTCGTTGGAGCCGCTGCGGAGCGCGCGCGCGCCAAGGGCGTGGCCTCGCTCAAGGCCGCCACCACCAACGACGACATACCGGCCCTCGATTTCTACCAGCGCCATGGTTTCGCGATCTACGAGATCGAGACGGGGATTATGATCGACCACCACGGCGGCGCGATTCAGGGTTTCGCGGGCATTCCCGTGCGCGATGAGATCCGTCTCCGCCGTCCCGTCAGCCCGTAACAGGTCCCATCGAACGTAAGGAGTGTCAATGTCCCGCACCATCCGACTCATCGCTTGCGTGCTCTCACTCGCCCTGGTGATGACCGCCCTGGCCGGCTGTGCCAAAGATGAGCCCGCCGAGACGACCGACACCGAGTCCACTATCTCGGCAGAGCCTGCGCCCATCAAGATTGGAACGCTTACAACGGAAGATGCGCTGCCGCTATGGGTGGCCGAGGCCGAGGGCCTGTTCGCCGAGGCCGGACTTGAGGTTGAGATCACGACATTCCAAGCGGCACAGGAGCGTGACGCTGCATTCGTATCAGGTGCCATCGACGCCTTCATGGGCGACATCATCGCCGCCGCTGCGCTTGAAGTCGGCGGTGCCCCGGTCTCGCTTGCCACCGTGATGCTCGGCGCTACGCCGGCCGAAGGCCGCTTCGGCATCGTCGTCAAGCCAGGCTCGGACGCCGAGACGCTTGCGGATCTTGCGGGCGTACCGATCGCGACGTCGGCTGCCTCGATTCAGGAGTATGTCGTGGACGGCCTCATGGCCGGAGCTGACGTTGCTGACGATGACGTGAAGAAGGAGATCGTTCCCAAGGTGCCGGTGCGTTTCGAACTACTGATGAGCGGTCAGCTCGAGGCAGCCGCGCTGCCAGAGCCGCTGCTGTCGCTTGCCGAGTTGCAGGGCGCCAGGCTGATCGCGGACGACACGCAGGCCGAGAACCTCACGCAGACGGTCCTGGGTGTCTCGGACAAATATCTCGCCACGCCGGGCGGCATGGTCACCATCAGCAGGCTGTTGGATGCATGGGACGCCGCGGCCGACATCATCAACGCCGACCCGAACGTATGGCGTACGGTCCTCGTCGACAAGGCGCGTCTGCCGGAGCCGCTCAAGGACAGTTACAAGGTGAACACCTACCCGAAGGCCGCCGCTCCGACTGCCGAGCAGGTCGAGGCCGTGCTCGTCTGGATGCGTGCCAACGAGCTGCTGACTACCGACCTCGGCTACGAGGACCTCGTCCAGGAGTTGCCTAACTAGCTGTGGCTGCCGTTGAAACACGCGACATAGGCGTCGTATATGAGGGCGTGGACAGATCTGTCTGTGCCCTCGACGCATGCTCACTTTCGATCGCAGACGGCGAGCCGGTCGCGATTATCGGTCCGTCGGGTTGCGGCAAGTCCACGCTACTGCTGGTGATGGCGGGTCTGGTGACCCCGATGGGTGGCGACGTACTTGTGGACGGAGCAGTGGTCTCCGGAACGCGCCTGCGTACCGCGCTCATCCTGCAAGACTTCGGCCTGCTGCCCTGGAAGACTGTCTTTCACAATGCGGCCTTGGGCCTCAAGGTGCGCGGCGTGTCATCTGCTGAGCGGGCCGAGCGGGTCGACGCCGCCTTGGAGCGTGTCGGGCTAGCCGACTTCCGCGACGCGTATCCGGGTGAGCTCTCCGGGGGCATGCGTCAGCGTCTCGCGCTCTCGCGAGCACTTGCGCTCGACGCTGACCTGCTGCTCATGGACGAGCCTCTCTCGGCGCTCGACGCGCTCACGCGCGAAGACTTGCAGGGGTTGCTGCTCGACATCTGGCGTCAGCGACGGCACACCGCGGTGCTGGTGACGCACTCCATCGAGGAAGCGGTTTTCCTCGGCAGGCGCGTCGTCGTGCTGACGCCTCGCCCCGGCCGCGTTGCGGCCATCGTCGACAACCCGGATATGGGTACCGAGGGCTATCGCTCGACGCCGGCGTTCTACGAGCGCTGCGATGAACTGCGACGCTTGCTTGCTGCCGAAGGCGCGTTCGCCGAGGTCGCACTTACCGGAGGTGAGGCGTCGTGAGGCGGCTGCTCGGCTACCTGGGGGCGACGGCGGTTCTGCTCGCCAGCTGGTGGATGCTTTCCGTCACCGTAGGCTCTCCCGCGCTACCCGGACCCGCGCCCGCGATCCGCGACTTCGTGCGCTTGTGGGGGAGCGATCTGCTGCCGCAGTCGCTTGAAAGCACGTGGCGCGTGATTGCTTCGATGACGATCGGCGCGGGGCTTGGCGCGCCGCTCGGCCTCGTCATCGGCCGGAGCCCGCGTTTGGATGCCGTGGCGGCACCGCTGGTGTTTCTGACGTACCCGATCCCGAAGATCGTGTTCCTGCCGGTCCTACTGGTACTGCTCGGCATCGGCAATGCGCCCAAAATCGCGCTGATCACAATCATCGTGTTCTTCCAAATCCTTGTGACGGCGCGCGACGCAGCTCGCGGGATCTCCGTCGCGGCGGTGCTGTCGGTCCGTTCGCTCGGCGCGACACGTGCACAAGTCTTTCGCCATGTCGTCGTGCCTGCTGCGCTGCCCGATGTCTTCACAGCATTGCGCATCGGCACCGGCACGGCGATCGCCGTGCTGTTCTTCTCGGAGTCGGTGGCTGGTACGAGCGGTCTTGGCTACTACATCCTGGACGCATGGGGGCGCATCGCCTACAGCGAGATGTTCGCAGGAATCATCGCGATGGCGCTGCTCGGCGTCGTTCTCTACGAGCTTCTCGAGATGGCCGAGGCAAGAGTGTGCCGCTGGACGCGCGTGGGACGCTAGCGACAAGCTATGGCAGCTGCTCGCACGGGTGGCAGTTCCTGCACAGGTTGTCCGTCGTCTCGACGAGGAACTTCACGTTTGTCGACTCATGAGGGAAGTTCTGGAACCGAGGGTTCCCGGCGGTCACCGTACCGTCGAGCGATATGACGAATGCGGCAGCGTCTCCCGTGTCCCCACCGACTGAGAGCGTGCCCACATCGCGGGCGTCCTCATGGCACTGCTGGCAGATAGGGTAGTGGTTGCGCTGCAGCAGCGTGCGTGTTGTCGTCACCGAGTCCCACGGCATGAGGTAGCCGCGGTTCGAGTAGCCGAGTGGACCCATCACTGTGACGCTCGTGGGGGCTTCCGTGGTCAGGATCGCGACGTTCCCATAGGTGTACGCGCCAGTGCCGAAGTCAACCGGATGGTTATGCACGCCGGACTCCCCCTGCGCACGTCCCCCGTGACAGGCGAGACACCAGTCCGACCCGTACTCGGTGATGACCGTCGTCGTTCCGCCGGGGCTCTGCTTGAGCGCGTGCGTTGTCACGGGGGGCGAATCCTCGACGGACCGCTTGCGGTCGCCCTGGTAGGCCACTACGACGTTCGAGCCGTGGGGAGAGTGGCAGTTGGTGCAGGTCAGCGAGTCCGACAGACCACCGAAGTCCATGGTGGTCGACCCGCCAGTGGCTGCATTGCCGCCCGGCACGAGCGATGTGACCTCAACCCGGTGCTCGGACGCCACCGTGAGTCCGCGTGCAGCGATAGCTCCGTAGACGCCACGGCCCTGGGTTCCGTCATGGCATGTGAAGCAGGTGGCCTGGATGGTGGCGGCGGGCAGTAGTATCGCACCGCCCGCCAGTACCTCATGAACGGAGTGACACTCCTCGCACTTGGAGGTCGTGGCGGCGTATCCGCCGTGGACGCCCGACCCTGCAGAGAAGTACGGGTCGTGGCAGTTGCCGCAGTTGGCTTCCGAGGTGGCCGGAATCGTTGACGTGCTCTCGTCGTACGCCAACGCAGGAGCGACCGCGGTCAGCGCAAACAACGCGACTGCGGCCGAGAAGACTAGTATGCGGACCAGGTTTCTCATGCAGCACGTGTCCTCGGCTACATCCAATTATTATTCGGCATTATCGCACGCTTCGTGCCAGCTTCGCCACGTACCCGAGATCAGTACTCTAGCACGCGTTCGACTATGCCGCGCAGTACTTTGGGTTCGAACGGTTTGACGACATAGTCGATCGCACCGAGTTCGGCCCCACGTTTCTTATCGGCTGTCTGGGCCGCGGTAGTGAGCATCACGACCTTCATGCCGGCCGTTTCGGGACGCTTACGCAAGAAGCTCAGCACCTCGAATCCGTCGAGCTGTGGCATCTGCACGTCGAGCAGCACGAGGTCGGGCAGCTCCTCGGTGGCCAGCTTGAGTGTCTCTTCGCCGTCAACGGCCATCAGCAGCTCGTGACCGAGCGTGCGTAGTGCCGCAGAAACAAGCATGCGAATCTGTTGATTGTCGTCGGCGACGAGTATCTTCACAGGCGTCAAGCGCGTCTCCCTCTAGGCGTCCTTGTCCCGATGCATGATCTCCACGATCTTCTGGAGCTTTGCCTCACGCTTGCCGCGCTCGCGCTCGAACGCTTCACGTTTCGTGGGGTCGAGCATGCCCTCGATGTGCTCAACGACCTCGGAGGGCTTGAAAGGCTTAGGGATGTAGTCGACGTTGCTATCCTTCATTTGCGTTGCCTGCTCTTCGAACGTCCCCGCTGCCGAGAGGAACAGGATCGGTATCTCTTTGGTGTCCGGGTGCTCCCGGAGTTTGTCATGCACTTCGTGGCCGGTCATCCGCGGCATCATGACATCGAGGCAGACAAGATCAGGCTTCTCGGCCTTGGCCAGGGCAAGTGCCTCCATGCCGTTGTCGGCCGTGATGACCTCGTAGCCGCGGTTCGTGAGCGTGATGGCCAGAAGCTTTTGGATGGACGGTTCGTCGTCCACGACGAGGATCTTGCCCTTCATGGCCCCTCCCTTTCGGTTCGCGTCGTCAAGTGGTGCGGTCCGCACTATCGTGACTTCCTGCTTATCAGTAGTTGCTGAATACGTTCGACGAGCTTGTCCTCGTCTACCGGCTTGGAGATTTGTGCGGCGGCGAAATCGAGAATGCCCGCTCGGGATTCGTCGAGGTGGTATGCGGTCATGATGACCACTGGAATGTCGCTCGTTTCCGGATTGCCCTTCAGTCCCTCCATGACCTGATACCCGTCCATGACCGGCATGCGCAGGTCGAGCAAGATCATGTCAGGGTGCTTCGTGCGAACGGCGACCATCGCTTCTCGGCCATCGTAAGCGGCGATCACCGCATAGCCGAGGGACTTCAGATTCGTGCACAGCAGGTCGTTGATGCGTTTGTCGTCGTCGACGACCATGACTACGGGCGACGCCACCGAGCCCACAAGATCATCAATGATCGACGCGAGCTTGTCCTTGTCGATCGGCTTTTCCAGGTATCCCGTGGCACCCATTCTCTGGCTGCGGCCCTCATCACAGATGGTGGAGAGCACGACGACCGGGATACGAGAGGTCATCGGAGTGTCGGTAAGCTTCTTGAGCAGGTCAAAGCCCCGGCCATCTTCGAGCATGACATCCATGGTGATCACGGCCGGCGCTTCTGCGACCGCGAGATCGAAGGCCTCCTCGACCGAGTGCGCCTTGATGACGTCGTAGCCGCGCTTGAAAAGGTACGTTTCGATGAGGTCGGCGACCTCCGGGTTCTGGTCGACGACGAGAATGGTGCCGCCCACACCACCGGGCCCCTCAATCGTTGGCATGCGCACCAGGTCTGATGAGGCTCGCGGCAGCGTGAACCAGAAGGTGCTGCCCTCACCAGACGTGCTCTTGCAGCCGACCTCTCCGCCGAGAAGCTCGATGATGCTCTTGACGATGGAGAGCCCCAGGCCGGTGCCTCCGATCTCACACGTGAGCTTCGAGTCGATGCGGTAGAACTTGGTGAATAGCTGCGCCATGTCCTCTTCGGCGATGCCGATTCCTTCATCGGTCACGCTTGCGCGGACGAACTCGTCATCAGCCTCGACGCGGACCCACACGTTCCCGCCCTCGGGCGAATACTTGATGGCGTTGCTGATGAAGTTGATGAGGACCTGGCCGACGCGGTCCGGGTCTCCGGCTGCGGGTGGCAGGTCGTCCGGCACCTCGACGGTGATGGTGCGCCCAGTCTGTTCGAGAACCGCGCGGAAGGTGTCGACGGCGCCCCTGATCCGCTCCGTCAGCTGAAGCGGCTGCACCTTAAGGTGGACGCGGCCGGACTCGATGCGTGAGATGTCGAGCAGGTCGTTGATGAGATTCACGAGCCGGTCCGAGTTCTCTTTCACGATCGAGAGGAACTCGCGTTGGGTGTCGTTGATCTCGCCGGCCTCCTCGTCAAGGATGAGGTCGACGTAGCCCTTGATCGACGTCAGCGGCGTGCGGAGCTCGTGACTGACGGTGGACACGAACTCGTTCTTCATCTGCCCGATCTCGCGTTCGGCGGTGACGTCGTGGATGGTCGCGACGAAGCCGAGGTACACGCCGTGATCGTCGATGACGGGATCGGTGCGCACATCGATGACACGATGCACCGGCTTTTCGAGCGTCACCTCGCGCACCTGGCTGCCCCCGCGCTGGGGATCGAAGGTGTCGAGCGGATCAAGGCCGAAGATCGACCAGAGGTCGTGGTCGGTGTCGAGAAGGTCGCCCACGGCGAGTCCGAGCATCAACAAGGCAGTGTTGTTCACGAACGTGATCAGGCCCTGGGAGGAGTACACGATCAGGCCATCGGCCGTGCTTTGCAAGATGGCCTCAGCACGCTTGCGAGAGCGTGTCAGCTCGGACTGGTCGCGGATGGTCATTACGACGCCGCAGGAGTCCTGGTCGTGATAGGGGGCGACGGTACACAGCAGGTCGCGGTCACCGAGGGTGAGTGACACCGACTGGGGTGTGGAGCAGTCGGCGGCGGCAATCACCGCGCGCGCGGTCTCGGCAAGCACCACCACGCCGAGTTCCTCGACAGGCTTGTCGATGCTTTCATCGCGGGTACGACCGAGTATCTCCTCGGCCACCTCATTCATGAGGCGTACATCACCGGCAGGCGTAAGGGCGATGAAACCCTCACCCGTGTGGGACATGAGCGCGCGGACATGCGTGAGGGCTCGACGTTCGTTGCGGGTCTCATCCATGCGGTCACCCTCCTCGGGGCACACTACACCACCTGAGATATTCGTCTTTCGCGAAATGAATCCCTGCCAAGAAGCGGTGAAAAGGCAAGGAAGGGCGATGGAAGGGTGGAGGGGGACGAAGAAAGGCGCCCAATCGGTGATCGGACGCCTGATGTGCGATGGTGCCCCCGGCATGATTCGAACATGCGACACCAGGTTTAGGAAACCTGTGCTCTATCCCCTGAGCTACGAGGGCGAGATGCATCGCCAATACCGCGTTCGGCTCTGCGACCACCGATGGTATCAGATGCGTGCGCCGAAGGAGAGACTGCACCCCTGGGTAGACTCTATTGAGGGAGGAGGTCGTGATGTTCACCGACAGGGAGGATGCTGGCCGCCGGTTGGCCGATGCGCTGCGCTCCCGCCTGCTGGGAACCGACGCGCTCGTTCTCGGCGTACCTCGCGGTGGGGTGGTCGTTGCTGCCGAAGTCGCGCACGCCCTGGCGCTGCCGCTCGATATCGTTATCGCCAGCAAGCTCGGTGCGCCCGGGCAACCGGAGTACGCGATTGGTGCGGTGGACGCGGACGGCGACGTGACCGTCGCATATGGCATGCATCTGCCGGAAGGCTACGTCGAGCAAGAGGCCGCGGCCCGCTCGGCCGAAGTGCGTCGTCGTGTGGAGGCGTACCGCCGGGGTCGCCCGGTGCTTCAGGTCGAAGGCCGCACGGTTACCGTGGTCGACGATGGCATCGCAACGGGTCTCACGATACGCAAGGCCGTCGAGTACCTGCGACGTCATGGCGCCGGCCACGTTATCGTCGCGACGCCCGTCGCGCCCTGGAATACGGCGAAGCAGATGCGTTCTGAGGGACTCGACCTGGTCACTATCGAAGAGCCATACGACTTTGCAGCCGTCGGGCAGTTCTATCGCGAGTTCGACCAAGTCACCGACGCTGAGGTGCTGGCGCTGCTCGACGCGTCTACGGGCTGGGCGTCTTACCCACGGTGAGCGTGACTATATCGTTGCGCTTGGCCGAGGCGTTGGGCAGCGGGGTCTGCGTGAGGACGATGCCGTCATCGAGGCTGTCGATGTAGACGATCTGCCACTTGAGTCCCTTGCTGGTGAGCTCGGCCTTCGCGTCCGCTTCGTTCATGCCGACGACGTCCGGGACGATGATGATCTCTTCGCCCTTGGACACGATCAGCTTGACGGTTGAACCGGCGTCCACGTACACGTCCGGGTCCGGAGTCTGGTTGATGACCCGGCCCTTCGGTACCGTGTCGCTGAACTCCTCTGTCGAGGTCACCTTGAGTCCGGCGGCCTGCAGGTCTTTGGTCGCGTCGGCCAGTGTCTTGCCCGTCACGTCCGGCACCTGGACCTTCTCGGTGCCCTTGGACACGTACAGCACAACGCGCGTGCCCTTGGACACCATCGCAAGCGCTGCAGGCTCCGTGCGGATGACGAGTCCTTCAGCCAGCTCGGTGTTGAACTCATCGGCCGAGCGCTCGTACACCAGTCCGAGCTCCTTGAGCGCATCGATAGCATCGCCTTCGGTCATCTCGGCCAGGTCGGGCATCTCCACCTGCTCGATGCCGGTGCTCACCACGATGTTGACGACGGTGCCCTTCTCGACCTTCGTTCCTGACTCGGGGTCCTGGCTGATGATCTTGCCCAGCTCGACGACCGGGTCGTTCTGGGTCGTCACCTCACCGAGCGTCAGTTCGGCCGCCGTCAGCTCCTCGGTCGCCTCTTCCTCGGTGAGGCCGACGAGTGACGGTGTGACGATCATGCCGTTGCCGAAGGCGCCCAGCGCGAACGCAGTGCCGAGGCCGAGTATGACGACGAGCACCGCCACGCCCGCCCACACCCGCAGGCCCATGCGGCGGTCGGGCACGGGGCGGATGTTGCTGGCGGTCCGGACGCGGTCGGCGCGTTCCACGGCGGGCATGACCGTCGTCTCGTCGACTATGCGCTGCGGAGCGAACGGGGCCGACGCGCCCAATGGTTCACCGCTGACGACGCGTTTGAGGTCAGTGCGCATCTCCTTGGCCGAGACGTAGCGCTCCGACGGGTCTTTGCGCAGTGCGCGCATAATGACGGCCTCAAGGGAGGACGGCACCTCCGGACGCACCTGTCGCACGGGCACGGCCAGCTCATTGACCTGCTTGAGCGCGACGGCTACGGGTGTGTCGGCATCGAAAGGAGGGTACCCGGTCACGAGCTCGTAGAGCGTGATGCCGAGCGAGTAGAGGTCGGAAGAGGGTCCGAGTGGGCGGCCCTGTGCTTGCTCCGGACTGATGTACTGCGCTGTGCCGAGAACGGAGCCGGTCTGCGTCATGGAGGTGTTGCCGGCACGTGCGATGCCGAAGTCCATGACTTTGACGGCGCCGTCAGGGGTGATAACGATGTTGTGCGGCTTGATATCGCGGTGGATGACGTCGTAGCCGTGGGCCTCGGCCAGTGCCGAACAGGCCTGCACGGCGTACTCGGCGGCCCGTATGGGGTCGAGCGGGCCCTGCTGCTGCACGATCGTCTTAAGGTCGGTGCCCTTCACGTACTCCATGACGATGTAGTACGTCTCGTCCTCGCGGCCCCAGTCATAGATGTTCACGATGTTGGGATGCTGTAGGTTCGCGGCGGCTTGCGCCTCCTGACGGAAGCGCGCAACGAAGTTGGGCTCTGCTGCGTAGCGTTCATGCAGCACCTTCACGGCGACGGTGCGGCCCAACACCTCGTCCTGGGCCTTGTACACCTCGGCCATGCCTCCGGAACCGATACGCTCGGTCACCCGATATCTGCGCCCGAACACCATTTCTTCCACGTTGTGACTCCCATTGTCGATCTGGGCCATGACCTGCTCATGACCCCTGACATTCTACCGTAAACGCCCTGCTCTCGTCGTGCGTCGGCGCGCCGCGCCCTGCCCGCTCATCGCGCCAACGCCGCCTGCAGGACGGACTTCGCCGCCGGAGCGGCCACTCTGCCACCGACGCCCGCATTCTCGAGCACGATGACGACGGCAACAGTCGGGTTGTCGGCGGGTGCGAAGGCGATGAACCACGCGTGTGTCTCGACGCTCTTACCCGCTTCGGCGGTGCCGGTCTTTCCCGCGACCTTGACGCCCGTGATCGCGGCCCGCGTGCCCGACCCGCTCGTCACGACACCCACCATGATGTCGGTCACCGTGTTCGCGGTCTCCGGGTCGGTCGCGGTCATGTAGGAGCGCGGGTTCGTCTCGGTGATGATGCGTCCTGCTCGGTCAGTGATCGAGTCGACGAGGTACGGGCGCATGACGACGCCGTCGTTGGCGATGCCGGCGGCGATCATCGCCATCTGTAGCGCGGTGACCTGCGGGCCGGGAGGGCTGTCATGTTCGCCGACGGGCTGTCCGACGCCTGCCCACGCGGTCTCCCAGGTGGTCATCTCGGCGGGATCGGGCATGAGCGAGGCGACGGTCGGGAGTTCCAGCGGCGGCTTGTTGCCGAAGCCGAAGCGGCTGCACTGGGCGACGAGCTTGTCGGCGCCGAGATCGACCGCGAGCTGTGCGAACACGGTGTTGATCGAGCTGGAGGTCGCCTTGCGCAAAGTCACCGTGCCGTAGCCGCCGCCGCCGTAGTTGGTGACGTCCGCGCCGCCGATCGTGAGTCGCGCCGGTCCGGAGTAGGTGGTGTCCGGCGTAGCGACGCCGGCGCCGAGCTCGCCGGTGAGCGTCAAGACTTTGAAGGTCGAGCCCTGCGGGTAGAGCGATTGTGCGGCACGGTTCACCAGTGGCGCCGGTCCCGAGTCCGAGGCAAGCGTCTCCCACGCGGCGTCCACGGTCGCCGGGTTGTAGGCAGGCGAGGAAGCGAGTGCGAGGATGGCGCCCGTGCGCGGATCGATGGCGACGCACGCACCGCGATGATCGCCGAGCGCAGCCTGCGCGGCGGCCTGCACGTCAGCATCGATCGTCAGGCGCACGTCGTTGCCGGCTACCGGGATACCCGCTGCCGAGTCGATCATGTCGCGTAGCGTCGCGAACGAGCGCTTGCCGGCGAGCGCGTCGTTCATCGCTGCCTCGATGCCGGCCCGGCCGTAGCGCGGGCTGTAGTAGCCGATGACGTGTGCGCCGAGCGTGCCGGCCGGATAGCTGCGCGAGAAGACGGCGCCGTCCGGCACGGACTCGGCCAGCGTCACCCCGTCACTGGTGATGATGGCGCCGCGCTCCTGGCGGAGTTCGGTGGCCAGTTGTCGCGTGTTCGCGGGGTTGGCGGCGAGCGCGTCGGCAGCGAACACCTGCAGGTACGTGAGGTTGCCGATGAGCGCGACGAGCAGCGTGACGGTTATCCAGCCGACGCCGGTCAGGCGACGTGCGAGGGCGAACCTGCCGAGAATGCCGGTCGAGCCCGTTCGGATGATCTCGGTTCCCTGTCCGGTGCCGGCGTCCCCGGCGCGCAGCAGCAGTGCGAGCAGCATGAAGTTGGAGAGGATCGACGACCCGCCGTAGCTCACGAAGGGGAGCGTGATGCCCGTCAGCGGGATCAGGCGCGTCACGCCGCCGATGATGACGAACGTCTGCAGTGCGAAAGCGGCCACAAGTCCGGCGGCGGTGAATGCCGCCATGTCCGAGCGAGCGCGCGCGGCGGTGGATAGGCCGCGCAGACAGAAGACGAGGTAGGCGATGATAAGCGCTGCCCCACCGAGGAGCCCCAATTCTTCACCGATGGCGGCGAAGATGAAATCGGTCTCGACGAACGGAATGCGCGTGGGTAGTCCTTTGCCGACGCCGACGCCGGCCATGCGTCCCGCGCCGAACGCGAACAGTGATTGCACGAGCTGATAGCCGCGTCCAGTGGCGTCGGCGAACGGATCGATCCAGATGGCGACGCGCGTCTGCACGTGGGTGAACATCAGATATGCGGCGCCAGCGCCGACCGCGAACAGTCCGGTGCCCACGAGTACATATCCTGGACGTCCTGTGGCGACGTAGATCATCACGAGGAATAGCCCGAAGAACAGCAGCGAAGAACCGAGGTCCTTCTCGGCGACGAGGACGACGAGCGAGACTGCCCACATGAGCACCAGGGGACCGAGATGTTTGAACGGAGGGAGCCAGACGCCAAGCACGCGCTTGGTGGAGACCGACAGGACCTCACGGTTGTCGGCGAGGTAGGCGGCCAAGAAGAGCACGATGAGGATCTTGGCGACCTCGGCCGGCTGGAACGACATCCCGGCGAAACGCAGCCAGAGCTTGGCGCCGTTCACTTCCACGCCGATGAGTGCAGGCAGCAGCAGTAGTCCGATGCCGACGAGCATGATCGTGTACTTGTAGCGCCCGAGGCGCTCGAGTGAGGGCACGAGCGCCAGCACCGCGACCATTGCGATGACGCCGGCAAGCACCCACAGTGTTTGGCTCGCGCCAAGCTCGGGGTCGAGTCGGGTGACGAACGCAAGACCCACGCCCGAGAGCAGGAAGGTCACGGGGAGGAGCACCGGATCGGCTCCCGGAGCGAGGAAGCGCGTGGCGGTGTGTGCGACGACGAACGCGAGCAAGAGTCCACCGGGGACGGCGAGGTCGGCGAGCGCGAGGGTCTCTCGGGCATTACCCTGCACGAGTGCGAAGAGCAGCAACACCGCCGGAGCGGCTGCGAGCAGCAGCAGTAGCTCGATGTCGCGGCGGGAGCGCACTAAGACCTCCTAGGGTGCCGGCGTCGGGGTCGCGGACAACGACTCCTCGGCACGGGCGCGGTACTGCCCGAGAAGCGCGTAGGCTTCCTCGAGACTCCCGGTGCGCACGCCCGCCTTCAGCCGGGCAGCGGTGATGGGATCGAGCGCATCGGTGGTGATCGTAGTGGTCTGCGAGCGCCAGTGCAGCTCGATGCCGGCGAAGTCGCCGGGCACGCCTTCGTAGACGCTGATGCCGCCGCCCTCCTCGATGAGGTAGGCCTGGCCACGGGCGTAGGAATACGCGGCCCAGGCGGCTCCGCCGACGAGCGCGGCAGCAAGCAGCACCCAGAGCACGCGGGGTGCCCAGCGTCGTGTCGCACTGCGTTCCGCAGGCTGCAGGCTGGTCGATTCTGGCCGGGCGCCGCTGTCACCGGGTTCGCGATCGATATTCACGACCACGACGGTGATGTTGTCCTGACCGCCCGCGTTGTTCGCGTAACCCACGAGGCGGTCGACGGCGAGCTGTGGTGTCTGTGAGTTCGCGAGCACGTGCGAGATCAAGGAATCGTCCACCATGCCGGTGAGCCCGTCAGTGCAGAGTAGCAGCCGGTCACCAGGGGCAGCCTCCACCTCGAACGCGTCCACCACGAGGTTAGGGTCGGAGCCCAGCGCTCGTGTGATGACGCTGCGGTTGGGGTGATGACGGGACTCCTCCAGGCTCAGCGTGCCGCGGCGCACCATGTCGGCGACCATGGAGTGATCGTCGGTGATCTGCTGTAGCTCACCGAGGTGCAGCAGATACGCGCGGGAGTCGCCGACGTGTGCGACCGCGATGCGCGTGCCCTCCACCATCGCGGCCGTGATCGTCGTACCCATACCCGAACGGCCGCGGCCGCTCTCCGCAGCGGCTATGACCGCTGCGTTCGCCTGGCGGACCGCCCTACCGAGCGCTTTGGCGTCGG
>JAXMMT010000025.1:0-6883 GCA_034399355.1 Coriobacteriia bacterium | reverse complement strand
CTGTGACGATCGACCAGGTAGTCGATTCGTATCTGGTCACGGTGTTGCTCCGGCACGCGATGCGAGCACAGACCGTGGAGCGCCCCGTCGATTGCCTCGAGTTCCGCCTCCGAGAAGGACATCCTCGCTCCGATTCCGTGTGTTCCTAACCATGATTATACAGTCTGTCTAAACCAACAGACGCGGCTGCCGCTTCTGCATAAGCCCTCAAACCGAGCACTCCGTAGCGTCATAGGCAGTCTGCATATCCCCGCCCAGACAAGTGTGCCACAAACGTGAACGGGCGGCCCCTTTCGGGACCGCCCGTCTGTTCGCGCACGAAGCGCGTCACGCAAGTCGTGTTGAGGCTACTCGGTCACGAGACAGCTACCGTCTTGCAGACCGCCGCCGCCCTGGCCACCTGCGCCACGACCGCCGCCGGCACCGGCACCCTGGCCGCCACCACAGCCACCGTCGCTGCAACCGTTACCGTAGCCACCGATCTCGGTCGAGTCGACACGCTCGGCAACCCGGTCGGTCATGCGATCCAGCATCAGGTCTGCTGTCGCCTGGTCGATCGTGCCGTCGGCGACCTTCTCGTCCAGAATCGCCTGGCGAGCCGCCAGGGCCTCGTCGACTACCGCGTCGGCGCTGAAACCCTCGGACTCGGCGATATCGGCGATAGACTCGCCGTCGACGCGACGGTCGTGGACCGCTTCGACATCCAGGCCGGTCAGCTCGGCGACGATATCGCTCATACGAGCACCTGCGTCACGAACGGCCCAGCCGATACGGGCTCCGACGCCCAGGGGTTCGTTGGTCGCGGGATCCGTTGCGGGAGCGGCCGAGGCTATGCTGAGCGAGCCAAGAACCAGTCCGGCGATAAGACCCATCGCCACAAACGTGATGGACTTTCCTCTTTTCATTGCGACACCTCCGTTATCATTCCGGTTGAACGTATACACAGAGTGTCGCCAGAAGGTTTGAAGATGGAGTGAACGCCAGGTGCGGGTCGAATGAAGCTGCTTGACTTGTCTAGACGAGTTCGATGACCGCGACATCTCCGGGCGATGGACTCTCGCAGGCCGCAATAGCAGCCACAAGCTCCTCGCGCGCACCTGTGAGCAACGCTGCAGCGCGTGCCGGCGCGTCCGACACACTCTGGTCACCCAGGTGCTCGGCGTTGTGCTCGAGCTGGTGAACCGCACTCTGAGCGAGCTTCACGGTCATCTCGACCTGCTCGATAGCCTGTTCCATCTGAGTCGTGTTCACGGAGTTCTTGCACATGGGGCTTGGCCTCCCTTGATGGTGTTACGTTTTTGACAATCGTAGCACATTATTATATCATTTCAATATTCGTGCTACCCGTGATGACTGTCCGATCCCGTGTCGGCACGTCACCGGACACGTCGTGCAGGGGAAATCGGACACGCCTACGTGTCCCGTAAACAAGGGGGGGTCATGTCGAAACGTCTCAAGAGAGCGTTGCTCGTCTGCATCGCATCAGTGTTGCTGCTGTCCTCGCTCGCAATCACAGGGTGCAGCTCGGCGAGCACCGAGAACACGGACACCGAGGAGGCCGTGGCAGCAGACACCATCACCGTTCAGGACTCGGCGGATCGCTACGTCGAGGTCCCCTACCCGGTCGAGAGTATCGTCGTGTTGTGGAACAACCCGACCGAAGAGCTCAAGGCACTGGGCGCTGTCGACCGCATCGTCGGCATCGATGAAGCCACCAAAGCCAAGATCGACGAGGGGTACTACCCCGAACTGGCCGACACGCCGGTCGTCGGCTCGTGTGAAGAACCGAACTACGAGGCCATCGCAGAGCTCGACCCCGACGTCGTCATCTGCCTTTCCTCGTACCCTCCGTTGCCTGAGGAGATAGCTGGCGAGCTGGAGCCCTTCGACATCGCGGTCGTGGGGTTGGACTTCTACCGCACCGACGTGTACTTCCGCGAGGTCACGACGCTAGGTGCCATGCTCGGCCTCGAAGAAGAGACCGCAGACTACATCGCGTTCTTCAAGGAGTCACTGGATATGATCGCCGAGCGTGTCGGCGAGATCGCGGATGCCGACCGCAAGACCGTCTACTTCGAAGGCGCCGACGACTACGGCACCTACGGAGGCGCGGGCTACGGCTGTGGCATCCCGGGCATGATCGTCACGGGCGGCGGCGTCGACCTGTATCCCGAGATCACCGCGGAGTGGTTCGAAGCCGACCCCGAAGACATCGCCCAGCGCAATCCGGACTTCATCATCAAAGGTCAGAGCGGCGGCTACTTCCTGGCCGACGACACCGACTTCAAGGCCGTCCACGGTGCGATCATGGCGCGGCCGGAGCTCGCCGCCAGCACCGCTGTGACCCAGAACCAGGTCTACACCATGTCGTTCGACGTCAGCGGAGGCGCACGCAAGAAGTTCGGCCCGATGTTCATCGCCAAGATCCTCTACCCGGAGCTGTTCGAGGACCTCGATCCCGAATCGGTGCTCAAGCAATACTACGAGGACTACCTCGGCCTTGAGTGGCAGGGCGTCTACACCTACCCGGCCATCAATCAGTAGATGCTTGCCGGGATGACGGCGACCTCGACCGAGCAGAGCGTCCGGGACCAGTACTCCCGGTCGATCGCACGGCGGCTGCTGATCGTCTCGGCGGGAATCGTCGTGTTGATGGCACTGGCCGTCGTCGCACTGTGCATAGGTTCCGCCGAGCTCTCTGCCGGCGGCGTGATCCATGCACTTGCGACGCGGCTGGTGCCATCGATCGGCGCGCCGGCGTTCGACGAGTCAGTCGTCTGGGAGCTGCGGCTACCCCGCATCGTCATGGCGATCATCGGAGGCGCCGGACTTGCCGTTTCGGGCGCCCAGATGCAAGGCATCACGAAGAACCCGCTCGTCAGCCCATTCACCGTAGGCATCTCGTCGGCCGCAGCGTTCGGAGCCTCCGTCGCGATCATGTTCGGCTTGCGCTTCGTCGGCGCCGGGACGTTCGCCATCATCGGCAACGCATTCCTGTTCGCGATGGTGTGTGCCCTGCTCGTGTTCGGATTGGCGAGCTTGAGAGGCACGTCTCCTGAAACGCTCATACTCGCCGGAATCGCGCTTTCCTATCTGTTCAGCGCACTCACGTCGATCATCCACTTCTTCGCCTCCGAAGAAGACCTCATGGCGATGATCCACTGGACGTTCGGAACGCTCACGGGCGTCAAGTGGCCGGAGATCGCCATCGTCGCTGCAGTGATGGTCGTGTGCGTGCCGATCCTGGTCAAGTACTCGTGGGATATCAACGCCATGGCACTCGGCGGAGACGACGCGGCTCGCTCGCTCGGTGTCGACGCGACGCGGGTGCGGATCGTGAGTCTGCTGCTCTCGGCGCTGATCACCGCCACGATCATCTCGTTCACCGGCATCATCGGGTTCGTGTGTCTGGTGTCCCCGCACATCGCCCGCTACCTCATCGGCGGCGATCACCGGTTCTTGCTGCCGGCCTCGTGCATCGTGGGAGCGATCGTAATGGTGGCTTCCGACGTCGTCGGGCGCACCATCATCTCACCAATCATCCTGCCGATCGGCATTGTCACCTCGCTCGTGGGCGTCCCGCTCTTCTTGTACCTGCTACTGACCCGTCGCCAGGACTACTGGGGGTGATTCGCATGCGAGAACACACCGTCGCATTCGTCAGCGGCGAGCTCACGCTCGAAGGCGTCCTGCGCGTGCCCGAGGGCGTGGCCGGACCCAGACCGTGCGTCCTGCTCATCCACGGCTCGATGGAGCAGGACCGTGACGGCAACATGCTACCGACGCGCCATGGTCGCCGTGAGGTGCCCGCACGCAACTTCTTCGTACACATCTCGAGTCGCCTGTGCTCGGCAGGGTATGCGACCTTCTCCTACGATCGCCGAGGGTTCGGCGCGAGCGAGGGCGAGCCCGGCGACTACTTCACCGACGTCGACGACGCTATGGCAGCGCTCGAAACGGTCGCCACACGGCCCGAAGTCGATCACGACCGGATCGCCGTCTTCGGCCAGAGCGCGGGCGTCTATACCGCCTCGCTGCTGGCCAGACGCTCACGGCTTCCGGCGCTCTACATCCTGAGCGGCGGCCTGTTCAGCGAGTACCGCGACATGATGAGCTTCAACTACCACCGCGCCCGAGACTTCGCACTCCAGAGCCCCGAGCACCTCAAGTGGGCCGAGGAACACGACCCATGGGGTCTGGCGCTCGGCCTGCATCTCGACGACATGTTTCGTGCGATCGAGAACGGTCGCGAGGAGTACGTTGTTGCGTACGGAGACTGGTCGTGGAACGTCGACCTCGATGCGCGCGTGTACGCCGAGGAGTGGGCCCCGGCGCGTCAGTTCTACCACATCGACCGCCCCACCCTCGTGGTACACGGCGAGAACGACCTCAACGTGCCGCCTCGGGATGCGCTCGGCATCCTCGAGGCGCTTCGGCGCAGGGACGTGCCCGTCGAGCTGGCGATAATCCCCGAGGCGGACCACTCGTTCCAGCACACGCCCCCCGACTACGAGACCAGAGTCCGCGAACGTATGTCGCTTGCCAGCTTCGAGCGGCCGTATCGCGACGAATACTTCGACTCCATGATCGACTTCCTCGGCCGGAAATTCGGCGTGTCCGATGCCTCCAACCGCTCACTGCCCGCCTGACATCTCCGAAAGGACCGAACCAATGCCACAAATCATGACCAGCGCTCTTGCCGAGTACACGATCCACATGAGCCAGGTCGATATCGTCGACTCGATCGACGGCCTGCCCGGCGTCGACACCCTCGAGGGGCGGATCGGCCCGATCATGAGTGGCAACCTGGGCTCGGCACACTACATCACCATGCCGCCCGGTATGTACTGCACGCCCCACACCCACTCGACCGAAAGCATCATCTTCACACCGCGCGGACAGTGGGTGCTGTGCAGCGAGGGGCAGCGCCATCACATGAGGGAAGGCTCGATCTACTTCATGCCGCCGGACATCGAGACCGGCTATGAGGTGCCGTTCGACGCGCCCGCGACGCTGCTCATCATGAAGTTCGAAGGCCCGATGGATGCCGACGGGTTCCTCGACTACCTCGATGGGCTTCGTGGTCGGCTCGAAGATCAGCACGACAGCGGCGAGCCGTTCCAGCTCTCGGAACTGCCCGAGAATCATGACGCCCGCACGTTCGCGGCCTCACTGGGCCGGCAACCTGCGTGATGCTCGAACTCAGAAACGTCGGATTCGAGTACAAGGGGGGACACCGGGCGCTGTCCGGCGTCGATCTCTCGCTCACGTGCGGTGGGATCGTGAGCATCGTCGGCCCGAACGGATCGGGGAAGACCACGCTGCTCAGGTGTATCGACAACCTGATACACGCGGAGGGCGAGATCCTGCTCAACGATCGCCGGATAAGCGACATGACGACGCGCGAGATTGCCCGTTCGATCGGCTACGTGCCCCAAAGCTTCACCGGTTCGTTCCCGGTTACCGTCTTCGACATGGTGCTCCTCGGCAGGAAGCCGTACGTGGGGTGGAGCCCGTCCGACGACGACCTGCGCATCGTGTCCGAGAACATCGCGCGCCTCGACCTCAGCGAGTTCACACTGCGCGACGTCAACCAACTCAGCGGTGGCGAGAGGCAGAAGGTGCTGATCGCACGGGCACTGTCACAGGAACCCAACGTGTTGCTGCTCGACGAGCCGACCAGCAACCTGGACATCCGCCATCAGCTCGGCGTCATGCGGCACCTGCGCGAGATCGTTGTCGGCAAAGGACTGCTCGCCTTGATGGCCATCCACGACCTGAATCTCGCCTCACAGTACTCGGACTACGTGGTGATGATGCACGGTGGCCAGGTCTACGCGCAAGGCAGCCCGAACGAGGTCTTCACGCGCGAGAACATCCAGACGACCTACGGGGTCGACGTCGCGATACACCAGCACGGGGACATCCGGCACATCGTGCCGGTAGAGGAACACAACGTGGCGGTCATGGCGCACACGTCGATCTAGGAGCGCGCCTGCCTAGCCTCTCGGCAGATTGTCCTGCAAACGATCGTGAACGGCCCACAGCCCCACACTTCTGCCGAAACCGTACTTCAGCCCGGTGAGCACACCGCCCTCGAATCCGAGCGCCGCACCTACGAGCCATCCGAAGCCGAACACGAGACCCGCCAACGCTACTGACACGCCCAGAATCAGCGCGAAAACGTTGAGTAGCCAGTACATCCACGCAGCCCTGCCCCCCTCTTGTAGGGGTTACCCGCCTGTGACTCCGGTGTCACGCCTACAGGCGAAGAGCGCACACGCCGCGACCAGGAAGCCACCATCACGCCTTCGGCGTCCATGCCTGCCCCCCCCGTTGTGTCCCGAAAAAAACGTAGCCGATATGGGTACGAGTGACACACAAGATGTTGATGGAGAGTATCCGTGGTTCGTCCTATCGCCCAACGTTCTTGCGCTTCAGCTGTGGTGCGCCGGCGTACGCTCCCCACCCGAGTCTACCGCACGAGGCGCGCCGTCCGATGCGCTGGTTAGGAACCACCTAGCCGAAGAAGCACCCGTACGTGTCCCGCTCGACGTGGCGCACCAACGGATCGATCTTTCGTGCGGGAGATGCGGGTTCGTAGCGATGCCAGTTGCCGTCCGACCGCAGCCAGTACAAGTTCCACTCACCACGTGACCGGTAGTAGCGGAACTTGGCGAATGGTTCGCGAATCCGTAGAGCCGGATTGGGCCAGTGGGGTCGATCCTCGAAGAGGATGACACTGTGACGATCGACCAGGTAGTCGATTCGTATCTGGTCACGGTGTTGCTCCGGCACGCGATGCGAGCACAGACCGTGGAGCGCCCCGTCGATTGCCTCGAGTTCCGCCTCCGAGAAGGACATCCTCGCTCCGATTCCGTGT
>JAXMMT010000020.1:0-9257 GCA_034399355.1 Coriobacteriia bacterium | reverse complement strand
TCACGCCGAAGAGACGCCGATGGCGGCCTTCCGTGCCGCGAAAGAGCGTCCGGCGCCCGATGTTGCGAGTTCGAGGGCCTCAGAATCGGTCCGCCTCCGCCGGCCACCCGTTCGCACGCTGATTTCCCGACAGGCTCCTAGGAGGAGAGATCACCATGAGCGACACGACCACCGTCACCATCACCGCGACCACACAACTCACCGACGAGGAGCGTCAGCCCTGTGAGGTGTGGACCCGTGTCATGGGCTATCACCGTCCGGTGAGCTCGTTCAACAAGGGCAAACAGGGTGAGTACGCCGAGCGCGTTTGCTTCGAAGAATCAGTCGCCGAACTTGGCTGAGACCCGCGCAGGGACCCTGCGGATCGGCGGGCTCGTCCGGCTTTCCTCGGTGGATTGGCCCGGCGAACTCGCAGCGACCGTCTTTCTCCAAGGCTGCCCTTGGCGCTGCCCCTACTGTCACAACCAGCACTTACTCGAGGCTAGGCCGGGAGCCGGAAGCACGCTCATCCCTTGGAGCGACGTCCGCGAGTTCCTGACGGGCCGCGTCGGGCTTCTTGACGCTGTCGTCTTCAGCGGAGGCGAGCCGCTGGCGCAGGCGTCTCTCTCCGATGCGGTCGCAGAGGCGTCGGACTTGGGCTTCAAGGTCGCCCTCCATACCGGGGGAGCTTCCCCGGGGCGCTTCGCCGAGATATTGCCGATCCTGTCATGGGTCGGCTTCGACGTGAAGGCCCCGTTCGCCGACTATGCACGTGTGACTGGCGCGACGGACAGCGGTGAGCAAGCGCTGGAGAGCCTGCGCGCCCTCGCCCGAAGCGAGGTGCCTTTCGAGGTTCGCACCACAGTTGACCCGGGCTTGCTCGGCCCCGACGATTTGGCCCGCATGGCGGCCGAACTGGACCGCGAAGGGGTAGCGCACTGGGTCATCCAGCCGGTGCGGCATCAAACAGGCGCGCGATCGGAGGCATTCGGCGCTACGTCGACGCAGAACTTCGTGTGCCTTTCGGATCGAGCTCGGTTCGCGTCATTCGAGATACGGACCTGACTCGCCGCGCCTATATGGGCCTTGTGCGAAGGCCTCGTGGGCACCTCACATGGCGAACGGTGCCCACGAGACAATCCCTGCATGAGAGTGTCACTTGCTCGAAGCGTCTTGGCTCAAATGCATGGCTTCTTCTGCTAGAAGCGCAACCGGAAGCGCTCGAGACGGACGCCGGCTCGCGTTTCCTCAAGTCACAGCCTTGCAGCTTTGGGCTCCCTCGCGTCTATGCGGGAATCCCTTCGCCAAAGAGCAGCTCTCGTTCCGTTCCTGAAAGCGCGGCTCGCGCCTGATCGCGCAGGTTGTTCAAACCGCTGAGGAATTGGCGATACATCACAAGGGTAAGGTAGCGGCCGATAGGCGTTAGTGTCAGCTCTTCGCTGTTGTCGGTTTCAAACGCTCTGCTTGCGCGCATGAACGCCATTTCCATTGGAAGACCTGCTTCAATGCTGCAGCCGAAATCCTGTTTGAACTGCTTCTTGTCCAGGCGCAGTCTGTACAGCTGCAGCAGGAAGCGATAGCGCATTAGGTCGGCTCGGTTCAGTGCCGTCTTGCCCATGATGGACATCTGTCCATTCGCAATGGCGGCGTTGTACTCGCTGATGCTGAAGTTGTTGACATACAGAGCTCCGTTCAAGTGCGTGATGGCACCGCTTCCTATGGCCGGATACTCCTCGTAAGAAACCATGTATTCATCGATCAGCAACGAATGGTCGTCGTCATTGTGGTCGAACCGGCTGAACGTCCACGCGGTACTGCGGCGGAAGAACGGGTCTTCACCGCCTGCAAGCACCCCGTCGAGCATCTGATAGAAGCGGTATTCGCGATCGTAGTCCATCTTGCCCAGCGTAGCGACCATCTTCTGCGTCGTCGCAGACGACACATAGAGCGGAGAGAATGTGGTCTGCCTGCAGCCGCTCTGCACCACCTTCTCTAGGTCACTTCTCAGGATGTCTTCAGTCTGCGTGGGGAAATTGAAGATCATGTCCACATTCAGGGAATCGAAATACGGCGCGGCTTCAGCGATGCGCTCCAGGATCTCGTCTCCGCTGCCGTACTTGTCATAGCGATCCATTTGTTTCAGCAGATCATCGTTGAAGCTCTGAACGCCTACAGAAAGGCGCTGCACACGGCCTTTCAGCTTCTCCAGATATGGATGCGTCAGATGGTTCGGATTGGTTTCGGATGAGACTTCTTTGACGTCGAAACTACCGCGCGCCAGATCGATGGTTTCGCATAGCTCGTCGATCATGATGGTGGGAGTGCCGCCACCGATATAGATGCTTTCGAAGTCGTAGCCTAGATTCTTCAGCATCAGCATTTCTTTGCGCATGCTGGCAAAGTAAGGACCGGCAACTTCCTCGCGGAATGGATATCGGTTGAAGCTGCAATACGGGCACAATCGCTGGCAGAAGGGCACGTGCATGTAGAGCATGTATGCTTGCCCGGGTTTCGGGGCAGGCATCCGCGTCTCGCTGGTGGGCTTGAGCGCCAGATGCCGTTTTGTCATAGCCCGTATCACACCCGAAAGCATGCGTTCAGATAGCATGGGGTCTCCTGTGCGATGTTTCGAAGCACCAGCAGGCCGATTCGCCCCGCGCCAGGGCGCAGTCGTTCGGCTTGCCGCACAAAGGGCAGATCCTCGGGTCGATCTCTTCCTCGGTCATCGCATCCTCAGTCTTTGGGTTCGAGCCTGGCACGCAGGTCACTGGCTGCTCGGACCATGTTCTGTAGTGCTGGTGTCACCTCCGGCCAACCACGTGTCTTCAGACCGCAGTCCGGGTTCACCCAGAGACGTTCGACCGGGATGATCTCAATCGCCTTCTCCAGGAGGGCCACGATTTCTTCCACTGAGGGGATCCGCGGCGAATGGATGTCGTAAACGCCCGGACCAAGCTCGTTCGGGTAGTGGGTTTCGGCGAAATCGCCGAGCAGCTCCATCTTGGATCGAGACGTCTCGATTGACAGCACGTCGGAGTCCAAGTCCACGATCGCGGGAAGAATGTCGCCGAACTCCGAATAGCACATGTGCGTGTGGATCTGCGTCTCGTCCCGCACGCCACAAGTCGCGAGACGGAACGCGTCGACGGCCCAGCGCAGATAGGTGCCCCAGAGCCCGCGACGCAGGGGCAACCCCTCTCGCAAGGCCGGCTCATCCACTTGGATCATCCCGATGCCGGCCGCCTCGAGATCGACGACTTCGTCTCGCAGGGCTCTTGCGATCTGGCGACAGGTCTCGCTGCGCTCCTGGTCATCGCGCACGAACGACCACTGCAAGATGGTGACCGGACCCGTGAGCATACCCTTGACCGGATGGCCGGTCAGAGACTGCGCGTACGTCGACCAATCTACGGTCATCGGCTTCGGTCGCGACACATCGCCGAAGAGCACCGGCGGTTTCACACACCGAGAGCCGTAGCTTTGGACCCAACCATTGCGCGTGAAGGCGAACCCATCGAGCTGCTCGCCGAAATACTCCACCATGTCCGTTCGCTCGAACTCGCCATGCACCAGCACGTCGAGCCCTATCTCCTCCTGGATCGCGACGCAGCGCGATGTCTCCTCGCGGAGGAATCGCTCGTAGTCCTCGGCGGTTGACTTGCCGCCGCGCCACGCCCGACGCTGCTCGCGCACCTCGGCGGTCTGCGGGAACGAACCGATCGTCGTTGTCGGCAGCAGAGGCAGGTCGAATCGCTTGCGCTGCCCGGTGATGCGGAGCTTGTAGGGCGAGCCGCGATGGAGCATCTCCTCGGTGACCTGCTCCATCCGCGCCCTGACGTCGTCGTTGCTCACTGCATTCGAGGCACGACGCGAGGCGAGTGCCGATCGGCTTTCAGAGAACAGCGCCGACTCGTCGGCGTCTCGACCAAGCCCGCTCGCAAGCGCCTCGACCTCGACGAGCTTCTGCGCGGCGAAAGCCATCCACGCGCCTGGCTCCTCAGAAAGGCCATTCTCGGCAACCAGGTCGACCGGAACATGAAGTAGCGAGCACGATGGCGCCACGACTACGCGCTCGGCCCCCAGCGCCTCGACCGCACGCGCGAGAACAGTGCGCGCCGCGTCGAGATCGGTGCGCCACACGTTGCGTCCATCGATCACGCCAAGCGACAGACACATGGTGCCAGGAAGACTGTGCGCGACCGCTTCGAGCTGCTCTGGGGCGCGCACCAGATCGAGGTGGAGTCCGTCGAACCCGGAGTTGAGGGCAAGCGGCAGGTTGTCGGCGAGTTCGCCATAGTAGGTCGTGAGCATGATTTGCGGGCGTACTGCTGCTCCAAGGCGGTCGAATGCGCGCCCGTATGCTGCCTTGGCGGTGTCGTCAAGATCGAGCACCAGGCACGGCTCGTCGAGCTGAACCCACTCCACCCCACGCGCAGCAAGCGTACCGAGGAGTTCCTCGTAGAGGGGAAGCAGGCGGTCGATCAGATCGATCGGCTGGACGTCCGAATCCGTCCCGGGAGCCATCTTGGAGAGCAGAAGAAACGTGACCGGACCCACCACGACGGGGCGAGACACGATACCGAGTGCCCGCGCTTCCTCGAACTCCCCCACGATCTTGCTACTGTCGAGCGTGAAGCCTTGGTCGGCCTCAAGCTCGGGCACGATGTAGTGGTAGTTCGTGTCGAACCACTTCGTCATCTCGAGGGCGGGGACGTTCACTCCGCTCGCCTGGTCTTGGTGGCCGCGCGCCATCGCGAAATAGCGCTCGAGCGGGTCGGCGATCCCACGATAGACAGCCGGGACCGCGCCGACGGCGACCGCCATGTCCAGCACATGGTCATAGAGCGAGAAGTCGTTGCTTGGGATGAAGGTCAGTCCGCAGTCCGCCATCGACCGCCAGTTCGCTTCTCGACGCGCCTGGGCCTTCGTCAGGAGCTCCTCCGTGGAGCATTCACGACGCCAGAAGGACTCCAGCGCCCATTTCAGCTCCCGGTTGGCGCCAATGCGAGGGTACCCAAGGCATGCCGAGGACAAAGACGTGTGCGCTGTGTTCATTTGGATCCTCTCTTCCAATGACGGTGACGCGTCACAAGAAAGGGGTGTCCCGGAACACGCGCAGAAACAGCCGGTAAAGGGAACCGCAGAGCGGAATCCCGACGACGATGCCATTTGCGCGATGAACCGAGGCCCCGTCTCCCTCGAGACGTCTTGACCTCACCCTGCACTCGGAGCACAGGTCGCTGGCAGGTCTTCGGGCTCGCGATCTCGCCGGCTCTCACCGACTCCTAGCGTCCACCGCTTCCCAGTCCAAAGACCAGTGCGTCACCGTAGACTTCGTTATCGCTTACCGCTGCGGGGCAGCCCCGGATTCGCACCGGGTTCCCTCTTAGGCCCTGCCGCAAGGCAGGGGCACCAGCTCGACACATCCTAACCCGCCGCAAAGGCAGTGTCAAAACGGGCCTACTCGGTCGCACTGCTATCGCCGGCGTGCCGTGACACGGGACGTCGGCGCAGCACCTCATGCGCGTCACAAAGACCCTCGGGGTCATTGGGATGACGCCGCAAGACGTGCGGTCGTTGCTGGGCGCCGTGTACTACCTCGCCGGAACCGACGCCGAGTAGCGGCCGCGAGAGATCCATGTCCGAAGGCTTTCGCGTCCGCGGACAGCCCGATAATCACCGCGTACGACTTGGGCACCAAGCCCATTGTGTAGGGCGAACGTTGATAATCGGCAAAAGGGATTGCTTATGGGCCATAGGTGGGCGGCAACAGCCCCTCTGAGCTGCGCCTTTTCCCCACATGCACTCTCGGCCCGAAGACATTTGTAGCCCGATTTCACACTGGAAATCGGGCTACTCAGACCTCTGACCTGCGGAAATCTGGTGCCCCCAAGGGAATTCGAATCCTGATTGTGCTTGTGACTATTGGTGACTATTGGGACTCGTTGGTACGGCGGAGCTGCGGCGAGTCCCAATAGGTACCAGAGAGTACCAACAAGTACTGTACCGGCGCCGGATACCTGGACACGGAACTGCCTTACGCGGCGGCCCCCTGATCCCGCCGAGCGTACCACGCCTCGCGTGTCGCTGATGGGCTGATGAAGCCGTTCTTCTCGGGTAACCACTGGTCGTTGTAGGGGTCGACGAACGTGTCGACCGCCTCGCGCACCTCGGCCACCGTGCGGTAGACGTGGCCGTGGACGATCTGCTCCTTCAGCGTGCGGAAGAAGCGCTCGGCCACCCCGTTGATCTGGGGCTGCTCGATGAAGGCGTAGCTGGCCTCCACCCCCCAGAAGCGGACCTGGTTGCGGAAGTGGTCCGAGACGTACTGCGTGCCGTTGTCCATCCGCAGGCTCAGCCCCCGGCCGGTGTCGGCACCGACCCCGCCGAAGTGTTTCAGCAGCCCCTGTGACACGGGCTGGAGCGCGGCGAAACGGTCACCTCGCTTGCAGACGTGGCGCCCCACGACCTCACAGTTGAAGTGGTCGACAGCCGTGAAGATCCAGCACATCCCCTCGTCCGCGGTCATGACCCGCGTGCCGTCGGTGCCCCACATCAGATCGGGTGCGTCGGTGGTGATCGTTCCTTCATGACTGGCGCCTACGCCCTGGCGTACGCGACGCGGGGACAGAAGGCCGTGCTCGCGCATGAGGCGCAGTACGCGCCTGCGCGACACGCGCACGCCGGCGATGCGCAGACGCGCCCAGACGGGTCGGTGTCCCTCACCGGTCAACGGAGAGTGCTCCAGATCGTCATCGATCATCGCGAAGAGCTCCTCGTCGCACACGACGGGGGCGGGGCCTCTATGGGCCGGTTCGGCGTCGATCGGAGCGGCGTAGAAGGTCGAGCGTGCCACGCCCCACGCGGAGCACACGCGCTTGACGCCGTAGGGCAGACCGGTGGCGATGGAGATCGCAGCGCTCATCGCTTCGACCTCCGAGCGGCCAAAGGGCCCGGACGCTCGATCCTTGACCGGTCCGAGTCCTTCGGCCCTGGAGAGACCTTGAAATCCTTCTGCTCTGCCACGCACGGATGCGCGATCCGGCAGGCCACCGCGGCCGACTTCGGCGACATCCTGCGGCTCAACGATGAGTGGGTTCACTTCACGAGCGCGCTGGACGAGCAGTCGCTCGATGCTCTCCATGCCAAATCTACCTATCATCGGGTCGCCGAACGGCATGGCCAAGTGATCGCGTTCCTGCTCGCCCTGCGCGAGGGCGCCGACTACGCCAGCCCCAACTACCGCTGGTTCGACGAGCGAGGGGGCGAGTTCCTGTACATCGACAGGGTGGTCGTGGCGCGGGACGAGCATGGCAGCGGGGTCGCTGCCATGCTGTACGACGACCTGTTCGCCTTCGCCCGGTCCGCCGGCATCGCCCGGGTGGTCTGCGAACTCGATCTCGAACCGCTCAACGAAGCGTCGCGCCGCTTCCATGAGGCGCGCGGGTTCATCGAGGTGGGCACGCAGTGGATCGCGGGGGGCGCGAAGCGCGTCTCCCTGCGTGAAGCGGAGATAGCATCCGGTTGAGGGCCGCGCCTGGCTGCCGACCTGCTCACCCTACCGTTGCAGGCCGAGCATATCGTCCGGCAGCATCGGCATCATGATACCGAGCGCGGTGAACTGGTCGCGGTAGCCCGCCATCATCTCTTTGAAGGCGCTCAGCATATAGCGGCGCTTGAAACCGTCGGGGAGCGCCAGGACTTCCTTCACCTTGTGGCGGTAGAACTCCATGTAGCACTTCGCGAGCGCCTGGTTCACTTCGTCGATCGTCATCTCGTAGGGCTCGATGATCGGCGTGGCGAGGTTGTACTGCGACCAGTCGGTCACGCGGATGCGGTCCTTGAACTCCTCATGGATCGGTGTGAACGGCATCGGCGTGAGCACCGGGAAGACCGCTATATCTGGGTTGAGCTTGATCGCCACCTCGATCGTCTTGTCGATCGACGCCCACGTCTCGGTGGGACCTCCCACCATGAACGAGGCCTCGGTGGTGATGTCGTTCTCGCGCGCAAGGTCGAGCGCACGCTTGTTCATGTTCATGTCGCTGCCCTTGTTGAGACTCGCGAGCATCTCGTCAGTGCTCGCCTCCAGGCCCATGTACAGGTGGATGATCCCGGCTGCGTGGTACTTCGGCAGAATGTCGGCGTCGCGGATGATGTCCTCTACACGAGTCTCCATGAGAATCTGGATCGGCATCTTCTCCGCGATCAGCAGATCGAGCAGGCGCTCCCAGCGCTCGCGGTCGCTGGTGGGATATGGGTCGATCAACGTGACGAACTCGACTTTGTACACGTCGACCAGCTCGCGGATCTCCTCGATCACCACTTCGGGTGTGCGCGCGCGCCAGGTGCCGCGCCAGAACTGCCGCTGGCTGCAGAACGAGCATCCCATCATGCAGCCGCGTGATGTGAGGATCGATGCCATTCGACCCCATGGGTCGATGTTGTAGCGATACGCGTCCCACTCGAGCAGGTGCCAGGCCGGCTTTACAGGATCGAGGTCGGTAATGTGCGGCCGCATAGGAGTCGCCACGACCTCGCCGTCTCGTACGTACACGATGCCCTGCACGTCGTCGACCGGCGCGCCCTCCGCGAGCCGCAGCAGCAACTCCTCGACCGTCTCCTCCATCTCGCCGCGAAGCACGAAATCGACGTGATTGACGGGATCGGTCAGGATCTCCCCGTACAGAAACGTCGGCAGCGGACCGCCCATCATCGTCACGATCTCCGGATTCACGTCCTTGGCGATCGACAACGCATTCAGCGCTGCGGGGACACTTGCCGTGCTGATGGCACCGGTCACTGGCAGGTAATCGAGGCCCATGACGACATCCGGCTGGAATCGCTCGATCTCGGCCCGGATGTCCTCGAAGGTGCGACCCTTGGTCATTGCGTCGTAGATGCGCGCCTCATAGCCCGCGTTCTCGGCGGACGTCCCCAAGTAGGCGAGCTGGAGCGGCAGCCACGTACCGATGATCTGCACGCCCCAGCAGTGATAGGGCGGCACGACGAAGAGGATCTTGCTCACGCGGTAAACCTCCGATTGTCACCACGGTTGTTCTGCACCATGGAGCCTATCACGCCGAGGCTACGAGCGGCATCGCGCCCGGCGGGCCGGTCGGGCCGATCGGGCCAGGTGAAACGCCCCGGGTTCCACGTCGGCTCGATTATGTGGAAGCCACGGTCTCCCGGGCGACTTCCTGATTATAGCGGTCGAGCGCTTGGAGCGGCGTGATGCGCCTGATCCTCCCGTCTGAAATGATCTTCAGCGAGCGATG
>JAXMMT010000015.1:0-29295 GCA_034399355.1 Coriobacteriia bacterium | reverse complement strand
CGTGTGAGCCTCGGCGCGCAGTCCTTCGATGACGTCGTGCTCGCCACGCTGGGCAGGCGGCACGATGCGGCGACCGCCGAGCGTGTCGCGCGCCTGCTGGCGGTGAGCGGCATGCGTTTCGCACTCGACCTCATCTGCGGGGTGCCCGGGCAGTCGATGACATCATGGAGCGAGTCGCTCGAGCGTGCGATCGACACGGGCGCGGGGCATGTGAGCGTGTATCCACTCAGCGTCGAGCAGGGGACGCCGCTGTGGCGCTCTGTTGCGGCGGGGCGCGCGCTTGAGCCCGATCCCGACGTTGCCGCTGACATGATGCTGCTGGCCGAGGAGGTCCTCTCGGCGGCGGGTATCATGCGCTACGAGACCGCCAACTACGCCCGACCGGGCGAGGAAAGCCGCCACAACACCGCGTACTGGACGGGTGTGCCCTACATCGGCGTCGGTCCCGGCGCTTATAGTATGCTGCCCGGGTTCGAATTCGATCGCGTCGTGCGCGCCGAGGGGTGGTACGGCGAACCATGGAACCTCGTGCCCGGGGTGAGCGATACCGCACGCGTGCGCTTCTCGGCGGGTGAGGACATCACGACCTACCTGCGGCAACGTGCGCGGCCGCCTGCGGAGGCGGAGTTCCTCACCGTCGACGAGGTCGGTGCCGAGGATGTGATGCTCGGCCTGCGGATGGTTTCCGGCGTAGACGACGCGTTGGTGATCCGGGCCGGTCTCGGAGACGTCTTGGAGGGCCTCGCCGGCGATGGGCTTGTCGAGCGCGCGGGGGAGCGTTGGCGCACGACGCGCCGGGGCTGGCTCCTCGGCAACGAGGTGTTCGGGCGCGTTCTGAATGGGGTGTAGTAGTTTGACACCCCTTGAACCGGCGTTCTACCATCGGTTGGCACTCGGCACCATGGAGTGCCAACGGAGGAGCAGATGATGGCAGCCGAACTCAATCCAAGGCGAAAGGCCGTGCTCACGGCGCTCGTCGAGGAGTACATCAAAAGCGTGCAGCCGGTGGGCAGCAAGGCCCTGGTGGATCGCTACAGCCTCGGCTGCTCGCCTGCGACCGTTCGCAGCGAGCTGGCCGCGCTTGAGGAGACGGGCTACATCTACCAGCCGCACGTCTCGGCGGGGCGTATCCCCACCGACAGCGGCTATCGGGTGTTCGTCGATGACGTCGCCGGGGGCAGCGTGCTGAGCGCCGGGGAAGTCGAGGCCATCCACACGCGCTACGAGCGGCTGGAGCGTGAACTCACCGACGTCATGCGTGAGACCTCAGTGGTGCTGTCTGCGCTCACCAACTATGTCGCGGTCGTTGCGGCTCCCACGCTGCGTCGTGCACGGATCCGCCGCATCTCAGTGGTGTCGCTCGGGCCCCGTCGCGCGCTTGTCGTGGTCGTGACCGACTTCGGCCAGGTGGCGAACCGCGCAGTCGACTTCGATCACGATACGGACGCGACAGTACTCAGCGATGTGGAGGCATACCTCAACGGGATGCTCGACGGCATGATGGGCGACGGCGTGCTGCAGGTGCGCGACGGAGTGGCCGAGGAGTGTGACGTGCGTGTTCGCGCGACGCTGCGCGTGCTCGACGAAGTCATCGACTGCATGGTCGAGGCTGATGAGGACCGTGTGCTCACGGGCAGTGTGTCCGCGCTGCTCGCGCAGCCGGAGTTCGCCGACCCCGGTGCGGTGCGACCGTTGCTGGAACTGCTCGAGGACGGACTTTCGATGTTGCGCGTGCTCTCCGACGTGATGTCCTCACGCGACGTGCTCGTCCGCATCGGCCATGAGAACCACAACGACGCGCTCGAGCGTGTCAGCTTCGTCGCCGGGCGCTACGGAGATGGGGACTCCGGTGGCATCGTCGGCGTCATCGGTCCGACCCGAATGGACTATCCACGTGCTGTCGCGAGCGTTCGCGTCGTGGCGGACACGCTATCTGACATCCTCGGCTGACCGAGGGAACAGGAGACTTGGCAGTGGCTGCAGCTTCAAAAGACTACTATGCCGTGCTTGGCATCGGGCGGGACGCCTCCACAGATGAGATCAAGAAGGCCTTTCGCCGAAAGGCGCGTGAGACGCATCCCGACGTAGCAAAAGGCGAGGGCGCCGAGGAGGCTTTCAAGGAGATCAACGAAGCCTACGAGGTGCTGTCAGATTCTGAGAAGCGGACGAACTACGATCGCTTCGGCACCACCGACCCGCGCATGGGCGGGTATGGCGCAGCGGACGCAGGCGACTTCTTTGGCGGTTTCGAGGACATATTCTCGGTGTTCATGGGCGGGATGGGCGGCTCGTCGCGCCAGGTGCGCACTGAGGGTCGCGACATGCGCGCGCAGCTCACGATCACCCTCGAGGAAGCAGCGACCGGCATCACGAAGGAGATCGAGCTCACGCGTGACGCTCCGTGCACGACCTGTAAGGCCACCGGTGCGGCGCCTGGCGGAAGCGCGAAGCCCTGTGTCGCGTGCGCAGGCACAGGCCAGAGACGCACTCAGCGTCGCACGATCCTCGGCGTCATGGAAACGGCCGTTCCCTGCGACCGCTGCGGCGCAACCGGCAAGATCGTCGATCCGCCGTGTCCTGCCTGCAACGGTTCGGGCCGCACGCGGGCGACCGAACGGGTGAGTGTGGAGGTGCCTGCAGGCATCACCGACGGCATGGGCGTGCGCGTGTCCGGCAAGGGCGAGGCGGGTCTTCGCGGCGCAGTCGCCGGCGACCTGATCGTCGGCGTGCGCGTCGAGCCTCATGAGTTCTTGCACCGTGAAGGTGACGACCTGCATCTCATGCTCTCCATCGACCTCGCGCAGGCGGCTTTAGGAGCGATACTCGAGACGCCCGGTCTGTTCGGCCCGCTCGAGGTCTCGTTCGGTGGTGGCGTGCAGACCGGCGACACCGTCAAGCTGAAGGGACGCGGCATGCCGCGGTTGAGGGGCGGCGGCGGTGACCTCATCGTGCATCTCAAGGTCGAGGTGCCTCGCAAGCTCACCAAGCGCCAGCGGGAGCTTCTCGGCGAGCTGGCCGAGACGTTCGGAACCACGGTTGCCGAGCCCACCCCCCTGCGCAAGATCAAAGACTGGCTGACCGGCTGATGTCGGCGCACCGCTTCTTCCTCGCTGGTCCGCTGCCCGGGTCAGGTGTCCTGCCGCTCAAGCCCGAGGACGAACACCACCTTCGCACCGTGCTCCGCCTGGCTACGGGCGACGAGATCATCGTGGTTGGGAGCGATGCGCGTGCGGCGCTCGTGCGCCTGACGTCGGTTGGCGAACACGTCGAGGCTGAGTCCATAGCCGAGGTCGCTGCGCCCTCGTTGCCCCATGTGACGCTCGTGCAGGGGATATGCAAGGGCGAGAAGATGGACCTCGTCGTGCGCCAGGCGACCGAACTCGGTGTCGAACGCGTCGTGCCGCTGCAGAGCTCCCGCGGCGTGGTGCGTCTTGACGTACGCAAGCGTGAAGCGCGCCGAGAGCGGTGGCAGCGCATCGCCGCTGAGGCCGCCAAGCAGTCGCAGCAGGTGCGCGTGATGCAGGTCGCGCCAGTCACCGATCTCGTCGACATCGAGTCGCTGCTTGCAGGCGTGACGCACACGCTGGTGTGCTGGGAGGAGTCCTCCGGCGCCGGTATCGGTGACACGCTTGCTGCACGTGGCGCCACCGCCACCGACAGCGTTGCCGTCGTCGTGGGTCCTGAGGGCGGCTTCTCTGCCGAGGAGATCGACGTGCTTGTCGCCTACGGCGGTGTGCCGGTCTCGCTCGGCGATACCGTGTTGCGCACCGAGACCGCGGGTACCGTCGCCTCGGCGCTTGCGCTCTACGAACTGGGGGGTCTGGGAGGCGTGTCGCGTGGGTGAGCTCGCCGTTGCGATGCGTACGCTTGGCTGCAAGGTGAACCGCGCAGAGGCCGAGAGAGTCTCGATGCAGCTACTAGGAGGCGGTGTGCGCATCGTCGACGAGCAAGAAGCGTCCGTCGTCGTCGTGACGACATGCACGGTCACCGCTGAGGCCGACCGCAAAGCGCGCAAGGCGATCAGGCACGCGCTAAACCTCCCACAAAAACCCGTGGTCGTTGCGAGCGGGTGTCTTGCTGCCATCGACCCAGAAAGCCTTGCGCTGCTTGGTGAGCGCGTCGTCGTCGAGACTGACACGGATGCCGTTGCCGCTCGTGTGGCGGCGCTGCTCGGTACCGAACTCGGCGATACCGTTGCCGCATCGCGTGTCGGGGACGCATTCCGCACGCGCGCCGTCGTGAAGGTCGAGGACGGCTGCGACGCGTTCTGCGCCTACTGCATCGTGCCCTACGCGCGCGGCGTACCCCGCTCGACGCCGCTCCACGACGTTGTGGCCGAGGTCGCTTCACTTGTCGACGCCGGCGTGGCCGAGGTCGTGCTCAGCGGCATCAATATAGGCCGCTATGCCGACGAGAGAGCGGGGCTGCCCGAGCTCATCGAGGCGGCGACGGCGACAGGCATTCGCCGTTTACGCATCTCCAGCATCGAGCCCGGTGATGTCGACGAGCGTTTCTTGGCTGTTGCGGTCGCCAGCCCGGCGTTCTGCGCACACCTGCATGTGCCGCTGCAGGCCGGCTGTGACCGCACGCTCACGGCGATGGGCCGAACCTACGATACCGCAGCGTATGCGGCGGTAGTCGCGCGCGTTCGCGACGCGCTTCCCGGCGCGGCGATCACCACCGATGTGCTGACCGGGTTTCCGGGTGAGTCCGATGCGGACTTCGAAGAGACCCTCGCATTTGTGGAAGCGTGCGGCTTCTCCCGGTTGCATGTGTTCCGCTACTCACCCCGCGCGGGTACGACGGCGGCGGAGATGCCCGAACACGTCGCGTCGCGAGTGAAGTCGGAACGCGCGCGGCAGTTGCGAGCGTTGGATGCGCGTTTGCGTGCTCGGTTCGCACAGCAGAGCGTGGGATTGAATGCGGAGGTGCTTGTGGAGCGTATCGGTGAGGACCGGAATGCCGAGGGCACGACCCGAGAGTACCTGCAGGTCGTCTTGGAGGACGTGCAGTGTGCCGAGGGCGATGTCGTGACCGTGCGTTTGGCGGGCGTTGAGCGCGGCCGTATGACTGCTGCGTGGTAGAATACCCAAGGAGCTGACAGGCCTCGAAAATGGCGCGGTCCGCACAGCGTCGCTCCTGGTAGGGGCCATCGGACGTGAGAAGCGAGAGGTGCGCGTATCGTGCTGAATACCACCCAGGTGCGCCTGGTCGTTCCCCCCGACCTCGACATGGTCGATCTGCTGGGTGAAGGGGACCATCTTCTGAAACTCATCGAGAACCAGTTTGAATCCGACGTATCCGTTCGCGGCAACGAGGTGTCTATCACCGGGGAGTCCGGAGAGGCACAGGCTGTCTCGGCGCTCTTCAGCGAACTCATGACGCTCGTTCAGAAGGGTGAGCGGTTGACGCCGGATAGCGTGGATCGGGCGATCGAGATGCTCAAGCGTGGCGAGTGCAGCCCGTCGAGCATCTTCAGCGATGTGCTCATCTCGCATCGCGGCAAGACGATTCGTCCCAAAACGGCTGGTCAGAAGCACTACGTTGACGCCATTCGCAAAAACACAGTGACCTTCGGCATAGGTCCGGCGGGTACCGGCAAGACCTATCTCGCGATGGCCATGGCCGTCGATTCGCTCAGGAAGAAGGAAGTCGGGCGCATCATCCTTACCCGGCCGGCAGTTGAGGCGGGGGAGAAGTTGGGCTTTCTGCCCGGCAACCTGTACGAGAAAGTGGACCCTTACCTGCGTCCGCTCTACGATGCGCTCTTCGACATGATGGATATCGAGAAGTCGCAGGCACTCACCGACCGCGGCGTCATCGAGGTCGCGCCGCTCGCGTTCATGCGCGGTCGTACCTTGAACGATAGCTTCGTCGTCCTTGACGAGGCGCAGAACACCTCGCCGGAGCAGATGAAGATGTTCCTGACCCGTCTCGGCTTCGGTAGCAAGGTGGTCATCACCGGCGATATCACCCAGATCGACCTTGCCGGCGGCAGGTCCGGCCTCAAAGAGGTCCGCGCTATCCTCAAAGGCGTCGAAGATGTCGCATTCGTCGAGCTGAACTCGCGTGACGTCGTGCGTCACCGCCTCGTGCAGCGGATCGTGACCGCCTACGGCGAGTACGAGGAGAAGAAGGCCCGGGAGTCCGATGGTTAACGTTCTTGAGCGCATCAAACGGCGGTGGCCCAAGAACGGGCTGCTTGCCACGGTCAACGGACAGCGAGTGATGCTCGGCATCGCGGTGATGGCGCTCGTTGCCGTGCCGCTCGCCATCCGCACTGTGCCGATCGGCCTGGAGGAGGGAAGGCCGGCGCCGCGCACGTACCGCGCCACGCGAGCCATCCAGTATGTAGACCAGGAGGCGACTGACGCGCTGCGTCAGGTCGCTTCGGATGCGGTGAGTCCGGTGTACATGTTCGACTCCGAGGCGCAGGCGGAGGCACGCCGCAGCGTCGTCGAGTTCTTCTCCTCGGCTCTGTCGATGAAGACTTCGTTCTCCGAGGACACAACAAGCCAGGTCGACTTCATGACCGAGCGGTATTCGAGCAGGGTTGACACCGAGACGATCGAGGCCGTGCTCGCGCTCGAGGATGCATCGATCGAAGTCGCCGCCCGCAACACTGAGACGCTTGTGGGTGGCATCTTGTCGGCGCGCATCCTTGAGGGTGATCTTGCTGACGCGCGCAATCAGCTTGCGCAGAGCGCCGACCTCATTACGCTGTCGTTGGCGGAACGCTATGTAGTGGTTGCTGTTGGTAGCACTTTTTTGGAGCCGACCCTCGTCGTCGACGAGGCGGCGACTGCGCGTGCACGCGAGGATGCCGTCGACAGAGTCGCGCCCATCGTCATCCTTAAGCAGGAGGGCGAGAACATCGTCGAGAAGGGCTACATCGTCACCGCCCGGGACATCGAGATGGTGAGAAGTCTTGGTGGTCTGGAGCAGGGCGTCGACATGCAGTCGGTCCTGGCGTCGATCGCGCTGATGTGGTTGCTGATCGCGGCTGTTGGCGGTTACCTGCAGCGGTTCATACAGCCGGTGTGGCTGCGCTTCCGTGACCTGCTCATTCTTTCGGTGCTGCTGCTCGGCATGATGTATCTGACCCGGGGAACGGCGTTGCTAGCGCCTGAGGTCTCACCATATGTGATGCCGGTCCCGCTCGCCGCGATTCTCGCGACGCTGCTCGTGGGGCCGACCGGAGGCCTTTTGATGACGTTGCTCACCACGGTCGCCGGGTTGTTGCTGGGCTTCTCGGGTGGCGTCCAGGTCGTTGCCACGCTGCTTACAAGTGCGGCTGCAGTGGTCGTGATGGCGAACATCAGCCAGCGCACACACCTGTTCTACGCGGGTGCAGCGGTTATCGGTCTGGTCGGCGTTGTGGCATTCGGCGCCTCGCTGGCGTCTGGCAATGTGGTGAGCACAGCATTTCTCTCGGGTGTATTCGGGTGTCTCGGCGGCCTTATCACCGCAATACTGACTCTCGGACTACTGCCGTTTTTCGAGTACATATTCGGCGTCACGACCGACATCCGCCTTCTCGAGTTGGGCAGTCCGAGTCACCCCTTGCTGCGTCGACTGATGACCGAGGCTCCGGGGACGTACAGCCATTCGGTGATGACCGGCAACCTGGCCGAGACGGCTGCCGAGGCTATTGGTGCGAACCCTGTGCTCGCGCGTGTGGGCGCGTACTTCCACGACATCGGCAAGGTGAGACGCCCCGGCTTTTTCGTCGAGAACCAGGCCGGTGGCGTGAACCCGCACGACACCACCTCACCGACCCTGTCGGCCCTGATCATCACGGCGCATGTGCGCGAGGGGGTCGATCTCGCGAAGGAGTACCGTCTGCCGAAGGAGATCGTGGACGTCATCAGACAACATCACGGCACGTCGGTGGTGACGTACTTCTACGACAAAGCCGCCCGCAACGGCGAAGAGGTGCTGGACTCAGACTTCCGCTATGCGGGAGAGCGGCCGTCCTCACCGGAAGCGGCGCTTGTCATGCTGGCCGACAGCGTGGAGGCTGCGGTGAGAGCGGTCAAAAAGCCCACGCCCCCCACGATCGAGGAAGCGGTACGCAAGGTCGTAGCTGCCAAGATGGCCGACCACCAGCTTGACGATGCGGACCTCACCCTGGCCGATATCGAGCGGATCGTGCAGGTGTACACGCGGATGCTTGCGAGTGTCTACCATCCGCGCATCGAGTACCCGGAAGCCGAGCTTCGGAAGGAGCAGAATGCAGGTCAGCGTAAGTAGTCATCGCACGCCTGAGCCACTCAGCTTGGACGCTTTCGAGCGCCTCGGCCTGTTCGTAGTGCGCCTGGAGGACGTGCCCGATGAGGCGGAGCTCTCCATCGCACTGGTGGACGTCGAGGAGATGGCGCACCTCAACGAGCAGTACCGGGGAATCGTTGGGCCTACCGACGTGCTGTCGTTCGGGTGCGATGACCCCTGTGCGAGTATGGGCGGCGAGCCCATCATGCTGGGTGACGTCATCATCGCCCCCGACGTGGCGATCGCGCAGGCGACCGAACTTGGCACGACCATCGAAGCTGAGCTCAACCTGCTGCTCGTGCACGGCATCCTGCATCTCCTCGGCTACGGCCACGAGAGCGACGAGGATGCCGCCGTGATGCAGGCTCGCGAGCAGGTCGTGCTCGAAGCGTACGCGGCGGAGTAGGGGTCATGCGCAGCAAGTCGTTGCTCTGGAGCTTCAACTACGCGATCGATGGCATCGCGTATACCCTTCGTACCCAGCGCAACATGCGCATTCACATGGGAGCCGCGGTGCTCGTACTCATCGCGTCGCTGTTCCTGCGCATCGAGCGCGCCGAGTTCCTGGCGGTTGTGTTCGCAGTGGCGTTCGTGCTGGTGACCGAGCTCGTGAACACTGCAGTCGAGGCAACCGTCGACATAGTGACGGAGACCTTCGAGCCGCTCGCCAAGGTGGCGAAGGACGTTGCGGCCGGCGCCGTGTTCGTCTCGGCCATCACCGCGCTCATCGTGGGCTACATCGTGTTCTTCACCCGCCTGACGCATGTCGCCGACATCGTGCTGGTGCGCGTACGCGCATCCTCGCTGCACGTCACCGTTGTGGCGCTTCTGATGACCGCTCTCGTCGTGCTCATCATGAAGGCGCTCCGGCCGGAAGGCGGTACGTGGATGCGCGGCGGGTGGCCGTCGGGCCACACCGCGCTCGCCACCGCCGCTGCGGCGTCGATCGCGTATATCACGGGCAACCCCACCGCGACCGTGATCAGCCTGTCGGTGGCGGGTCTCGTCGCGCAGAGCAGGGTAGAATCCGAGGCGCACACGGTGCCGCAAGTGCTGTGGGGCGGCGCGACGGGGCTGCTCATCGCCACCCTCATCTTTCAGCTATTCTGGATGTAGAAGTCTCCACCAGGTGACAGAAAGACCCACATGATGACTATCACACTCGGCATAGAACTTATCTTTCTCGTGCTGCTTGTTGCGGCGATGGCGGTGCTGTCGGCGACCGATGCCGCCGTGGCGCTGCTCACACGCAGTCGCACGCGACGCCTCATCGAGGCGGACCGGAAGGGCGCGGAGGCGGTCGATGACCTCACCGAGCGCCCGAGTCGTCTTGCGGGTGCGCTCGCGATCGTACGCGTACTCGCGTACGCACTGGCAGCAGTGGCAATCGTCGAGGTCGCTAACGTGACGATCGGCTCCATCACACGGGCGGCATGGGTCGCGGCCGCCGTCATCGGGGCGGTGATCGCGTTTGTCATCGGCGAGACGTTGCCGCGTGCGCTTGCAGTACACAATCCCGAGCGTGTCGCGCTCGCCGCGGGCGGCATGGCGCTCAAGCTTACCGGCGCGTTCTATCCGATGGCGAGACTTCTCTCGGCGGGATGGCTGTGGCTCGTGGGTCTGGTGGCCGAGGAGCGCGTGGCCGACGTCTGGGTGACCGAGGACGAACATCGCACGGTCGCTGCGACCGACGAAGAAGAGGTCGCACGCGAGGAGGCGGAAGAGGCGTTCATCGACGCGGTAGCCGACTTCACGACCAAGATCGTGCGCGAGGTCATGGTGCCGCGTCCGGACATGGAGTGCCTGGAGGATACGGCGACGGTCGCCGAGGCGATCGAGGCCATTGAGCGCAGCGGGTACTCGCGTTTGCCCGTGTACCACGAGTCGGTCGATGGCGTGTTCGGCGTGCTGTATGCCAAGGATCTGCTCGTGTGCATGGGTCGCGGTGTGTGCGACCCATCGATCAAGACGCTGGTACGTGAGGCGTACTTCGTGCCGGAGACGAAGCCCATCGAGGAGCTGCTCGTCGAGATGCGTTCGCGCACCCATATCGCGATCGTCGCGGACGAGTACGGAGGCACAGCGGGTCTCGTCACGATCGAGGACCTGCTCGAGGAGATCGTAGGAGAGATCTTCGACGAGTACGACCGGGCCGAGCCGGTGATGGTGGCACTCGATACTGACCGGTACCGGGTCGACGGGCGTATGCCGGTCGACGACCTCAACGAGGCGTTCGGCACGGAGCTCGATATCGAGGCAGACACCGTTGGCGGGCTGTTTGTGGAGCTCGCGGGCCACATCCCCGAGGTCGGCGAGGAGATCGTGGTTGAAGGACTGCGATTGACGGTGGAGGATGTTGAGGGCAACCGTATCCGGCGGATGATCGTCGAGCCGGCTGCGAACGGGACAGGCGAGGAGGATGACGATGACTGAGATCACCCAGGCCGACCTCGCACTGCTCGCGTTCGCACGTGAGGTGAAGAGCAAGGCCTACGCACCGTACTCGGACTTCCGCGTTGGCGCCGCGGTGTTCGCGGGCGGAGAGATCTTCCAGGGCGTGAACGTTGAGAATGCCGCGTACGGCTCGAGTATCTGCGCCGAGCGCGCTGCGGCGATGGCTGCTGTCGCGGCCGGAATCACCGACTTCGAAGCAATCGCCGTGGTGGGGGATTCGGATTCTCCGACGGTGCCATGCGGCGCCTGCCGGCAGTTTCTGGCCGAGTTCAACCCGGCGCTGCGCGTCATCATGGGCGGCCGCACCGATGCCGTCATGGTCATGGGCCTGGATGAACTGCTGCCCGAAGCGTTCGTGCGCGGTTATCTCGATCAGGACGACGGGAGCGACGAAGAGTGAGCATGGACCCGACTCTGGTACGTAGCGGTTTCGTCACGCTCGTAGGGAGGCCGAATGCGGGCAAGTCCACGCTCACCAATGCGCTCGTTGGCGTCAAGGTCGCGATCACCTCGGACACGCCACAGACGACCCGGCATCGCCTGCGGGCCGTTGTCGACCTCGAGGACGCGCAGATCGTCATCGTCGACACCCCCGGCATGCACAAGCCCCAGGATGCGCTCGGCGAAGAACTCAACCGCTCCAGCATGATGGCGCTCTCCGACGTAGACGTGGCGTGTCTTGTCATTGACGCTTCGGTGAAGGTCGGTAAGGGCGACAAGTGGGTCGCACATCGCGTGCTGGAGAGCAGCGCGAAGAAGGTGCTCGTGCTCACGAAAGCTGACCTTGTCTCGCAAGAGGAGATGGCCGAGCGGCTCCACTTCGCGCAGGGGCTGGGCGAGTTCGATGACGTCGTCGTCCTCTCGGCGGTCGAGGGATTCAACCTCGGCGGCTTCGTGGAGACGGTCAAGCGCTTCCTGCCCGAAGGTCCGCGTTACTTCCCCCGGGACATGTCGACCGACCAGCCACTGGGAGTGATGCTGGCCGAGTTCATCCGCGAGAAGATTCTGCGCAACACGCGCGATGAGGTGCCCCACGCGATCGGCGTGGAGATCGAGGATCTCGAGGTGAGCGACACCGGTGAACTCACGACCGTGCAAGCGGTCATCTACGTGGAACGGGACTCACAGAAGGGCATCATCATCGGTAAGGGCGGCGAGATGATCCGCCGCATCGGCACCGAGGCACGTGGAGACCTCGAGCGACTTCTCGGGACGAAGGTATTCTTGGATTTGCGCGTGAAGGTGAAGAAGGACTGGCGTCGTGACGCCTCACAGATACGCCGCTTCGGGTACGGAGAGGGGCTGTAAGATGATGATCGATCACGTGTTGTTAGCGGCTGCCATCGACCAGACACTGCTCAAGCCGACGGTGGGCTACAACGAGGCGGCCGAGTGGATTGAGCGTAGTGCCGAGAAGGGCTTCGCGGCGCTGTGTGTCTCGCCGTTTTTGACCGCACTCGCCTCACGGCGACTCGCCGGCACAAAGACGCGTGTGTGTTCGGTGTGCGGCTTCCCGCTCGGCTACAACAACACCGAGTCGAAGGCGGCGGAGGCGGCGCGCCTGGTACAACTGGGCTGCCACGAGGTCGACATGGTGATGAACATTGCGGCGCTCCTTGAGGGTGAGCACGAGTTCGTGTCCGATGACATCGCTGCTGTGTGCACGGCGGTTCGTGAGGAATCGAGCGGCATGTCCATCGTGAAGGTGATCTTGGAGACCGGCTATCTCACGCCCGAGCAGATTGCTGTCGCCAGCAAGCTAGCGGTCGACGCGGGTGCGCTCTACGTCAAGACGTCCACCGGCTTCGGGCCGAGAGGGGCGTCGGTCGAAGATCTCCGCATCATGTGTGAGGCCGTGGGATCGGGCATCGGGGTGAAGGCTGCTGGTGGCATACGCGATCTCGACACTGCCCTGGCGATGCTCGACGCCGGCGCGACGCGCCTGGGAAGCTCCTCGGGGCTTGAGATTCTTGAAGCCCTCGACGCGCGTTCCTGAAGCGGCGTAGCGCCGATGTCGGCCACGTACCGCACTCGCGCGCTCGCTCTCAAAAAGATCCGGCTCGGCGAGGCCGACCTCATCGTGACGTTTCTTGCCGAGGACGGATGCCAGCTTCGTGCGGTAGCGAAGGGCGCCCGCAAGACGAAGTCCCGTTTTGGCGCACGTATCGAGCCGTTCTCGGTCGCCGACCTGCTGCTCGCGCGCGGACGCTCTCTCGATATCGTGACTGAGGCCGAGTGCGTCGTGAGTCACGATGCGATCCGCAGCGACCTGGACCGGCTCTGTGCGGCCTCGGTGGTCATCGACTTTCTCGACAAGGTCTCGGTCGAGTGCCAGCCCGAAGAACGGTTGTTCTCACTCTCGGTGACGACGCTGGGCGTGATGGGGGAAGTGCCCGTTGATGAGCTACGCGCTCTCGTCTCGGCGTTCCTCGTCAAAGGCATGGCGATGCATGGGTACCGGCCGCAGCTGAGCGCGTGCGCGTCATGTGCGTCTGCGATGGGCGGCGGCGCGTCTGTGGGGTTCTCTCTGTCAGCGGGAGGCGTGACATGTCCAGCGTGCGGGAGCGCCGATCCGTCGGTACTGCAGGTGTCCACTGATGTTCCGCAGGCGCTCGCCGCACTTCTGGGCGCGAAGATGGCCGAAGTGGGTGCGTTGTGTATCCCCGAGGACGTACTGCGCGACTGCCTGGGGCTCCTTCGGTCGTTCATCGGGTACCATGTGTCGTCACGGATGAAGGCGCTCGACATGTATGGCGGTGGAGTCCTGTAGCGGTCGTCCTTCCGCTGTCGTCGTGGTGTAAGATATCCAGACGTCGGGCGGTGATACCGTCGGACCCCGAAACCACAGCGTCATGCAGGGAGATTCCACGTATGAAGCCGTTCGCGTTCCAAGACATCATTCTCACGCTTCAGCGCTACTGGGCGGACCAAGGCTGCGTCATCTTGCAGCCGTACGACAGCGAGGTGGGCGCCGGTACGTTCCACCCCGCCACCACGCTGCGTACGCTGGACCCCAACCCGTGGCGCACCGCCTACGTCCAACCCAGCCGTAGGCCCACCGACGGCCGCTACGGTGAGAACCCCAATCGCCTGCAGCACTACTACCAGTACCAGGTGATTTTGCAGCCGAGCCCGGACGACGTGCTGGATCTCTATTTCGGTTCGTTGCGCGCGATCGGCATCGATCCGACGGAGCACGATATCCGTCTTGTCGAGGACGACTGGGAGAGCCCCACACTCGGGGCATGGGGCCTGGGCTGGGAAGTGTGGCTGAATGGCATGGAAGTCACTCAGTTCACCTACTTCCAGCAGGTAGGCGGTATCGAGTGCCGTCCCATTCCGGCCGAGATAACCTACGGCCTCGAGCGCCTCGCGATGTACATCCAGGGCGTCAACAGCGTCTATGACCTCACCTGGGTCGAGGGCTTCACGTATGGCGACGTCTTCTTGGAGAACGAACGTCAGTATTCCAAGTACAACTTCGAGCTTGCCGATGTCGACATGCTCTACCGCCTGTTCGACACCTATGAGGCCGAATGCAGGCGCCTGCTGGACGGCGACGTCGTCTTGCCGGCCTACGACTACGTTCTCAAATGCAGCCATGCATTCAACTTGTTGGATGCGCGTGGCGCGATTGCCGTTACGGAGCGCGTCAGCTTCATCGGTCGTGTCCGGGACCTTGCAAAGCGTTGCGCCGAGGCATACGCCGCGATGACGAGGGGCGGTGATGCACAGTGAGTCGCGACCTGCTCTTCGAGATCGGCGTTGAGGAGATTCCCTCCGGCCCGCTCTACAAGGCCATCGTGCAGCTCAAGACCATTGCGGCGACGGCGCTCGATGGCGCACGCCTCGGCTATGAGCGTATCGACGTTTACGGCGCTCCTCGTCGCCTCGCCCTGCTTGTGACCGGTTTGGCGGAGCGCCAGGAGGACGTCACGCTGCGCGCGAAGGGCCCGGCCGCCAAAGCCGCGTTCGACGAGCTCGGCCATCCCACGAAGGCCGCCGAAGGATTCGCGCGTGGCAAGGGTGTCTCCATCGACGACCTGATCATCGAGGACGTGGAGGGTGGCAGTTACGTTTTTGCCATCATCGACATGCCAGGAAGACCCACCGCCGAGGTGCTCCCCGGTCTACTCACCGAACTGGCGGACACGATCGACTGGCCGAAATCCATGCGTTGGGGCTCGGGCGCCGCGCGTTTCATTCGTCCGATACGCTGGCTCGTCGCCGTCTTCGGTGAGGAGGTCGTGCCGGTCGAGTATGCCGGGCTCACCGCTGGCCGCACGAGCGTCGGTCACCGCTTCCTTGCCGGCCCCGTTGAGATCCCGGCCGCAGACGCGTATCTCGGCACGCTTCGTGGCGCCATGTGCGTCGCCGACCAGGATGAGCGCGCGGGCACGATTCGCGAGGCGATCGACGCTGCGGCAGCCATGCACGGCGGACGCGCGGTCGTGCCCGAGAAGACCTTCGCCGAGGTCGTGAACCTCGTGGAGTGGCCTACGGTCGGCGTCGGACACTTCGACGAGGAGTTCCTGGCGGTGCCGCGTGAGGTCGTCGAGGAGGCCATGGAGTCGCACCAGCGCTACTTCCCGGTGGAGGATCCGGACGGCGCGCTGACCGCCGATTTCATCGTCGTCCACAACGGCGATCCGGCGCGGACAGACGCCATCATCGCGGGTCATGAGCGCGTCATCCGGGCACGCCTTGCTGACGCGACGTTTTTCTACCGTGAGGATCTTGCGCACCCGCTCGAAGCATACGTCTCTCGCCTGGACTCGATCGTCTTTCAAGAAAAGCTGGGGTCGCTCGGTGCGAAGGTGGGGCGTATCGAGTCGCTCGTGCGCGCGTTGACCGGGCAAGTCGATGCCGCACCTGACGAGGAGGTGTACGCTCTGCGCGCTGCGTACCTCGCGAAGGCCGACCTCGTCACGCATGCCGTTATCGAGTTCACCTCGCTGCAGGGTGTCATGGGGTACCACTACGCCATCGCGGCGGGCGAGGCCGAGCAGGTTGCCGAGGCGATCGTCGACCACTATCGACCGCGTTTCGCCGGTGACGAGCTGCCGCGTTCGCTCGCGGGCAAGCTCGTCTCGGCAGCTGACAAGCTCGACACCATCGGCGGTATCTTCGGCATCGGTCAAGCGCCAACGGGTTCTGCCGACCCCTACGCGCTACGCCGGGGCGCCATCGGCATAATCGCGATGGTGCTGGACGGCGGCGTGCGTCTCAAGTTGGACGATGCGATCGCCGCCGCGCTCGCCGGCTACGCAACAACGCTTCCGGACCTGGATGTGCAGGCGACCGGCTCGGCCGTCAAGGAGTTCTTCATCGGGCGCTTGGACGGCGTTTTGCGCGATCGCGGTCATGCGTATGACACAGTGCAGGCGGTGCTTGCAGTATCTGCCGATGATCCTGCGGACGCGCTGTCGCGCTGTGAGGCGCTGACATCGTTCCGCGCCGCGAGCGATGACATGGAGGACCTCTCGATAGCGTTCACGCGTGCGAAGAATCTCGCGAGGTCGGAGCTTGGGACTGACGCCGACGTCGCGCTGATGGGCATAGAGGAAGCGCGGCTTGCCGACGCGCTCACTGAAGCCGAACAGGCTTCAACCGAGGCCTTCGCGGTGGGCGATTACATGACGGTTCTCGGTGTACTGGCGCGCTTGCGCGGCCCCATCGATGCGTTCTTCGACTCGGTGCTCGTCATGGATCTCGACGAGAAACTGCGCGACAACCGCCTGCGCCTGCTGAATCGCTTCGTGGCGCTGTTCATCGGCTTCGCTGACTTCAGCATACTCGCGGGATAGGGGTGCGTGATGCCTACCGGGCGGACGATCCTCATCGTGTCGGACGGCATCGGCGAAACCGCACACCAGGTCGCCAAGGCGGCGCTTGGCCAGTTCGAGGCGAACGCGTTCCGTGTCGTCCGGCTGCCCAAGATGATGACCAAGCAGCAACTGGCCGAGGCGGTTGAAGACGGCTGCGCAGAAGGCTGCATTTTCCTGTACACGCTTGCGAACCCCGATATGCGTGCCGAGATGGAGCGGTTGGTGGTCGGGTGCGGGGCGTCGGCCGTCGATATCCTCGGACCCGTGATAGACACGCTTGCGACGTCCGCCGGTACGACACCGCTGGGTGTCGCGGGAACGATGCGCAAGATCGACCGAAGCTACTTCGAGCGCGTCGGCGCCATGGAGTTCGCGGTCAACCACGATGACGGCCGTGGTGCGGAGACGCTGGATGAGGCCGACATCGTGCTCGTCGGCGTGTCGCGAACATCCAAGACGCCGCTCTCGATGTATCTGGCGTCTCGTGGCTACAAGGTGGCCAATATCCCGCTCGTGCAGGGGGACGACCCACCCGAGGAGTTGTTCAGGGTGGAGTCGCGGCGGGTGTTCGGACTCATCATCGAGAGTGACACACTCACAGAGATCCGTGCGAAGCGCATGGGGGAGTTGGGTGGCTACACGCGGCGCTACGCCGAGCCTGACGCTGTCGAGCGTGAACTCGAGTGGGCGCGCGGTGTCATGCGACGCATCGGGTGTGTCGTCATCAAGACGACCGGCCGGGCGATCGAAGAGGTAGCCCTGGAGGTCCTGCGCTACTACAACGCGTAGGGGACGGCCTTCGGCTACCTCCACGCGCAATCATGCGATACGATAGCCCCTAACTCAGGCAGCCCGTGGTGGGGTTCTCTTGCCCCGTCAGCGAGATAGTGAGGGAGTTGCACGTGTCCGACGTCAAGCGTGTATATGCGTTCAGCGAGGGTGACGCTTCCATGAAGTACATCCTCGGCGGAAAAGGCGCCAACCTTGCCGAGATGACCAGGCTCGGACTCCCGGTTCCCCCGGGTTTCACTATCACTTGCCAGGCATGCGTGGAATATTCCGAAGCGGGTCGCCGATTCCCGGAAGGGTTGGACGCGGAGATCGACCGCAGTGTGGCGGAACTCGAAGCGGCGATGGGCAAGCGCCTTGGCGACGCTGCAGACCCGCTGCTCGTCTCGGTCCGCTCCGGTGCACCGTTCTCGATGCCGGGCATGATGGACACCATCTTGAATCTCGGCCTCAACGACGCGTCCGTCCGTGGTCTTATCGCCGAGACCGGCAACTCGCGTTTCGTGTGGGATAGCTATCGCCGCTTCGTCCAGATGTTCAGCAAGGTCGTGCTGGATGTGGAGGGTGACCGGTTCGAGAATGCCATCAGTGCTATGAAGCAGTCGCGTGGCGTGCGCAACGACACCGACCTCACGGCTGCGGATCTCGAGAAACTTGTCGGACAGTTCAAGGAGATCGTTGCCGAGCATGTCTCGGCAGATAAGTTCCCGGCACTGGCCGTCGATGGCAAGGTCCAGTTCCCGCAGGACGTTGCCGCGCAGCTGCGCCTCTCCATCGAGGCGGTATTCAAATCCTGGATGAACAAGCGTGCGATCGACTACCGTCGTCTGTACAGGATCGATGATGCGCTGGGTACCGCCGTCAACGTGCAGACGATGGTCTTCGGCAACAAAGGTGACGGCTCCGGTACGGGAGTCGCATTCACGCGCAACCCCGCTGACGGCACCAACGAGTACTACGGCGACTTTTTGACCGACGCCCAGGGCGAAGACGTCGTTGCGGGCATTCGCAACACGCAACCCATCGCCGAGTTGCTCGACGTGCTCCCCGAGGCGGGCGCCGAACTCTGGAAGGTCTTCGAGATCCTCGAGAATCACTATCGCGATATGTGCGATATCGAGTTCACCGTCGAGCAGGGGAAGCTTTGGATGCTGCAGACCCGTGCGGGTAAGCGCACCGCGCGTGCCGCACTCAAGATCGCGGTCGACATGGTCGAGGAGGGCCTCATCTCTCGCGAAGAGGCCGTGCTGCGCATCGACCCCGAGCAGCTCGACCAGCTGCTTCACCCGATGTTCGACGCGTCGGTCACCTACGACGTACTCACCAAGGGCTTGAACGCGAGCCCGGGTGCGGCTGTCGGCGAGGTCGTGTTCACCGCCGAGGACGCCGAGCGGCTTGCCGGCGAGAGCCGCAAGGTCATCCTCGTCCGCTGGGAGACCACACCCGACGACCTGCACGGCATGGTCGCGGCTCAAGGCATCCTGACGAGTCACGGCGGCAAGACCAGCCACGCGGCGGTCGTCGCTCGTGGCATGGGCAAGCCCTGCGTGTGCGGTGCCGAGGCGCTCAAGATCGACGCGAAAAACAAGGTCGTCCGCGTGAGCGGCGTCGAGATCCACGAAGGGGACATGGTCTCCATCAACGGCACGACCGGCGACGTCGTTCTCGGCGAAGTGGCGCTCGTCGAGCCCAAGCCTTCCGGCGAGTTCGCCATTGTCCTTGGGTGGGCGGACGAGTTCCGCGCGATGGGTGTGCATGCCAACGCAGACACTCCTGATGACGCCGTACGCGGCCGCGAGCTTGGCGCCGAGGGCATCGGCCTGTGCCGCACGGAGCACATGTTTCTGGGCAATCGCAAGCAGATCGTGCAGGACATGATCTTGGCCGAGGACGATGAGACTCGCGAGGCCTCTCTCGCACAGTTGCTTTCGGTGCAGCGCGATGATTTCGTCGGCATCTTGAAGGCGATGGACGGCCTGCCCGTGACCGTACGCTTGCTCGATCCGCCGCTGCATGAGTTCCTCGACAATCCGCGCGAGCTCGAGGTCGAGATCGTGAAGGCCGAGTGCGAGGGCAAGGACATGTCGGCCGAGCGTGCGCTGCTTGCGCAGATCGACGGTATGGCCGAGGCAAACCCGATGCTGGGTCTACGCGGCTGTCGTCTCGGCATCATGTTCCCCGAGATCTACGGCATGCAGGTTCGCGCCATCACCGAGGCGGCATGCATGCTCAAGAAGGAAGGCGCCGACCCGCGCCCGGAGATCATGATCCCGCTCGTGAGTGTGGTCGCCGAGTTCGAGACGCTACGTGCCGAGTCCGAGAGGATCATCGCCGACGTGCAGACCGAGCAGGGCTGCATCTTCGATATCGCGATCGGCACGATGATCGAGCTTCCACGCGCAGCGATCACGGCGGACGAGATCGGCAAGGTCGCCGACTTCTTCTCCTTCGGCACCAATGACCTGACGCAGACGACGTTCGGCTTCTCACGCGATGACATCGAGGGCAAGTTCCTGCCCCGGTACCTTGCGCGCAAGATCCTGCCGCGAAACCCGTTCGAGACCATCGACCCCGGTGTTGCGAAGATGGTGGAGATGGGTTGCCGGCTTGGCCGCGCCGTGAACCCGGGCATCAAGCTCGGTGTCTGCGGCGAGCACGGGGGAGATCCGGAGAGCGTGAAGGTGTTTTACACGATCGGTCTCGACTACGTAAGCTGCTCGCCATTCCGCGTGCCGTTGGCACGTCTGGCGGCTGCCCAGGCGACACTGGCCGAGAAGGCCACGGTCTCCGACAACAGGTAGGCACATGGCCCCGTCCGGAGACCGGCCGGCCGGGACCACCTCTGCACGGCAGGGGGTTTGATGGTCCACAGGACGAAGCTGTATCAGCAGGCGAGATCGCCCTTGATCCAGGGGCGGTCACGTATCGAGCGTTCCCTGTGGCGAAGCGCACTTCTCGGCGGGCTGCTCTCCTTCACCCTGTGGGTCGCGGCGCTTGCCGGTGACATTGCGGGCGGGTTGGAGATCTTGGTTCGTGACGCTTCCTTCGAGGTTATGGACCTGGTGCCCGGTCCGGCCCTTGGGCTTTTGGGCGCGGCACTTCTCGGCGGGTATCTGGGTGCCGGTATTGCCGTTAAGATGGGCTGGCACAAGAGCTGGAAGACGGGCCTGGTGGTCGCACTGCTGTTCGACCTGGTCGCCTACAGCATCATTCTGTGACACTTCGCTTCTGAGGGGCTGTCCGTGGAGATCATGACGCGTGAGAAGTATGAAGCTGCCGAACACCGGCTGTTGTCGCCGCGGGCTGCCTTCTCCGACGAGTCACGCGGGCGTGAGCGACCGCTCGAGCCCGACCCGCTTCGCAGCGAGTTCCAGCGGGACCGTGACCGCATCATCCATTGCAAGGCGTTCCGCCGCCTGTCACACAAGACACAGGTCTTCCTGGCGCCCGAAGGTGACCATTACCGCACGCGTCTTACGCATACGCTCGAGGTCGCGCAGATCGCACGCTCGATCGCGCGGGCGCTTCGGCTCAACGAGGACCTAACCGAGGCCATCGCGTTGGGGCACGACCTCGGCCACACACCATTCGGGCACATCGGCGAAGATGCGCTCAACGACTGTCTCGAGAAGGTGCGCGACGAGTATCCGGGCGCGCGCTACCCGTTCCGCCACAACCTGCAATCGCTGCGCATCGTGGATGAGCTGGAGTACGACGGCAAAGGCCTCAACCTCACAGGGGAGGTCCGCGATGGCATCCGGTTTCACACCGGGTCGCAGCGCGCGGCTACACTCGAGGGGCAGATCGTGGCGATCGCGGATCGCATCGCCTATGTGAATCACGACATCGACGACGCTATTCGCGGCGGAGTGCTCGGCGAGGACGCGCTGCCGCAGGGCCCCACCGATGTGCTCGGTCACAACCACGGCGCGCGAATCACGACGATGGTGCAGGACATGGTCGCCAACTCGCTTGACGTCGATGAGATTCGTATGAGTGACGCGGTATGGAAGGCCATGATGGACCTACGTGCGTTCCTGTTCGACCACGTGTACCTGAGTGATTCGGCGAAGGCCGAGGAGCCCAAGGCGTACCGGGTGGTGCAGACGCTGTTCTGGCACTTCATGGAGAACCCGGGAGACCTGCCGATCGGCGTGGACGAGCTTCCCGATCGCGTCACCGACTACATCGCGGGCATGACCGATCGCTTCGCGATCCGCACCTACGAGAAGCTCTTCCTGCCGAAGAGCTGGATGGTGTAGGAGACGGCTGTCCGGCAGTTCCGTTTCCGTTCTGTTGCCCCATCCGCCTGCTTCGCATAGAATCCACCAAAGTGCCGCAGAGGAAGTGGCGATACTATGTCGCGCACACGAAACACATCTCGCAGCAGCGACGGCCCCGGAAGGTTTGTAGGAAGGAGAGTCAACGCACATGGCTGACTGGATAGTCTGGCTGGCGCCTGTAGCCGCAGTCATCGGCTTCAGCACCGCGGTCTATCTCGCGGCATGGGTCCTCAAGCAGGATCCAGGCACCGAGAAGATGCAGGAGATCTCGAAGGCGACCCAGGAGGGCGCCCTCGCATTCCTTCTCCGCGAGTACCGCGTTCTGATCATCTTCGCCGCCGTGGTCTTCGTGGTCCTCGGCCTGGCTGTGAGCTGGCTCACCGCCGTCGCGTTCCTTACCGGTGGCCTTCTGTCCGCCGGTGCCGGGTACTTCGGCATGTATGTCGCCACGCGTGCCAACTGTCGTACGGCGCAGGCCGCCACCACCGGCGTCGCCAAGGCGCTCAACGTGGCCTTCCGTTCGGGCCTCACCATGGGTCTCACCGTCGCGAGCTTCGGTCTCGGCGGCCTGAGCCTGTGGGCAATCACCATGCTCGTCATGGGTACCGACCCCATTGCCAACGCCGAGATCGTCAACGGCTTCGCCATGGGCGCCAGCTCCATCGCGCTGTTTGCCCGCGTAGGGGGCGGCATCTACACCAAGGCCGCTGATGTGGGCGCCGACCTCGTCGGCAAGCTCGAGGCCGGTATTCCCGAGGACGATCCGCGCAACCCCGCCACCATCGCTGACAACGTCGGCGACAATGTCGGTGACGTCGCGGGCATGGGTGCTGACCTCTTCGAAAGCTACGTCGGCTCCATTCTTGCCCCGATGGTCCTTGCCATCAGCCTCTGGTACGTTCCCGGCGTCGCAAAGAGCATCGACCTCCAGTACGGTATCGCGGTGCCGCTTCTGATTGCCGCGTTCGGCATCATCATGAGCATCTTCGGTCTGTTCGCCGTCAACGCGAAGGAAGGCGACGACCTCCACGGTGCGCTCAACAAAGGCACCTATGTGGCCGCTGGCCTTGAGATCGTGGCCATGTTCTGGCTCTTCTATCACTGGTCCACTCGCGGCGATGTCATCGGCGGCGTCGACACAAGCGCGCGTCTGTGGTACTTCGGCGCCGTTGTCGCCGGTCTTGTGGCCGGCATGGCTATCGGCAAGATCACCGAGTACTACTGCTCGGATCACTACAGCCCGGTGAAGAAGATCGCCGAGGCTTCCGAGACGGGTGCTGCCACCAACATCATCCAGGGTCTTGGTACCGGCATGATGTCCACCGCACTGCCGATTCTCGTGGTGTGCGCTGGTATCATCGGCTCCTACGTGATGGGTAACGCTGCCGTCCCCGGCAACGACCTGTCGGGGATCTACGGTATCGCGCTTGCCGCACTCGGCATGCTCAGCATCACCGCCATCACGGTTGGCGTCGACGCGTATGGTCCCGTCGCTGACAACGCGGGCGGTATCGCTGAGATGGCCGGCATGGGCGCCGACATCCGCAAGATCACCGACAGCCTGGACAGCGTGGGCAACACCACCGCTGCCATCGCCAAGGGTTTCGCGATCGGCTCGGCAGGTCTGACCGCCCTCGCTCTGTTCGTCGCGTTCCGGCAGAGCCTCGCGGTCGGTGGCTTGAAGATCGACATGAGCCTCGAGAACCCCTACGTCATCGTGGGCCTGTTCCTTGGCGGGATGCTGCCGTTCTTGTTCGGTGCACTCACCATGGGCGCCGTGGGCCGTGCGGCCTTCGCTATGATCGGCGAGGTCCGTCGCCAGTTCCGCGAGATCCCCGGCATCATGGAAGGCACCGGCAAGCCGGACTACGCCGCCTGTGTCGACATCTCCACCAGGGGTGCCCTCAAAGAGATGGTCGTTCCGGGCGCAGTTGCCGTCGCGGTGCCGATCGTCGTGGGTGTCGTGAACCTGTCCATGCTCGCCGGTCTTCTCGCCGGCGCGCTCGTTACCGGCTTTCTGATGGCCGTGTTCATGGCCAACGCCGGTGGCGCGTGGGACAACGCGAAGAAGTACATCGAGGGTGGCCAGCACGGCGGCAAGGGCAGCGATGCTCACAAGGCTGCTGTCGTGGGCGACACCGTCGGCGACCCGTTCAAAGACACCTCGGGTCCGGCGATGAATATCCTCATCAAGCTCATGACTGTCGTCTCCCTCGTGTTCGTACCGCTGTTTCTCACGATTCACGGTTAGCGGTTCTTCCGCGCTGCACGTCCGTTTCTCGGGCGCACGGCGTAGTACAATGCTCCCGGGTGCGACCCTCGCGCCCGGGAGCATTGCCATCCCCCCCGGCCGCTACGGTCGGGGCGCCACACGAAAGGAGGTCAGGTGGGCCGCATCTCCGACGAAGACATCCAGCGCGTTCGCGACGCCACCGACCTCGTCTCGCTGATCTCCGAGAGGGTCGTCCTCAAGAAGAAGGGCCGCCTGTTCTGGGGCCTGTGCCCGTTCCATGGCGAGAAGACCCCCAGCTTCAAGGTGGATCCGGGCACGCAGCTGTGGCATTGTTTCGGCTGTAGCGAGGGCGGCGACGCATTCGGCTTCATCATGCGCACGGAGAACCTCGAGTTCCCTGACGCGGTCAGACGTCTCGCCGAGCGCGCCCACATCGAGATCGTCGAAGAGGGCGGTGGGCTGCCTACGGGGCGCAAGGAGCGGCTCATTGCTGCGTGTGCGGCCGCGGCTGCGTTCTATCATGAGCAGCTCACGACATCCCGCACCCCGGGCGCCGTTGCGGCACGCGACTACCTTAAGGAGCGCGGTTTCGGCATCGACGTGGCAAAGCGCTTCAATCTCGGCTATGCCCCTCATGGCCGAGACAACCTTACGCGTGCGCTCATGCGCGACGGCTTCACGCGCGAGGAACTCGTCGAGGCGAACCTCGCGATGGCGGATGGTGCAAGCCTGAAAGACCGCTTCTACAACCGCATCATGTTCCCCATAGCCGACCTCTCGGGTCGTGTAATCGCTTTTGGCGGGCGCGTTGTGGGCACCGGTGAGCCCAAGTACCTGAACACCGCCGAGACACCCATCTTCTCGAAATCAGCGAATCTGTATGCCATCGACCGAGCGCGCAACGAGATCGTGAGTTCGGGCGCTGGCATCGTCGTTGAGGGCTACACTGACGTCATCGCGCTGCACGAAGCCGGCATCGCCCACGCGGTCGCCACGCTCGGTACCGCACTTACCGAGAGGCATGTGCGGCTGCTGGGCAGGTTCGCCTCGCGTGTTGTGTACCTCTTCGACGGTGATGCTGCCGGCATCCGGGCGGCGGACCGTGCTGCCGAGTTCATCGACTGGCACGCAACGCCCGAAGCGGGCAGCGCGAAGACAGACCTGCTCGTCGCGATCATCCCCGAGGGCGCGGACCCCGCCGACTACGTCGCTGCCAACGGTGCCGAGGGTATGCGAGCGCTCATCGAGGGCGCACAGCCGCTCCTGCGCTTCGTCATCGACCAGCGTCTGGCGGCGCACGACCTCGGAACACCCGAAGGTCGCGCGCGGGCGTTGGAGGCTGCTGCCGTCGTGCTTACACGCGTACGTGGGTCCATCCTCGAGCAGGACTACACCAACTACCTTGCCGACCGGCTACTCACCGACTTCGCGACGGTGCGGCGTGCGGTCGTCTCGGCAAAACCGGAGCTGAGAAGGGGAGAGCCCGCCACTTTCGGCAGAACCACTGAAGGCGACAGCGGCACGCAATCGTCTGCACAACCCCTGCGCCCGCTCGTGGAGGGGCCGCAGGAGAAGGCAGAGCGCGAACTGCTGCGCCTTGCCGTCATTTCGCCCGCGGCGCGTGCTCAGGCACGAGAGTTGATCGCAGAAGGAGTCGTATCAGGGGAGGACATCTGCCGGGTCCTCAGCCTCGTGGCGGAGACCGGTGATGCACAAAAACGGGAACTCTATGATGCTCTTGCACGCAACGATCGCGCAGCTGCGGAAATGGTCAGCCCGTGGTTGGTGGACGCCCCTGAGGTGGAAGAAGTAGAATACGCAACTCGTGAGATTGTGGGCAGACTCAAGGATTTTGACCTCGGACGTCAAATCTTAGCTATGAAGGCCCAACTTCGTGGTCTCGATGCCGAGAAGGACCGGGTCGCGTTCGATGGCTTGTTCAGAGAGATCGCGGAGTTGCAGCGTTTACAGGAGAGTATTCGGCGCGGGCTGCGTGACAGGGAACGATCTGGAGGCGGAGACACGGAGTGACTGCAAAGAAGAAGACCGACTCCGACAAGAAGACCGCACCTGAGATCGAGCTTTCGGCAGTCAAGACGCTCGTCAAGATCGGCACCGCCAAGGGGAACCTCACCGAGGAGGAAATCCAGGGTGCGCTGAACGATATCGATCTGTCTGACGATCAGTTCGAGAACATCTACGCGCACTTCCAGAAGAACGGTATCGACATTCTCGACGACAGCGTGCCCGACGTCGAGGTAAGCGTCGATGGCTCCGGTGACAACGACGACTCGGACGACTCTGCTGATAATGCTGCGGACGACGCCACCACCAAGGAGGCACCCGAGGAGGTGCCCGAGGAGGTGCCCGTGGTCCCCGAAAAGCCTGCCGCCAAGCCTCGCAAGAAGCCCAAGCGCCGCAGCGACTCCGCCTCGACGGCGCCGATCACGGCCGATCCTGTGCGCATGTACCTGAAGGAGATCGGCAAAGTGTCGCTGCTGACGGGGCGCCAGGAGGTCGATCTCGCCAAGAAGATAGAGGCGGGGCTCGAGGCCACCGACAAGCTTGAGGAGTCAGAGAAGACAGGCGTCAAGCTCGACCGCGCGGAGCTTCGCCAGCTTGAGCGCATCGAGAGTGTCGGCATACAGGCCAAAAAGCAGCTCGTCGAGGCGAACCTGCGTCTCGTCGTGTCTATCGCCAAGCGGTACGTCGGTCGCGGCATGCTTTTCCTCGACCTCATCCAAGAGGGAAACCTCGGCCTCATTCGCGCGGTCGAGAAGTTCGACTACACCAAGGGATACAAGTTCTCGACGTACGCGACGTGGTGGATTCGCCAGGCGATCACCCGTGCGATCGCCGACCAGGCGCGCACCATCCGCATCCCGGTGCACATGGTCGAGACCATCAACAAGCTCATCCGCGTGCAGCGGTCCTTGCTCCAGGAGCTCGGGCGCGATCCCACCCCGGATGAGATCGGCAATCAAATGGAGATGACCGCCGAGCGGGTACGTGAGATTCTGAAGATCTCGCAGGAGCCCGTGTCGTTGGAGACACCTATCGGCGAGGAGGAAGACTCCCAGCTGGGCGACTTCATCGAGGACTCCGACGCGGTCGTCCCGCCCGAGGCGGCGAGCTTCTCGATGCTGCAGGAGCAGCTCTCCAAGGTGCTCGACTCGCTGTCCGAGCGTGAGCGCAAGGTCATCGAGCTGCGATTCGGTCTGGACGACGGTCATCCGCGGACGCTCGAGGAGGTCGGGCGAGAGTTCGGCGTGACTCGGGAACGAATACGACAGATCGAGAGCAAAACGCTGTGCAAGCTGCGGCACCCATCGCGCAGCGGCAAGCTCAAAGACTACCTGGAGTAGGGTCCCGGACTTTGCGTAGACTCGCGAAGCTCTCAGGGCCTCCGCGTGCGCGGGGGCTCTGCTGTTGGAAAGGTGTTGAAACGCATGGCCGGTGCTCGTCCCCGCAAGAGCTCGTCTCGTCGTGAGCCCGAGGCACACACGCTGGTTCCTATGAGCACCGACTCGGTGCGCGTGTACCTGCGCGAGATCGGGAAGGTCTCGCTGCTGACGGCACGGCGCGAGGTGGAACTCGCAAAGAAGATCGAGGCGGGGTTGGCCGCAGCGGCGCAGCTTGAGGAGGCCGAGGAGCGAAGTATCACGCTACAGCGTGACGGGGAGCGTCGACTGGAGCGATGCGAGGCGACGGGCGTCGAAGCCAGGCAAGAACTCATCTCGGCGAACCTGCGGCTTGTGGTGTCGATTGCGCGCCGGTACGTGGGGCGCGGGCTCAGCCTTCTCGACCTCATCCAGGAGGGGAACCTCGGCCTCATTCGCGCGGTCGAGAAGTTCGACTATACGATGGGATTCAAGTTCTCGACGTATGCGACGTGGTGGATCCGCCAGGCGATAACGCGTGCGATTGCCGACCAGGCACGTACGATCCGCATGCCGGTACACATGGTCGAGACGCTCAACAAGCTCAACCGGGTGCAACGTGACCTTTTGCAGCGCCTCGGACGCGAACCCACCGCGGGCGAGATCGGCGAGGTGATGGAGCTGTCTTCCAGGCGCGTGGAGGAGATCCTGAAGATCGCGCAGGAGCCGGTGTCGATCCACACGCCGGTCGGTGCCGAGGAAGACTCGCAGCTCGGCGACTTCATCGAGGACTCCGATGCGGTGGCGCCGCCCGATGCAGCCAGCTTCACGATGATGCGCATACAGCTGGCCGAGGTGCTCGACTCGCTGGCCGATCGCGAGCGTCAGGTGATCGAGCTGCGCTTCGGACTCATTGATGGGCGGGCTCGTACGCTCGAAGAGGTGGGCCGGGAGTTCGGGGTGACGCGCGAGCGCATCAGGCAGATCGAGAGCAAGACGCTTGCGAAGCTCAGGCATCCATCGCGCAGCGGGCAACTCAAGGAGTATCTGGAGTAGCCCGCCCGTCGCTCTCAACTAGCGCTGCAGACGCCTTAAGTCAGCGTTCAAGCGCGTAATGAGCGCGTCTTTGACCTCGATCTCGTCGGAAAGCAGGCGGATCGCCGTGGCGAGATTCTCGTTGGCAAGACGGAGCTCGGCCGCCTTCTTCTCGAGCTTCTCGATCAGCCGCGCATTGTATTTGCGCAGAATCTCTTCTTCGGGTGCGCCGGAGGGACGCGTCTTGAAGCGTCGTGATGCGCCACTGCGCACGAGATCCTCGACGGCGAGGACGACATCTGTGGCGTCCTGCGGTTTGCGCAGGAACGCATCGGCGCCGAGAGTCATGGCGAAGTCCTCGTCAGCGTCATCGACGTATGTGGCGCTGTAGAAGATGAAGGGGACACCAGACAAGACGGTGTCGTCGTGCCAGGCCATACAGAGCTGGTAGCCGTCCATGCGCGGCATAAGGATGTCGGTGACGATGGCGTCAGGGGGGCTCTGGTGGGCGAGGTCGAGGGCCTCTTCACCGTCCTGCGCGGTTTGGACGGTGTGATTGCGGGCCTCGAAGACGGTCGTCATCAGGTAGCGTGATGATGGCTCGTCGTCAACGAGAAGAACGTGCATGATGCCCTCCGCCGATGGCTCCTGTGTGCCTTGCTGAGTATATCGCCGCGATCACACAAACAGAAACGCCGCTCTGCGTGGACGGCGTTTGAGAGTTCTGGCTCCTCAGGTAGGACTCGAACCTACAACATTTCGGTTAACAGCCGAACGCTCTACCGATTGAGCTACTGAGGAATAGGGCACTTGACGCGCCACGCGATTATACGGAAGGCGTGTGACTGGCGCAAGCGATTGAGCGAATGCCAGGACGCGGCCCTTGATTGACAAACTTAGTGCAAATCCTCTTGCGCTTAGTCTGGCAGGGATCCGTGGGGCGCCGTCGGCCTTCGTCTTCTTCCTTGCGTATTGCTCTATGCTCTTGTGGTCTTCTGTCTCCGGCCGACCGGGAACCTGAG
>JAXMMT010000024.1:0-27596 GCA_034399355.1 Coriobacteriia bacterium | reverse complement strand
GCAACGTGGAGCAACCCGTCAACGCAATGAGCCACGTGGCGCTATCGATGTCGTCCGCGCAGTGTGCGCAGTGCCACGTGATGGAGCAGCGGCACGTCACGCCGAGCGCGGGCATCGTGATCGACCACGCCGCGCACGAGGAGGCGGGTATCGGGTGCACGGCGTGCCACAACCGGGTGGCGCATCCGGAGGCTGCCATCACACTCGAGATCGAGGGCAACGCACCCAAGCAGGACTTCATGGCGATGACCGCATGCTATCGTTGCCACTCGCTCGGAGAAGCCTGGGCAAGCGAGTACCGTGCGCCCGGCGAGTGTGTGGCGTGCCACACAAGCGGCTTCGACCTTGTCCCGCCGTCGCACGACGCCGAGGGCTGGTACACACCGCGCGGGGAGTCGAAGGGCCATACGGTCGCATTCATGGCCGAGGAGGAACAGGCGGCGTCGGCGCAGGCGGCGTGGAACGCGGCCGCGGACGGCGGCGGGAAGCCACTGGTAGGGGTGAACGTTCCGCCCGTGGCGGTCGTCAACGAGTGCGACACGTGTCATCTCGCCCGGTTCTGCACGGACTGCCACGGCACGCCGATTCCACACCCGGGCGGGTTCGTCGCGGCGCACAGTCAGGAGTTCGCCGCCAAGGATGCGGCCGGTTGCGCGAAGTGCCATAACAAGACTGGCGCAGCCGCCAACGACAGCTACACGTGCACGCTGTGCCATCACCCGGACTACGACCCGGCGGACGGCACCTGGCGCAGGCGCCATGACGACGTGATCGACGGCGGCGTCAACCCGCTCGAGTCGTGCTACGCGTGCCATGCGGAGACGTTCTGCTCGAGTTGCCACGTGCGCGGCAAGCCCAGCACACCGTACTAGGAATCCGCTGTAATGACCTCAAGCCCGCCCATGTAGGGGCGCAAGACCTCGGGCACGATGACGCTACCGTCCGCCTGCTGGTAGTTTTCCAGCACGGCCACCAGACAGCGTCCCACCGCCAGGCCACTTCCGTTGAGCGTGTGTGCGAAACGACTGCCCTTGAACTCGGCGCCGCGATACTTGATGGACGCGCGCCGCGCCTGGAAATCCGTGCAGTTGCTGCAGCTCGAGATCTCCTTGTAGGCGTTGTAGCTGGGCAGCCAGACTTCAAGGTCGTAGGTCTTCGCTGCCGAGAAGCCCATGTCGCCCGTACACAGCGTGATCACGCGATACGGCAGGCCGAGCAGCTCCATGATGTTGCCAGCATCGGCCACCATACCCTCAAGCTCGTCGTAGCTTGTCTCAGGCGTGGCGAACTTCACCATCTCGACCTTGTCGAACTGGTGCACGCGGATCATGCCGCGGGTGTCTCGGCCAGCAGCGCCCGCTTCTTCGCGGAAGCATGGCGTGTACGCACAGTAGTTCAGCGGCAAGTCGGCGGCCTCAAGCACCTCATCGCGATGTAGGTTGGTGAGCTGCACCTCGGCGGTGGGAATCAGGTACAGGCCCTCATCTGTCTTGAAGAGGTCGTCTTCGAACTTGGGCAGCTGGCCCGTGCCGGTGAGCGTGTCGGCGTTGGCGAGCGCCGGCACCGACCACTCCGTGTAGCCGCGCTCCGCGTGCGTGTCGAGCATGAAGTTGATGAGCGCGCGGTTCAGGCGCGCGCCATGGTTGCCGAGAACGACGAACCGGCTCTTGGCGAGCTTTACGCCGCGCTCGAAGTCGATGACGCCGAGTTCGGGACCGAGGTCCCAGTGCGCCTTGGGCTCGAAGTCGAACTCGCGCGGCGTGCCCCAGCGGCGGACCTCGACATTGTCGGTCTCATCCGCGCCAACAGGCGCGCTCGCGTCGGGGATGTTAGGGATGGTCAGCAGCAGCTCGAGGACGTCCTCGTCCACCTTCACGAGACGCTCATCGATGGCCGAGATACCCTCGTTGACCTCGCGGACCTCGGCTTTGCGCGTCTCGGCCTCATCGCGCTTGCCGGACTTCATCAGCTCGCCGATCTGCTTGGACGCCTCGTTGCGGCGTGCCTGCAACGCTTCCACCTGCCCGATGAGCTCGCGGCGCTCTTCATCCAGACGCGAGAAAGCGGCGAAGTCCCACTCGCAGGCGCGACTCGCCATCGCCTGTTTGACGGCGTCGAGGTTGTCTCGGACGAAGCGTGCATCGAGCATGGGAGGCCTCCGGTCGGAATGCGTTCAGGACCTGGTTGGGAGTATAGCGCAGGGTGTGAGGTGGAGCGCTCCTCTGATGGTGGTATCATTGTGATACCAGAGGAGGTGTCCCAGATGCCCGACTTCCTGATCCGAGGACTGGACGAGGACACGATGGCCAAGCTCAAGACCCGCGCCGAGCAGCACGGTCGTTCCCTGCAGGCTGAGATACACGACACGCTGAAGGGCTCGGTACGCCTGTCGAAAGTCGAGTCGGTCGCGATGCTCGAGCGACTGCGTGCCGAGCTGCCTGCGAGCACGTACGACTCGACCCTCGATATCCGAGAGGACCGGGACACGCGGTGAGCGCTGTGGTCTTCGATGCGAGCGTCCTCGTGAAGCTCGTCGCTGAGGAGCCGGGGACTGACGCAGCGGCACGCGCGTACAAAGCGGCCGACACGGTGATCGCCCCCTCGTGGGCGCGCATCGAATGCGCGCAGGCACTGTGGAAGAAGGTGCGGCGTGGAGAGTGGGATTCAGGTCAAGCGCTCAGGGCACTGGCTGCGCTCGATCGAGCGGAGATGCGCATCATAGACGCCAACTCTTTGACACCGGCAGCCCTCTCCCTGGCTTGCCACGTGAACCACTCCGTGTACGACTGCGTGTATCTCGCGTTGGCAGTCGAGAACGATGCGACGCTCGTGACCGCAGATCGCAGGTTGTTCGCGATAGCGACAACGGTCATCGGCGAAAGGGCCGTGTTGATTACAGGTTGAGCGGTGGGTGCACAGCATTGACAATTAACTCAATTGAGTGAGATAAATAACTCATTGCATTGAGTTAATCCTATTTGGGCAGGTGGGAACACATGTTTGAACGCCAACAGACCGCGACCCTTGCCTCTCGAATGCGCGAATCCCGGCAGTTCATCCAGATGCTTGTCGGCCCACGCCAGGTAGGTAAGACAACGTCGCTTCAGCAGGTGTTCGACAAGCTAAACCTTCCCTCTCACTACGCTACGGCCGATGCCGCGATGCTGCGGTCCGCCGTGTGGCTTGAAGAGCAGTGGGCGATCGCGCGAGGACTGCACGCAGATGGCGGACAGCCCGTGCTTCTTGCAATTGATGAAGTGCAGAAGATCGGCGACTGGTCCGAGCGGGTCAAGCGGCTCTGGGACGAGGACACGTTCGCCGGACGCGACATTCGCGTGGTCATGACAGGGTCATCTCCCCTGTTGATGCAGAAAGGACTGTCGGAAAGCCTGGCCGGGCGTTTCGAGATCATCCACTACACGCATTGGGTGTGGCCTGAATGTCGCGACGCGTTCGGGTGGAACCTGGACACGTTCATCTTTTATGGCGGCTACCCGGGTTCTGCTTCGTTGGTAAACGACTTCGACAGATGGCGTTCATACATCCTTGATTCCATCATCGAAACCACGGTCTCTCGAGACATCCTGCTGATGAGCAGGATCGAGAAGCCGGCCCTCTTGCGCCGCCTCTTCAGCCTGGCGTGCGAGTATGCCGGTCGCGAACTCTCGTTCGAGAAGATGGTCGGGGCACTTCAGGACGCGGGAAACACGACGACCGTGGCAACCTACCTTGATCTGCTGGATGCGGCCGAACTCGTCACTGGACTTCAGAAATACGCTGGCGATGCTGCCCGGCGGCGGCGGTCTACTCCCAAGCTCGCCGTACACAACACGGCTCTCATCGCCGCAATCACAGGCCGCTCATTCGAGCAGACTCGGCAGGATTCGGAGGCGTGGGGGCACCTTGTCGACGCGGCCGTCGGCGCCAACCTGCTGGCGCGCACTCGTGCGAGTCATGTGCCGGTCCACTACTGGCGCATGAAGAAGGGTGGCGTCGACATGGAGGTGGACTACGTCGTCGAGCTTGACGACTGCATCCGGGCGGTAGAGGTCAAGAGCGTCCTGACCTCCGGCGGCCTCGTCGGTCTCGAGTCCTTCCGCGAGGCGTTCGGATCACGTGTCCGAACCGAGCTAGTGGGACCCGGCGGAACCAGCCTTGAGGATTTCCTATCTAGCTCGCTCTAGAACCGAGCGCAGCCCTACAGCCGCTGTGCCTCAAACGTCCAGAGACGTGGGTAAGCGTCGCGTCTGCAGGCGTTCGGGTGAATTGTCTCGCCACTGGCGACACAATCTGCGAGGGCAGCAGCTAGTCCCTCCGCGCCTCAGTTGATGAGCATCACGCCTTCCACGCGTGAATGTGCCCGCGCATCTGCCGAATACAGAGTCCCGCCGAGAAGATTCGCCAGCGCCGGTGCAAGCGCATCGTAGAAGGTGCAGCCAAGTTCGCGACACTGTGCAAGAGCGGCGGCGGCAAGGGAGTCGTCAAGAGCAACGACCGTGAGATCCGCGTTCCGCAGGCTGAGCCATGCGCGCTCGCCGAAGTCGACCCCTCCATGCCGTACCGCCACGCTCGTGACCTCGTGGACGAAGAACGACGGGACAACGATTCGTATACGCCGATCACGATGGTCGTCGAGCAAAGCGAATGCCTCCGCGCTCCCCAGTTCTGGCTTCAGCCACTTCACGCCCACTGATGAGTCCAACACCACGATCGGGCACTCAGACATCCTTCGACTCCGACTCATTGCGAATCTCGCGCAGAAGGTCGGTGGCCGTGCGCTCGTCTGGGCCCCACTCAGCTGAGATATCGCGGAATCCCTCGATGGCGGCACCGATACGAGTCCGTCGCTCCGCCTCGAAGGCTGCATGCTTGCGCTTGGTCACGTAGCCGACGGTCGCCTCACGGATGATGGCGCTGCGCGTGAGGCCGTCCATCTGCGCGAGCTCATCGACATCAGCGACGAGGTCCTCGGGCAACGAGATGCTGAATTTGTCGACAGGCATGGGATGCTCCCGTGGTCGTACCGTGTGGTCGTACTAGAGTACTACCCTACGACGGCGAGGACAACGGGACGGAACATCACGAGACACACGCGCGAATACTTCTCCAACGCATGCGGGATACGCAGCTCGCATACAACTGATGATCAGGCCCTCTTGAGACAACTCTCTATTCGCGTGATCCCTTGATTTGTCAGCACGTCTCAATGATCCTGTGTGCACCAGGAAACTTTGCACGGCTTCGTGCTGGTTTCCAAGACTCGGTCCTCGGGATGAGACTTATGGCGTCAGAGAAGTCGTATTCAATCACTCTCAGTAACAACCGTACTGAGAAGGCTGCGATTGACTACGTCATGAGAGCCGACCCGAGCTTCCTGAATCCCTCACGGGAGTCCAGGAAGTGCATCCTCGACATTCTCGGGCTACCGCAGACGTTTGCGCGGGCTTTCGATCTCATTCAGGTACCCGGTTACATCAATTCTGAGTCAGAGATCACGGTGGCCGACGCGGACTCGATTACGCTGGTCGAGCTGAAGACGACGCGCAAACATCTCCCAGACTGCCCAAAGGGTTTCTTCTTCGGAGCGACTCAGAACGAGTTCGACTTGGCAAAGCGAATGGGAGACCAATATCGGTTCTGCTTCGTATGTCTACACCAGGATTCCATGGGGTACCACCTGCTTCGGCTCAAGGATCTCGAGGCGATGATCCGAACGAAGCGGACCCAGTATCAGATCAACTTGTAGCTTAGAACCGCAACACCCCGCGTCCGTCCCCCCTGCTACACTCTCCCCATGTCCCGCAACTCCAACATAGACCCCACGCTCGCAGCGGCAGTCTTCGGCTTCCAGCAGTCGGGAAGTATCGCGGGCGGAGTCGCGTTCGGGCTCGTGATGACGCGTCGCAGCACCTACGTCACGCCCATCGGACGCGAGCTTAAGCAAGCTCGTGAGACCGCAGCCCGCTTCAAGCTCTCCGAAGACCTCGCGGTATTCGTGCCGCGCAAGCTCGGATACTTCACCTCAAAGCAGCAGAAGCAGCTGTATCACTCGGCCATCATCGGGCTCAAGCAGATGGATGCGCTGCCCGCTGAAGAGCGCGCGAAAGCCATCGAGGACCTCAAGATGCTTCTCGGCGTGTAGCAGCTTCCTGCTACACTCTCCCTCATGAAAGCAGAGCATCCAGAAACACTGTTCCCCGCCCTCGACCTCGCGGCTCTGCGCGAGCGAGATGGTCTCGTCATCGGCGAGATCGCCGGCCGTGACAGCGTGGCCGCCCTCGTGGCGGCGGTGCGCGGCAATGGCGTCTCGGCCATCCTGCCGACCATCGCGTTCGCGGGCACGGAGTACGGAGACGCCGAGGCACCCTTCCGCGCGGTCACATTCCTGCGCGAACGGGTACGCGGTCGGGCCGAGGTGCTCAATCCCATTGAGCTGCGCAGTCCGCAATTGTGGGCCGCGCTCAACAGCCGCTACACCCTCGAGATCTCGCGCCGCTTCGGCATCTACTCACCGTGCCTGGCGTGCCACCTCTACATGCACCTGCTGCGCGTGCCGCTCTCGTGGGCGCTCGGCAACGTGCCCGTTGTCGCGGGCGAGCGTGACACCCACGCGGGCGCGATCAAGCTCTCGCAGACGCCTCTCGGCATCGACGCCGCGCGGGAAGTGTTACTCCACGCAGGCATCGAGCTGATGGAGCCCATCCGGCACCTCGAGGACAACGGCGCCATCGAAGAGCTCGTCGGCACGGAGTGGCCGCAGGGTGGCAGACAGCTCGAGTGCCTGCTGGCGGGCAACTACCGGTCCACCGACGGCAGCGTCACCTACGACGAAGCGGCGTACGAGCGCTACGTGCATGAGTTCCTCGCCCCGGCGGGCCGCGCCATCGTTGACGCGTGGCGAAGCGACCCGGAGCCGGACTATGAGACCGTCGTCGCGCGCATGCTAAAGCGCCGGTAGGAAGCCTAATCCGGCTTGCGCGCCAGCATCACGAGATGCCGGTTGCGGAACGCCATGAGCGTGCCGTCATCATATTCTGGTGCAGACCACTCGCGCATCGCCGACGGACACTCGGCCATCAACGCCTCGAGTTTGCGCACGGTCTCGGTTGGGCAGTCCTGGATCGCCGTCCACTCAGTGAAGTCGTGACGCTTGTCGACGAGCTCGGTGAACGTCACCTCCAGGCCCGCGCGCTCGGCCAGTGTCGCCCACGCCGCAGCGTTGTACGACTGGTTGTGACTCGGGTCGCGTAGCCGCTCGAAGGCGTCGATCATCACCGCCGACGTACCTTCGGGTGGCAGCGACTGGTCTTGGAAGCCGAGACGACCACCGGGCCGAAGCACGCGCTCGACCTCGGCGAAGAACATCTGCGCGTCGGAGAAGTGGTGTGCCGCGATGCGGCAGGTCACGACGGCGAAGTACGCGTCAGGAAAGGGCAGCGCCGTGGCGTCGGCGATCTCGTAGCGTGCCGCAACCCCCTCACTCTCGAGATGGGCACGCGCCTCTTTGAGCATCGCGGGCGTGAGGTCGGTCACCGTGACACGCGCACCGGCACGCGCGAGCGAGAGGGCCACGTGTCCGGCGCCGGTTGCGACGTCGAGCGCACGTTCGCCGGGACGCGGCGCCACCTGCTCGACCAGCAACTCGAGGTCGCGCCCGCTGCAGTGCGTTGCGCTGGTGCGATAGCCTGCAGCACGCGCGCCGAAACGCTCGATGTTGCGCGCGGCAATGTCGTTTGCCGGACGTGTGTTCTCCCCCACGTGTGCCCTCCTGCTGTTGGTCTCGTACGCATGATAGCGGTTTGAGCCGGTTAGTACTCGGGACAGCTTCCCACGCTATCGTCAGGTGTGACAGACCGGCTAAACGGGGTATGCTCATGGTGAGCTATCATAATGCTAGCATCCTAGGAGACATGGCAATGCCCCGTGACCTACTCATACGCGGCGTCCCGGATGACGTCTACGCCTCGCTTAAGCAACGCGCCGCTGATACCGGACGCTCGTTGCAGGCCGAGGCGCTGGACGCCATCACGGCGCGCGCGAAGTACTCGATGGAGGAGTTCGTCGAGCTGTCCGAGCGCTGGACAAGTGATCCGATTTGCCCGGTGACCACCCTCGAGCAGATCGTCGAGGACATTCGGTCCGGGCGGGAATCCAGATGAGCGAAACGATCGTCGTTGATGCGAGCGCAATCGTGCCCGCACTGCTACCGACCGTCGAGGCAAACGACGTGCGTTCGCTGTTTAGCACTGCGGACCTTCATGCCCCTGATCTGCTGATTCCGGAAGTGACCAACGCACTGTGGATGCAGGTCGCTCACCGTCGATTCCCGCTCCCGATCGCACTCGAACGGGCCGCTTCCCTCGACCGGCTCCCGATCACATCTCACCCCAGCGCAGCGCTTGCCAAGACCGCACTCGCGCTCGCGGTGGCGATGCGGCATGCTGCATACGACTGCTTTTATCTGGCGCTGGCGATGGCCTTGGATGCGCCGTTGTGGACAGCGGACAGAAAGCTCGCCGCAGCGGTGGCAAGTGCTGGGATCCCGGTGGAAATCCGACTGCTCGAGCGTGAGGTGAGTGACTGATGAACCCCGTGCCACCAATCCTCGTCGTCATGCTGGACGGCCTCGGTGACCGGCCGTGGGCCTCACTCGGCGGACTCACGCCGCTGCAGGCCGCGCACACACCGAATCTCGACGCGTTCGCGACGCGTTCGGCCACCGGCATCCTCGCGACGCTCGGCCCCGGCCGCGCACCCGGCACCGAGCTCGCGCACTTCGTACTCTTCGGCTACCACGAGAACGCGTATCCCGGACGTGCGGTCTTTGAGGCAGCAGGCCGCGGTGTGGAGCTCACCCCCGACCAGGTGGCGCTGCATGCAATCTTCGCGACGGTGCGGCCTGAGCCGGACGGCTCGCTGACGATCGTGGAGCGCTACCCTGGCATACCCGCCGGGCAGATCGCTCAACTCGCGGCGCGCGTGGCCGAGTTCACGCACAGCGATCTCCACATCCGGTTGCGCCACGTGGGCGGCGAGCAGGCCATCGTCACCATCGACGGCGGCGCAAGCACAGACGTGACCGACACCGACCCGCACAACAACGGCTGGCCGGTGGGGAGTGTGCGCCCGCTGGATGACGCGCAGGACCCGGACGCTGCACGCAGCACCGCGGACGCGCTCACCGCCTACCTACACTTCGCCTACGACGCGCTCGCGCCCGACGACATCGCTCCGGACGCGGAGCGGACGTTCCTGCTGCTCAAGTGGATCGGCCAGCGACGCCCGCTTGCGCCCTTCTCGGCACACACGGGCATGCGCGGCACGATCATCTCCTCGGCAAGCATCTTCGAAGGCATCGCGCGCGAACTCGGTATGGAGCACCGTCGTATGGCGCTCCTTCCCGATCTGGCCGAGGACACGCGTATGCACCTGACCGAGGCCGCCGCGGCGTTTGCAGACGGCGCGGAGTTCGTGCTCGCGCACAGCAAGCAACCCGACGAGGCCGGACACGAGAAGGACCCCGCGCGCAAGCGCGACGTCATCGCGGGGATTGACGCGGGGCTCGAGGGGCTCGCGGATCGCGCGGGACTGCCACCCGACACGATCATCGTCGTCACAGGCGATCACGGGACCCCGGCCGGTACCACGCTCATCCACTCGGGAGACCCGGTGCCCATCGCGATCCTCGCCGATGCGATGCAACCCGACGATGTGGCGGCCTTTGACGAGCGTGCGTGCGCATGCGGGTGTCTCGGCCATCTGCGTGGTGAGGACTTCATGCCGCTGCTGCTGAATGCGCGAGGCACCGTGCGCTACAGGGGAGGCAGGCTCTCACCGCACACGGGACTGCATTGGCCGAGCGACTACGAGGCGTTCAGGCCCGACAGCGACTAGATGTGCGCCGTGAGGCTTCCTTGTGGCAAGGACACATCCATGCTAATGTGTCCTTAGCGAAGGGAAACATGTGGACGTAATTGAACAACTGATAACGGACTACCAGGAGCGCCCACTCCCCGTTGTGAGCCAGCGGCTCACAACGCTGCCGGATGCGTCGAACATGGCTCGGGTTGTCATCGGCATGCGACGCTCTGGCAAGACCTACCTGCTCTTTCAGGAAATGCAGCGCCTGGTTGCGGCGGGTGTCGACCGAAGACGTTTCCTGTATATCAACTTCGAGGATGACCGCCTTCAACCACTCGGACCCGACATTCTTGATAGGACGCTTGAGACCTTCTATCGCTTGAATCCCGCGGCGCGCTCCGAAGGCGCATACCTATTCCTTGACGAGGTACAAGCTGTCGACGGATGGTCCCGATTCGCCCGCCGGGTACTCGACACGGAGTCCGTGCAGCTATACGTCTCAGGATCCTCGGCCAAGATGCTCTCGACCGAAGTCGCCACGGAGTTCCGTGGGCGCGGCTACGCGGTCGAGCTACTTCCGTTCAGCTTCGCCGAGGCCCTGCTGTATGCAAACACTGAGCCGCCCACATCGAAGCCCGGAGCGAGGTTGCGCTCGCAGTTGGAGGCTGCGTTCACAAGCTACCTGCGGGTCGGCGGCTTTCCAGACGTCCAGGGGTTGAATGAGACCGAGCGCATCCAAACTCTTCAGGACTACGTTCAGCTCGTATTGCTCCGCGACATCATCGATCGCCACGAAGTGAAGAACGTTCATGCCGTGCGCTACTTCGCGCTCGCGCTACTGCAGTCATCCGGTTCGCTGACCTCCGTAAACAAGCTCGCTAACGACCTGAAGTCCCGGGGCATCGCAGTTGGCAAGGACACGCTCTACAATCTTCTCGCCCACTTCAAGGATGCGTTCCTACTATTCACCATCCCTGTTTTCGACCGGTCGCTTCGAGTTCGCGAAGCGAACCCGAAGAAGGTGTACGCCATCGATCCGGGACTCGCATTCGCGGTCGCTCCGGCAGGAGTCTCGGACTTGGGTGCCCGACTCGAGAACGCGGTGTACCTGGAGCTCCGTCGACGTCTGCGTGGAACCCGCGACGGGATCATCTCCTACTACTCCACTGGCGCGGGGCATGAGGTCGACTTCATTGTCGGCGACCCTGAAGTCGGCCAGGCAACGCAACTCGTGCAGGTCTGCGCAGATTTCTCGCAGGCGGACACCCGGGAGCGCGAAGTGCGTGCGTTGGAGGAGACCCTGAACGAAACCGGGCTTGGCGAAGCCACCATCGTGACAATGCATGACGCTGAAGACGTTGGCGTTGCCGGCGGTGTCATCCATGTCGTGCCGGCTTGGGCTTGGATGTTGAGCGTCTAGAGCTAAACGGCGAGGGCGACAGGCGTGGTAAGCGCATCCCTGAGCGAGCGGAAGTCGAGTCCCGCCATCTTCAGCCGTGTACGGCGCCGGCCGATCTCGGTGTGCGAATGCGAGTCCGACGACCTCACAACGGTCACATCGTAGCCCGCGAGTACTTTGGCGCACCGCTTGTCGACGACCTCGACTGCACGCACGTGTTCGGAGGACAGCAGCGTGTCGACGAACGGCGAGTCCAATAGGCGGTACGGTCCGAACGCACGGTCCATATGTGCGACGATGCCCACTCCGCCGAGCGCCTCGATGATCTTGAAGACCTCGCGCGGCTCATGGGTGACCGTGACGCGATGCAGTTCGCACACCGGTGCGATGGGTGACGTCAGGCCGAGGACTCCGATGAACTCGGCGAACGCGCGGGTGGCACGCTCCGGCGGGAGCAACGCGAGCACGTGCACCTCGTCGGCACCGTGACTGATCTTGAGCTCGGCACCAGGCACGACGAGCAAACGACGTCCCGTCTCGGCGGCAGCCTCGTCGGCGGCGTCCAGCAGTCGCTCACAGAAGTCGACCGAGAAGTGATCGGTGACCGCATAGACGCTGAGGCCCGCCGACAGTGCGGCGTCGACGATCTCGCGCGGCGTGGTCTCGAGCGACCCGCGATAGTCGCACGGCAGCAGCGGCGTATGGTTGTGCAAATCGACCGCGTATTTCGGCACGGTCATCCCCTCACCGGAGGCATCAGAGTCACTTCTGAATCTACACGCCACGGCGCTGGGTATCAAGTTTCTTGATGCCGTGAATAAGATTCTGCGTGCAAGCAGAACTCGGCTAGCGGGAGTTCGGGTAGCTGCCGAGCAGCTTCACGGAGCGCAGCTTGAGGCGAAGACATTCGAGCGCAAGGGCGACCGCGTCGTCTTCTACGTGACCCTCGAGGTCCACGTAGAACATGTACTCGCCCAACGCCCGCTTCGTGGGGCGGGACTGGATCTTCGTGAGGCTGATCTGCCCGAACGCGAACTCGGACAGGATCATGAGCAGTGCGCCCGGCTTGTCCTCGTGCATGAAGAGCGCGAGCGACGTCTTGTCGTGTCCGGTGCGCTTCTGCAACTCCTTGCCAAGGACGATGAAGCGCGTCTGGTTCCCCTCGAAGTCTTCGATCGACGCATGTAGAACAACGCCACCATTGAGCTCGGCGGCAAGCGCAGTACCCACGGCCGCAAGGCCCGGCTCGGCTACAGCGCGCGTCGCTGCCTCAGCGGTTGAGTTCGCCGCGAGTATGGGGCGTCCCGGGAGGTGCTCTGCGAGCCAGCAGCGGCACTGTGCCGTCGCCTGCGGATGGCTCACAACTGCAGTCACGTCTTCCATGGTGACGCCGGGGGCGACGATCAGCGCGTGGTTGATGTCACGCACGAGCTCGCGCTGGATATAGAGCTCCGTGTCGAACGCGAGCGCGTCGAGCGTTGCGTTGACGCTCCCTTCGACCGAGTTCTCGATGGGCACGACGCCGTACTCTGCGCGGCCGTCAGAAGCCGCCGCGAGGACATCACCGATGGTCGCACAGGGCACCGGCTCAACCCCGGGAATCTCGAGCGAGAGCAGGGCCTCCTCGGTGAACGTACCGGCTGGGCCGAGGAATGCACACTTCGTCACGACTTCAACTCCCCTTCCGGCGTGATGTCGAGCCTGTTGCGGCGTATCCTCGGCGCCCTCACGCGGTCTTTGCCCACCGCCTTCGCCTGGTAGAGCGCATCGTCAGCCTGCCGCAACAGCGATTCCTTGTCTTCGGCATGCAGCGGCAGGTTCGCCACACCGATGCTCACCGTGACGTGGATGCTGGGCTCCCCCTCCGCGTCGAAGAAACGGTTGAGGCTCACCATCTCACGGATCTTCTCGGCAACGATGAAGGCGCCCGATGCATCGGTCTCGGGTAGGAGCACTGAAAACTCCTCGCCGCCGTAGCGCGCCACAACGTCGACTTCGCGCACGGCGGTCTTCAAGACGCGGCCAAGCTCCGAGAGCACGCCGTCGCCCACGAGGTGCCCGTAGCTGTCGTTGACCGACTTGAAGTCGTCGATATCGATCATCAGAAATGACAGCTGCTTGCTGTAGCGGCCGGCGCGTCCGATCTCGCCGTCAAGGCGCTGCTGGAGATAGCGGTAGTTGTAGAGGTCGGTAAGCTCGTCAGTAATGGCGAGCCGCTTGGTCAACTTGTACAGTTGCGAGTTCTCCACGGCCACGACGAGCTCGGATGCAACCGCCTGCAACACGATGCGGTCGTCGGTTCCCAATGTCTCGATCGCTTCTCCACCGGCACAGAAGACGACGACCATCTTGTTGTGGTCGATCAGCTCCAAACAGGAGAAGTGCTCGTCGGAAACACCCAGGTCGCCGCTCGCATAGTCCACTTGCCCGTACGTGCGCGAGATGTCTGCGCGCAGTCCCTTGCTGGCCGAGAAGAGCGTCTGGCCCTTGGCCTTGTCCACAACGAAGATGCACGCTGCGGGGATGTCGATCACCTTCTGCAGCGATTCGAGAACGATCGGGCCGACGGTGTCGAAGTCGAGTGTCGAGTGGATGATCTCGGATATCTCAGCGATGGCACGGAGTTCGGCCACGCTGCGCTCAAGCCGTGTATTGAGCTCCGACGTGTCGTCGACGCGGTCTTCGGCCTCGTCCGCGCGGTACTCCTGCCGCTCGATCATGAGACCGACGAACCAGCCTATCACCAACACGGCCACGGCCTTCATCGCGAGGAATAGCCAGTGAACTCCGGACGTGTCCAGACTAGGCGCTGCAATGTGGCCGACAAGGTAGGCAATCACCAGAAACGCCGAGTATATCCAGGCACGTGCGCGCCGGTACACGGTCGCGTACAGCATGGACTCGAGCATCACCCAGACGTAGAAAGGGTCGTACAGGGAGCCGGTCGAGAACACCAGGGCACCGAGGGCGATACAGTCGACCGGCAACGTGACGTGCATGAGCTGCTGGAAGTCGAGATCCGGGATTGCGAGCCGTGCGATGCCGACGCCGAGCGTGTAGAGCATCCACACGCTCATGCCCACCAGGAACGAGGTATGCTCGGGCGTACCCGGGAGGTCTCGCGTCGATGCGAGATACAGCCCGACCAGGAACACCGATGCGACGCTCCTGACGATCAGGAACGTCCTGCTGTCGAGCTCGATCCGACCTTTGTTGGGCGAGGGAACCACGCGGCGTATCCTCCGTATAGCGGGTATCCTCTAATGAGTATAACCTTCACGGAGTTGCTGCATCAGTCGCAAAACCGCAGGAAGCGAGCAATGGAGGAACCGCATGGGTCCGGATGAGCTGAGATCGCTGCTTGAGGCCGTCGCCAAAGGCGAGTGTGGCGTGGAAGATGCTGCCGGCCAACTCTCCTCGCTGCCCTTCGCCGACATCGGCGAGGCCAAGATCGACCACCACCGGGGTATCCGCTGCGGTTTTGCCGAAGTGATCTTCTGCCAGGGTAAGACGCCCTCGCAGGTGCGCTCGATCGCGCGCGAGATACTCGAACACGGTGATGTCGTCTTGGGTACGCGCGCGAGTGCGACGCACTTCCAGGCGGTCGCCCAGTTCGCGCTCGACGCGCGCTACTTCGAAGAGCCCGGGCTGCTCGTCGTCGACCGCCGCGAGACACGGCCGACCGTCGGACACATCGTGATCGCATCGGGTGGTACTGCAGACGTGCCGGTGGCCGAGGAAGCCGCCATCTCGGCCGAAGTGATGGGCAACCGCGTGACGCGGCTGTACGACGTCGGCATCGCCGGTCTCCATCGCCTGCTCGCCCACCAGGAGGTCCTGCGAGACGCGAATGTCATCATCGCCGTCGCCGGCATGGAGGGCGCGCTGCCGTCACTCGTCACCGGTCTCGTCGCATGCCCTGTCGTCGCGCTGCCCACGTCCGTGGGCTACGGTGCGTCGTTCGGCGGCGTTTCCGCCCTGCTCACGATGCTCAACTCCTGCGCCTCCGGCATGGGCGTCGTCAACATCGACAACGGCTTTGGAGCGGCAGCGCTCGCAAGCCGGATCAACCACGCGGCAGCAGCAGAACCGAGATGATCGCCTACCTCGACTGCACCACTGGCGCCAGCGGCGACAAGCTTCTCTCGGCACTCATCGACGCAGGCTTCGACCTTGCAGTGCTGCGTGGGACTCTCGAGGGCTTCGGCCTGGGCTACGTGCGCATCGAGACGACCGAGGTTGTGCGGGCGGGTGTTCGCGGCGTCCATCTCACGGTCGACGCGCCGGATGACAGCGAGCACCGCCACTGGAGCGACATCCGCGCGCTGATCGAAGGCGCCACGCTGCCGCAGGCCGTGCGCGAGAAGGCGCTTGCGACCTTCGCGCTCATCGCCGAGGCCGAGGCAGCCGTGCACGGCACGACACCGGAGCAGGTGCACTTCCATGAGGTCGGCGCGATCGACAGCATCGTCGACGTCGTGGGCGTGGCGCTCGGTTTGCACACCCTCGGTATCGAGCGGCTCGTGTCCTCGCCCGTGGCCGTCGGCAGCGGCACCGTCGACACCGCACACGGCGTGCTGCCCGTCCCCGCTCCTGCCACTGCCCTGCTGCTCGAGGGTGTTCCGGTGCTGGGAACCGACCTCGCCGGTGAGCTCACCACACCTACCGGTGCGGCGCTGTTGCGCGTCCACGCTGACGCCTTCGGTCCGATGCCGTCGATGACGCTGCGCGCGATCGGGCACGGAGCCGGTACCCGCGAGCTTGCGCGTCCCAACATCGCACGCCTCATGCTCGGGGACCCCTTCCCCGAAACCCACAACGACACCGAGGACGTTGTGTTGCTCGAGAGCACGATCGACCACCTGAGCGGCGAGCATCTCGCGCACGCGGCCGACCGCCTGCGCGAGACGGCGGCGCTCGATGTGTGGATGACCCCTGTCGTAGTGAAGAAGGGCCGTCCTGCAGTCGTGCTGAGCGCGCTCGTGCGCACGGCGGACGCGAGCGACGTCGCACGTACTTTCCTCGCCGAGACCGGGACGCTGGGCGTACGCATGCTGCCCGCAACGCGTGTGGTCGCCCCGCGCCGCGAGATCACGCTGGAGACCAGCATGGGAACCGTCCGCTTCAAGCTCTCCGACGCGCCGGGCGCGACACCGCGTATACGCGCCGAAGCCGATGACTGCGCGCGCCTTGCTCGCGAGCGCGGTATGGCCATCGCGGAGGTCGCGCGCCTGTTGGCCGAGGAAGCCGGGGAGCTGCTCGGCGAGTAGCAGTACATAGGAGAACCCGCCCGGGGGACCGAACGGGTTCTCATCGTAGCCAGCTGTGTCTTTCCAGCGCCCGCGGCCACGGTTCTCGACGCTGGCGCCCCCGCAGGAACGCCTACTGTTATATACATCGGACGACTTTCGCTGCGCATTGATGGCCATCTGACGGGCGGCAGATTTTGGGAATCCGTCACACGATCCGGTAGCAGCCACCACTCTCGGAGAGGAACCCTTCGGCCACCAGAGCCGCGAGGACGTCGGCCACGCGATCAGGCCCGAACGCGACGGTCTCGGCCAGTTCTTCTGCCGAGAGACCCGGCGTGTCGACAAGCGCACGGAGGACGCGCCCCCGGAGTTGGCGCGTCGAGCCCTCGAACTGCGACTGCGTCGTGTGATGTCTGCTGCGCCGACTCGGGTTGGGCAGCCGCTTCTTGAGGTCGGTCCCGTAGTCCATGAGCGCGTAGTACCACTCGCGAGGGTCTTCCGCGTCCATCGTCGCCTCCACGAGCGGGAGTATCGCTGCGTCCGGAACGTCTTCCGCGTCTTCGAAGAAGTGGTGCAGATAGACGCTGCGGATGTTCGTCTCGATAAAGGGCACGCCAGTGTCGAACGCGAAGGCGAGCACTTGTGCTGCCGTCGCGTGCCCGATGCCGGGCAGCGCCATCAGGCCTTCGAGTGTGTCGGGCAGCTGCCCACTGTACTCGGCGATCACGATCTCGGCGATACGCTTGAGCGACTGGGCGCGACGGTTGTAGCCGAGGCCGCTCCACACACGCAGCACGTCCTCGAGAGGCGCTTGAGCAAGCGTCTCGAGATCAGGGAACTCGTCGCAGAACTCCTCCCACTTGCCGAGCACGCGCGAAACCTGTGTCTGCTGTAGCATGACCTCGGAGACGAGGACTCCGTAGGGATCGCGGGTCCGGCGCCACGGAAGATCGCGGCCGTGCTCGGCGTAGTAGTCGAGCACCGTGTCTCGAAAGTGTGCGAGCGGTTCTTCCACGCGAGTCTCCTCGGCAGGTGCTACGTGAGTGCATCCTACGCGATGCCAGCATTTCGCGTGCCGTCCGCGGTGGTGTCGGCGACGTATCTTGGGTAGATTGGCAGACAGTCACTTATCACCGAATCGGGGTGTTCGTATGAGTTCTGATCGACAGCAACCGCTGCTCGTCGTCGAGAACCTGCACGTCACCGTGGGCGACCACGAGGTCTTGCGCGGCATCAACCTCACCATCAACGAGGGCGAGACGCACGTACTGCTCGGCCCCAATGGTGGCGGCAAGACGACGCTGCTCAACACGATTGTCGGTCTGCCCGGCTACCGCGTCACGCAGGGTAGCATCACCTTCAAGGGCACGGACCTGGCCAACCTCGAGATCGATGAGCGCGCGCGACTCGGTATCGGCGTCGCCTTCCAGCGGCCACCCGCCGTGCGCGGCATCAAGCTGCGGCAACTCATCGAAATGGCTGCCGGCGAGGGCGAGCACGAGGAACTGCTCGCCGACCTTATCGGCAATCTGTCGCTTTCCAAGATGGTCGACCGTGACGTGAACATGGGCTTCTCGGGAGGCGAGATGAAGCGCTCTGAGATGGCGCAGCTCATCGCGCAGGCACCCGAGTTAACGCTGTTCGACGAGCCGGAGTCCGGCGTCGACCTCGACAACATCGCAGTTGTGGGCCAGGCGATGAACCGGCTGCTCAAGGCCGAGCGCGTCGGCAAGGGGACGCGGTCGGGGCTCATCGTCACGCACACCGGTCACATCCTCGAGTACGTGAACGCCGACATCGGCCACGTGCTCTACAACGGAAGACTTGCCTGCCGAGGCAACCCGCTCGACTTGATCGGCGAGATAGGCAAGCACGGCTACGACAAGTGTGTGGAGTGTGCGATATGCCAGATGTAGAAGCACGCAAGGCAGAGATACGCAGACTGGCCGAGACGGCCGCAGGCAAGCCCGCGACCTACGGGCCGGACCTCGACCTGGATTCGTTCGACGTGGCCGCCGACGCGCAGTCGGTCGAGTCGCTCGAGTCTCTCAACAAGCAGACGAAGGAGGCCGCGCTCAGCATCGGGTTCGATACCACCGAAGCCGGTCGCTCGGGCAGCTACTTCCAGATGGATCGCTCCCCCATCTACCGCAAGGTGGAGCAGATGTTCGACAACAAGCTCGAGATCATGAGCACCGAAGAGGCCCTCGCCCTCTATCCCGAGCTTATGTATGAGAAGTACTACTGGCGCAACGTCGCGCCCGACAAGGACAAGTACACCGCCCAGGTCGCGCTCGCCCGCACCGAGGGCTACTTCATCCGCGTCAAGGCCGGCCAGAAGATCGACAAGCCGATACAGGCCTGCCTGTTCGTCTCGGAGAACAACATCTCTCAAAACGTGCACAGCGTGATCATCCTCGAAGAGGGCGCCGAGGCCAACGTACTGACCGGCTGCACCATCCACCCCAAGGTGCGCAACGGCCTGCACGCCGGTATCTCGGAGTTCTATGTGGGCAAGGGCGCGAAGTTGACGTTCACGATGATCCACAACTGGTCGGAGGACTTCCACGTGCGCCCCCGCACCGGCGTCACCGTGGAAGAAGACGGCGTCTACGTCAATAACTACGTGATGCTCAAGCCGGTCCGCTCGCTGCAGACGTTCCCGGTCGCGCGTCTCATCGGTGATCGCTCGCGGGCTGTCTTCAACTCGATCGTCTACGGACTGGGCGACTCCTACATCGACGTCGGGTCAGAGACCTCGCTCGAGGGAGCGGGCACGCGCTCGGAGGCGATCGCACGCACAGTCTCAGCCGATCGCTCCACCATCTACAGCCGCGGACGGCTCGTCGGTCGCAATAACGACTGCAAGGCGCATCTGGACTGTCGCGGCATCGTGATGTCTGAAGACTCCACGCAGTGGGCGATCCCGGACCTCGCAAGCGTGGGCGCTCCGGGCGCTGAGCTGAGCCATGAGGCCGCTATCTCGCCAATCGCTGCCGAGGAGATCTACTACCTGATGTCGCGCGGCGTGCCCAAAGACGAGGCCATCTCGATGATCACGCGCGGCTTCCTCGACCTCGACATCCCGGGTCTGCCGCCCGCATTGCGTCGGCAGATCGACAAGGCACTGGAGGAGACAGCGAAAGAGGCGCTGTGAACGAGATCATCTGGCTTGACCTTGTTGTTCGTCGGAACGCTCATATGGCTCGGCTATATGGGCACGTGCGACACAGAGACACTACCGTTTAGACACTCGATAAGCCGTTCGGTCTCCGAACCCCCAATCGACTCGTACCTGCCCGATAATTGGCCTGAAGGTTGCTTGCCCGGTCTGCACGGGAAACGGTTGCACGGTGAGCGTCGTACACCTGACGCGATAGCCTCACTGAGTGGATTCGCCGGCGTTGAACATCACGCAGTCTTCACGTAGTAGCGGCACTTGTTGTGCTTGGGACACTCAGACGGGACCGTGCTGACCGTTTCCAGCCACATGTCTCCGTCGATGAAGCACGTGCAGGTCACGCGCTTGTTCTCCTTGTTGACTGACGTGTCCCACGTGTCTTCTTCGTTGCGGTGCTCGCGCCAGAAGGCGCACTTGCCCTTGACCGGCGAATACGCATCCATGCCCGCTCCTCGCAGTGCCGCTGCTCTGATTCCAGACTAACACTTGTACACTGCGAAGCGGGCCTAGCTGGCGGCGAGACACTCCTCGAGCTGCGTCGCACAGGACTCACGGCTCTCGAACAGGAGCATCTTTTCGTCGAGCGGCAGCGTAGCGCGTGCCTGGTCGCGGAGGTCGTTTGACGCGGCCAGCATCTCACGCATCATGACGAGGAGCAGATAGCGGCCCTTGTCGGTGAGCGTGATCTCGCGTTCGTTGTCGGTGGCGATGCCGCCCACGGCCTTCATGAAAGCAAGCTCCAGCCGCAGGCCGCGCTCGACGGGCATCCCGAAGTCTTTGAGGAAGCGCTGCTTGTCCAACCGCAGGCCGAACAGGTCGGTCACGAACCGGTAACGCATGCGCGCCTTGCCCTTGTACTCCATGCCGCGCTTGCACACAGACATGCTGCCCGAGGCGATGCGGCGTTCGTATTCCCTCAGCGAGAAGGTGTTCCCATAGATGCGGTCTTCGATGAACGACAGCGCCCCCGAGCCAATACCCAGGTACTCCTCGTAGTCGACGATGTACTCGTCAATCAAGCCGCCGGCTTCGCGCGAGAACGTCCACGCAGAGCCAGGCTTAAAATCAGGGGTAAGACCGTCGCAGATGGTCTCGTAGTAATCCCGCTCGCGTTCGAAATCGACGGCACCAATGTCAACCTTGATCTGGCGGCGATTCTTAGGAGACACCATCAGGGGGTAGAACGTCGTCTGGTTCGCGCCGGTCGCCTTCACGAGCTCGATGTCGCGCTCGAGCATCTCCATCGTCTGGCTCGGGAAGTTGAAGATCATGTCCACGTTCAGCGAGTGAAACTTGCCCACGGCCGCACGTACAGCCTCAAAGACCTGCTCGCTCGTACCGTACTTGTCGCGCCGGGCCATCTGAGCAAGCAGACCGTCGTCGAAGGACTGAACCCCCACCGAGAAGCGCTGCACGCGATCGCAGAGCACGTCGATGGTCTCGTCGTTGAGCAGGTTCGGACTCGTCTCGGCGGACACTTCCTTGATCCCGGGGAAGAGCTGACGCGCAATATCGATCGTTTCGCAGAGCTCATCGAGCAGAATCGTGGGTGTACCGCCGCCGATATAGAGAGAGGCGAAGTCGTAGCCAAGATCGGCGACCATGCGCATCTCGCCGCGCAGTGCCTTGAAGTACGAACGAGCCCGAGGCTCGGCGTAGAGAAAGCGGTTGAAGGAGCAGTAGGGGCAGAGACGTTCGCAGAACGGGACGTGCGCGTACAGCACGTAGTTCCTGCCCGGCCGAGGCGACGGCATCATACCGAGCTCTACGGGATCCTGCGCAAGGTATGACTTGTTGTAGAACCTCATGGCAGAGGTGACGAGACGTTCTGAGAGCATGACACGTCCTTCCCTACGCGGATATTCGCCGCGCAGGACGTGAATCCTACCGTGAGTATACGTCGCGCGGTCGATATCCTTTCGGCGAAGAACCGCCCGGAAATGGAACTTGCGCGCGTTTGTTCCCACGCGTATATTAGCTACCTAACTGTTAGCCATCTAATTGCAGCCCCTCTTGAACACCCCAAGGGAGCAGATGATGCACCACGTGCCACCGGAGATACCTGAAGCTCCTGATATCCAACCCCCTGCCGGGGTGGACCTCGATCCGTGGAGTGTGTTCCTCGTGTTCAAGAACACGATGATTCTCCAGCGCCGTTTGATGGCGACGCTTCTGGCCGACGAAGACACGCACCCCGCGCAGGCCGGCTGCCTGCACGTACTTGCCCACCAGGACGGCATCAGCCAGAGCGAGATGGCCGAGCGGCTCCACGTGTCACGCCCGACGGTGACGACGATGCTGCAGAAGATGGAGGCCACCGGCGTCATAGAGCGGCGTCCGGACGCACACGACCAGCGTCTCACGCGCATCTACCTGACACAGGCCGGCAAAGTGCTCGTCGCCCGGCTCGACGCGGTGTTCGCACAGCTTATCCGCGCAGGCATCGGACCGATGACCGAGAAGGACCGCGCGGAGCTTCGCCGGCTTCTCGGCATACTGAACGAGAACCTCACTCGGGCAATCGAAGAAGCGCGATCCACACACCCCGATCATCCGTAACGGAGAAAAGGCGACAACCGCGATGCTGAAGCTCATACGCTTCCTGAGACCGTACCGGAAGCAGATCATGCTCGTGATGGTCCTCCTGCTTGTGCAGGCCATCACCAACCTCTACCTGCCCGACCTCAACGCGAACATCATCAACAACGGCGTCGTCAAGGGCGACATCGACTACATCCTGCGCACAGGCGGCATTATGCTCGCCGTGACTCTCCTGCTCGGCGTCACCTCAATCGTTTCAGTCTACTGGGGCTCCAAGACAGCGATGTCGTTCGGGCGCGACGTGCGCCACACCATCTTCCGCCGTGTACAGCGCTTCTCTCTCGCCGAGATGAACCTGTTCGGCACTCCGTCGCTCATCACACGCAACACCAACGACGTCCAGCAAGTACAGATGGTTGTCGTTCTCGCGCTCAATGTCATGATCACCGCACCGTTCATGGCAATCGGCGGCATCATCATGGCGCTGCGGCAGGACGTGCCTCTCTCGGCGCTGTTGGTCGTCATCATCCCGTTCATGGCGGTCATCATCGGGGCCGTGCTGAAGACAGCACTACCGTTGTTCACGGCGATGCAAGTCAAGTTAGACCGCGTGAACCAAGTGATGCGCGAGAAGCTCTCGGGTATCCGCGTCATCCGCGCGTTCGTGCGCAGCGATTACGAGCAGACCCGTTTCGATGAGGCCAACCGTGACCTGACCGAGACCTCTCTGTCGGTAGCCCGTCTGTTCGCAGTCATGATGCCGACCATTATGGGCATCTTCAACCTCTCCATTGTGGCGGTCATGTGGTTCGGCGGGCTGCGTATCGAAAGCGGCGCCATGCCCATCGGCAACCTGACCGCGTTCCTCTCATACATCATGATGATTCTCATGTCGGTGATGATGGCGGTCGTGATGTTCGTCATGGTGCCAAGGGCGGCCGCCTCGGCCAAACGCATCAACGAGGTGCTCGACACGGAACCGCAAATTGACGACCCCGCCACGCCCGTGGCCGTTGGCGATGTGCGCGGTCACCTGGAATTCCGCGACGTCGAATTCCGCTACCCGGGCGCTGAGGACCCCGTCTTGTGCAACGTGTCTTTCTCGGCCGAACCAGGGAAGACGACCGCGATCGTCGGCAGCACCGGCAGCGGCAAGTCAACACTCATCAACCTCATCCCCCGCTTCTACGACGTGACCGGCGGGCAGGTCCTCGTCGACGGCGTGGACATCCGCGAGCTGCGCCAGGCCGACCTCTGGAGCCGGATCGGATTCATCCCGCAGAAAGCGTTCCTGTTCGTCGGCACGATTGCGAGCAACCTGCGCTACGGGAAACGGGACGCCACCGACGAAGCACTCTGGCACGCGCTGGAAGTGGCGCAGGGTAAGGCGTTCGTCTCGGCCATGCCTGAGCAACTCGAGGCGCCAATCGTGCAGGGAGGCGCCAACGTCTCCGGCGGCCAGCGCCAGCGTCTCGCCATCGCGCGGGCGCTCGTGAAGCGGCCCGAGATATACGTGTTCGACGACAGCTTCTCGGCGCTCGACTTCAAGACCGATGCCGCACTGCGCGCGGCGCTCAAGAAAGACACGCTGGCTGCGACAGTCATCATCGTCGCGCAACGCGTCAGCACCATCATGCACGCCGACAACATCATCGTCATGGACAAGGGCACCATCGTAGGCGCCGGCACGCATCGCGAACTCATGGCGAGCAGCGAGACCTACCGTGAAATCGTGAACTCGCAGCTCACCGAGGAGGAGATCGCATGAGCGAGACGCGTAGCGACACCAGGCCCGCGGGCGGGCTTCGTCCTCCCGGCGGCCCGGGCCGTGGGCCCGGCATGGGCTTCGGGGGCCACGGCGGTATGGCGCCAGCCGCCAAGACGAAGGACTTCAAGAGCTCAATCAAGCGGCTCGGCGGCTACCTGAGGCCACACCGCGCGATGCTGGCGCTCGTGATTGCGCTCGCCGTGGTGAGCGTCACGTTCAACATCGTCGGGCCACGCATCCTCGGCAACGCCACCGACCTGCTGTTCGAGGGCGTCATCGGCAAGCAGTTCCCCGCCGGCGTCACACAACAGCAGGCGGTCGAAGGACTCCGCGCTTCGGGCAACGAGCAGCTCGCCGACATGATCGCGAGCATGAGCATCACGCCCGGTCAGGGCGTCGACTTCGATGCCATAGCGAAGCTGCTATTACTGCTCGGCGGCGTCTACCTGCTGAGCGCGCTCTTCGGCTGGCTGCAGCAGTACCTCATGGCCGGCATCGCCCAGCGAACCGTCTACGGCCTGCGTAAACAGGTGGACGAGAAACTCGCGCGACTGCCGCTCAAGTACTTCGATGACAACCCGCGCGGCGACACGCTCAGCCGCGTGACCAACGACATCGACAACATCTCCAACACGCTCTCCCAGAGCGCGACGCAGATCATCACCGCGGTGCTTACCATCATCGGCGTGCTGATCATGATGTTCTCGATCAGCCCACTACTGGCCGGCATCTCCTTGCTCGTCATCCCCTTGAGCCTGGTCGTAACGATGTTCATCGCGAAGAAGTCCCAGAAGCAATTCGCCGCACAGTGGGACCGCACCGGCACGCTCAACGGGCATGTCGAGGAGATGTTCTCCGGACACGGTGTCGTGAAAGTCTTCGGCCACCAGGAAGAGGCCATCGAAATCTTCGACCGTGAGAACGAGTTGCTGTACGAGGCGAGCTTCAAGGCGCAGTTCATCTCGGGCACCATCCACCCGTCACTGAGCTTCCTCAACAACCTCAACTACGTGGGTATCGCCGTCATCGGTGGCCTGCGCGTGGCGCAGGGACGCATCTCACTCGGTGACGTGCAGGCGTTCATCCAGTACTCGCGCCAGTTCACCCAACCGATCGTGCAGACGGCAAGCATCGCGAACACACTGCAGTCAACGGTCGCCTCGGCAGAGCGCGTCTTCGAGCTCCTTGATGCCGAGGAGGAACTGCCGGACACCGAGACACCCGTGCATATCGAGCGCGTCGAAGGTCACGTGGAGTTCCGCGACGTCTCGTTCAGCTACGACCCCGCCACGCCGCTCATCGAGAACCTTAGTCTCGAAGCGAAGCCGGGGCAGACGGTCGCCATCGTCGGCCCCACCGGCGCCGGCAAGACGACGCTCGTCAACCTGCTCATGCGCTTCTACGAGATCGGTGGCGGCGGCATCCTCGTGGACGGCGTCGATACGCGTGACATGACCCGCAACGACCTCCGCAAGACCTTCGGTATGGTGCTGCAGGACACGTGGCTGTTCAAGGGCACCATCCGGGAGAACCTCGCATACGGTGGAGAGAACGCCACCGAGGAACACCTCGTCGAGGCAGCCAAGGCAGCATACGTCGACCACTTCGTCCGGACGCTAGCGGACGGTTACGACACCGTGCTCGACGACGAGAGTTCCAACATCTCGGCAGGTCAGCGGCAGCTCCTGACGATCGCCCGAGCGTTCCTTGCCAACCCGCGCATCCTCATCCTCGACGAGGCGACGAGCTCAGTCGACACCCGTACTGAGGCGCTCATTCAGCACGCCATGACCAGGCTGATGAAGAATCGCACCAGCTTCGTGATCGCGCACCGGCTCTCGACCATCCGCGATGCCGACCTCATCCTCGTGATGAACGAGGGGCAGATCATCGAGCACGGCACGCACGAGGAGCTGCTCGCGGCGCACGGCTTCTACTACGACCTGTATAACAGCCAGTTCACCGAAGCGTTCGACGAGGCGGTGTAGGAAGAGACTTCCGCTCGCGACACACAAGACGAGGGCCCCGTCCTTCTCGGACGGGGCCCTCGTTCAATCTCTCTGGTGCGGGTGAAAGGAGTTGAACCTTCACGGGGTTGCCCCCACATGGACCTGAACCATGCGCGTCTGCCATTCCGCCACACCCGCGTAGCGAGAGTGAATAGTAGCACTCGACGTGCCAGGCAGACAAGAACACGCCCGCCCGCTATCTCGCGCTACAATCGGCACGTAGCCGCAACCGGCAGGCGACGCGTGGAAGAACCGCTCATCCTCGAGAGGTATCGCCCTTTGGCCGAACTCGGCTCGGGCGGTCACGGCACCGTCGTCCTCGCGTTCGACACCCGCATGGCGCGGCGGGTCGTCTAAGGTCTCCTTGACGAAGTACTTGATGACCGTGTAGTGCGGGTTGGTCGTATCGAGCGCTGTTCATCGCCTTGGGCGTACCACGAGCTCGCCGGGTGTATGGAGAAGCACCTCGAACCGCACGGGATTGAGGAGCCCCTCCACATCCACCGTATCGTGCACCCAGGCCGAGTCCGGATCGGCGACCAGGATGAGCACGTCGAGGTCGCGCAGGGGCGGCTCGGCACAGGCCTGCGCAATGTCCTTCGCATCCCATCCGGCGCCGGGAGGCCTAGACGGCACGCCCGTCAGCACGTAGACATAGGCTGCCGTGGGGCTGATGACGGCTTCCGGCGCAAGCCTCCTGACCAGCTCGAAGCCCTCACCCTCGCGCCAGCGTGCAGCTGAGAGCCCAACGCCGGCGCGCATCGTGCGCGCAGCGAGAGGCATTCCGGTCCACTGTGGTACGGCCGCGAACACGAGCGCGAGTGTGATGAGCGGTATCGCCACAGCTCTGCCTCGCCGACGCGCCCAGGACAGCAGCTTCACGGCACACACGCCGAGCGCCGCGAAAACCACGGGGTAGACCGGATTGACGTAGCGCGTCGAGATGTCTGGCACGTACTGGATGGAGCGCGTATAGGCGACGACCGCGACGTAGACCGCGACGTAGGCGCCCCCGGGCAGGACCAGGGCAAGTAGCCCGGCATCGCGCTCCTTGCGGCCCGGGAGGAAGGACCGCACCACCATGCACGCGAGAACACCGAGCGCGAGCCACCGGAGAACGAACAGCGCGAGCGCCGGGCCAAAACCGGGCACCGGCCACAGCCCTAGGTCGGCCGCCACCGTCCGGGCGATGTCGTGAAGCGTCTCGAGCGCGAGCGCCTGGCCGGGACTCGAACGCAGTGCCGCCTCACCCGAGCCGATGGGGTTGAAGAGCTGCAGCACCATCGTCGGACCGACGACGAGCATGCCATATGCGAAGGGGCGCCACAGCTCTCGCCACTCGCGGCGCCGGAGCAGCCGCAGCCCGAGCCATAGCGCGCCGGCGATACCGAGCGTGAACCCGACCCAGCGAGTCAGCATCGCGAGCGCACCGAGCGCGGCTGACGTCCAAAGGCGCCATCCCTCGCCGCCCCGAGCGTACGCGACCAGCTCCGCGAGCCACCACGCGCCAAGCCCCACATACAGCATGTCGGACCCGACAGACGTCGCGGTGATCCAGAACGCCATCGCTGTCAGCGCAAGCGCC
>JAXMMT010000046.1:0-11365 GCA_034399355.1 Coriobacteriia bacterium | reverse complement strand
TCACGCGTCATGCCGGTGAGGACGGCGCGAATGGGATCTTCGACGTTCACGTAGTGGAAACGCGTGACGTACACGCCGCGCTCGACAGCGGCGATCATGTCCTCGATACGGGTGTCGCCTGCGGTGATCTCCAGGTTCATCGGCATCGGCCCGTACGAGTTGGGCGCCGGCAGGGCGTGACCGCTGTTGCGCAGTCCCAGCTTCGCCGCCCAGTATGAGTCCGTCACCGGTTCGCGAGCCACGCCTGCCTCAACGAGCGGCGTCCTGAGCTTTGGTATGCCCTCGAAATCGAACGTGAGCCCGAGTGTCTCGGCACATGTTGCGTCGTCGGTGATCGAGATCAGTGGCGAGAGAAGCTGCTCGCCGACCTTGTCCGTAAGGAAGGAGCTGCCCTCGGCAAATGACTTCGCGCCAAAGCCGAGATAGCCGAGGAAGTCGAGTATGTCGGAGACGGCCTCCGGAGCGAGCACGACGGTGTAGACGCCCGGCTCAAGTGCGATCGCGCCCTCGGAGCGTACGGCGAGCAGCGCTGCCTCGTCGCCGAGCGCTTCAGGTGCAAAGTCATCGGCAGTGCCCGAGAGGTGCGAGGCCCAGCCCGAGCCGCCATTCGGACTCATCGAGAGTACGGTGGAGCGGACGGTGGTGACGCCCATCCCCACATCCACGCCCTTCGAGTTCGCGACCGCGACGGTGTATTCGGTGGCGCTGACGGTGCCTGCTGCTGTCAGGCCGCGGCTGGTGGACTGCCCGATGATCGCGGCGGCGGCATGCGCGCGTGCGTTTGCATCGAAGGCGCACACCGACGGGTGCACGCGGTCGGGTATTGCGACGGGTGCGGGAGCGGGCAGGCCGGGGAAGTCCGGGTTTTCGGGCGCCATCTTCGCGGCGGCGACAGCTCGCTCGCAACATGCGGCGAGCGACTCATCGTCGAGGCGGTTTGTGGACGCGACTCCCGTGCGCTTGCCGACGACGGCGCGCACCGAGACGCTCGTGTCGTTCTCGGCCACGTTCTGGTGTATGCGGTTGTCGGCGAAACGGGTAAGCGCGATGTCTTCGCTGGAAACGAGGGCCTCAGCGGCGTCCGCGTGTGTGAGCGACACGGCACGCCGGGCGAGTTCTCGGGCCTGTTCGGCGGAGAGCGTCATCGTCCCACCCCCACCTGGACGTTGCGGAAGCGTGCCGGCGCGGCGCCGTGTGCCACGTGGGCGACTTGCATCGGCTCGCCCTTGCCGCAGTTGGGGATGCCCCATACCTGCCAGTGGTCGCGCGAGCACACGGCGTCACACGAGTTCCAGAACTGCGGCGTGATACCGGTGTAGTTGGGGTTTTTGATCATGCGGCCCAGCTCGCCGTTCTTGATCTCCCAGCCGACTTCGCAGGCGAACTGGAAGTTGAGCCGCCGGTCGTCGATCGACCAGGAGTTGTTCGTCTCGAAGTAGATGCCGTCGTCCGTGTCCGCGATGAGGTCGGGAAGCGACCAGTCGCCCGGCTCCAGCGAGAGCGTCGTCATACGCACCAGCGGTATGCGGTTCCAGCCGTCGGCGCGCATGCAGCCGTTGCTCTCGCGGCCTATTGCAGGCGCGGATTCGCGTGAGGACTGGAAGCCGGTGAAGAGGCCTTCGGTCACGATGAAGTCCCGTTGCGCGGGGACGCCCTCGTCGTCATAGCCAAAGCTGCCGAGCGAACCCGGTATGGTCGCGTCGCTGGTGACGGTGACGTGCGGCGAGCCATACCGCAGCATGCCGAGGTCTTTCAGCGTGAGGAATGACGTGCCGGCGAAGGCCGCCTCGTCGCCAAGGACGCGGTCGAGCTCGGTGGGATGGCCGATCGATTCGTGAACCTGCAACGCCAGCTGACTGCCGTCGATGATCACGGTCGTGGTCCCGGCCGGGCACGGCTCGGCGCTTACGAGAGCGGCTGCCTCCTCGGCGACGCGCACTGCGTTTTGTGGAAGGTCGAGCGCGACGATGGCCTCCCAGCCACCCTGCACCGCCTGTCCGCCATGCGAGTTGGGGTAGCTGCGGGGCAGCACTTCGCCGTCTACGATCGCGTAGGCGGTGATCCCGGCGCCCGATTCCGTGTAGCGCTGTTCGATGAAGCTGCCGGATGTTGAGCCAAACGCCTTCTCGACGTGGAAGAAGTCGAGGTTACACTTCGCGACTTTGACCGCGTCTTGCGCACGCAAGATCTCGTCGGCCGCCAGCAGCACCGCAAGCTTCTCGTCGAGACGTATGCCGAACGGGTCGATCGTGCAGGGACCTTCCCAGCGATCCGTGAACGCAGGCAATGGCGAGAGCAACACGGGAGTTCGCAGGGTGAGCGCCGAGGCCTTGGCGATCGTCACGGCCTGACGTGCTGTTTTGGTGATAGCGTCGCGACCGAGCTCGGAGGTCGCCGAGAAGCCCCATGCGCCGGCTGCGATGACGCGAATGCCGATGCCGATCGACTCGGCGGTGCGGATACCGTCCACGAGGCCATTACGGGCCGACAGGTGCTCTTCGGTGGTGTGGACGACCCTCGCATCAGCATAGGTAGCGCCAGCAGCTACAGCGGCTTCCAGCGCGGTATGGATGAGCTCGTGCATGGCGTGTCCTCAATCAGGTGCGTGCTCAGCATGGGGCCGACGTAGAAATGATAGTAGACCATTGGGGGGAATAGCGGCGATCGGTTTTAGTACGTAAGACCTGCGGGATCAACGACCGCGCCAGCGAGTGGCGCAGTGCGCATCGCCCAGTCGTAGCGACGAGCTCCGGCGTAGTCCGAGCGCTCGGTCAGTCGGCTGAGCTTAACGAAATCCCCCGTGCGTGGTGCATGGATGAAGTAGCCGCCCCCCACATAAATGCCGACGTGATGGACAGGAGAGCCGAAGAACACGACGTCTCCCGGCCGCAGGTCAGCGGGTACTATCTTAGCACCGAGTTGGAACTGTGCGCCCGAGTAATGCGGCAGATTCACACCGTGTTGGCCGAAGACGTACATGACGAGACCCGAGCAGTCGAAGCCTGACGTGGACGCGCCACCCCACACGTAGGGGATGCCGTGGTAGCTGAGGGCGGTCTCTATCGGAGATCCCGGCTCGACCACGATGCCGGCATCATTGGCGCCCGAGAGGATGGCCCGCATGAGCGCGGCCTCTTCCTGCTGACGGCGAGCGGCTTCCGCGTCAAGCAGATCGAGCAGCTCGGTCTGAGCGCGGGAGAGCATCTCCTCGCGCTCCTGGATGCGCAGTATCACTTCGATGCGTCGCGCTTTCAGCGTGAACTCGAGCGACTCAGCGTAGAGCTGCGCGTTCTCAAGGTCGGCGGCCTTGGCGGCGACCAGGTCGCGCTGCTGGCGAAGTGTTTCGGCGATGCTGGCATCGGTCGCGCCGAGCGTGTGGAGGAACTGTATACGCGCGACGAGGTCGGTCACTGACTTCGCGCCGAACAAGACATCGAGTATGTCGAGTTCCCCGTTGCGGTAGATCTCGCGTGCGCGGCCCGAGAGCTGCTCTGACTGGATCCCGAAGGCGATCTCTGCGTTGTCGAGGTCCAGCTTGGTAACGGTCAGCTGCCGGCGCGTCGTCTCGAGCTCAAACACGGATGCGTTGTATGCCTCGGCCGCAATGCTGAGCTCCCGATCCAATGCCTCGAGCTGCGCCTGGAACGCGTCGAGTTCGGCACGCCTCCGCTCGAGTTCCGCGCGGAACTCCGCGGTCTGGGCGTTCGTTGTCGCGCCATCGATCGGGTCGGATGAGGGTTGGGAGGGTACAGCAAGCGCCGTCCCGCCAAGCAGCAGCGCTGCAATGACGGCGATAACAGTCGCGCTCGTTACAAAGCGCCGAACCGAGAACGTTCCCACCGCTGTCCTCCATCAGCCAAGATGAATCTGGCCTATCCTAACAGGTAGTATCGGCATTCTAGCCTTTCCGTTGTACACGTATACCGGTCACACCTATCCCATCCCTTGCGAATTCCTTGCCGAGTGCGCGTCCTCGTTGCCTCACCTTAAAAGGTACTCCAACGGCTGATTCGTTGCCTCATCAGAAATGTACTCGAAAGCGGACGCCTCCACCTCCTTTGCTCTGGTCGTGTTCTTGAGTGCGGACAGTTCGAGCAGGCGTCGTTGCAGCCGCCAGATCTCGCGTTTGAGCGCGACGGGGTTCAGTGTCGCGTAGTGTTCGCGCAGATGCTCCTTGGCGTTCTCGTCGACCTCGCCTGAGGTCAGAACGCGGGCGTAGGGGGTGGCCGCGGTGCTGTGGCACCGGGTGACGCGTGAGCCCTCCCGTGTCTTGGAGAGCAACGTCATCGAGGGCATGAAGAAGTTCGTGTGCAGCCGCAGCACGTCGTAGAGCTCGTTTAGGACCTCGAGCTCCTCGGGTGTGTCGTAGCGCGAGTAGCCTACGTTTCTGCGCACGACCGACCAGTTCTTCTGCTCGACGTGACAGCCATCGTTTTTGTTGCCGACACGTGAGCGCGTGAAGGTGATCTTGTTGGCATCGCAGTAGCGCACAAGGTGCTTGTTGATGAACTCCGACCCGTTGTCCGAATCGATCCCGAGAACGGGGAAGGGCAGCTCGCCGGCGATGTGCTCCAGGGCCGCGAAGACCCACACCTGCGCCTTGTTCTTGACCGCCCGGGTCTCGGTCCACCCGGTGACGACGCAGGTCACGTCCAGTGTCTGGCAGAAGTCACCCCTCGGGTCACCACCCTCGTGTCCGACCAAGTCGATCTCGACGAACCCGGGGAGCGAGTCGTCCCAGTCAGCCCAAGTCCGGATCGGGATCTGGGACTTCAGGAGCGTACCCGGCTTGGTCATCGCCCGGCCGTGGAGCGTCACACTCGCACGGTCGGGGGCCAGTAGGCGATCGATCGTGGCCGCCGAGATCGTGTGCAGCTTGGTGCGCACGTCGTCTGAGAGCGAGAGCTCGCCCCAGCGCTCCATCACCTCGCACATCTCGGGTAGGGCGGGAGCGATCCGTTTGCCGCAGGCCGTGTCCAGCGTCGCCCAGATCTTTCGAAGAGGCAGCAACACCTCCGGACCGTAGATACGCGGTCGTTTTCGGGTCGCTTTCTTTCGGGGGCGCTCCTTGGGCGTGCGCAGAAGGACCCGGGCCGCGTAGGCGCGGTTGTGTCCGGTCAGCTCCACGAAGTGGTCCAAGAGGTCGCCCTTCTCCTTCTTCGATGCCCTGCGATACGCCCGGTGCATCTCACGCGTCACGGCTTTGCGGTGTTCCATCGAGAGCGGCATCCGTCGCCTCCGAATCCTCCTCGGCAGGAGCCGAAGAGTGCTCGGCTGCTTCGAGTACATTCTTACGTGAGGCAACGAATCGATTTCGAGTACTTTTCTGGTGAGGCAACGCGGCGTCTTGCATCGTTATAGTGTCGGTGGTAACCTGGCACTTCCACGATACGTGGCACGGTGCGGGGTGGAGCAGTCTGGTAGCTCGTCGGGCTCATAACCCGAAGGTCACAGGTTCAAATCCTGTCCCCGCGACCAATAAACTCGCAGGTCAGAGGCTTATGGGCTCTCTGGCCTGTTTTGCTTTAGGGGCTCGTGTCAACAGATTGTCAACAGGAATCGAGGCTTCGCGCCCAAAGACGGTCGCGTCGAGTCGTTGACTGGCTCCAACGTGTGCGTCCGGCATGAGGTGTCCGTAGCGGTCAACAGTCGTTGTGATCGATGCGTGTCCGAGCTGGCTCTGCACGTACTTCAGATTCTCACCCTGGTTGATTAGTAGCGACGCGAATGTGTGCCGCAAATCGTGAATGCGCATCTTGCGCAGTCCTGCTTCGCGCAGTGCGGGCTGAAATACCCGGTGCCGCAGATTCGCTTGGTCGATGAATCCACCATCAGCCGTGCAGAACACCAGATCGTGCGGACTCCACGGCGCGTCCAGCTTGTGCTCCATGAGGACGTTCGCCAGTCTCGGCGACATTCCGATGGTGCGCACGGAGTTGTGGGTCTTGGGCTCTTGGAACTGCCCGTGCCACACGCTGCGCCGCACGCGGATGGTGTTGCCGTGCCAGTTGATATCGGACCACTGAAGCGCCAGAAGTTCGCCGAGTCGCATGCCGGTGAAGATCGCCGTGAAGAACAGCGAGTACCACGCGGGCTCAAGCGCTCGAAGAAGCATGTGTATCTCGTCCGGGGTCAAGCAGTCCATCTCCACGTGCTCCCGCCTCGGAGCTTTCACTGGCTGCGCGGGGTTCGCTCGCAGGTAGTCCCATTCCACGGCTTGTCGCAGCATGCCTTTGAGTAGTACCAGGCTCTTGTGCGCGGTTGTCGCCTTCACGCTTCCTGCTACTCGCTCAGCCAGATACCGCTGAACGTCGGCGGTTCTGATCGATGAGAGCGACGAGTCGCCAAAGAAGGGGATGAGCGAGCCCTGCAACGTGCACTTGTAGTTGCGTAGCGTGGAGGGCTTCACCTGCACGGCAGCATAGTCCGCAAGCCAGTGTTCGGCGAAGTCGGCGAAGGTGATCGCCTCGATCTCGCGATAGGTGCCGTTGGCAAGTTCGGCCTGGATGCGGTAATGAATGCCTCCGCATCCTTTTTGCGCGTGCCGATGGATTTCGCGTGCTGTTTGCCCTGGGGGTCACGCCAGTATGCGTAGTAGACGTTGCCCCGCTTTCGTATGGACCCTCGTGCCATTGTCTTTCACCTCCTTCCGATGTGAATTCACGCCATCGCTTCGCTCTATGGAGCAAGCTCTACGAGGCGGTTGATGAGCTGCTGGACGAGCTTGCGGTCCCGCTCGGTCAGGGAGTTCCAGTGTTCGGGGGCCCAAGAGCCTTTGACGTCCCACTGCCAGAACTCCTCCGGGGTCAGGGCCAGCGGGTCGGTGTCACGTACGTGATCGACGAGGAGCGCTGCCATCACTTCTTCATCTGCGAAGTGCGCTTCCTCGGCCTGGGCGAAGTCAAGATACTTAAGGGAGAGTGCGAGCAGACGGTCCTGCTCCTCTTCGCTCAATGTGCTTCCGCGCGCTGCTTCGATACGTGCGGCGATGCGCTTCGCGTCGGCCTGTGCGTGTGTTAGATCTGTCTCGGCGTAGTGTCCCGCTGGGATGAGCAAGCGGTGGGGAGGAATTCGAAGCGCTTTTGCGAGTGATTCGAGCACAGCAGCCGAGGGAGTGCGGTCGCCCTTCTCAATCTGCACGAGGTACGCATCCGAGAATCCTGCTTCTCGTGCGAGCCGCGCTTTGGATAGCTTCCGCTCCTCCCTGAACTTCTTGACTGTCAAACCGATGTGTTCCGCCATGGCCCCTCCTTGGTCAATTCAGCCAGACGAAGCTGGACTGAGACGCAGTTAGAGATACAACACTTGCAGAATAACGCATGAGGGCCGTATGATGCAACTGTTAGCGATTGAACTCTAACTACGGAGGTTAAGATGCAAGAACGAACGGCGGGGAGTCGGCACCTGCTTACGGTGGAGGAGCTTGCCAGCGTACTGTCGGTGCCCAAGAGTTGGGTGTATGCGCGGACAGCCAGCGGTGGCATCCCACACTATCGTGTTGGACGCTACGTGCGGTTTAGGCTTGGCGAGGTGCTGAGCTGGCTTGAGGCCGATCGTGGCTGCTGAGCGAAAGCGACAGGGCGGCGAGCCTGGCGCGTGTCCGAAGGGGGCCCCTCGGGGGCCGCACGGACCGCGCAGGCCTGCCGCCCCCGCTTCGCAGCAGGCACCGGGGCGGGGCGAGAATCGCCCTGCCCCTAGTCTTGTTATTACATCGTTTCTCGGGAGGGAAGCTGAGTGGGTGAACATTAGGACGGGGGAGATCAGGAGGCCCCCTGTCTCGGTGGGGCTCATCGAATACCCGAATGGTGGGGGCGAGTTTTTCGGTGTCCGGACTGGAAGCGGGCGGAAATCAATCAGCGACGACTTGCGCGAGGCGCGTCGACAGCTGACTGAGCGGCGGTTATACGGTCCCGAGCAGGCCGCAGTGCTTGAGGGAGAACGACGGGCTGAGCGGGAGCAGCGGTCGGCCGCGGAATGCGCTCGCCGTGCGAGGTGTCGAGTGCGCCGACTGTGTCGTCAATACGAACTCGACCACATGGTGACTCTGACGTTTCCTGGCGAAGGGATTCACGTCTACGATCGCGCTCTGCGTCTACTGCAAGACTTTATCCATGATCATGGGTCCGTGTTGCATCATGGGCGGGTATGGCTTGCGGTTCCCGAGCTGCACCCTGGTGGGCATGGATGGCACTGGCACGTGCTGGTGCCGCACCGGTTCACAAAAGAGGAGCTATCGACCCTGCGTGTGGGTTGGACCGAGTATCTGCGGCGTCACGGCATGGTCCCCAGTGGCGGGGCTACATTCGTTCGCATTGACGTGAAGCGCTGGCCCGACGCTGCACGAGCGGCTTCCTATGCCGCCAAGTACGCGGGTAAGAGCTTTGATGGCGACGACCGACAGAAGGGCCGCAAACGCTATCTGATTCCGCGAGGACTCGATGTGCCTGTGCAGCGCGGCGGCGCGCTGAATCTGGATGAGGTGCGCGAGGCAATTGGCCAAATCGGCGCTACCGTAGTATTCGAGTCGAGCGAGGACGCTGAGTGGAGGGGACCGGCCATGGTCTGGTCGTCGTGGAATGGTGGCGGTTTCTAAGTGCAAACGTTGTACTTCATGTTTGAAACCAGATTGTATCAACCGATTATCAACGGGAATCTCGGTCTCGCGCCCGAACGTGCCGATTTGGGGCGACACGCGTGCAAGGCTCCGCGAGAGCTGTGCTGCCAATAACCTGTTTGGATGTGGTTCAGAGTTTAGTAAGCTTCAGCGACTAAAGTGTTTGTGCGGCGCGCCACCAACCCTCGGTGGTGCGTCGTTTGGGCAGTAGCCTTGAGCGAGCGTGCCAGTTCAGCGCCGATTGTTGCTGCAGTTTCGCCCTATTCGTGGCGACTGACGGCCTAACGTCTGACGAATAACCTGCGAGCGAAGCGAAGTCAGGTTGGTCCGTTTGTTCGACAGCCAGCCTCCGCGCCCGCGGACAACGAATCAGCGCCGCCCAAGCAGAGCGATCCGCCGTCGATAATCTCTTGGTACATCTGCAGCATATCGTCGAGCGATGTGGTCTTGTCCACGAATCGGAAGATGGATGCCGCGACGTATTCCCGAGATTCCTCAAACGCCATCCATTGTCTGCCCTCTGCTTCTGCGACCTGGCCGGTGGTGTTCGAACCGGCGAAGATGTCGATGACAAGATCACCGGGCTCCGTGAGCATGCGCACGAAGAACTCGGGGACTTTCGCAGGGAAGCGAGCGGGGTGCGTCTTGACGCCGACCGCCTTGCAGCCAGCCTGGTACTGTCCGTTCGACTCGCAGTTGGCGATCTGAAGCAGATTCGAGGGAATAGCTCCGCCGTTGTCCTTCGCGAACCCGCGCCCGATGTCATGCCCTGAGGGACGCATCTTTGGCGTGTAGAACTTATCGGGATCCTCGATCAGCTTCTTCATCCTATCGCTATACGGAGCCAGGACTTTGGTGACATCTGACTTAGGCCACTCTGTCTTGCTCAGCCACCACACCGTGTTGACGGAATCCTTGGTTCTCATCTTCCGCTTGTTGACCCACTCGATCGGGCTGGGCAGCTTCGAGGGGTTGAACCAGTAGAAGTCCTCAGCCAAGAAGAAGCCCAACTCGTCCACCATGCGGATCATGAGGCGGAAGTTGTACAGGCTTCGGGCCGGGACCCCTTTCATGTACGCGCCACCCAAGTCGACCACGAAGCTGCCGTCATCCGCGAGCTTGCGGTGGACAAGCTCCGCGAACGTCATGAACCAGTCGATGTACTCATGCTGCTCGAGGTTTCCGTATTCTTTCTGACGCTGCAGAGCGAAGGGTGGGCTCGTGATTACGAGGTTAACTGAACCATCAGGAACGCCTGCCAGAAGGGTGCGGGAATCGCCAATGTAGGCCGCACCATGCGGCGTCAGGTAGGAAGGCCCCGGCAGGTTACTCATGGTGACCGCCACTTATAGTCTGTAGATACATTGTCATCATCTGCTGCATTATCTCCCTTGTGAGCCCTAACACAAACCCCTCAAAGACCCGCCGACGCTTCGCCGAGAACCTTCGCGAGGCGCGGCTTCGCGCTGGGCTCTCACAAGAGGCCTTGGCAACGGCGTCTGGTTTGCACCGAACGTACGTCGGATCCGTCGAACGCGGTGAGCGAAATATCTCGATTGACAACATTGAGAGACTCGCTGCCGCGCTCGGAATCGGCGCAGCGTCGCTACTCGAAGAGCGTAACTCATGAGACTGACACCAGACGGAGACTACCCTGTTCTTGTGAGCCTCTGGCCGTCAGTCGAGGTGTTCCAGGCCCTCGCGTCACGGCACGGAATCGACGACGTTTTTCAGGACAACGGCGGCAAGCTGCTTCAGGTTCTGCTGCTGTGCGGGCTCGAATGCCTTGTCGGTCGCGAGGGAAACGATGCGGTCGACGCGACCGGACAAGAATACGAGCTGAAGTCCGTGAACATCGCTCTGACTTCGAGCTTCTCGACTCACCACCACATGAACCCAACAATCATCGCGAAGTACAGGAAGGTCCCTTGGATCTTCGCCGTCTACCGCAACATAGCACTGCAGGAGGTGTACCTCCTGCACCCCGCCGATCTGGAACCATTCTACAGTAAGTGGGAAACGAAGTGGCACGCCGACGGGGGTAAGGACATCAACAATCCGAAGATCCCGGTGGCCTACGTCCGGGCTCACGGCGAGATGGTATACCAAGCTGAGGCGGACATCGCCGCGGAGGACTCAGCCGAATACGGCACGCTGGAGTAGTCTGTCGAACGTATTTGCGCATCAGCAGACGCTTTGCGCTTCTGTCAGTCTATCGCTCCTGGCGTTCTGCTGGATGCGCTGGTTAGGGAGAATCTGAGTACGTTACAGCCAACGCCGCCACAACATTCCGTGCAGACTCGAGCGCCTTGACCGCACGCTTCTCATTCTCGTCCTCATACCAAATGACGTTGTTGGACTCCCACCCCAAGAATGCAATCAGCGCCAGACAATCCTCGAAGATCTGCGGAAGTCTGCTCACCTCAAGAAGCCAGCCCTTTGGAACGAAGTGCACAAACTCGTTCCCGAGCGTGTTGAGTCCCTTGATACTTGCGCCTTGCGTCCCCACTGGCTTGAAGGGCTGGCTGTGCCCATACATGAGCATGCGCTTGCCCTTGGATTTCTTGTAGAGATTTAGATACGTGTCGAGCCGATTGCCTGGACGCGGTTTGTGTTCGATACTCTAAAAGTTGACCACCTAGAGGCGCTTCGATCATCGAAAAGTTGACCACCCCACCAACGCCTGTACCGTCGTAGTAATCCCGGAACCGGGACGCTGTCGACAGGAGCAGGAGGAAGGCAGTGCTCGGG
>JAXMMT010000044.1:0-2937 GCA_034399355.1 Coriobacteriia bacterium | reverse complement strand
GCAGTTGGGCGGAGGCCACGGAAGGTTCTCAATCAGAATGAGTGCCTTATTGGCGTCCACCTCGGCGGGCGGGACCCGTTCGATCCCTTTAGTCCCGGTCTCCCGGGCACCTGCTGTCTTCGGCAGCGGTCGTGTGTTGGTTGTCAATCGCAGCGCGAGCCATTATGCCCCGACGCGAACGGCAATGCAAGTACGTACTACTCTTCGAGCAGACCGCGCGTCTTGGCGGTGTCCACCGGGATACCGGGGCCCATCGTGGTAGTGATTGTGATCGACTTGATGTAGCGGCCCTTCGAGGACGCGGGCCTGGCGCGAAGAATCTCGTCCAACACCGAACCGTAGTTCTCAACGAGCGCCTCGTCGTTGAACGATTTCTTGCCGATTGCCACGTGCGCGATACCGTACTTGTCCGCACGGTACTCTACCTTGCCCGCCTTCAGCTCCTTGACCACTCGCTCGACATCCATAGTGACCGTGCCGAGCTTCGGGTTCGGCATGAGGCCCCGGGTGCCCAGGATCTTGCCGAGACGACCCACCTTGCTCATCATGTCGGGCGTCGCCACGGTCGCATCAAAGTCAAGGAAGCCCTTCTGGATGCGCTCGATCAGGTCATCGTCGCCGACGACGTCAGCACCAGCAGCTTCAGCTTCACGCGCCTTCTCGCCCTGGGCGAACACGGCGACGCGGACGGTCTTACCGGTGCCGTGGGGCAGAACGACACTGCCGCGAACCTGCTGCTCCGCCTGGCGGGTGTCGATGCCTAGTCGAAAATGGGCCTCGACGCTCTCATCAAACCGCGCAGGAGCTACCTGCTTGGCGAGACGAACAGCCGCGAGTGGCGCATACAGCACGCCCGCCTCGACACTGGCTGCAGCGGTCTTGTACTTCTTTCCTCGCCTCATGACTCCTCCTTGTGGTCAGCGGGCAGCGAGTGCCCTCCCACATAAACCTTCGGCCTGATGCCGAAAGTATTGTCTCACTAGTCTTCGACGGTCACACCCATGGAGCGGGCGGTACCCTCGATTATCTTCATTGCGGCTTCGATGTCGTTGGCGTTGAGATCCGCCAGCTTGAGCTCCGCAATCTCCCGAACCTGCTGACGTGTCACGGACGCGACCTTGGTGCGGTTCGGGGTGGGAGACCCGGATTCGATACCGGCAGCCTGCTTCAGCAACACGGCAGCCGGAGGGGTCTTGGTGATGAAGCTGATGGAGCGGTCCTCGTAGACCGTGATCTCCACAGGGATGATGGTCCCCATCTTGTCCTGCGTCGCGGCGTTGAACGCCTGGCAGAACTGCATGATGTTGACCTGGTGTTGACCGAGCGCCGGACCCACGGGTGGGGCAGGGTTGGCCTGACCACCCGGAATCTGGAGCTTGATGAAGCCCACTGCCTTCTTGGCCATCTGTCTGCTCACGTCCTCCTGAACCGAAGGCGCCTACGGCACCCATTGTGCTTTCCGACTATCCTAGCGGGTCTACCCGAGAAGCGTCCGGAGGCATCGCTCCCCGGCGGGCAGTAATCCCGTCGTGCTTTCTACAATTTGGCGACCTGATCGAACCCGAGTTCGACCGGGGTTTCCCGACCGAAGATGGACACCATCACCTTGATCTTACCCTGGTCTGGATTGACCTCGGCAATAATGCCATCGAACTCCGCGAGCGGACCAGAGGTCACCTTGACCGCCATTCCCTCGGTGAAGTCGGTCGACGTCTTCGGCTTTGCACCCACCTCCATGCGGCGCGCGATGCGGTTGAACTCCTCGCGCGACAGCGCCACTGGCTTGGCCTGGGCGCCGACGAAGCCCGTGACGCCGGGCGTGTTGCGCACGACATACCACGAATCATCGTCAAGCTCCATCTGCACAAGAATGTAACCGGGAAAGACTTTCTTCTCGGTCGTGACCTTGCGTCCGCCGGTCTTGAGGTCAGTCACCATCTCCTTCGGGATGAACACGTCGAAGATCTTGTTCTGCATCCCCATCGATTCGATGCGGTGGAGCAGGTTGGTCTTGACCTTGTTCTCGTAGCCCGAGTAGGTGTGAATGACATACCACTTCTTGGCCATGTCTACCGCCCGATTCCTGCGAGCAGGTCAAGGAACAGCCAAGAGGAAAGGCTGTCCACCACGAAGGTAAAGACGACGAAGAAGATCAGTGTCGCAATGACGACCATTGAGGAGTTGATGACCTCTTTGCGGTTCGGCCAGACGACGCGCTTCATCTCGGCGCGAACGTCACCGACGTACTTGCCGAAACGCGCGAACACGTTCAGCCGCGCCGCTTTGTTCGCCTGTGCCATCGCTCATCCATCCTTCTCTGCCCGGCCGTGCGGGACATCGTATCTGCAATCGCACTGGGCGACCGATCGTTCTCTGGCAGGCCAGGAGGGACTCGAACCCCCAACATCCGGTTTTGGAGACCGGCGCTCTACCATTGGAGCTACTGGCCTGCATGGGTCTGCAGGGCGTCTACGCCTACCGTGTCTCCTTATGGAGGGTATGAGTCTGGCACCACTTGCAGTACTTCTTGAACTCGATGCGCTCGGGGTTGCTCTGCTTGTTCTTCTTGGTGGTGTAGTTGCGGCGCTTGCACTCGGTGCATGCCAACGTGACCAGCGTTCTCATCGATCCTCCTCGGCGACTCTCGCCTCTCGGCTCTATGCGCCCGAGAGTCGGTCGCACGGTGTCGTAATCTAACACCCGCTCTTGAGCACTGTCAAACCGCGACACGCAGCGCAAGCGGCGAAAACGAGGCCTGGCGCGTGCCAGGCCTCGTCCGTTTTATGCGGTACCCATGACTACTTCAGAATCTTCGTCACACGGCCCGAGCCGACGGTACGGCCGCCCTCGCGGATAGCGAAGCGCAGGCCGTCCTCCATCGCGATCGGGTTGATGAGCTCACCACGGATCTCGACGTTGTCGCCGGGCATGACCATC
>JAXMMT010000043.1:0-87889 GCA_034399355.1 Coriobacteriia bacterium | reverse complement strand
GAACGCGATCGCCCAGCGCGGTGCTTTCGCGGTATAGCCGAGCTCATCTTGGAGCGCGAAACTGTCGACCTTCACGACGACACCGTCGATCTCATACGGCAAGTCGTTGCGGACCTGCAGCGCCCACTCGCAAAAGGCGTGGACCTCCTCGGCACGCGCGCAGACCTTGATGTCGGGATTCACCCTGAAGCCCGCTGTGCGCAACCACTCCAACGCCTCGTGCTGCGTCTCGATACCGAGCGAGCGCGGGTCTGCAATCTGGTACATGAACGCCGAGAGGTCCCTGGACGCGGTGACTGCGGGATCTTTCTGCCGCACCGAACCCGCGGCCGCGTTCCGCGGATTGGCGAACGTGGGCTGACCGGCCTCGTCCTGCTCGGCATTGAGACGCGCGAAGGACTCCTTCGACATGTAGACCTCACCGCGGATCTCGGTCCGCGCGGGTCCATCATCGCCGAAGAGCACATCCTGGCCGAGGGCCCGCACATCCACGAGCAGCCGAAGTGGCACGCTCTTGATCGTGCGGATGTTCGCGGTCACGTCCTCGCCTGTCTTGCCGTCGCCGCGTGTAGCGGCGCGCGCCAGAATGCCACCTGCGTAGGTGAGGGCGATACTGCTGCCGTCGATCTTGAGCTCGCAGACGTAGCCGCAACCACGGTGCGCGACCTCGGGTTCCACCCGCTCAAGCCACGCGTCCAGCTCGCCGAGGTCCATCGCGTTGTCCAGCGAGTACATCCGCTGCGCATGACGCACGGACGCAAACTGCCCGTCCGGCGCCGCCCCCACCCGCTGCGTGGGCGAGTCAGGCGTCACAAGATCCGGGTACTCGGCCTCGATCTGCTGCAGCTCACGCACGAGCGCGTCGTAGGCAGCGTCGGAGAGCTCGGGCTCATCAAGCGCGTAGTAGCGCCAGTTGTGGTGACGTATCTCCTCGCGGAGCTTCTCGGCGCGTGCCTGTGCCTGGTCGCGATCCATGCGAGCCGTCTACTCCTCGACCTTGAGCTTTTGCACGTGCACGTCGTTCACCGAGTAGATGACCGTCTCGGGCACAAAGCGGTTGAGTCGCTCGGCCTCGTAGATCCACACATCGATGAGCGTCACTTTGAAGTAAACGCCACCCGGCCCGTCGATCGGCTCCACGTCCACGCCATTGGCGAGGTAGGCCCGCAACTCGGTCTCGATGTAGTAGGTGAAGACGCGCGCAGCGTCACGATACTCGTTATAGAGCGCAAGTCTGCGCTCGGCTTCGAACATATCCAGTTCGTCGATGCTGTCCATCATGTGCCTTTCAGGTCGTTTGCCCGTTGGAGTCTATTCTATCCTGCGAACGATCTGCTCACTCGCCGAGAGGAACAAGTTCCACGGCGCCCCACGCGCCGATCCTCTCGCCTACCATGACGAGTACGCCGACGACGCCGCCGATCGCCTGTCCCGCCGCCAGGGCTCGCTCGATGTCCGCCTCACCCCTCACCAGATTCGCCAGCGCTGTGGCCGCGGCGTCGGCGAGCGCGGCATCGACTGCGAGCACCGTCACGGTATCGGCCCGTCCGAACGAGGTGCTGTGACCGATCGTGCCAGACGACGTGCAGACCGCCACGGGGAGCATGCTCGCGCCCACCCTCAGGCCGAGCGTGCTGGCGAACGGCGAACTCCCCGCCCACAGCGCGATCACGCGATCGGTTGCGCCCATCACGAACAGATCGCCGCCGTTCTCGACGATGACCTCAGCCGAGAGCCGTGCAAGACCCCGCGCGACGCGCTCGGCGATCGCACCTGCGACTGCTGCCATCGGCCCCACGCCGGCAGCACGTGCACCTTCGGCCATAGCACGCACGACCTCGGGAGCACCCGACTCGACTTCAAGTGGAGCGTAGCTCTCGGCAAATCGCGGATGCATCGCGATGTAGGACTCCACGTCGCCGCGCAGCTCCACCACAAGCGCGGTCGCCTCTCGGGACAGATCGCGTTGCGCGCTGACATGCAGGTCGGTCTCGGCGTTCACCACGGTGAACGACATGAGGCCGCCAGCTGCAACTTTCTCCCTGTAGAAACGCGATTCGTACACCATGCAGCAATCCTAACAGGCCACTTGGGGATATGCTGTAGTAGACGACCGTGGAGGTGCCCATGCGCAAGATACTCGAATTCTGCGTGGAGATGGATCAGCTGGCCGAGCACACATACGCGGCGCTCGCTGAGGCGAGCACCAACCATTCACTCGGAGAGATCTTCAGGCAGATGTCCGCCGAGGAGGGATCGCATGTCAGTTGGTGGGTGGACCTGCTCACCGCCTTTGACCAGGGGTTGATGCCCGATATCATGAGCGACGACTCCGGACTCGTCGAACGGATGTGCTCGCTAAACCAGGAGCTTCACGCCGTGATCGCACGAGACGGCGTGCCCTCGGACCCCGAAGACGCTCTCGCGCTTGCCGCACGCATCGAGTTTTACATGATCGATCCCGTTTTCGGCGAACTCATCGATATGACCGAACCGGGTCGGGCCGAACACCGCCGGGCTGCCTACTCAAACCACCTCGAGCGGCTCATCTCCGCCATCGAGAAGCACTACCAGCCGGGCTCGCTCGCCTCGTTTCTAGCAGGCATCCTCGCCCGAACGTGGCAAGACAACCTCACACTTACCGTCTACGCGACCCGCGACCCGCTCACCGGCATCTACAACCGCAGGGCACTCGACACCCACCTGCAGCAGTGGTCGGCGTGGTCGGCGCGGTACGGCAGACCGCTCACGGTGTTGCTTATCGACATCGACTTCTTCAAGGGCATCAACGACGACTTCGGGCACCGCTTCGGAGACCGTGTGTTGCGCGAGATCGCCCACACGATCCGCTCGGCAACACGCTCTTCCGACCTCGTCGTTCGCTACGGCGGCGACGAGTTCGCCGTCATCGCACCCGAGACCGACTCCAACGAGTATCGCCAGCTGGTGGACCGTATCCTGGAGATGGTGCGCACGCTCGAGCTCACGACCGACGACGGACGCGTGGTGCCGCTCAGTGTTTCTGTGGGCGGAGTGGTCGCTGCGGACCTCGCAGGCTCCAGCCCGCGCAGTATCGACAAGCTGCTCTCAACCGCCGACCAAGGACTCTATGCGGCGGAGCAGGCCGGACGCAACAGGGCAAGCGACCCGATCGTGCTGGGAGAAGACGACTAGCAACGCTCAGGACTCGCCGTGCACCATCTCGCCCGCGTGGTAGCTGCTGCGCACGAACGGCGCGCTGGCAACCGCGCTGAATCCGAGGGCGTATGCACCGCGTGCAAGCTCGGCGAATACTGACGGCTCGACAAACTCGGCAACGGGCAGATGTATGGCGCTCGGACGCAGGTACTGGCCGAGGGTCAGCATCTCGCAGCCGGCGCCACGCAGATCGCGCAGGACCTCGAGCACCTCCTCACGCGTCTCGCCGAGACCGAGCATGAGGCCGGACTTCGTCGGGACTTCGGGCGCCACTTCCTTGACGCGGGCGAGCACGTCCAGCGAACGGCGGTAGTCAGCGCCCGGGCGCACCTCGGCGTAGAGGCGTGGCACGGTCTCGAGATTGTGGTTGAAGACATCAGGCCGAGCGGCAGCTACAAGATCAACGCTCTCTAGCTGCCCCGCGAAGTCGCTCGTGAGCACTTCGACCGTGGCGTTCGGGACCACATCGCGCAGCGCTTTGATCACGGCGACGAAGTGCGCCGCACCGCCATCGGACATATCATCGCGAGTCACGGTGGTGACCACCACATGCGAAAGCTCCATGCGTCGGGCCGCCTCGGCCACCCGTGCAGGTTCACCCGGATCGAGCGGTTCTGGCACGCGCGTCTCAACGGCGCAGAAACGGCAGCCGCGCGTACACGCGTCGCCCATGATGAGGAACGTCGCCGTGCCGCTACTGAAGCATTCACCGCGGTTGGGACACTTGGCTTCCTGGCAGACCGTGTGCAACTTGAGTTCGCCGAGCAGATCCTCGACTGCCGAGGCCTGTCCGGGCGTTGCTAGCGGCCGTCGCAGCCATGGCGGTAGACGCTTGGTGGCATTACCGTGCTCGTAGGTCACGTCAGTCGCCGCACTTCACCGTCGCATCGATAGCCGCGAACTTGATGACCTCGCTGACGGTCGGATGCGCGTGGACCGTCTCGGCCAGCTGCCTCACCGTGATGTCGTGCGCCATCGCCACCGCGACCTCGTGGATGATCTCCACCGCATGCGGTCCGACGATCTGGCAGCCCACGATGCGGCCCGTGCCCTTCTCGGCGACCAGCTGCACGAAGCCATCGGCCTCGCCCTCACCAAGCGCCTTGCCGTTGGCGGCGAACTTCGCGACGGCCTGCACGGCGTCGATACCGCGTTTTGTGGCTGCGTCCCGCGAGCTGCCCACGACCGCAACGTTCGGGAACGTGTAGACGCACGCCGGGATGCAGTCGTATCGGACGCTCTCCAGGCGCGGCTCGGCGCCGACGCTGTGGAACTCCGCGACCGCGTTGCGCGCCGCCACGACGCCTTCTTCCTCGGCCACGTGCGCGAGCATCATGCCGCCGATAAGATCACCGATCGCATAGACGCCCTCGACGCTGGTGCGGAAGTGCTCGTCGACCTTGACGGCCGCACGGTCCATCTCGATACCAGCCTCGGGATATCCGAGACCGGCGGAGTTGGGGATGCGGCCGGCCGCGCTCATGACAATGTCGCTCTCCAGCACTGTGCCGCTGCGCAGCGTGGCCCGCATGCGGCCGTCAATGCGCTCGATGCGCTCGACAACGTCGCCGAGATGGAACTCCACGCCCATCTCTTCGAGCGCGGCCTGCATCTGCTTGACGACCCGACGGTCGTTGCCGGGCAGCACCTGCTCCATCAGCTCGACGACGGTGACCTTGCCGCCGAACGCCGCGTACACGCACGCGAACTCAAGCCCGATCACACCACCACCGATGATCACGATGTCTTTGGGAATCTCGCCGAGCGAGACCGCCTCGTCACTCGTCCAGACACCCTTCATGTCATGGTCGATGTTGGGCAGCTTGAAGATGGCCGAGCCGGTCGCAAGGATCACGACATCACCTTCGACGGTCTCAGCGCCACCATCGGCAAGCGTGACTTCCACAGCATGCGGCGCCACGAGCCGTCCGGTACCGAACACGACACGTACCTTCAGTCGCTTGGCGGTGCCTTCGATCTGGCCGACGAGCTCGTCGACGACCCTCTCTTTGCGAGCGCGCAACGCTGGCACATCGACGCTCGCGACGGTGGCGTTCAGACCGAATTCGACCGCCTGCCGTGTGTCGGCGACGATGTGTGCCGAGCGCAGTATCGTCTTCGTAGGAATGCAGCCCCGGTTGAGGCACGTACCCCCAAGGCGTTCCTTCTCTATAAGTGTGACCTGTGCCCCGAGTCGCACCGCTTCGAACGCCGCCGAGTAGCCGCCAGGACCGCCGCCAAGGATAACGACATGCATGAGAGACCTCCGCTTACGAGTGCCACCTGGGAGTGCCCCGAGATTGTACCACCGGTCACACGTTTTGAAGGGCACACGACCTACAGCATTCGGCTATAGAATCCGATAATGGAGTCAAGTGGTTGAACTCCTCTTAAGCTGCGTATATGGTCGGGATGAGATGGGGACCCGATGACCGACATGAACGCAGGAGTCAGACGTCGTCCGCGCCGGCCGAGGCTGGTTTTGGCCGGGTTCGTTTCTGTCGTCGTCCTCTGGTTTGCCGAGGCGATGCTGCACTCATCTATCGCGGGTACCGGCTACCTCGATGAGCTCCTGCGACCGACCTCACACGCCCTGGCCTTCCGCATCTTGGTCAGCTGCTTCATCATCGCGGGCACCATCTACACGCAACGACTCTTCGACCACCACGCAAGGACGGAGACCTCTCTCGCGTTCGAGCGCCAGAAGATCGGACTCGTCTACGACAACAGCCCCGACGCCATCCTCGTGGTCGACAGCGACTACGTCATCCGATATGCGAACTCACGTGCAGTCGAACATCTTGGCGTCAACGAGTCCGAGATGCTCGGCCAGACGTGTCATGCGGTGAGCGTCGGCGATGAGAAGCCGTGCGACGGCTGCCGCGTTCGCCTGGTGATGCGAACCGGAAAAAGCGCAACCGCCGTGAGGCAGCGGACCACGACAAGCGGTCACGAGCAGTGGGTGGAGCAGACCTGGTACCCCGTCCCTGATGAGGAAGGGGGGCCAAGCGCTGTCGTCGAGATCTCGCGCGATATAACCGAGATCAAACGCACCGAGATGGCGTTGCAGCTCTACAGCGAGAAGCTCGAGGATCGCGTGAGAGAACGCACGGGTGAGCTTCAAAACGCCAACACGGAACTGCAGGACGAGGTGGCCGAGCGCCGCCGCGTCGAGAAGATGCTCCGGGAATCAGAGGAGCGCTTCCGCAACCTGGTGGAGCTAGCGCCCGATCTCATCCTCGTCCACATAGAAGGCATCATCGCGTTCATGAACCCGTACGGCGCGTCATTGTTGGGGTACGCGAATCCGGCGGACATGGTGGGAATCCACGTTCTCGAGCTCGTCCACCCCGACGACCGTGAGGCTGCTGCCGCACGAATCCGTCTCACCACGCAGGACCGCAAGGCTACCGGCCCTATCGAGCTTCGGTTCCAGCGCGCGGACGGCACGCTGGTGTACCTCGAGATTGCAGCAACGCCCCTCACCTACCATGGCCGTCCGGCAGTACAAGCAGTCGCTCACGACGTCACATCACGCAGACAGGCGGAAGAGACGATTCGCCACATGGCCTATTACGACATGCTGACCGGTCTTCCCAACCGCGCGCTGTTCGACGACCGGCTCGCTGTGGCGATCAACCGCGCCGACCGCGAAGGCAAACCCTTCGCGCTCATGTTCATGGACATGAACGACTTCAAGATCGTCAACGACACACTCGGTCACGCAGCGGGAGACCAACTGCTCGCGGAGGTGGCTGAGCGGCTCGTCTCGGTCGTCAGAAAGAGCGACACCGTGGCTCGACTCGGTGGCGACGAGTTCACGCTGCTGTTGCCGAATGCGGAGTCACGAGAGACCGTGGAACCGGTGATCCGGAAGATCATCTCCGCACTCGCAGAACCCGCCTTGACGTCTCAGGGACCGGTGGACATCGACATGAGCATCGGCATCGCTTTCTATCCCGAAGACGGACTCACGTTCAGCGAGTTGATGCATGCGGCCGACATGGCTATGTACCAGGCAAAGACCGACGGCGATCTCTTCCGGTTCGCGCACGCCCTGGACGACACGCGTTAGGGACGGAGCTCTTGCTCGGCCACGACTTCGGTCTTTATCCTCTTCACAAGCGCCTGCAGAGCACCAAAGACGTTCTCCCTGACATCGCCGGCCACGAGCACATACATGATATCGTCGCCTACCGCGAGCTCGCCCTCATTGACCCACACCCGCACGGCAACGACACCTTCCATGAGCTTGGAACTCTTAACGATCTCGGCCAGCCGCTCACGGTCGACACCCAAGACCATGCCCGAGACGGGCCGGCCGTCACGCGAATGCCCGCGAACGACTCCGTTGTGCATCAGATACATGCCGACGCCGCTGGTGCTTCCACCCGCTTTGACATCTACAAGCCATGCGTCAAGCGAAGGAACGGGTCCCGGTACCGCCATGAGCGCGTCTCCCATCGTCTTGATACGACACGACGATTATACCTCGGCGCACTCCGGAGAAAGCCCCCGCAAGGCACACAGTGACGGAACACTGTACTTGAACGTCACCGCTTCGCACGCGAGGAACTTGTCCAGCATAAGGGCTGTATAGCGCATCGCCATGTGAGTAGCGCGCCGCTCGGTCGCCACAGCGAACAGCACCGCCCAGCCGGCAAGGTGGTCGGCGAAGAAGTCATGAGCGCAGCCAGCGGACGCCGCATCCAGAGACACGCGTTCGAGGCAGTGCGCCATGAAATCAAGCTCGGTCGCGATGTGATCAGGGCAGTTCAAAGCCGCGAGTCGCTGCGGGGGCGCATACCCGGCATGCGCGTATGCCTCGAGCACCGAATCGACCCTCTCGCCATCGCCAACGTCGAGATAGGTCGACTCGCACGGCGGGACAATGTTGGCTAGCGGGTCGCAGCCACACTCTCCGAACAGCTGAGCTCGCTCGATGGCGAACTCACGACGCGTGTCGGAACCCAGCAACTCGAGAAACGCCTCGCGCGAAAGTGACTGAATGAGGTCCTCATCGATGTAGGGCATACAGCGGCAACTGCGTGTCGCCGAGACAAGGCGAACAACGCTGTCAGCAGCAATTTCCTCCGGGCCGTAAAGCAAGCGGGAGAGTTCGCGATAGGTGTCGATCCGGTCTACGAGATGACCGGTGCGGACCCCGGGCTCGGAGGACGCGCACGACAACGTCACTTCGGACTCGGACACCCAGACCACCTCCCCCTAATGCGCAAGACAGACATGCACAGTAGGGATAACGCACCGAAAGGTACGCAGGTTGTGGCCTACTCAGAAATCTCTTAATAATCCTTGCCCGCGCCCAGTATCTGCTCAAACGCGCTGTCCAACCCCAGGGGCATAATGTGTACTCCGTCGGCGATTTGACGAATCTCGCGCACCTGTTCGGTTGCGAGCGCAATCGCTTCCTCGCCGGCATTCTCGGCACTGCGTATCCTGTCGGCAATGTGCTCGGGCACCATCAGGCCCGCAAGCTTCCGGTTGATGAACTCGATCACCCGCGGACTTCTCAGCAACAACACGCCGACAATGATCTTCACGCCCATGGGCCGCAACGCTTCGACGGCACGCTCCAGTTTGCCCATGTCGAAAACCGCCTGCGTCTGGAAGAAGCGCACGCCGGACTCGACCTTGCGCTGTGCGCGGGCAAGCTGAATGTCCCACGGCTCTGCTTCCGGGAACATCGCACCGCCGATGAAGAAGTCGGTGCCACCGCCAAGCTCACGGCCGAGCATGTCGTGACCCTCGTTCATACCGGCTGCGATGACCGCGAGCTGCGTGGAGTCGAGATCGAACACGCCTTTCGCATGGGGATGGTCACCCGAACGCGGATCATCTCCCGTCACGGCGAGCAGGTTCTTGAGCCCGAGTGTCCATGCGGCAAGGAGGTCTGACTGTAACGCCAGACGGTTCCGGTCGCGGCACGTCTGCTGGAAGATCGGCTCGTAACCCATGTCGAGTACCACGCGCGAAGCGGCCAGACTCGACAAATGGAGCGTCGCTCCCTGGTTATCGGTGACGTTAAGCGCGTGGCAGTGCGGCCCGATGGTCTCGATCGCCGAGCGCATCGCGGAAAGATCCGTCCCAAGCGGCGGAGCGACCTCCCCGGTCACAACGAACTCGCCTCGCTCCAATGCTTCGCGGAACCGGCTCACGGGCGATCACCGCCCTTCCTGGCACGCAGATTGACCGAACCGGGCTTGAGTTTTGTCGAGAAGTCCTTGGGAGGGAGCACACCGGATGTCGCGGCCCTGCCCTGTTCGGTGAGCCGACGCTGTATGCGGACATGGGTACACTCACGGTCCTGAAGCACCTCGCACTTGCCGTCCCACATTCCGCCGCACGGGCCGTTGAGCAACCCCTTCGGACAGGTCGTCACAGGACAGATGCCCGCCGTGACGTCCAGGACGCAATCGCCGCACATCTGACAGCGCTCTTCGAACACGCCATGCCGAATAACATTGCCGAGAAACGCCGACTCAAGACCCGGGAAGACCGGCTTGAATACCGCGTCCGCAACGGTCTGCACGCCAGCGCCACAGGCGAGCACGAGGACCGCATCGGCGTCTTCTATGTCACCGTGATGTTTGCGCGACTCGAGCTTGGTACCGCCGAGATGACACGTCACCTCACTGATCGTCCACCCCGTCACGGTATATCCAGCATCCTCGAGACTGGCCTTGGCCTGCAGCACCTCCTTCTCGCCGCCCGTGTGCGCAACCGTCGCGCACTGGCCACAGCCCATGATGAAGACACGCTTGGCACCGATTGAGGCAAGGTTGTCTTTGATGCGCGTCCACTCGCGCGGTCGCGTGATGATCATCTCTGGCCTTCCTTGCCTGCAGCCAACGCTTCTCTTACCGCGCGCACGCATCCCGGCGCATCTAAGGAATAACCGGCGCCTATGGAGGATGCGTAGTCGGCGGTCACAACCGCCCCACCGACGAACACGGGAATGCCCACCGCTTCGGAAAGCTCCGCAACCGTTCGCTCCATCGCCGCAAGTGTTGTTGTCATCAGCGCCGACAGACACACGGCGTCCGCCTCGGCGGCGGCCTCGACGAACCGCTCAGGAGCGACGTCCGCGCCAAGGTCGTGCACGATGAATCCCTGGCTCTCCAACATGCTCACGCAGATGTCTTTGCCGATACTGTGAATGTCGCCCTTCACGGTTCCGAAGACAACGCGGCCCTCATGTGTGGCCGAGCCTTCCGGGAGGTACGACTTCGCACGCTCGACGGCGGCTTTCATCGCATCAGCTGCAGCGATGAGCTGTGGCAAGAACACCTCGCCGCGCCCGTATGCATCTCCCAGACGCTGGATAGCCGGTGTGAGCACCCCGGCGATCACCGCCTGTGGCCCCATCCCGCCGCTCACGAGCGCGTCCACCAGCGTCGGTGCGCTGTCAGCGTCACCGCGATCGACCGCAGCCGCGAGCAGTTCTGCTGCGGAGTCCGAGGTGGGACGTGGTGCTCCCCCCTCGGATACCCCTCGCCGGGAGTCCTCGACCTCGGTGCGCGCGATCCAGCGCTCGGCCTGCGTGTCGTGCCCGAGAAGTGCGTCGACCGCAGCCACCGCGCTCATAGCGGCAGCGTCGGACGGGTTGATGATAGCGGCGTGCAGCCCGTTACCCGCCGCCATCGCCAGGAATGCCGCGTTGAGCTGCGGGCGCCCGGGCAGGCCGTGACTCACGTTGCTGACGCCAAGTACCGTCGCAAGTCCCCAATCACGCGAGACCGTACGCAGGGCATCGAGCGTTGTAGCGGCGGCGTGCGGATCGGTCGCTGCCGTAAGCGTCAGACAGTCGACGATGAGATCGTGGTCGCGCAGGCCGAACGCGTGAGCGCGCGTGCGAATGCGGTCGACTACGGCAAGCCTACCCTCGGCCGTCGAGGGAATCCCGTCGTCATCGAGCGCAAGCACGACGACCGCCGCGCCATAGCGGCGTGCAAGCGGCAGAATCGTACTCATCGACTCCTCGCCACCGTTGACCGAGTTGATAAGCGCTCGCCCGGGATACGCGCGAAGCGCCGGTTCCAGTGCGACGGGGTCGGTATTGTCTAACACGAGTGGCAGGTCCGTGATCCCGGCCAACGTGACGATCGACTGTTGCAGCAACGCCACAGCATCCACACCTGCCGCTCCGACATTGACATCGAGAAGATGCGCGCCCGCGCGCTGCTGTTCGACAGCGAACTCGCGCACGACGGCCATCGACCCCTCGCGGAGCGATTCGGCCAGACGCTTCTTGCCCGTGGGATTGATACGCTCGCCGATGACCGCGAACGGCAGCCCGGCACCGACGCGCGAGACACCGCGCGGTCCCGCGAGAACAAGGCCGCTGAGGCCAGTACGACCCTCACGCAGCGGTTTGCTCTTCGCGAAGTCGACGATCGAGCCGGTGAACGCGGGCGTCGAGCCGCAGCACGAGCCCACCAAAGACGCCCCGAGTTCAACGAAGCGCGCGGCAGCCAGACCAAGCTGGTCAGGCGTGCCCGGGAATACGGTCACGCCGTCGACAAGCGTCGGCAACCCGGCGTTCGGCTGCACGATGAGCGGTAGCGAGGTAGCCTCGGCCATCTGCTCCACAAGTGGCAGCATCTGGTCGGGGCCGAGCCCGCAGTTCATGCCGACTGCGGACGCGCCCGCCGCTTCCAGCACCACGGCAGCGGTTGCGGGGTCAGTGCCGGAAAGCTCCATGCGGCCGGACAGTCCGAAGCTGACGCTTGCGAGAACGGGCAGAGTGGTGATCGAGCGTGCGGCCAGTACCGCACAGCGCGCTTCAGCGATGTCGGTCATGGTCTCGATGAGGATGGCGTCGGGCTTCTCGGCCACGAGTGCCTCTATCTGCTCGACGAACAGCGTGAACAACTCATCGAACGTGGCCTTGCCGAGCGGTTCGAGGACGCGGCCGGTCGGTCCCACATCGGCGAGCACGTGCTGCGCACCGGAGCGTTTGGCGATACGCACCCCAGCACGATTGAGCTCGACGACCTGGTCGCCAAGCCCATATTCGTCGAGCTTGGCGCGTGTGCCGCCGAACGTGTTGGTGCTCACGCAGTCAGCACCCGCGAGAACATAGTTGCGGTGGATCTCCTCGACGAGTTCGGACCCGGTCACGTTGAGTTGCTCGGGGCACTGCTCGGGCGGAACACCGCCGCGCTGCAGCATCGTACCCATCGCGCCGTCGACGACGAGCACGTCACGGCCGAGTCGTTTGTCTATATCAGGCATCGGTCTCCCTCTCGGGCCTCAGTCATCGATCCAGGTCGTCCAAGTCGAGCGTCCGGCACCGCTCCATCACAGCCTGGCGACATTAGAAACTGAGCGTCATAGCTCTTCTCGGACAGGCTACCACGCACGCCTCGCAGTACACGCATTCGTCCTTGTCGAAGTGCAGCTCGCCGTCCTTATCCAGCGTCAACGCTCCGGGCCGGCACACCGCCGTGCACAGGCCGCACAGCACGCACGCATCCTCATCCAGGCGGATGTCGGTGGCGGCCGGCTGGACGATGATGCCCTCCCTCTCGAGGAAGGCGACACCGGCTTCAAAGTCCTCCTTGCGACCCGTCAGCTCCAGGAGCATGCGCCCCTCCTGGCCAGGCTGGATCTGCGCACGCAGGATGTTGGGCACCAGATCGTAGTCTTTCACCAGGTGGTAGGTCACCGGCTTTGTCGCCTGTCTCGGCGGGAACGTCAGGTCGAATCGCTTGCGTGGCATCCTATATCGCCTCCTCGGTGCGGACCTCGAGCGGCTTGACGCCCTGGCTGCCCGGCTGCGGCAGCGGCTGTAACGGTCGCGCGAGCTCGAATCTCTCCTCGACGATCCACCGTTTCAGCTCCTCGGCTATGCGCCGCGCTTTCGACAGCGAGCTGATGGGACCGGTGGGAATCTTGTTGCCCTCAATCTCGATCTCACCACTACGAAGCTGCGCGTAGGTCACACGACCCAGATTCGGCCGGCTGCGGCGCCCGACGCCATAGTCGTATACGGTCGCCGTGATGTCCGCGTCGGTCAGCGCAAGCGTGGCCGCGATCTCCTCATCGAGTACCGGGATTGGCACGCCAATGCCCACGAACGAGGTCGCACCGTAGCCGGTGAACGTCGCTGCCGAGAAGAACTCGGGACTTGCATGCTTCAGGTCCGCGATGACCGCGAGCGTGCCTGCCGGGCCGACCGGGACGCCGTGCTCGTCACGCTGCTGGTTGGGATTGTGCTGCGTCCCCTCCCACGCTATATAGCCGGCGGCGCCCGCGACGAAGATCCGCGAGCCGACGCCGATCGTGCGGTACGTCGGGTCGTTCAGCAGCGGCGAGAGCGCTCCGGCCGAGCAGTACGTCGCATTGCCGAAGCGCGGCAGCAACATGCCGAGATAGGTGTTGAGCGCACGGTCGGTGCTGTTCACGGCCACCGCGTAGTTCTGATACGCGTTGCGCGGGTTGAAGAAGTACGCCTGGTTGAAATCCTCGAGCGTCACCCAGGTGTCGATCTCGGTGCGCGGATAGCAGTCGGTACCGGCACTCCACGCGCGCAGGCGGACGGACTTGCCGCGCAGCAAGTCCTCGATGACGTGCGCGCCACCGTACTCGATGCCTTTGATGCGACTCGGTTGCGTGACGCCAATGTAGGTGTCGACTGCGGCAAGGCCACCGTACGCCTCGACGTCGTTCAGCGTGATCTCGCCCATGCGGATGGGCGGGTCGCTGTGCCCGAAATTGAGCACCACGCCCGAAGAGCACATCGGGCCGAACGTCCCTGTTGTGACCACGTCCACGCGCCTCGCCGCCGCAGATACTCCCTCGGCCGCAGCGATGTCAGCGAACTCCTCGGCGGTCACCACGACCGCTTCTCCGGCCGCGATGCGGGCGTTGATCTCGTCCCATGTCTTGGCCATGCCTGCTTCCACCTCCAATAGAAAAACGCCTCCCGCCCCGGACTGTCATGTCAGGGCGAAAAGCGTCTCAGTCGCTTCCGCGGTACCACCCGACTTCGTCACGCGTCTTGCGTGACCTCGTTCGAGCACGGGACCGGTGGTAGGTCCACTCAGCGGGCAGGAGCGTATCGCCGAGGGGGTCCGATGCTCAAAGGCTGTGTTATCGGTGCCTGCCGTCCGGCATTACTTGGCAACGTGCGCCGTTCCTCCGGATGCCTCCGAGGCCATGTTCCGCGGTTTGTCAGGCGCCGGTTCTCAGCTACCCCAGCTCTCTGGTGGCCCTACCCGACCGCGTACTCATCCTCATCTAAGGCTGTGTATGAAGTTGCGCTTGAAGATACGGGCCTGACGCCCTCATGTCAACCCGAAGCCATGGAGAGCGCCATCGCCATCACTTCTTCATGGTCGAACGCCAGTACGGGCAAGGCGTCCGCCGGGAACCATCGCACCTCGCCGGCATCGTCCCCGGCCTGTACGTCGACACGCCGCTCCCCCAGCTCGGCGACGTACACCGCCGAGACGGTCCATCCGCGTGGGTCCCGGTCGCGCTTCCCGAAGATACCCACGAGCACGAGAGGGCCGTCCCAGACGATCCCGGTCTCCTCGGCCAGCTCACGCCTCGCGGCGTCCTCAGGCAGCTCCCATTCGTCGAGGAAACCGCCAGGCAACGCCCACATGCCCGCGAACGGCTCGAAACGCCGTTGGATGAGAAGGACCTTGCGTACGCCGTTGACATCGCGGAACACCACGACATCGGCCGTGAAAGCAGGTCTTGGGTACTCGTAGGTAGACATGCGCGAAGTGTAGCGCAACCGCCGTCAGGCGATACCGAAGATCTTCAGCAGGAACAACACGTAGAACACGACGAGAAGCCAGCCTTCCCACGAGGTGATCTCCTTGTCCTGCACCATGAAGAAGTACAGCAGCGTCGCAATCACCATGATCGGTAGCCCGATGGTGAGCACGCTTGCGGCGGCGGTGAGCGTGCCGAACAGACCGGCCACGCCTACCACCGCGAAACTGTTGAAGACGCTGGACCCAAGCACGTTGCCGATTGCCACCTCGAGATTACCCTTGCGCGCCGCAACAACACTGACGACGAGTTCCGGAAGTGACGTGCCGAGCGCCACAGCGCTCAGGGCGATGAGGTCTGTGCCCACGTCGAAGATCGCAGCGAGTTCCACGACGCCGCGAACGGTGTACTCGGCACCGACGTAGATGCCCACCACACCGACAGCGATCTTAAGCCATGTGCGACGGTCGAACTGACCGCGCTCGACGCCCAGCTCCTCCTCGACACTCTCCTTGATCTCCGTGTGCCTGGGCGCCCGACGGATACTCATGCTGACCGCATAGCTCACGTAGATGACGGTGCCTGCGATGCAGACCAGCGCCTCGGGCAACGTCACGGCACCGTCCCACGCCACGACCGCGAGTACGAATGCCGAACCGACGAGCAGCGGCAGATCGACGTGTATGATCTCCCAAGTCGCCCTGAGGCGCTTCCCGAGGATGGCCGCCACGCCGAGCACAAGGAAGATGTTCGTCACGTTGGAGCCGATGACATTGCCGAGCACGATCTCCGGGTTGCCGCGGACAACGGCGATGATCGACGACACGAGCTCTGGCAGCGAGGTCCCGATCGCCACGATCGTCACACCCACGACGTAGGACGGCAGGCGGAACGCCAGGCCGATCGCCTCGGCGCCGTCCGTGAACCAATCCGCCGCCTTCACGAGCAGAAGCAGCGCGCCTCCGAGAACCGCCAACCATAGCAGCGTCTGCATGCTACCCGGACCCCAGAAGGAGATCCATCACGCCGTGACCTGGGTCGATGCGCACGTTTCCCTCTGCGGCAGCGACCTCGTTGTATGTGGTGGCCCCGCTGTGTGCGACGCCCGGTCCATGGAGGACGAACGGCACCGGCTCGCCCACGTGCGTCTTGAGTTCTATGGGTGTGGGGTGGTCGGGCATGCACAACACGCGCAGCTCGTCGGGGTACTCGCGAATCCGCGACACCATCAGCCGGTCGATCGCCTCGATAGCAGCGACCTTGCCCGCCATGTCGCCGGCGTGACCTTCCTCATCGGGCGACTCGACATGCACGATCACGACATCGTGGTTCTCCAGCGCTGCGAGGCCGCCTTCGATCTGGGCGACGTAGTCATTGTCGGGACCGTCACTCACGCCCGGGATATCGAGGCGGTCGAAGCCAAAGAGCACCGCCAGACCGTTGAGCAGGTCCACACCCGAGGTGATTGCCGCACTCTTGCCACGTAGTGCCGAGAAGGGTTGCAGGTTGCTGGGCGCGACACCCGGCCAAAACGGCCAGATGTCGGTCGCAGCAGTCTCACCGCGGGCGGCCCGGCCGCGGTTCACGGAGCTGGACGCCAGTACCTCTCGAGCACGCACCATGAGGTCGAGGAGCAGATCGGCCCCTTCGCCGCGCGGTGTCTCGCCCCGGATGAGCTTGTCGGAAATGTCATGCGGTGGGGTGTAGTCGAGCTCCATGAGCTCGGGATGGCCTTTCACGACAAGGATGTGCCGGTACGCAACGCCAGGATAGAAGGTGAATGTCTCGTCGCCAAGTTCAAGCGCCAGGTCAGCCACGATCGCTCGCGACTCCTCGGTCGTGATGTGCCCACACGAGTACGACGCCATCAGGTCGTTGTGCACGGCCACGAGGTTCATCCGTAACGCGACCTCGTCCGACGCCAGTGTGATTCCCATGCTCGCGGCCTCGATGGCCCCGCGCCCCACGTAGTTCTCCACCGGGTCGTAGCCGAGGATGGAGGTACAAGCTGCTGCCGAGGAAGGCTCAACGCCTTCAGGTACCGTCTGAGCGAGACCGACTGTGCCCTCATGCGCCAGCGCATCGAGATTGGGTGTCCGGGCGGCAGCAAGCGTCGTGGCGCCACTCAGCTCAGGAAGCGGCCAGCCAGCGGCACCATCGAGTATGAGGACGAGATACTTCACGATTCCCCCTCGGTCAAAGGACTGCATCCAGGGTACGATGAAGTACGCCGATGAGCCAATCTGAAGGAGGGCTCCTAGGCTGCGGCCTCGGATGGGTCCAGCTCACCCGTGAGATTGGCGTCGAGCAGCGCGGGGGCCACCGGCCGCGCCCCGCGTAGGATGAGGTAGCCGCCGATACCCGCCACGACCGACGTGACGAGAATGGCGAGCTTCGCCTCGGCCTGCAAGACACCGGCGCGAAATGCGAGACCGCTGATGAACAGCGACATGGTGAAGCCGATGCCGCCTAGCCAGCCGGCGCCATAAATGTGACGCCACGTGACGCCCTTCGGCAGCTCGGCAAGCTTGAACTTCACAGCAAGCCACACCGCACCCGTGATGCCAAGCTGCTTGCCAAGCACAAGGCCGAAGAAGACGCCGAGGGTGACGGGTTCCAAAATCAACTCGGAGAGGTCAAGACCGACTAGCACCACTCCGGCATTGGCGAGTGCGAACAGCGGCAGAATCACGAAGGTCGACAGTGGCAGAAGTGCATGTTCCATGCGCTGCAGCGGTGCCTGTATCCAACGCGCCTGCTCCTGGATCTCTTGCGCGCAGTGCTGCTGGTCAGGCGTCTGCAACACATGCTCGCCCGGAACGTCCTTGCCAGCAATCTCCTCTATCTTGCGCCTCGCCCACTCGACGAACGCCATCGGCTGCATGCGGGAATGCACCGGGATGGTGAACGCTATGAGCACGCCCGCGATCGTGGCGTGAACACCGGAGTTGAAGAAGCAGAACCATATCGCTGTGGCGCCGATGACGTAGGGCAGCGGCGACTCGACACGCATGACGTTCAGAAGCATCAGCACGAGCAACAGCGCGAGACCGACAAGCAGCCAGTTCCACAAAATCTGCGAAGTGTAGAAGATCGCGATGACTAAGATGGCGCCGATGTCATCCGCGATGGCCATCACCGAGAGGAAGATCTTGAGGCTCGTCGGGATCCTACTACCGAGCAACGCGAGCACGCCGAGCGCGAACGCAATATCGGTCGCCATCGGGATGCCCCAGCCACCAGCACCTTCGCCACCACGGTTGATGAGCGCATAGATGATCGCCGGGCCCAGCATGCCGCCGACCGCCGCAAGAATGGGTAGCGATGCTTTGCGTAGCGTGGAGAGCTCGCCGACGAGGATCTCACGCTTGATCTCGAGGCCCACGACGAAGAAGAAGAGCGCCATGAGGCCGTCATCGATCCAATGCAATGCGGACTGCTGGAATTCGAACGTGCCGAAGAAAATGCCAAGTTCGGTGTGCCAGAACTCGATGAACACTTCGTGCCAGGCGGAGTTGGCGAGCACGAGCGCAGCTATGGTCGCCACGAGCAAAACAAGCGAACCTGACACCTCCAGGTGCAGGAACTCGGTGGATCCCTCACGCATCTTGGCGTGGAAGTCCCGGAGTGCTCGTCCTGTCTTTCTGATGGGCGAGGTCACGTTTAGCTCCTTTGTGAGGTCGCGTTGCGTTGCTGGCGAATCCGCGATGCATCAGGATACCGCAAGTTGGGCTTCGAGCCTGCTTCAGCTCACCTGACGCGCATGCGCCCGCCCATGAGGAAGGCCTCCTTCCATGCCACCGTTGGCAGGACTATACCCGTGTCCTATCCCGTTGCGCCGCTCGACGAACGCGTCGATTCTCCCACATACCCGCTGCTCTGCTACCATGCACGCATGGAAACCACACGCTACCGCGATACCCGCGGACTCGACACGACCCGCCCCACGTTCACCGATGCCGTCGTCAAAGGCATCTCGCACGGGGGTGGCCTTTATGTGCCCGAGCAGCTGCCGTCCTTCGAACTCGAGGAGATCCTCGCCCTGGCGGACCTACCGTACTGGCAGCGTGCCGCGACGATCTTTGAGCGCTTTGGGGTCGATCTGCCAGGCGGGCGCGTTGCCGAACTCATGCGTATCGCGTACGGCGACAACTTCGATGATGCGCGTATCGCGCCCCTCGAGGAAGTCGTGGCGGGGATGCATGTGCTCGAGCTCTGGCACGGCCCCACCTCGGCGTTCAAGGACATGGCGTTGCAGTGCATGCCGGTCTTCTTCTCCGAGGCGATCGCGCTCAAGCAGAAATGCGGGGAGCTCACCGACGACTACCTCGTGCTGGTGGCGACCTCGGGCGACACCGGCAAGGCGGCCCTTGAGGGCTTTGCCGACCGCGACCACACGCGCATCGCTGTCTTCTACCCGGCTGAAGGCGTCTCTGACATACAGCGCAAGCAGATGGTGACGCAGCGCGGCGAGAACGTGAGCGTCTTTGGCGTGCGCGGCAACTTCGACGACTGCCAAAACGCCGTCAAGGCCGCCTTCAATGACGACGCCTTCAATGCGGAGCTCCACGAGGCGCACGCACTCAAGCTCTCCTCGGCCAACTCCATCAACTGGGGGCGGCTGCTGCCGCAGATCGCCTACTATGTCAGCGCGTATGCCGACATGGTCGCGAGTGGTGGTGTGGTGGCCGGAGCCGAGATGGACGTATGCGTCCCCACCGGCAATTTCGGCAACATCTTAGGCGCGTACTACGCCAAGAAGGCGGGCGTGCCGATCGGCAAGCTGCTGTGCGCGAGCAACGAGAACAACGTGCTCACCGACTTCATCGCCACCGGCACCTACGATATCTCGGCGCGTGAGTTCGTCACCACACCCAGCCCGAGCATGGACATCCTCATCAGCTCGAACCTCGAACGGCTGCTGTTCGAACTGGCGGGTGCGGAACGCGTGCGCGAGTGGATGGCGTCACTTTTCGCCGAAGGCCGCTTCCGGGTGGATCGAGAGACATTCGGTGCGCTGCGCGCGCTGTTCATCGGCGACTGGGTCAACAACGACGAGTCGCTCGGCGTCATCTCGCGCGTGTACGACGAGACTGGCTACCTGATGGACCCGCACACTGCGGTAGCGTGGGAAGTTGCCGAACGCCTACGCGACGTCAACCCGGTGCTCGTGGTCTCCACCGCGCACTGGGCAAAGTTCGGCGCTGACGTGTACAAAGCGCTCACCGGGCTGCTGTACGGCGATCCGCTGCCGGTCGAAACCGCTGGCCTCACGGGCGTGCAGCTGCTCGGGAAGGTGCAGGAGCTGGCCGAGAACGCCTGCGTGCCCCGCGCGTTCGCGGAGCTCGACGCCGCTACGGAGCGCTTCACAGGCGTCGTCGACGCCGGCCATGACGGCGTGAAGAACGCTGTCCGAGAATGGCTTGGCCGCTAGTCTCCGTGGAAGAGACCCGCGACCTCATCGAGCGCATGCTCGCCACACTATTCCTGCGCACACACTACGTGTCACGTCTCGACGTCATCATCCGCGCCGAGGCGATGGACCTTCCCGATGATGTTCTCGAGCTCATCAACCGCATCCCTCCCGGGCGCTACACGCGCGCTCGCCTCTGCGACCAGCTCAACTCGGCTATTACCGCCCATGGCTGGAGCCGCTCGCTAGGAACGTTCGACTGAGATCTCGCCAGTTAGAGCGCGCGACCAACCGCCGGTCCACCCGTCGCCACTAATGCCAGCTCGCGCATCCTCGTCCCTTCGAGCGACTCCGGTGTCGCACAGCCTAGAGCAGCGGGAGATACTGCTCAAGCTCGAACGGCGTGACACGCGTGCGGTAGTTGTTCCACTCGGCGCGCTTGTTGCGCAAGAACCACTGGAAGACCTGCTCGCCGAGCGCCTCACGAATGAGTTCGCTCGACTCCATTGCCGATATCGCCTCGGCCAGGTCCTCGGGAAGTTGGCCGATACCGCGCTCGGCACGCTCCTCGACAGACATCTCGTAGACGTCGTCAACGACATCAGGCGGCAGCTGCAGACCACGTTCGATGCCGTCGAGACCGGCGGCAAGCATGACCGAGAATGCAAGATACGGATTGCAGGCGGGATCGGGCGAACGCAGCTCAACGCGAGTCGCATTCTCCTTGCCGGGCTTGTACATTGGCACGCGGACGAGTGCGGATCGGTTGCGATGAGCCCAGCAGATGTAGACCGGCGCTTCATACCCGGAGACCAGGCGCTTGTAGCTGTTCACCCACTGGTTGGTCACGGCGCAGATTCCCCGCGCGTGGTAGAGCAAACCCGCGATGTAGGACTTTGCGGTCGCCGAGAGATGGTGCTCGTCGTTCGCATCGTAGAACGCGTTCCTGCCGTCTTTGAACAACGACTGATGCACATGCATGCCGCTGCCAGCCTCGCCGTAAAGCGGCTTGGGCATGAACGTGGCATACACGCCGTTCTCCTGCGCGATCTCCTTGACGACCGCGCGATACGTCATGACGTTGTCGGCCATCTTGAGGGCCTCACAGTAACGCAGGTCGATCTCGTGCTGGCTCGGGCCGACCTCGTGGTGGCTGTACTCGACCTGGATGCCGGAACGCTTGAGCGCGCGAACGGTATCCTTGCGCAGATCGATAGCGAGATCTCGCGTCGTCTGGTCGAAGTAGGTCGCGTGGTCGAGCACTTCGGGGTCGTGATCGCTCTTGAGGTAATAGTACTCGAGCTCGGGACCGACATAAAAGTCGAAGCCGAGCGACTTGGCCCGCTCGATGGTGCGGCGAAGCACGTAACGCGGATCCGCCTCGTAGAGGCTCCCATCGGGACGCTTGATGTCGCAAAACATCGTCGCGACGAGGGCACCCTTCTGGCGCCAGGGCAGGATCTGTAGGGTCGTCGGATCCGGCAAAGCGACCATGTCGGACTCCTGGATGCGCGCAAACCCCTGGATGGAGCTGCCGTCGAAGCCCATACCCTCACTCATAGCGAGCTCAAGTTCCTCGACATCGATCATGAAAGACTTAAGGAAGCCGAGCACATCGGTGAACCACAGATGAATGAACTCGATCTTCTGACTCTTTATGGTCTTGATCGTGTCATGCCTGAGTTGTTCGGACATCGCACCTCCTCTATGTGGCAACGATACGGAATCGCCTCTAGTAATATTGATGCACTACGCTACGATAGCTGAATCGTAACGCGGGTGCGAGGTGAGACGTTGGATTCACCAGGAACGTGCTCGGAACTTGTGGAAGGGGATGGACCTAGTATGTCAGAGCTTGCTACGGAGTTTTTAGACGCCGTCAAGGCAAAGAGTCCCAGTGAGACAGAGTTCCACCAGGCGGTCGAAGAGGTCATCGAGTCGTGCTCGATCGTCCTTGACCGCAATCCGCAGTACCGCAAGGCCAAGATCTTGGAGCGCATGGTTGAGCCTGAGCGGGTCATCATGTTCCGTGTACCGTGGTCCGACGACGCCGGCGAGATTCATATCAACCGTGGTTTCCGTATCGAGATGTCGAGTGCGCTCGGCCCCTACAAGGGCGGTCTGCGGTTCCACCCCTCGGTCAATCTCGGCATTCTGAAGTTCCTCGCCTTCGAGCAGGTCTTCAAAAACGCGCTCACCACGCTGCCTATGGGCGGCGGCAAGGGCGGCTCCGACTTCGATCCCAAGGGCAAGAGCGACGCCGAAGTCATGCGTTTCTGCCAGAGCTTCATGACCGAGCTCTCCCGCCACATTGGCCCCGACACCGACGTGCCGGCCGGCGATATCGGCGTGGGCGGTCGCGAGATCGGCTTCCTCTTCGGCCAGTACAAGCGCATCCGCAACGAGTTCACCGGGGTTCTCACCGGCAAGGGCCTCGCCTGGGGCGGTTCACTGATCAGGCCCGAGGCCACCGGCTACGGCCTCATCTACTTTGCCGCCGAGATGCTCGCTACAAAGAACCAGACGCTCGAGGGCAAGAGGTGCCTCGTTTCCGGCAGCGGCAACGTGGCACAGTACGCCATCGAGAAGATTCTCGACCTTGGCGGCACGGTCATAACGGCGTCGGACTCCAACGGCCTCATCCACGACCCGGCAGGCATCGACCGCGAGAAGCTCGCGTACATCTGCGAGTTGAAGAACGTGCACCGCGGCCGTATCGCGGACTATGCTGAGCGGTTCCCAGGCGCGGTCTGCACGCCGGTCGACCCGGCGCTCGACCATAACCCGTTGTGGGCCGTGGAAGCCGACTGCGCCTTCCCGTGCGCGACGCAGAACGAGGTAAACGCCAAGGACGCTGCCAACCTGCTCGCCAACGGCGTGACATTGGTGGCCGAGGGCGCCAACATGCCGTCCAGCCCTGCGGCGGTCCGTCAGTTCATCGACAAGGGCATCATGTATGCACCCGGTAAAGCCTCCAACGCTGGCGGAGTCGCCACCTCCGGTCTCGAAATGGCCCAGAACAGCATGCGTCTCGCGTGGCCCCGTGAGGAGGTCGACGGACGCCTTCGGGGCATCATGAAGAGCATCCATACGGCATGCCTGGACGCGGCCGAGGAGTACGGCACGCCGGGCAACTACGTCAACGGCGCGAATATCGCCGGCTTTTTGAAGGTCGCCAGCGCTATGATGGACCAGGGCCTGGTATAGCAACCGAAGCAGCGACTGTGACAGACGCGGAACGAGACACGGGTGCCAATCCGGCCCCTCTGCCGCAAGACACGCCCACATGCGAGGCAGATGTTTTCAGTCCACCCCGACGGATACTGCGCGGGCTTAAGACCTTCGAGTCCTTCGGTTACCGCGACTACACCTACTTCTTCTTCGGCGCGCTGCTCTCCAATATCGGCACCTGGACACAGACGGTCGCGCTCGGGTGGGTCGTCTACCAGCTGACGGGCTCGTCCTCATCGCTGGGCCTCGTGAACTTCCTCGCGGGCGTACCCGTGTTCCTGCTGACGCTGTTCGCTGGATCGCTCGCCGATAGGCTCGATCGCCGTAAGCTACTTATGGTGTCGCAGGTCGTCCTGATGGGGCAGGCGATCGCATTCGGCATGCTCAACCAGACCGGCCACATAACGATGCCTTGGATCTACGGACTCTCGTTGGCTGGCGGTGTCGTCTCGGCGTTCATGTTCCCCGCATGGCAGGCCATGGTGCCGGATCTCGTGCCGCGTAGCTCACTTCTGAACGCGATCGCACTGAGTTCGGCGCAGTTCAACGCAGCACGTCTCGTGGGACCGATGGTGACCGCCGCCATCATAGCCGCGTTTCGCGCCAACGAGCAGCTCGGCATCACCGCAGTCTTCCTGGTCAACGCAGTGAGTTTCCTGTTCGTCATCTGGGCACTCGCCGTCATCAGGCCAAAACAGGAGAGACGTCCCGCCGGGAGCCACGGTGACGACGGTCTCGGGGCAGGAATCGTCTACGCTAGGAAGCATCCGCACGTCGCCATGCACCTGGTGACCGCAGTCATGCTCACCATCTTCGGAATGCCGTTCATGACGTTGCTCCCCGCCTTTGCGGCGGGAACACTCGGCCTCGGCAGCACCGGCTATGCATCCCTTATGGGCTTCAACGGCGCCGGAGCGCTTATCGGCGCGCTGGTCGTCGCATCGTTGCCAAGGAGTGTCAGGCGCGAACGCATCATCCGCTATGCACTCACGGCGATGGCTGTAGGGCTTCTCGTGCTGTCATTCGTGCGCAGCTACGTCATAGTTGCCGCGCTGCTCGTCATGTTGGGCGCCGTCTTTCTCGCATGCGTGTCGAGTATCAACACGAACCTCCAGACCGCCGTCCCCAACGAGCTGCGCGGCCGCGTAATGGCGCTGTTCGTGCTCTCATTCATGGGGATGATGCCCTTCGGTTCGCTGGCGTTCGGCGCACTCGGGGATGCAATCGGCGTCACATGGGCCATCTTCGCAGGCGCCGTCGTGCTGCTCGGCTACTGCCTGGTACTCCTGCTCAGGCCGCGTATGCTGTGCGAAGCTGGCGCCGCGCGCTGCTAGCTGACGGGCATCCCGGTCCCTGTCAACGGGGCTACACGGCGCAGCAGGCGTGATACTGGCACACCCATTGCTTACAAAAAGCCGAGCAGGCGACCCGCGACTATTTCCCCCCTCGGGAGCGGGAAACGCCGCTCGATCGAAGCGAGGCGCAGTCCCCCCACGCACCTCGCTCCTCTTCTCGGAGAGGGTGCGAGAGGCTCGCCAACGGCGGGTCTTTCGTTTGCCCTCACGACCAGGATCCTAGCCGAAGCGCCCGGTGATGTAGGACTCAGTGCGCTTGTCGCCGGGGCTGGTGAAGATCTTCTTCGTCTCGGTCATCTCGATCAGGTGAGCGGGCTCTTCCATGGACTCGCGCAGCATGAACGCGGTCTGATCGGAGATGCGCGCAGCCTGCTGCATATTGTGTGTGACGATGACGATAGTCACCGAGGCTTTCAGCTCGGCGATCGTGTCCTCGATCTGCTGTGTGGAGATGGGATCGAGCGCCGAGGCGGGCTCATCCATCAGCAGCACCTCGGGCATCGTCGCCAGCGCCCGTGCGATGCAGAGGCGCTGCTGCTGACCGCCGGAGAGCTCGAATGCGTGCTTCTTGAGATTCTTCTTCACTTCTTCGTAGAGCGCCGAACGACGGAGGGAGTCCTCGACGAGATCGTCGAGCTCTCTGCGCTTCCGGATACCCTGAGTGCGCGGACCGTAGGCAACGTTGTCGTAGATCGACATCGGGAAGGGATTCGGGCGCTGGAACACCTGCCCCACCCGCATACGCAACTCAACGGGATCCATCTCCTTGTTCATGATGTCTTGACCATCAAGCGTGATGCGCCCGCCGACTCTCACGTTCCCGAACTCGTCGTTCATGCGATTAAGGCATCGCAGGAGCGTCGACTTGCCACAACCCGACGGCCCGATGAGCGCGGTGACCGAACGAGGCGCGATGTACATGCCGACGCCCTCGATGACGAGATCGCGACCATACGCGACAGATACATCGGCCAGCGTGAAGCTGCCACCGGCATCCGTTCGGGCCAATGCAATGTGTGACCGGTCGGTCACCACAAGGGATGGCACAGTAGCAGTCTCGAGTCCCACGTTGAGTGCGTTCACCAACGGATCTTCCTCCTCTGGATCGAGCGCCAGACCCCTGCGGCCACGCTCACGATGCTGATTCCCGCGACGAGCACTAGCGCGGTGCCCCAGATGAGGTCCTCGCTCCAGTTGGGCACGGAGGTCACCTCGGCATAGATGTGGTACGGCAGCGCCATCACCCGATCGAGCGGTGAACGCGGCAACTGTGGTGACATGAACACGGCAGCGGTGAACAGGATCGGCGCAGTCTCGCCAGCAGCACGCGCCAGACCCAGGATAGAGCCCGTCACGATGCCCGGCATCGAGGCAGGCAGCACGACCTTGCGGACAGTGCGCCACTTCGTGGACCCCAGCGCCAACGAGGCGTGGCGAAGATCCTGTGGCACCTGCCGAAGCGCTTCCTCGGTGACCGTGATGACGACTGGAAGCGTCATGCAAGTGAGAGTGAGCGCCCCCGACAGCACGGACACCTTGAAGTTCGCCAACATGACGAACGCAGCAAGCCCGAACAGTCCGTAGACGATAGAGGGAACGCCCGCCATGTTCGTGATTGCTAAGCGAATCGATCGCGTCAGCAGATTGCGGGGCGCGTACTCCGAGAGATACACGCCTGCGAGGATGCCGATGGGCAGCGTGAACAACGCGGTGAGCGAGACCAGCCACACGGTGCCGCCTATCGCCGGCCCGATCCCACCCTCGCGCCCCAGCTTGAGAGGCCGGGTGGTCAGGAACTCCCAGCTGATCGCGCGGTAGCCCTTGGAGAGGATGTAAATGAAGACGGCGGCAGCGGTGACCAGCACGATCACCGCCATCAGACCCAGAACGGTCTTCGCGACCTTCTCGGCAAACCGCGCACGCTGCACCCGGTTCATCGTCGCCACCTCTTCCGCTGGCGCTCGAGCACGAGGTCTGCCGCCAGATTGATCGCAAACGTCATGGCGAACAGCACCAGCCCGACCGAGAAGAGCGCCGAGTAGTGAAGGCCCTTGCGGACGACCTCGCCCATCTCGGCGGCGATCGTGCCCGTCATGGTGCGGACTGACTCGAACACGCCTGTGGGCATTACGGCAGCGTTGCCCGTGAGCATAAGCACCGCCATCGTCTCACCGATAGCGCGGCCCAACCCCAGCATCACCGCCGCGAAGATGCCCGAGGACGCGGCAGGAACGACGACTTTGTACGTCGTCTGCCAACGCGTGTTGCCGAGCGCGAGCGAGGCCTGCCGAAGCGACTCGGGCACAGCATGCAGGGCATCTTCAGAGATGGAGAGCACGGTAGGGATCGACATGACACCGAGAACAATGCCGCCGGTGAGCGCGGTCATGCCGCTGTCGAGCTGGAAGGTGGTGCGCACCCACGGGATGAGTACCGCGACGCCAATGAGGCCGTAGACGACCGAAGGGACGGCTGCCATGAATTCGACGACGGACTTCGCGACCTCTTTGAAACCGCGGCCCGCGAACTCGGACAGGTAGACTGCGGCGCCGACGCCCACTGGCACTGAGACCACAAGGGCAACGCCGGTGACGAACAGCGAACCAAGGATGAGGGGAAGGAAGCCGAACTGCGCGTTGTTCGACGTGGGATACCACGAGGTACCCGTCAGCATCGTGCCGAGGCCGACCTCATCGATCGAACGCAGCCCGTTCGTGAGCAAGAATACGGCGATGGCGGCCAGGATCACGATGGCCAGCCAACCGCATGCGAACACCAGTGCGCGAACGACGACCTCGGTCGCACGGCGACTTGCCGTGCGACCGAGGGCTCGACCGCGCTTCGTGTCAGTCGATATCGCCACTGTGCTACTGCAGCGGGACGAAGCCCTCGTCGGCTACGATCTTCTGACCGTCGGAGCCGAGGATCCAGTCCAGGTACGCCTGCATGACGTCGCTCAGCTCGCCGTTGCTGTACATGTACAGGTAGCGGCTGATCGGGTAGCTGCCGTCCTTGGCGGTCTCGACGGAGGCCTTCACGCCATCCACCGCGACGACCTTGACGTCCGGGGTGAGGTAGCCGAGGCCGATGTAGCCGATGGCCGCGTCGTTGGCCTTGACCTCGTCGGCGATCGCCTGGTTCGAAGGCAGGAGCTTGGCCTCCTTGGCGTACTCGGCGTCCTTACCGACGACCGCTTCCTTGAAGTACTCGTACGTTCCCGAGGAGCTGTCACGCGAGAGGAGGACGATGGCTTTGTCCGCACCACCGACGTCCTTCCAGTTGGTGATCTCGCCACGGTAGATCTTGCCGAGCTGGTCCATAGTGAGCGCCTCGACACCGTTGCCGGAGTTCACGACGATGGCGATGCCATCGATGGCGACCCTGTGCTCCACCGGGTCGATCCCGTTGTCACTGGCCTGCTGGATCTCCTCGTCCTTGATCTCACGAGACGCGTCCGCGAAGTCCACCGTGCCGTTGATTAACGCAGCGATGCCGGTACCGGAACCGCCGCCCTTGACCGAGATCATGACGCCGGGGTTCTCGGTCATGAACGCGTCGGCCCACGCGCCCGCAACGTTGACGAGCGTGTCGGAGCCCTCGACGTTGATGGCGCCCGTGAGCTCTTCGGCTACCGGCTCGGTCGTGCCATCGGTCGTGCCGTCCGTGGTGTCCTCGGTCTTGCCGCAGCCGGCCAGCGCAAAGACGCCGAGCAGCATCGCGAATACGAGTCCGAGCACAACGATCCGCTTCCTGTTCACCAATCCCTCTTCTCAAGTCAGGATACGTTTCCCGTCGGCGGCACCGTGCTGTCGACGCATGAACAGCGTAGGTCGCGCCGCAGTGGAGTTGGTTGCACTGATGTAAACCTTGGGCACTCAATGTGAAACCTTTGTTAAATGCCTTTTACATCCGGCCACACGCGGGCATGATTGCCCAAGACGGTACTTCTGATTGGAGATGGCGATGGCGAGGATTCTCGTGGTTGAAGATGACCCTATCATCAGACAGACCGTCGACTATGCGCTCAGGCGCGCCGGTTTCGATACCCTGACGGCCGCCGATGGCATCGAGGGCCTCTCTATCGCCGAGCGTGAACTGCCCGATCTCGTCCTGCTCGATCTCATGCTCCCCGGTGTCGACGGTTACACGTTTGCCGAGCGGCTGCGGGCAAAAGACACCGACGTGGCGATCGTGATGGTCACCGCACTCGACCAGGAACGCGACAAGGTTCGCGGGCTGGACGCTGGCGCCGACGATTACATCACCAAACCGTTCTCGATGGAAGAACTGCTGGCGCGTGTCCGAGCGAACCTGCGACGCGTCCGCGAGCGCCATATCCTTGAGCAGGACGACATCATCGAGACTGGTGACTTGCGCATCGAGGTGGGACAGTTCCGCCTATCGGTCGCACAGCAGCCGGTCAAGCTGCGCCTCAAGGAGTTCCAGCTCCTCGTCGCCCTCGCTGCAAACCCAGGGCTGCTCATGTCGCGGCAGCGCCTCGCCACCGAGGTCTGGGGATATGACTTCCTTCCCTCTTCGCGCACGATCGACGTGCACATTCGCCGCCTCCGCCAGGCGCTCGAAGAGTACTCTGCCTACGACTACATCCAGACCGTCCACGGTGTGGGTTACCGCTTCGATCCGAGACCCCTCCCCGAAAGTGAGGCGCACGCGTAGTGGGCAATGCCACGCGCACATGGGCGTCCTCCTACCGGGTACGGCTCGCACTCGGCTACGTCGTCATCGTCGCGCTCTTCGCGGGGCTATGGGGCTGGAGCCTCTTCGGCCCGCTGACCGACACTGTCATCGAGCAGCAGCAGACGCATCTTCAGAGCGTCGCTCAGGCGGGCGTACTAGTGCTCGGCCAGCCGGATATCGACCTGGCGTCATCGGTCGACAGTCTCGTCGCGCGAACCGATCTGCGCATGACCGTCATCGCATCCAACGGAGTCGTACTCGCGGACAGCGAGGAAGAACCGGGCACCATGGAGAACCACGCGGACCGCCCCGAGGTGGCGGCAGCACTGGCCGGTTCGATTGGCCGAGACATACGCGAATCGGCCACCCAGGGCGTGCAGCAAATGTACGTAGCCGTCCCCGCGAGCTTCCAAGGTAAGCACGTCGCACTGCGCGTGTCGGAGTCTCTCGAGCGCATCCGTGAGCTGAGCGCTCAGACACGCCGCACTGGTCTTGCGCTGCTCGGGGCCGCCCTCGTGATCGCGCTCGGCGTAGGCGTGCGTATCGCGACCGCGACCGCGAGGCCGGTCGAACGGCTCGCGGATGCTGCGACGACCATGGCGTCCGGCAACCTGAATGCATCCGTGCCTGATGAAAGTGGCGCGCTCGCGCCACTCGCCGAGGCACTTGCACGCCTGCGCGCACAACTGCGTGACCGTATAGGAGCGCTAGAGACTGAGCAGACGAATCTGCATGCCGTTCTAGACGGTCTGCAAGACGCCGTCTTTCTCCTCGAAGATGAACGCATCACTCTCGCAAACCGGTCGGCCGCCGAGATCTTCCCGCTCGTCCTGACGCTGCTAGACCACTCCCTCGCCGACAGCGGGTTGCCGGCTTCCCTCGTCACTGCTATTCGCGAGAACCTCTCTGGCGACGAGAGCGCCTGCACCGAGATCGGCCCGGACCCGCGTGGCCGTTCATTCAGGCTCACCGTCGTTCTGCTCGAGCGCTCGCCGCAGCACACGCGCAGCCTCGTCGTCGTTGCAGACATAACTGACCGGGCTCGCGTCGAACGTATGCGCCGCGACTTCGTGGCCAACGCGTCACACGAGCTCAAGACGCCTACTGCTGGCATTCTGCTACTCGCTGAGTCGGCACGGGACGCAGCTGCTGACGGCGACGCTGAGCAGGCGCTCACGTTCGTCAGCCAGATACGTGCGGAAGCTGCCCGAATGCGTCAGCTCGTGCTCGACCTGCTGGATCTTTCTCGGCTGGAAACGGCCCCCGCACGTGATGCGATCACAGACGTTCGTGAAGCGATAGATCTCGCGCTAGCGGCGCACTCGCGTGCCGCATCAGAGAAGGGACTTGCACTCAAGGCGGACTTCTCCGCGGTCAGCACCGAAGACGTCTTCGCTGCCGCTGACCGCACCGATGTGGCGGTGGCACTCGACAACCTGCTGGCTAATGCGATCGCATACACAGATACGGGCAAAGTCACCGTATCGGTAGTGACAGACGATCCCAACGTCGCCATCTCGGTCGCCGACACAGGTATGGGCATCCCTCCCGAGGATCTCCCGAGAGTCTTCGAACGCTTCTACCGCGTAGATCGCTCGCGCGTGCGAGACAGCGGGGGCACAGGACTAGGCCTCTCGCTCGTGAGGAATGTAGTTGAGCGCTCCGGAGGTCGCGTAGCAATCGACTCAACGCCCGCAGTGGGCACTCGCGTCACGGTCACCCTGCCCAGGGCACGCTAGCCTTTCTCGACCGCTCCCGCGCCCCACGTGGCTCCCAGCAAGATCATCAGCATGACCCATGCAGCGCCGAGCAGCCAACCGCCGCCGACGTCACCGAGAAAGTGCACACCGAGGTACACGCGCGAGAAGCCCACGGACAGCGCCATGAAGATACAGAGTGCGACGACCACGACCGAACGGCGCAGCTGTCGTTCGCCGATGAGCGCGATGAAACCGACTGCCCCGAAGAATGTCGCTGCAGAGAGCGCATGACCGGAAGGGAAGCTGTAGGACTGCGGAATGGCGATGCGAGCGTACTCAAGCGCGGGGCGCACGCGACCGACGACCAGCTTGAGCCCCTCCCCGAGCAGCGCGCCCAACGACACGGTGAGTACGAGCAGCAGCGCCTCGGCTCTGCGGCCGCGCACGTACAGATAGGCGCTCGCCCCGAGTGTGAGCGCGCTCATGACCCAGAAGCTGCCCAACGTCGTGAAGAAACGCGCGACGCCTTCCAGCCCCGGCAGCGAGATATCGCGCACAAGCTCGGAGATGTGGACGTCGAAGGTCAGAAACGCCGGCATCAGCAACACGGCGGCCGTCAGCATAAGGAACGAAACACCCGCAACGCCGAACGCGATGACCAGCAGTCCCGAACGCGGATCACGACGCCACGAAACGGGACGCGGCACCATCGGACTCATGCGCCCACCGCCTCGAGCAAACGCGCAGCAACCTGTTTCTTGCGCGACAGCACGCCATCCATCCAGGCAGACCCATTCGCGAACGACACGCCCAGACCTCGCTCCGCGATACGCGTCCTACCCTCGGCCACGATATTGCTCCCCTCCCGCACGACATCGGTCACCATCAGCAGCACGAGGTCGTAGCGGCGCGCCTCACGCAGCGCGCGCATGGCTGCCACGATCTCGTCACGGTGAGCCAGGATCTCGCCGGCGTCAACCGTCTCCACCTGCCCGATCGCGATGGATGCGTCACCGATGCGATACTCCTTGAGATCGGCGCCTACGACCCGTTCCGCCGAGAAGGTCTCATACGCCGAGCGTGCCTTAAACATCTCCATGCCGAACTCGAGCGGCTCGAACTTCAGCAGCGCCGCAAGCCGCTCCGCGACCTCACGATCGATCGCAGTGGTCGTGGGCGATTTCAACAGCACGGTATCGGACAGCACCGCTGAGAGCAGCAGACCGGCCACGGAGATCGGCACGTCAACGCCAAGTTCGCGGTATCGCTCGGCCACGATCGTAGCGGTGGAGCCCACCGGCATGTTCAGGAACAGGATCGGTGCAGCGGTCTGCACGTCACCCACACGGTGGTGGTCCACGATCTCGACGATCGTAGCCTCCTCGGCACCGGAAGCCGACTGCGCGAGCTCGTTGTGATCGAGCAGGATGATGCGGCGGCGCAGTCCGCGTGCCAGGTTCGTGCGCGTTATCATGCCCAGCAGCTTGCCACCGTCATCGACAACGACCGCCTCACGGTGTGGCGACTCTATGAGGTCCTCGGCCACCTCTGACAGGAGCATATCGGGACCGACAAGCAGCAGGTTGGCATCCATGATCTCGCCTACGCTGTGGCTCAGGTTCACCAGACGCGCTGTCCCGTAGGTGTCGTGCGGAGAGGAGACCATCGCTGTCCCGCTGCTTGCCGCAAGTTCGACGACGCCGTCTTCGGGTGTGGCGCCTCCGGTGACGATCAGGCAGGCAACACCCGCCTCGATCGCCATCGGCTGGGTGCGAACGCGATCACCAACGATGAGCGTGTCGCCGGGCTTGATGTAGCTGCGCATCGTCTGCGGCTCCATCGCGCCGATCAGCACCCCACCAGAGAGAACCATATCCGGGTCACCCTCAAGCACGCTGCCGCCCAGCGCCTGAGCGAGCTGGCCGACAGTCACGGGAAGCTCTGCGAAGCCCGCGACATCGGTCTCCTCGATGTAGCGCTCGGCAAGGATGTTGACGTTCACCAGACCGCGCACCACACCACCCTCATCGACGACCGGTAGTGCGCGAATGCCGTGCTGTCGCATGAGTCGACCCGCCAACAGCATGTTCTCGTCAGGAGCGACCGAGACGACCTCGACGGTCATGACGTCGCGTACGCGCGTACGCACATGGGGGATCTCATCGGGCAGGTCCGCACCGAAACGCTCGAACACCCACGCGGTCTCGGGGGGCACTGGGCCGAGGCGCGCCGGCACGTACACATTCTCAACATCCGTGCGATTCTTGAGGTGCGCGTAGGCGACCGCCGAACATATGGAGTCGTTGTCCGGGTTGCGGTGACCGAAGACGAGGATCTGCCCCATTCTCACTCCCTTCGCGGCCTGAAAGCCGCCGAGAATCACTCAACCTTACGTATCGGAGCGTACCCTATCAGGAGGTTCTTCGTCCCCGCTTGCCCGTCGAAACGTATCGACACGCGGTCACCTTTGACCTCCAGGACCGTCCCGCGCCCGAAGGTCTTATGGTCGACGACGTCACCCGTCGCAAGTTGCAGGCTCTCCTTCGGCTCGCTGGTGCGGCGCTGCCCCGACCCGAACACGCGCCCCCCGGGTACAGAAGAGCCCACGGCGAACCCGCTCGACCAGCGCGTTGACCCGCCACGGCTCCCGCGACCGCGTCCCGGCGCAGCGGCGCCGAAGCCGGCGGAACCGACACCCTCTGTGCGAATGCACTCGTCGGGCACCTCCTTGAGGAAACGGCTCGGCGGGTTGTACTGCGACTGACCGAAGAGCGACCGCTGGTTCGCATGCGTGAGATACAAGCGCTCACGAGCACGCGTGATCCCCACGTAGCACAGACGGCGCTCCTCCTCGAGCCCTTGGGGGTCGAACATCGAGTTCGCATGCGGGAAGATCGTGTCTTCCATGCCCACCATGAAGATGACCGGATACTCAAGGCCTTTGGCGGTGTGCAACGTCATGAGTGTGACCGAACGGTCTTCCTCGGCCAGCTGGTCAAGGTCCGTGCGCAATGCCATCCACTCCAAGAACGCCTCAAGCGTGCGCTCTTCTTCCTCGTGCGTCTCGTCGTATTCCTGCACAACGCCGAAGAACTCGTGGATGTTCTCAGCACGCCCCTCTGCCTCGCTCGTGTCTTCGGCGGCCAATGCCGAGAGCAGCCCGGAGCACTTCACAATCTCTTCGACACGGTCTCGAAGCTTTTCGGCCTCGAGCGCGCGAGTCTCGGCAAGCACCACCGCGAGTTCGGCGACCTTGCGGCGCGGAGCGGTGGAGAGCCAGTCTTCGCCTGCGGCTCGCTCGATTGTCTCCGAGAGCGTGATGTCGCTCTCGTAGGAGCGCGCTTTGAGCGTATCCACGGTCGTCTTACCGATGCCCTGCCGCTTGGCGAGCAAGCGCTCAACCGACTGTATGTCAGCCGGATTCACAACCGCACGCAGCCACGACATCACGTCTTTGATCTCAGCACGCTCGAAGAAACGCGTGCCGCCCACCAGTCGGTAGGGCACGCCCATACGCAGGAAGATATCCTCGAGTGTGCGCGACTGCGCGTTGGTGCGATAGAAGACCGCGAACTCGTCGTAGCCGCGGTGCTCCTCTCGCAGGAGACGTTCGACCTCCTGGCCGACGAAGCGTGCCTCGTCCTTCTCGTCGCTCGCGTAGTAGCGCGTGATAGCCTCGCCGCCGACGTTCGCGGTCCACAGCGTCTTCGGCTTGCGCCCCGCGTTGTTGGCGACCACAGCGTTCGCTGCCGTGAGGATCGTCTGCGTGGAGCGGTAGTTCTGCTCGAGCTTGATGACGGTCGCTTCGGGATAGTCGTGCTCGAACTCGAGGATGTTGCGGATGTCCGCGCCGCGCCACGAGTAGATCGACTGATCGTCATCGCCCACCACCATGAGGTTGCGGTGCTTGGCGGCGAGCAGGTTCACGATCGAGTACTGCGCGTGGTTGGTGTCCTGATACTCATCCACATGGATGTAGCGGAAGCGGTCCTGGTAAAACGCGAGCACCTCAGGGTGCTCGGCGAAGAGACGGTGCGCATTGACGAGCAGATCGTCGAAGTCCATCGCGTTGGCCGCACGCAACCGCTGTTGGTAGAGCGGGTACACCTTCGCGGTGATCTTCATCGGCGGCATAGCCGCATCCTCGGCGTAACGTGCGGGACCAATGAGTTCGTTTTTCGCCGAGGAAATGCGCCCCGAGATCATCTTGACTGGCACATTCTTCGGGTCGATCTCGAGGTCGGCCATGATTGCCGAGATCATGCGCTTGCTATCGTCCCCGTCGTAGATCGAGAAGTTGCGCGTGTAGCCAAGACGATGCGCCTCGCCGCGCAGGATGCGCACGCACATCGCGTGGAATGTCATCACCCACATCGCCCGTACACCGGGGCCCACAAGCGCCTCGAGGCGACGACGCATCTCCTGCGCCGCCTTGTTGGTGAAGGTAATGGCCAGGATATCGGCAGGCGACACGCGCTTCTCGGCAATCAGGTGCGCGATACGGTACGTGAGCACGCGCGTCTTGCCCGAGCCAGCGCCGGCCAGTACGAGCAGGGGCCCGTCGGTGGCCATGACAGCGTCGCGCTGCGCAGGGTTGAGGTCGTCGAGAAGGTAGCTCATAGGGTGTCCAGTGTACACGCGGAAGCGGCCTAGCTCCAGGTGCGCGGGACGCTCATCACTTCACGAACTTGATCATGGAGAAGCCGCCGTTCTCGCCGTGTTTGAGGCACATGTCGTGCATTGCCCGGGACTCGCCATGCACGTGCTGGACATTGCCACACTTCGAGCAGACGGGGTCATTGCAATCAGCGCAGTAACCGAGGCGAGGTTCGTTCTCTGAGCCGCAATGGGCACAGAACCGGTAAAGTGAGACCCCCGCCACCTGCATCACCTCTCAGTCGACGTTCAAGCATTGTGCAGCAACTTACAGGCCGAGTTCTCGTCAGGCGATTGTTCTTCCTACAGATTCTGCCACAGGCTGAAGTTCGCTAACCAGTCCACGAAGCCGCGGTAGATCGAGCGATTGTGGACCGTCGGAGAGCGCTTTGCGCGGGTTTGGATGCGCTTCGACCATGATGCCGTCCGCACCGACAGCGACCGCCGCACGACAGACGGCGGGAACCAGGTCCGCCTGCCCCGTAGGGTGTGACGCATCGATGATGATCGGCAGATTCGAGAGCTTCTTGACGACCGGGACCGCGGTGATGTCCAGCGTAAAGCGAGTCGACGTTTCGAATGTCCTGATACCGCGCTCGCACAATATGACATTCGGATTACCTTGACTCGTGATGTACTCGCTTGCCGCAAGCCACTCGTCAATAGTCGCGGCCATTCCTCGCTTGAACAGCACGGGCTTGCCACTCTCGGCAGTCACGCTGCCGAGGCGCTTGAGCAGCGAGTAGTTGGCCATGTTGCGCGTGCCAACCTGCAAGATGTCCACGTAGCTGTCCACGAGCTCGGCGTGCGCAGAGTCAACGACCTCCGTGCACGTCAGCAGCCCGTAGCGCTCCCCTGCTTCCTTGAGCAGCTTGAGGCCCTCCTCTTCCAGCCCCTGAAACGAATAGGGCGACGTACGCGGCTTGTACGCGCCACCACGCAGCACGCGGATTCCCAGCTCGGCAGTGACCGCAGCCACCTCCATGATTTGCTCACGGCTCTCAATCGAGCACGGACCGACCACGAGCGTGATGCACTTACCGTCCCGCACGACCGCACCGATAGCACGTGCCTGATCGGTCATGTCGGCTCAGAGCTCCTTCATGACATGCAGGATAGCCTCATAGATATCGCGCAGGTTGTCATCGTAGAGCGGACCGTCGTTGCGCGCCGACAGCTGCGTGAAGATCTCCTCCTCGCGCTTCGGGTCGTAGAGCCCCCAGTTGACCATGGGCTTGAGCTCACGGATGGCAAGCGCGAGCCCGGCGCGTTCGTTCAGCAGCTTGACGATGCGGCAATCGACCTGGTCGATCTGCGCCCGCAGCTCGGCGATTCTGTGCTGGACGTCTTCGGTGTGCTCGGCCATTGTCTTCACTCCACCTCGTGTCAGGGGGCCATCACTTGCACCAAGCGCCGACGAGGTGCAGCCGACGCTCGTCATACCTTTGTTATTCCCACTCGATCGTTCCAGGGGGCTTGCTGGTGATATCGTACGCCACCCGATTGACGCCATCGACCTCGTTGATGATCCGGTTACTCATCTTCGCGAGCAGTTCGTGCGGCAGACGTGCCCAGTCGGCGGTCATCGCATCTGCCGAGGAGACCGCACGGATGATGATGGGATGACCGTAGGTACGCTCGTCGCCCATGACGCCGACAGAGCGTATGTCAGGCAGAACGGCGAAGTACTGCCACACGCTGCGCTCGGTGTCCCAGTTCGATATCTCCTCACGCACAATGGCGTCCGCCTTGCGCAGGATCTCCAGCTTCTCCTCGGTAATAGCGCCGATTATGCGGACCGCAAGCCCGGGACCCGGGAACGGCTGTCGGTGAACGATTTCATCGGGCAGACCGAGCTCGGCACCGACCGCACGCACCTCATCTTTGAAGAGTGCCCTCAGCGGCTCGATAAGGTCGAAGTGTACGCCCTCCGGGAACGGGATGAGGTTGTGGTGGCTCTTGATCTTGGCAGCGGTCTTGTTGCCGCTCTCGATGACGTCGGGATAGAGCGTCCCTTGCGCCAGCCACTTCACGCCCTTAAGCGTGGTGGCCTCCTCGAAGAAGACTTTCCAGAACTCCTCGCCGATGATGCGACGCTTGAGCTCAGGGTCGGTGACGTGTTCGAGTAGACCGAGATAGCGCTCCTGCGCCTGCACGTGTACGAGGTCGATGCGGAACTGGTCGCCGAACACGCGCACGACATCGGCGGCCTCGTCGAGGCGAAGCATGCCGTGGTCGACGAACACGCAGGTCAACTGATCGCCAATCGCCCGGTGCAGAAGCGCCGCAACTACGCTGGAGTCGACGCCGCCGGAAAGCCCGCAGATGACCTTGTCACTACCGACTTGTTCGCGGATGCGTTCGATGGTCTCGTCGATGATGTTCACCATCGTCCAGACCGGCGGGATGTCGGCAATGTCGTGCAGGAAGCGCTTGATGATCTGCTGGCCGTATTCGGTGTGCGCGACTTCCGGGTGGAACTGCGTCGCATACAAGCCGCGGGTCGAGTCCTCCATCGACGCAACGGACGTGATGTCTGTACGCGCCGTGACAAGGAAGCCTTCGGGAACCGTACCGACACTGTCGCGGTGGCTCATCCAGACCTGCGAGATCCTGGGAACACCCTCAAGGAGTCGGCATTCCGGATCCATCACGGCAAGCTCGGCGAACCCGTACTCACCTATGTCTGTGTGAGGGACCTGACCGCCAAGATCGAGCGCCATGAGCTGCATACCGTAGCAGAAGCCCAATATAGGGATGCCTAGGTTGTAGATACGCGGATCCATCTTCGGAGCACCGGGCGCGTAGACGCTGGCCGGACCGCCCGACAAGATGAGCGCCGCCGGTCGGCGACGCTCGATCTCTTCAGCGGTGATGTCGTGCGAGACGATTTCGGAGTAGACCTTGGCTTCGCGCACGCGACGCGCAATGAGCTGCGCGTACTGCGCGCCAAAGTCTACGACGAAGACGGTCGGCTGCTGCTCGTGATAGCTCACCCGGCGACCCCTACCGGCCCATGCCCACACCCTGCGACTGCTGGAGGACTTTGCCCTCCGTCTGCAGCGAGGGCGCGACCATTACCTCGGCCTTCTGGAAGGTCTTGAGGTTCTCATAGCCACAGGTAGCCATGGATGTCTTGAGGCCACCACACAGGTTCAGGGTGCCATCGTTCTCGCGAGCGGGACCCACGAGAACCTCCTCGAGCGTGCCCTTGACGCCGGCCTGGACGCGCGTACCGCGCGGCAGGTCCGGATGGAAGGTCGCCATGCCCCAATGGAAACCGCGCCCGGGCGCCTCAGAAGCGGAGGCCAGCGGCGAGCCGATCATGACGCTGTCCGCACCAACGGCGATGGCCTTGGCGAGGTCTCCACCCGTACGCATGCCGCCATCGGCGATGACGTGGCAGTAGGTGCCGGTCTCGTCGAGGTGGCGCATACGGGCGGCAGCGGCGTCAGCGACGGCAGTACACTGCGGGACGCCGATGCCCAGGACGCGACGCGAAGTGCATGCGTGACCGGGGCCGACGCCCACGAGAACGCCAACTGCGCCGGTGCGCATGAGGTGGAGAGCACCCTGGTAGCTACAGCAGCCGCCCACGATGACGGGGATGTCGAGGCCGCGTATGAAAGCGTTGAGGTCGAGTGGCTTGTCGTAGGTGGAAACGTGCTCCGCACTCACGACTGTACCCTGGATGACGAGGACGTCGAGTCCACCCGCCATCGCGGCGTCGATATAGCGCTCCACGTTCTGCGGAGTCAGCGAGGCCGCCGCCAGTACGCCGCCGTCCTTGATCTCCTTCACGCGACGAGTGATGAGTTCGGGCTTCACATCCTCGGCAGCGTAGATCTCCTGCATACGCGGGGTCGCTTCGTCCTTCGAGAAGGAGGCGATGGCGTCGAGATGAGGGGCGGGGTCGGCATAGCGCGTCTGGATGCCCTCAAGGTTGAGGACGGCAAGACCGCCGAGCTTGCCCATCGTGACCGCGAACGCAGGATCGACGACACCGTCCATTGCCGAGGCGAGCACCGGAAGCGGAAAGACGTGGGTCTCGCCCTTGTGGGAGAACTCCCAAGTGATGTTCACATCGCGGGGGTCACGCGTCCTGCGTGACGGAACGATCGCAATGTCGTCGAAACCATACGCACGCCGTGCGGTCTTACCACGCCCGATCTCGACTTCCATACTGGTATCGCGCCTCCTGACTGCTTCGTAGCGAACTCATCAACCACACACGGAGCGCCTATACAACAAGGACCAGGAATCGCCTCGAGGTGCGGCGGGGAGTTCCTGGTCCGACGGATGCTGCGACGTCAGCTGCTCCATGAGGCTTGCAAGGTGCATACATGCTAGCCCGAGGGGTAGGGGGTGTCAATGTGAGCGCAGCCTCTCTGTATACCGTTGCCCCCGTCACTGCAAGAGGTGCCTGTGAGTGTGGTTAAATGGGGAGCAGTAGCCCGTCCCAAGGAGCCGGACGATGCATTCGCAGCACACCGTCGCAGCCGCAGTCGCACGGACTCGGAATGTCGCCTTCGTGGCGCTCATTTTCGTTGCCCTCCTGTGTGGATCTCCCTCTCGCGCGCTCGCCGCGCGCATATTCCTCGACCCGGGACATGGTGGCAGATACCTGGGCGCCGTGTATGGTGGCGTCAAAGAGAAGTACGTGAACCTGCTCATCTCACTCGAGACACGCTCCGTACTCCAGTCGCGCGGGCACGATGTGGCAATGAGTCGCACGGGCGACTACACCGTCTGCTCCAAAGACATCCCGACCTGGCACTGGGACAAATACGCTCAGCAGTACTACCTGTATGCAGATGGACTGGACTCAACGTACTACGACGACCTCCAGGCACGCTGCGACAAGGCAAACACGTGGGAAGCCGACATCTTCATCTCGATCCATAACAACGCAGGCGGAGGCACAGGCACCGAGACCTTCTATAACAGCTGGAACACGATCACCGAAACCGGCCCCTCTAAGACCCTCGCGACCTACCTGCAGAAGGAGATAGTCGCAAGCGCCGGCACCTATGACCGCAGAGTCGATGACGTGGGCTACTACGTGATCCGCTGGGCGAACATGCCGGCTGCACTCGTTGAGGTCGCGTTCCTGGACAACGACGCCGAACGCGCTCTGCTGCTAACCCCCGCGTTCCGCCACAGCGTCGCCGTCGGCATCGCCAATGCCATCGACCGGTACCTGGCGGCCGACTTGATCAAGCCGATCGAGCCGCGCGTCGCAGGCGCCACTCGCTATGAGACCGCCGTTGCGATTGCACGTGAAGGCTGGCCGTCCGGCTCAGACACGGTGCTCATCGCGTCGGGTGAGGACTGGCCGGACTCATTGACTGCCGCGCCCCTCTCCTACCACCTCAACGCCCCGCTGCTGCTCACGAAGGCGTCGTCCCTGCCCACCACTGTCGCCGATGCAATCGCCGACCTGGGCGCTTCGAGCGTGATCGTCCTGGGAGGACCGGGTGCCGTTTCTTCCGCAGTAGCCACCGCAGCTGCTGAAGCCGCAAGCATCGAGGCGAGTGAGGTCGTGCGCATCGGCGGCGCCGACCGTTACGAGACCGCCGCCCTCATCGCTGACGAACTCGGCGTCACACCGGGCGCCGGTGTCACCGTCGTATCCGGCGAAACGTACGCGGACGCCGCATCGGCGGCGTCATTCTCGGCAATGCATGGCATGCCCGTACTTCTGACGCCGAAGGACTCGCTCGCCAGCGCAACATCGGAGTTCATCCTGGCACATGCAGCCGAGACGACCACAGTAGTCATCGTCGGCGGGACGGGCGTCGTCTCCTCTGCGGTCGCCACTGCCGCCGCAGCGGCCGCGAGCATCGAAGTGAGTGAGGTCGAGCGCCTCTGGGGCGCAAACCGCTATGCCACCAACATCGCAGTCGTGAAACACTTCTGGCCCGAGGGCGACATCACTCCCTACGCTGCGACCGGGCAGAATTTCCCCGACGCGCTCGCAGCGGGTAGTCTGGCGGCGAAGAACGGCCAGCCGGTGATGCTGTTCGGTTGGCGCTATCTCGATAAGGTGACACGCGAGTTCATCATGCACGAGAACGCGCGTCTGCGCGGATGGAACATACTCGGATCGTGGGGTGCGCTCGACTACCTGCTGGACTGGGAGCTCGCGAAGGCTCGGCGACTACCGCCCCCGTCGTAGCGTCAGACGTTGAAGCGGAAGTGCATGACGTCACCATCGGCCACGGCGTACTCTTTGCCCTCCACGCGCAGTTTGCCTGCCGCCTTCACGGCGGCCTCACTGCCCAGGGCGTCGTAGTCCGCGTACGAGATCACCTCGGCCTTGATGAATCCGCGCTCGAAGTCCGTGTGGATGACCGCCGCGGCCTCGGGTGCTTTCGCGCCGACGCGCACGGTCCACGCGCGGGCTTCCTTCTCGCCAGCGGTGAAGTAGCTGTGCAGGCCCAGCAACCGGTATGCCTCGCGGATGAGCGCATCGAGCCCTGGCTCTTCCAGGCCCTCCATCTCCAGGTACTCGGTCAGCTCGGCCGGATCAAGCTCGGCCATCTCGGACTCGATCTTCGCGCAAATCGGAATCGGCTGCTGGCCGTCAATCGCTGCGAACTCCTTGCCGACGTCGCTTTCGTCGATGTTCGCGACGTACAGCATCGGCTTCATCGTGAGCAGGTGGAGGTCGCGCAGCAGTGCCCGCTCATCGTCGGTCATCTCCATGGTTCGCGCGCGGTGGCCCTGCTCCATCCATGCCTGCACGCGCTTGGCGAGCTCGACTTTGGCGACGAGGTCCTTATCGCGCTTGGCTTCCTTCTCGAGCCGCGGTAACGCGCGCTCCAACGTTCCCAGGTCAGCCAGCACAAGTTCGGTCTTGATGGTCTCGACGTCAGACGCCGGGTCGACCCTGCCGTCCACGTGTATGACATTGGTGTCCGAGAAGTACCGGACGACCTCGGCGATCGCGTCGGTCTCGCGGATGTTGGCGAGGAACTGGTTGCCGAGGCCTTCGCCCTCGTTGGCGCCCTTTACCAGACCGGCGATGTCCACGAACTCCACGGTCGCCGGAACCACGCGCTCGGGCTTCACGAGCTCGGCCAGACGGTCAAGACGAGCGTCGGGAACGGGCACGACTCCCATGTTGGGCTCGATGGTGGCGAAGGGGTAGTTGGCCGCGTCTACCTGCTTGCGCGTGAGCGCGATGAACAGCGTTGACTTGCCCACGTTGGGCAGACCGACGATGCCGATAGAAAGTGCCAAAGGTGCTCCTCGTCTCAGTTCCTGATAGCCTTGTTCCCAATCAGCGGGAAGCGCCCTCGTACTGTACTCGATGTGTCCGAGAGCCGCCACAGTCGAAAGGGGCCGTGTGGACGCGCAAGCGACAGCCGAAGCATTGCGCCTGGGCGGCGCAGCATTCCTGATCGGGCTCTCGGGCGCGATGGCGCCCGGCCCCTACCTCACCGTGACCGTGACCCGCACGCTGCGTGACGGTCCGCTCGCGGCAGCGATGATGCTCGTCGGCCATGCGGCACTCGAAGGACTTCTCCTCATCGGCTTCGCGTTCGGTCTGCAGACACTGCTGGCACGTCCGGTCGTCACTACCGCACTCGCCGTCATCGGAGGTGTCTTCCTGCTCTGGATGGGCGGCGGACTGCTACTGGGTGCAGCACGCGGCACCATTGCGGCCACGGCCGAGGCCGACGCACGTCCATCGCGTGTTGGGCCAGTACTTCACGGAGCCGCCGTCAGCCTCTCCAACCCCTACTGGACGCTATGGTGGGCGACCATCGGGGTGAAGCTCGCCGCTGATGGCCTCGCCATCGGTCCGCTCGGCATCATCGCGTTTTTCCTCGGCCACCAATTGGCGGATGTGGCATGGTACGGCTTCGTCATAACTGCGGCCTCGAAGGGACGCCACCTTCTTTCCAACCGGGTCTACCGCACGCTCATCGGCACCTGTGCGCTCTTCCTGCTCTACCTCGGCGTGCGTTTCCTGACCGATGGCATCCTCTCCCTATAGGAATGAAGAAGGCCCCTCCGAAGAGGGGCCTTCATGAATCGCTCGAACCGAACGGGTCCTACATCATCCCGCCCATGCCACCCATGCCACCCATGCCGCCCATACCGGCATCATTCTTCGTGGGGATGTCGGTGATGGTCGTCTCGGTAATGAGGATCAGTGCGGCGATCGACGCGGCATTCTGCAGCGCCGTGCGAGTGACCTTCACCGGATCGATGACGCCCATCTTGAGCAGGTCGCCGTACTCGCCGGTGACGACGTTGAGGCCCGCGCCCTTGGGCAGAGTACGGACCTTCTCGACGACGACGGAACCTTCGAAGCCGGCGTTGGCCGCGATGGTCTTCAGCGGCTCGTCCAGAGCCTTGCGGATGATCTTGACACCGATCATCTCCTCCGCGTCAAGCTCGAGCGCATCCAGCGCGTCAACGGCGTCTACAAGCGCAACACCGCCGCCTGCCACGATGCCCTCCTCGACAGCTGCACGCGTGGCCTGCAGAGCGTCCTCGATGCGGTGCTTCTTCTCCTTGAGCTCGACCTCGGTGGCCGCACCGACCTTGATGACAGCCACTCCGCCGGAAAGCTTTGCGAGACGCTCCTGGAGCTTCTCGCGGTCGAAGTCGGAGTCGGAGTTCTCGATCTCGGCTTTGAGCTGGTTTATGCGGGCCTTGATATCGTCCTCGCTACCGGCACCGTCGATGATCGTCGTGTCGTCCTTGGTGACCTTCACCGTCGCGGCACGACCGAGCACCTCGAGGCCGATATTCTCGAGCGTGTGGCCGAGTTCCTCGGATACGACCTGGCCACCCGTGACGATGGCAATGTCCTCGAGCATGCGCTTGCGGCGATCGCCGAAGCCCGGCGCCTTGACGGCGACGGAGGTGAAGGTACCGCGGAGCTTGTTGAGAACCAGCGTCGGCAGAGCCTCGCCCTCGACGTCCTCGGCAACGATCAACAGCTGCTTGCCGGCCTGCATGACCTTCTCGAGCACCGGCAGGATGTCTGCGATGCTGCTGATCTTCTGGTTCGCGATGAGGATATAGGGGTCGCTCAGCACGGCCTCCATGCGGTCGGGATCCGTGATCATGTAGGGCGAGATGTAGCCCTTGTCGAACTGCATACCCTCGACAGTGTCGATGTCGATACCGAAGGTCTGCGACTCCTCAACGGTGATGACGCCGTCTTTGCCCACGACCTCCATCGCCTCGGCAATCTTGTTGCCGATCACTTCGTCAGCGGCGGAGATGGTACCGACGTTCGCGATCTCTTCCTTGTCCTCGATATCCTTCGAGTTTGCCTTGATGGCGTCGACGACGACCTCAACGGCCTTCTCGATGCCGCGCTTGATCGCGAGCGGGTTCGCACCGGCTGCAACGTTGCGCAGGCCCTCGCGGACGATGACCTGGGCGAGCAGGGTTGCGGTGGTGGTGCCGTCACCCGCGACGTCGTTGGTCTTGGTGGCGACTTCCTTGACAAGCTGGGCGCCCATGTTCTCGATGGGATCATCCAGTTCGATCTCCTTGGCGATCGTAACGCCGTCGTTAGTGATGGTCGGCGCGCCGAACTTGCGCTCGAGCACGACGTAACGGCCCTTAGGGCCGAGGGTGACCTTGACGGCGTCAGCGAGCTTGTTCACGCCCGCCTCGAGACCGCGTCGGGCCCCCTCGTCAAACCTGATGTCTTTGGCCATTCGGCTATGTCCCTCCTTCGTAGATTTCCGTCTTCATGCGGCGTGCGGCCGCAGAATCGCCCTGTCTAGTCCTCGACGATCGCGAGGATGTCCATCTGACCCATGACGAAGTGCTCGATATCATCGATCTTAATGGCGGTCTTGCCCCACTCCTTGTACATGACGTTGTCGCCGACCTTGACGTCCATCGGCACGCGCTTTCCGTCCTCAAAACGGCCTTCGCCAGCAGCGATGATTTCACCGCGCTGCGGCTTCTCCTTGGCCGAATCCGGGATAACAAGGCCGGACTTGGTCTTCTCTTCGGCCTTCGCCGGCTTGACTACGACGTTGTCGAACAGCGGCTTGAGTTTCATGCTCTACCCTCCTACATACAACGCACTGATCTGACTACTCCTGATACTCAGTGATTCTGGCACTCTCGACCTCCGAGTGCCAGCCGAAGGAGATTCTAGTACGTCGGGGTGCAAGATGCAAGCGTCAGATAACTAACACCTGATGGTCATAGACTCACATTTTGGCGGATCGAGAAACGGATGAGCCAGAACTACCCGAGACACAGATTAGCGACAGCTTCCGCCTCAAGGCCGAGAAACGATCCACGTTGCAGCCGGAAGTGCGCCGCCGCCGCGATCATCGCCGCGTTGTCGGTGCACAGCGCGAACGTCGGAACCGAGAAACGGATGCCCCGCTCGGCCATGGCCGCCCTCAGCCCCTCGCGCAACGCCGCGTTGGCAGCGACCCCACCAGCGAGGCAGAACGCACGCACGCCGTACTCCTCGGCGGCACGTACGGCCTTCGCCACCTGCACATCGATGACAGCGGCCTGGAAGGAGGCTACGACGTCGGGTATCGAGATCTCGCGACCTGCGCGCTTCTCGGCCTCCACATACGTGATCACCGCAGTCTTGAGACCGGAAAGCGAGAAGTCGTAGTTGCCCGAGCGTAACATCGCACGCGGAAACGCGATCGCAGCCGGATCGCCTTCGAGCGCGAGGCGCGAGATCACCGGCCCGCCGGGATAGCCCAGTCCGAGCAACTTGGCGACCTTGTCAAACGCCTCCCCCGCCGCGTCGTCGAGCGTCTGGCCGAGCGTGTGATAGACGCCCCACTCGGGCACGTGTACGAGTGCCGTGTGACCGCCCGAGACCACGAGCGCGATCAACGGAGGCTCGAGTTCTGGGTCGGCGAGCTTGTTCGCGAAGATATGCCCTTCAAGGTGGTTTACACCCAGGAGCGGCAGTCCCGTGCCGAGCGAGAGTCCTTTCGCGTACGCGACGCCGACGACAAGCGCACCGATGAGCCCCGGTCCGTGCGTCACGGCCAGCGCGGTAAGGTCGCCGAAGCCGACCCCTGCTTCGACGAGAGCCTCGTCCACGACAGCAACGACCGCTTCGGTGTGCTTGCGCGAGGCGATCTCGGGTACAACGCCACCAAAGCGCGCGTGGAGGTCCACCTGGCTTGCAACGACACTCGACAGCAGCTGACTTCCGCCCCGCATGACCGCCGCCGCGGTCTCGTCGCATGAAGTCTCGATCGCGAGAACGAGGTCGTCACCGCGATCAGCAGCAAGCATGGCGGCCGCCGCATCGAGCGTGAGCTCGCCCGTCCACATGATGACCGCGTCCTCGGCCGTGCCGGTGTAGTAGCCGGGGTGCGTACCCACCTCGACGAAACCTGCCGACGCATACAGCGACCGGGCCGCCGTGTTCGCCGGACGCACCTCCAGCGTTATGCGGGAGGCACCACCTTCGGCGGCCGAGCACATCAGTGGAAGTAGCAGGCGCCGGGCAATGCCCGTGCCCTGGTGCGCGGGAGCGACCGCAAGGTCCATCACATGCGCCTCGTCGCCGAACACCGCGATGCCGCCGAAGCCGACGACCGTACCGTCCTTCTCGGCAACCAACCAGCAGCGACCTTCGTTTCGAAGCAGGAGTTCGTCCCGGAACTGAGCTTCGCTCCACGGCAACGGGAAGCTGGCCCGCTCGATGGACACGACAGCGCCTAGGTCGACGGGCATCATGTCGCGGACAGTGAGGCTCATGAGGCGCTTCCGTCAGGGCGCGAAACGCCCGATGGCGGCACCTGCGTCCTACGTCGACGCTCAGCCTCCTCGGCATCGGATAAACGCGTGTACACAGGCAGCAGCAAGCCGGGGTGTGCCTCCTCGAACGCTGAGACCGGGTCGAGACCGGCAACATGGTGTAGGCTGCCCGGGCCCGACTCGGTCCACGCCGCCGTGATCGATGATGCTCCGGTCGGCGTCCACAGCGATGCATCGGCGATACGCACCCGTCCGTCCAACACATCCGTGAACACCTCACGATACTTCGCAAGACCATTGCCAGAGAGCAGCACGGGCTCCGTCAAGGTGCGCGCCCAGCGCCCCGCAGTGACGACCGGTTTCTCAACGCAGTCCCCCTCAAGACGCACACAGCGACCTGCTGAGCAGCGGAACAGCGCCGGATAGACTTCGCCCCGCATCGCGTCGCCAACGACCGCAAGCAGGCCCTCATGGCCCGAGAAGCGCCATGCGACGGCATCCAAGGTGCCAAATCCGACCAGCGGGACTCCGAGACCGTGCGCCAGTCCTTTGGCCGATGCCACCGCGATGCGCACGCCGGTGAACGAGCCGGGCCCGCGACCGACCGCCACGACCGAGATGCTCCCTGTGTGCACTCCGGCGTCATCAACCATCTCGCGAACCGCCGGCAGAAGCGCGCCAAGGGCCGCACGCGGTGCCGCGAAGTCCCGCTCGGCGACCATATGAGGCATCTTATCGGGAGCCCGGAATGCAGCGAGACCGATCGCGACGTGCTCGGTCGCAGTGTCGAGAGCGAGTACGTACCTCATGCCGACGCCTTTGCCTGCCCGCATGCTGACATCCAGTCAGCGGCGAGTCGCATGCTCCGCTCGCCCGAGGCTATGACCTTGAAGCGCCGACGCTCGACATCCTCTCGCTGGATAGCGATCTCGAGATGGTCATCGGGCAGCGCCTCGGGGAAACGGTCACCCCACTCGATGAAGGATACGCCGTCTGCCTCGAGCGTCCCCCAAAAGTCGATGTCCTCCAGCTGCCCGGCATGCTCCATCCGGTACAGGTCGAAGTGGTGAAGCGTCAGCCGCCCGGGATGCACAAGCAAGATGTTGAATGTCGGGCTGGTGACCCGCTCCGAGACTCCGAGCTGCTCGGCTACGCCCTTCACGAAATGCGTCTTCCCTGCACCAAGATCACCGGCGAGCACAATGACATCGCCGGACTCTAGTAGTCTGGCCAGGTATCCACCGAGAAGCTCGGTCTCTCGTTCGCTTGCAGTGTGCAGCGTGAAGCGCACGGTCGCCTCCTGACGGCTAGAACAGGCTCGGCTGGTCGGGCACTTCTTCGACAGCGCACGGGCTGGCATCCGCCTGCGGCACGTCATCGTGCGGCGCGGCAGGTCTCCCCTCGGCCGCCCACTGCAACACCGTACGGAGACGCCGAAAATCATCGAACAGCACCTGTCTCTTGTCGGGCGAGTAGAGCGTTGCCGCCGGGTGATAGATCGGCACCACACGACGACCGGCGACTTCGTAGAGCCGTCCACGCAACTGCGTGATGCCGCGTTCCGTATCGAGTATGCAACGCGTCGCGAAGTTACCGAGCGTTGCGACCACCTTCGGATCGATGATGCGGACCTGCTCGGCAAGGAACGGTGTGCATGTCTCGATCTCGGCAGACAGCGGGTCGCGGTTGCCGGGGGGTCGGCACTTCAGGACATTGGCGATATAGACCTCCGAGCGGTGCAGGCCGATACTCGCCAGCAGCTCGTCGAGCAGCTTGCCAGCCGCACCCACGAAAGGCTCGCCCTTCAGGTCCTCGTTGCGACCGGGCGCCTCGCCGATGAAGAGCAGGTCTGCTTCCGGATTACCGACACCGAACACGAGCGTGGTGCGCGTCGCAGCAAGCGAGCACCTCTGACAGTCACCCATGTGCGCCCAGAGCGCATCAAGGCTGCCGAGGCTGTCTAGCTCGACGTTCGTGTCGCGGAACACGCTGCCACGCTTGGCCTCCATGCGTACTCCCTTATAGCCAGGTCGTGACTTCTTCGAGCGGTCGCCGCGCCGGTTTGGTCGACGACTCGGCGGAGTGACCGACTGGCAGCACGGCCACGGGGGTGATCGGATAGGTGACGCCTATCGCCTCGGCCACCGCACGATCGTCGAACGCGCCGATCCAGCACGAATCCAGTCCTCGGTCCACGGCAGCCAGCAAGATGTTACCTGCCGCAGCCGCAGTATCCTGAATCGCGTAGAGATACTCGCCGCGGTCACCGTACCGGGCAGAGCATGGTCGCGGATCGACGCACACGACGATAGCCACAGGTGCACCCGTGGCCCACCGCTGCGAGAGGGCTGCGGTGAGTCGCTCACGTGCCTCGAGTGAGCGCACCACGTAGAAACGCCAGGGCTGGATGTTACCGGCCGTGGGAGCGCTCACGGCAGCCCGGAGAAGCGCAGTGATATCCTCGTCGGTGACGGCGAGCTTTGTGTTGAAGTGACGGACGCTGCGTCGCTTGCTGAGGACCTCGCTGAACTCCATGGAACCCCCGTAGGTCTCTGATTGCCTGATAGTGCCGTCCCGTCGATTCGGCAGGAACGCCACTCCATTCTAGGGACGGTCACCGATGCCGACAACAGCCAGGCCTCCAACGTGCTCGCAGGATGCGAGCTGATTGCAGGAAACGTTCTCGGTCGTGCCGAATCCACATGACAAGGAGGTGGGCGCATGAACGGTAACCGTCCCGACGTTTCAGATGAAGACATCGGCATGAGGGCCTTCCAGCTTCGGAAGGAGAAGGCGGTCGAGCGAGCGGTCGAACGGCTACGCCAGGGCCTCAAGAGCAGCTGGAGCTCCTTCGGGAGCAAGGAACTCAACGACTTCCGTTGGATTATCGGCGAGCTCTGGTCATTCGAGAAGCGGGCCGATTGGGAAGAGCTTCACTTCAGCAAGCTCGCTGTCGAAGATGTGCGCGCGATCATCGGCTACGCGCAGCAGCTGAGCGCGGACGCACACAACACAGTGGACACTCTGGAACGCGTCGGTGACATCATCCGCGCCCGCAGTATCTAGCTTCCCACCATCACCTCGTACGAACGCAGCCCGTCCGGAGTCCGGACGGGCTGCTTCTATTCTGGGTGTGTGAAGATTGCGATTGTGTGGGAAATGAGGCGGGACGACGCCGAACACCCCCCGGTAGGCGGCGCCGCCCCACACAAGTGCGAGCATATCGATTCCCAGCGTCTCAGGCTGAGAACCCAGACGCGTCAGGCCTCTTTGCGGCTCCTCTTGCGTCGCTCGATCTTCTTCTTGACCTTCTTCAACCGGAAGAGGTCTTCACGCGCGCGCTCATCGAGTGCCTGTCGAATGTAGGACACCTGCTCTTTGAGCGCTGGCACCGTTATCTGCTCCAGTGCGTTGACTCGACGGTTCGTCTTCTGGATCTCCTCGCCGAGCCGCTTCAGACGCGTCTCGATATCGGCATACTCGATGATGACGTCGAGAATCCGCTCGAACTTGTCGGCCGTCTCGTCGATTCGCGATGAAACGCCAGTGATGGAGTATCCACGCGTGAACGACGTGCGCACCGGGCTCTCGCCCTTGGTGACGATCGGAACTGAAACGCCCATGATCTTCGTACCAGTCATGTCGATTGTAATCTCACCGCGAGTCGCCATGGCCGCCGAGCGGACCGAGACCACGCCATCAACGGACTTCGCGATTGCAAGGCTGAACTGCGCCTCGGAGACCGTGCGCTGCAGGTCACTACTAAGACGCAGGGTCTCATCCATGACCGACATGAACTCTATGAGCAACGCGTCGCGCTTCTGCTTGAGAAGGTCCATGCCCTGCTGCGCAAGGGTAATCTGCTGCTTTCGCTCCAGCAGCTCGGATCTAGTTGGCCGTACCTCTTCCACTTACGCACCTCCTCTCGGCCGTCGTGGGCAGACCGCCTACGCGTTAGCCTGTCCGCCAGCCGTCGGGTGGTACTTGTCGATGAATTCACGGACGCGCTTGAGCTCCGAAATCGGCAGCTCGGACATGAGCTCCCAACTGATGTCCAACGTTTCTTCGATCGTACGGCCACTATCTCCCTGACCGATGATGTGCTTCTCGAACGCGTCCGCGAAGTGGAGGTAGCGGCGGTCGGTGTCCGATAGTGCTTCCTCGCCCACGATGGCGACGAGCCTGCGAAGGTCGCGGCCCTGTGCGTACGCAGAGTACAGCTGGTTTGCGACAGAACGATGGTCCTCACGAGTCTTGCCCTCACCGATACCGAGGTTCATCAGCCGCGACAGACACGGCAAGACGTCGATCGGCGGATAGACGCCACGGCGATGCAGGTGACGCGAGAGAACGATCTGGCCTTCGGTGATGTAACCCGTGAGGTCCGGGATGGGATGCGTGATGTCGTCGTCAGGCATCGACAGGATCGGCAGCTGCGTGATGGAGCCCTTGCGGCCCTTGATGCGACCGGCGCGCTCGTAGATGGTCGAAAGGTCGGTGTACATGTAGCCGGGGAAACCGCGGCGACCCGGGACCTCTTCGCGAGCGGTCGAGACCTCGCGCAGCGCCTCGCAGTAGTTCGTCATGTCCGAGAGGACAACGAGAACCTGCATGTCCTTCTCGAACGCCAGGTACTCGGCGACCGTGAGAGCGGCCTTCGGCGTCAGCAGACGCTCGACTGTCGGGTCGTCGGCGACGTTCAGGAAGAAGACGACTCGCTCGAGAGCACCCGTCATCTCGAACTGCTGCATGAAGTACGCCGCCTCGCGGTGCGTGATGCCCATAGCACCGAAGACGATAGCAAACTCCTCGCCCGACTTGACGCGAGCCTGGCGGATGATCTGCGCCGCAAGCTCGTTGGCCGGCAGACCGGAGCCCGAGAAAATCGGGAGCTTCTGGCCGCGGACCAGCGTGTTCAGGCCGTCGATGGCCGAGATGCCGGTCTCGATGAAGTCGGCGGGCTGGTCGCGCATATACGGGTTGATCGGCGAACCGGTGATGTCGAGACGCTTCTCCGGAACGACAGGAGCGCCGCCATCAATCGGCTTGCCGGTACCGTTAAGAATACGGCCGAGCAGGTCTACGGACACGTCGATCTTGGCGACTTCTTCAAGGAAGCGGATACGAGTCCTATCCACGTCGATTCCACGAGTGCCCTCAAACACCTGGATGACAACTGTCGTGCCCGCAACTTCGAGGACCTGACCACTGCGCTCTGACCCATCGGCCAGAACGAGGTTCACCATCTCGTTGTACGCGACATTATGAACGTTCTCGACGAAGACGAGAGGACCCGTGATGTAGCTGACGGTCTTGTACTCAACCGACAGAAGAGAGCGATCCAGCAAGGCTTCCGGGGTCATCTACAGCACCTCGATTCCGGCGATATCTTCGGTGATCTGCCGCGCAAGCTCATACATGCGCTCGAGCGCTTCCTCGTGTGGCATTGTCTTCAGCGTCGAAATCTCGTCGCGCAACGGGAGCTGCAAGATCTGGCGCAGTGAGACACCGCGCGACATTGCCTGCGTTGCCGCCTCGTCGAACGAAAGAATCGTCTTCAGCAGCCAGTAAGACTTCTTCGGGGGACAGTAGGCGTCCACATCGTCGAACGCGAACTGCTGCAAGAAGTCCTCGCGAAGCATACGCGCGACTTCCAGAATGATCTTCTCAGTCTCAGGCAAAGCATCCGGACCGACCAGCTGTACGATCTCTTGCAGCTCTGTCTCCTTCTGGAGGAGGAACATCGCGCGTTCGCGTGTCTCCGCCCAGTCATCAGCGACCTCGCTCTCGAACCACGCACGCACCTGGCCGAGGAAGAGCGTGTAGGACTTCGTCCACGAGATGGCCGGGAAGTGCCGGCGATGTGCAAGAGATGTGTCAAGCGCCCAGAACGCACCCGTGACGCGCAGCGAGTTCTGCGTCATCGGCTCGGACATGTCGCCACCGGGAGGTGAAACGGCACCGACCATGGTGACCGAACCGATACGATCGTCGCTGCCGAGCGCACTCACGCGACCAGAGCGCTCGTAGAATGCCGCAAGACGCGTGGCCAGGTATGCGGGATAGCCTTCCTCACCGGGCATCTCCTCAAGTCGTCCAGAGACCTCGCGGAGAGCCTCGCCCCAACGGGACGTGGAGTCGGCCATCATCGCCACGCTGTAGCCCATGTCACGGTAGTACTCGGCAAGCGTGACACCCGTGTAGATGGATGCCTCACGAGCAGCAACCGGCATGTTTGAGGTGTTCGCGACCAGGATGGTCCGCTCCATCAGCGGATTTCCCGTGCGCGGGTCCTCGAGTTCCGGGAACTCTGTCAGAACCTCGGTCATCTCATTGCCACGCTCTCCGCAGCCAACGTAGACGATGATGTCAACGTCGGCCCACTTGGCGAGCGACTGCTGGGTGACCGTCTTACCTGTCCCAAAGCCGCCGGGAATGATGGCGTTGCCGCCCAGGGCGATCGGGAAGAACGTGTCCAAAATGCGCATGCCCGTCAGGAACGGGGTGGTTGGGTCGAGTTTGCGGATATAGGGACGTCCCTCACGAACCGGCCACCACTGACTCATGCGAATCTCATGCTTGTCGTCGAGCACAACGACGACCTCTTCGACGGTGTAGCTGCCGGCTTTGATGACCTTGGTCACTGTGCCGTGCAGGGCGGGAGGCACCATGACCTTGTGGGTAATGGTGGCACTCTCGGGCACCGTACCAACGATGTCGCCGGCCACAAGTTCCTGCCCGACCTCAACTGTAGGAGTGAAGTCCCACTTCTTCTCCTTGTCGAGGGCGGCGACGACAGTACCACGAGCGATGAAGTCGCTCTGCGTCTGCTCCGCGATCACGGGCAGTGGCCGCTGAATGCCGTCATAGATGGACGACAGCAGACCCGGACCGAGCTCGAGCATCAACGGTCCGTCTGTCGGCTCGACAGGCTCGCCAATCTTCAGGCCCGAGGTATCCTCGTAGACCTGGATCGTCGCAAGATCGCCTTCGAGTCGGATGACTTCACCCATGAGGCCGACTGTGCCTACACGAACAACATCGTACATCCTAATTCCGGTCATTTTGTCGGCCACGACGACCGGACCGGTGATTTTGGCTAGCGTTCCGAGAATCATCAGCCTCGCCTCAGTGTTATGTCGAATCCGATTGCCCTTCGGATCAGGCGTGCCAGGTACGCCCTGTGGTCCTCTTCTGCTTCTAGCTTCTCGCGTATCGGGAGCGTGATCACGATTGGTCGATACGTTTGGTTGATCTTCTGCTGCGTTCGCTCATCGATATCCACCATGTACGCTTCGTTCACGGCAACGATGCCGCTCGTGTCATCATCGATGAGCTGGTTGAGCATGCGACGCGCTTCTTCGGGACCCTCGACGGCTATGACGTCGACGCCGGCGAGCCCGAAACCGTCGGCCGTGTCCGTATCGGTGAGCACGATGAGCTTATACAACGATGAGCTCCTCCCTCATGCGCACCACGGGAATGCCGACCGATACTCCCTTGACGATAATTCGCAGGTTCGTGATCTCGTTCGCCTTGGCCCACAAGTATCCGATGATGATGCCGACACCCAGAGGATCACCCCTGCCCACCGTGAAGGCACTCCGCATGAGGTAGTCCTCAAGCGCACGCTCGAACACAGAGATCGAACCTCGCTCGATGTATTTGATAGCAACCGCTTCAACCGAATGTCCGTACGGCGTGCGCTTCAGCCGATCGTAGACCTCATCGATATCGGACATCGATGCGAGATCGTTGAACAGACGCTCGTCAACTTGGAAGCCACCGGGAAGATAGAACCTCCCGACGTCTTCGGCCTCCACGTCAGCGTTCAGCAGCCGGAGGCATGTGACCAGGTTGATCGTGTCAATCTGCACCCCAAGGAACTTGCGTGCAAGCTTCTTGTTCGCCCCTGCACCTCGTAGTCGCTTGTCTGCCCATGCGGTATAGAACTTGTCCAGGGCAAGTTCGAGTACGGATAGATCCCCGCTCTCGTTGTACTCCACCATGGCTGCCCTTAGGGGCACTGCGTACGGGAGCTTCCAGGTGGCGAGCGTGTCAACCAGCGCATTCACTGAAGGCTGCTTGGTAAGCTCCTCCATGTCAACGTGCGAGAGCTCGCCGATTGCGATGAGGCTGTCCATGATTTCAGCGGGAGAAAGCGACATATGGAGGCCGCGAACGATAGTCTTCACGTTGAACAAATCCCACCGACCCAAGAGCACCGCCACCAGCCGGTACGCCTCTTTGTTGATGAGGCCCAGGACTTCTCGGAACTTGCGAACCATGTTGTCCTTGAGCGCTTCATCGACCTGTTGAGCGGTTTTGCCGTGCAGCAAGCATCCCTCGAGATCAGGGCCGTACTCGGTCTGGGTCAGCGTCTGGATGACCCCACCGATGTCGTTCGAGCTCATGAGGTCGTCAAGGAACGCCTGCTTGAACAGACGTGACCGCATGCCCCGGACACGAGCATTGCAGTACCCATAGTCCTTGCCCGGAGCCCTCTTGCGTCTCGTTGTAGCCGTCACGCCCATCAGCCCAGAATCTCCGAGACGCGAGCGTATGTGAACTCTCGAGATTTGGCCAAACGCGACTCGAACGTATTGCTGCGCAGAACGCGACCTTTCTCCGACGACACGAGCATGCCGCCGCTGGTCGTGATGTCCGTGACGATCTCGCAGTTCACTCTCGAATCCTTCGCCACCTGCTCGGCCAATGTGGCATCGGCAGGGTCGACCTGCATCACGCAGTCGCCGCCAACTCCGTCTAGCGCTTCTTTGGCAAGCGCAGCAAAGACATCCTTGTACTCCTTGGTGGATCGAACTCCAGCGAGCCTCGCCGCACTGTCATCGTAGACCTGCTGGACGACATGCTCGCGTACCGCAGTCAGCTGCTTTTTGTTGTCCAGCTTGGCGGTGTTTACCGTCTTGCCCGCCTTCTGCCGGACTACCTGTTCAGCCGCCTGCAGTTTATGCTCCTGAATCCGATCAGCCTCGGCCGTCGCCTCTGCAAGAATCGCCTCCGCTTGGCCTTCGGCCACACGGATGAACTCTCTGCACTCAGCATCAGCCTGCTCATCGAGCGCTTTGAAGATGTCCTCAATCGCCATACGTCAGTCCTTCCGCACGTTCACCGGGTCGAACGGTCCTGCGCGCGCTTACGCAGTACCGATCATGAACGCGATGACGAAGCCGAGCAGGACGATGATCTCAGGGAGAGCCTGCAAGACGATGAGGTTCGTACCAGCCTCAGGGCGCTCAGCCAGGGTTCCGGCAGCAGCGGCACCGATGCGAGCCTGGGCATAAGCAGCGGACATAGCCGAGATGCACATCGCGGCGCCAGCGGCGGTAAACTTCGCAACGCCCACACGCCAGTCCACTGGCGCGGTAGTCTCCGCTGCCTGTGCCAGAGCCACGGCGGGAACCATCATGGTCGCTACGAACGTACTACCGAAAACCTTCCTTGCGAGCTTGTTCTTGATCATGCGCTCTTTTCACCTCCGGTTTTTTGGAACGGCTTGTACTCTTCCTTACTTGCCTCGTAAAACTTCCCGAAGAACTCGAGGAAGTTGAGACGCAAAGCGTGGACATTCGGCGTGAACGCCGCTATAACCAGGTGCAGCGAGTGGAAGATGACCGCCGCTATGATACCCACAACCAGGCCGAGCTTGGAAGCCATGACGTTGATGGCGTCGGCGAAGATTGCGCCCGAGATACCAACGGCCATGATACGGATGTAGCTGGCGATGCTGGACACGACCTCGAGCGTCTCGACGAAGCCCATGATCGCGCCGAAGCGCAACGCTAGCAAAACGCCGGCACCCATGACGAGAGCACCGATAGCGCGCACCGTTGGTGCTGCCGCCAGCGCCGGGCCGGTCAGCAACGCAGCACCGACCATGATGATGGCACCGAGAATGAAGCCGACCAGGCCACCTTTGATCCATGCATGCTTGAGATGCTTGGTCTTGAGAGCGTTTATCACTCCCAGGATGAGGCCGAATGCGACCTGGACGATACCCATCCCCAACGAAATCACGATGAGCGGAATCACGTCGTGCGTCCGCGCGTATGGCAGCTGGAAGCCCAGGATCTCGATCGGCTTGATCAATCCAAGGCGATGCGGGAGGAGTAGGTCTCCGAAGAACTCGCCATAAAAGGCGCCGAACAAGATTACCGAGGTCGCCGCGGGGCCGAGGATAGCTGTGGCCATTTGGACACCCGACTTATCCTTGAACTTGAATCGCATCCATAGCACCAACGCGAGCATGATCGCGCCGTAGCCGATGTCTCCGACGATCATGCCGAAGATGAGTGGGTAGGTGATCGCTAGGATAATCGTCGGGTCGACCGTGCCGTATTGCGGCAGTCCCCCCTTGAGGTAGCCTAACAGTATAGAGTACGGCGCCGCGAACTTCGGGTTCTGGATTGCCACGGGTATGTCGGCGAAATCGCGCTCGTCAATCGCGAGCTGATTCACGATCATGTCCGTGCCAAAGTTCTCGACGATCAGCTTGCAAAGGTCTTTGACGCCGGAGGCGGGAAGCCAGCCGGTGATCACGAATGCATACTCTGTCTGGCCGAACTTCGGAATCGCACTGATCTCATCGATTTTGTCGACGAGGACGTCGCGTACACTCGTCAAGCGCAAGTACCACTTGGCCGACATCTCATCGAGTTCCTTGCGGACCTGCTCGAGCCGCTCCGGGAGTTGACTCTTGCGCTCCGTGAGCTGGTCATAGGCCACGTCAAACGGAACGTCCTGGAACTCAGAGGGAAGACGGACCTGGTTCACGTTTTCCATAGCAAGGAACTTGTGTACTGCCTCGGAGTACTTCTTCGAGAACACGACGATGACGGCTGTTGTGCTCTCATCGACATCGGTCGAGACGATCTCACACTGGCTCTTGGTGAGCTCGTCGAGTTCCTTCTTCAGCTCTTCAAGCGCACTCTTGTACTTGCGCTCGACGAGTAGCGCCACCGAGTCGAACGCGCCAGTCGTTACAATCTGCTTCGCAAGTGGCTGGATCTTGTGAAGAATCGGCTCATAGCGTGCAATGAGAGCCAACTCACTCTCCATTGACGCCTGCGCCTGCGCAAGACTAGAGGTCCGGTCCTCGACCTGCTCGATCACATCGGTGACCTGGACGGAAAGATCCTTGCTGCCCAGCTGCCACAACTCGAGATATTGCTTCTGTCGTGCAACCTCATCTACCTTCGTCTTCGGCAGATTGAGAGCCTTGACAATGGCGCGCAGCCGGAGAAGCAGGTCCTCCATACGCTCCAACTCGGCCGCCTGGTTCTCGACGACCTCCATCTGCTCCAGCGGTATCGTGCCCGCCTGAATCTTCTTGGAAAGATCCTCGATGTGCAGCGTGCCTTTTTCATGCAGAAGCGAAAGAACCTCGAAGAAGCGGTTCTTCGGCCCGATGATCTCGACCTTGGCCATTGGGACCAACATACGCGTACCTCCCACAGTGGTGCGATGGGACAGACAATACCAATCTCCGTCAGGTAGTCACCACGAGCTTCACGATGTAGTCGACCGCTTTTCCCCGACAGCCGGAGAGCTTCGCCTCGAGCTCCTTGGCTTCGTCGACGATACCTGCACGCAAACGTTCGGCCTCTTTGTCAGCCTCGGCCAGGGCTTTATCACTGTACTCTCTAGCCGCACGCTCAGCCTTTGACCCGGCGTTCTTCACAACTTCAGCGGCCTTACGACGTGCGTCACTCACCGTCTTCTCGGCCTGACCTTTGGTCGCCAGAACTCGCCCGGAGATTTCCATCTCCTTCTCGCGAATCTGATAAAGGGGTGAACTGGCGTCCTTGTTCGCGACGTCCTGATGGAATCTGATCTCCTCCAGAACCTTCTTGTCCACTGGCTATCCCCTCTCTTCTTCCATTCTTGCGAGTCCGCTCAGGACGCAGATCCAGCGAGATCGGAACTGTATATCCGGCGGCTCCGGGGCCGCGAAGGACTGCACAATATGCGCGCGAAACAGACACAGGGGCACACTGCGGTCTCAAGAGTTTGTTCGCCAAACGTCAAGCGGTTTCCTGCTGGGAAAGCAAAACAATCTGGTTTCATCGCGCGGCGCAGAGGGGCAACTGCGGGAGCATGATTGCACAGCTCAGGGCGGTCAGGGATGACGGCGCTCCATACGGAGCGCGAAACTGCACGCTGATTCGTAGTTGTTGGTTCCGGCCTTCTCGGCCAATTCATCCATCAGGATACGCTCACTGCCCTGCGCACCAACGAGCACGGCCTCGTCACCAGGCGCCACCGTAAGGCCGGTGGGCACCTCGACCATGAGCTGATCCATGCACACTCGCCCGACCTGCCTACAGCGCCGCCCCGCGATGAGCACCTCCATCTTGTTGGAGAGCACCCGATGCACCCCGTCGGCATAGCCGAGCGGCAGCGTGACGATCGTCGTCGGAGCCGCCGCATGCCACGTGAAGCCGTAGCTCACGCCGTCGCCGAGACCGATGCGCTTGACGAACGACACGCGCGCCTTGACCGACATTGCCGGCACGAGGTCGACCATGCCGTAGGTTGCGCAGGACGGGTGCAGTCCGTAGATCGCGATGCCGCAGCGCACCATGTCAAAGTGGGTCTCGGGATGCAGGATCGTGGCCGCGCTGTTCGCGGCATGCACCACAGGCGGGCGCACGCCTTCAGTCCGCAGCGTCTCGAGAACCGCTTTGAAGCGTTCGACCTGACGGTCGAACTCCCAATCGCCGAGCGTATCGGCCGTCGCAAAATGGGTGAATGCACCCTCCATCTCGAGTGCGGGAAAGTCCTTGAGCCACGTCACGAAGTCGGCTGCTTCTTCAGCGCGCACGCCGAGGCGGTTCATGCCGCTGTCGATCTTGAGATGAAAGCGTGCTGACCGCTGTGCACGCATCGCCCGCTTGCCAAGCGCCGCCGCAAACTCGCGAGTCGTGACCGTCGCAACGATGTCTCGCTCGAGCACTACGCCCGCTGCACTCGCCGGCGGCTCGGAGACGATGTGGAGTGGCGCCGTGATGCCGGCCTCGCGAAGGCTAACCGCCTCTTCGACCGTCGCCACGCCGAGACGATCCGCGCCACCTGCGAGTGCAGCGCGGGATGCCTGGAGTGCACCATGCCCGTAGCCATCGGCCTTGACGACGGCCATGAAGCGTGTCCCGGCTGGCGTCAACGCCTTGAGGGTACGAACGTTCGCCGTGATTGCGGCTGTGTCGACCTCAACCCAGGCGTAGCGTCGATAGGTCATGCGCTACTCCCCGACGATGAGGGAGCGCACGATGTCAGACTTGCTGACGATGCCGACGAGCTTCTCGCCATCGAGCACAGGTACGCGGCTGACGTCGCGGTCCACCATGAGTGTCGCAATGTCTTCCACCGACGTGTCCACCTGAACCGTGAGCGGTTTGAAAGTCATCACGTCGCCCACCGTGGCGCCGACCGCCTTCCTGAGCTCGGACTCGAAGCGTGCCGTCGCAGGCGGGTACATGATGAGTCCGTCAAGCAGATGAATATAGGTCGGGAACTCCATTTTCACGTCCTGCATGATGAGGTCGCCTTCGCTCACGATGCCCACGAGCGCACCCTCATCCATCACCGGCAGCGCCCCGACCCGCTTCTCGACCATCGCCCGCGCGGCCTCGGTCACCGACAGCGAAGTCGTGACCGTGAGCGGGTCCGGCGTCATGATGTCCCGAGCCGTGAGTGTCGCCATCCTGCCTCCTCCGTCGACCGGCGTGTGCCGGAATGTATCTCCACTTGTGATGATACCCGTCGTTCGGCGCCGGGGGGAGCTACTCGCCGAGCAGTTCCCGCACCGCATGCGGCAGAAACGCGTCGATGTCCCCGGCGGTGAGGCACGTCTGCGTGAGTTCGGCGGCGCCGAAGTCTCCCGCTCTCCCGTGCAGGTACGCCCCGAGCGCAGCCGCCTCGAACGGCGAAAGGCCTTGTGCAAGCAGTGTCCCAATCATGCCTGCAAGCACATCGCCCATACCAGCCGTCGCCATACCGGGGTTGCCCGCCATGGTCACGACCGCCCTGCCGCCACCCGAGATGATCGTGCGCGCACCCTTGAGCAGACATACTACCTGACCACGAGAGAGCTCAGCTGCGCTTGCGATGCGGTCCGCCTGGACATCGGCCGCCGATATACCGAGAAGCCGCGCCAGCTCGCCCGGATGAGGTGCCACAACGGTAGGTGCCTGCCTGTCGAGTATCGGCGACGGCCCGCTCGTGTTGAACGCGTTCAAGGCGTCGGCATCGAGCACAAGCGGGACGGTCGTCTCGGCAACCAGACGGCGCACCACTTCCACCGTCTCGGGGTGGAGCGTCAGGCCGGGCCCGATGACGACAGCGTCAACACCCGTGACGAAGCCGAGCAGCGCGTCAACACCCGCGAGTGAAAGCGTACCCTCCGGCGTCTCGGGCAGCGCGTGACTGATCACGTGCGGCAACGTGCCCTGGACGATCGGGACGATCGACGCGGGAACGGCCGCAAAGACGTAGCCTGCGCCCATCCGGGACGCACCGCGTGCGGTCAGGACGGCCGCACCCGCAAGCGCCCGCGAGCCCGCGATGGTCAGCACGCGACCACGCGAGCCCTTGTGGTCCTCGGACACAGGTACCGGCATCAGATCACCGTAGTCACCGCGGTCCCAGATTTCGAGACAGCCCTCGCGATCGATGTAGACACGGGGAACGCCGATGTCGCTCACGATGATCTCGCCCGCGTGCGAGGCGCCCGGCTCGAGCAGCAGCCCGACCTTCGGCGCAGAGAAGGTCACCGTGATGTCCGCGTTGACCGCAGGGCCGGCAATGACACCCGTGTCCGCGTGTATGCCCGAGGGCACGTCCGCCGCGACCACGAACGCATCGCTGTCGTCGATCGCCGTGATGGCCGAGGCATATGGCTCGGCCGCCGTTCCGTGGAACCCGAACCCGAAGAGTGCGTCAACGATGACTGCCATGCCGAGAATGCCGTGAGTGAGGTCGAAGGCGCTGTCCGGAACGCTCCATGCTACTCCCCGGTCGATCGCCGCACGCGCGGCAGCCTTCGCCGCACCTGAGAGTACCTCGGGACCGGCTAGTGCGAACACGCGCACGTCACGCCCCTGCTCGTGCAACAGGCGTGCTGCCACCCAACCGTCGCCGCCGTTGTTTCCCTTCCCCGTGAGCACGGCCACAGATCCCGGGGGTGCGGCACTCATTACTGTCTCGGCAAGCGCATCGCCTGCACGATCCATGAGTGTCTCGAGAGTCACGGCGCCGTGTGCGATTGCCTCCTGCTCGGCACGCAAAGCCTCTGCGGCGGTCAACGCGTACTGCATCTGAAGCCTCCCTATGAAAGAGGGCCGCACGTCATCGGGCGGTCCTCCGGCTGGTGTCACGCCTCGTCGGTATCCTTCCCCACCTTGTCGAGCAGCCCCCGTGCTTCTTTGAACGAAGCGGCGAGCTTCTGCTGCGGAGTGAGTTCCGGCTCCTCTTTCCGCGGGGGGCGCATCCGTTCGGTGATCGCTACGGCAGAGGCGACAGCGGTCGTGTGTGTGAACGACAACGACAGGTGCATCTCCACAACGCCACGCTCGACCGCTACTTCGGCGGCACGGCCCCGCAGATGCGGTGTCGGACGACCGCGTTCGTCGCGCAGAACCTCGACGTCAGTAAAGCGCATGCCCGCGAAGCCAGTGCCCAACGCCTTGAGCACGGCCTCTTTGGCGGCGAAGCGCATCGCGTAGTGGATCTCGGGCTTGTTGCGTGCATCGCAATAAGCCTGCTCTTCCGCCGAGAAGATCCGCTCCTTGATACGTGGGTGCCGCTTGAGCGCCGCCCGCATACGGTCGATCTCGACGATATCGACGCCGAGCCCTGTAATCATCTGCTGTTCATCGGCCATGGATACTCCACCATCGTCGCAGTCGCCTCGTTACGCGGCTGGCCCACACTGCGACCGCACACTGCCGCGATGGAACACTCGAGCACCTATAATGGCATCGTCCGGAGTCCCGGCGAGCTTGGCACAGCCGCTGTGGGCACAACAGTACACGGTCGGAAGGCTACGCGAAAGCAAGGTAACCAGAGGGCGTCAGAGAGGCGGAAACCGCTTGACAGCGCGTCTTGTCTGCGCGAATCTTGCGCGTACTTCCTGACGCGATGCCATCTAGTGAGGGTATGTGGCCTCGTGAAATACACGGCCTGAGAGGGGGTTCCAATGAACCTGCAGCCAAGAGGCTACGAAAAGATCGTCCAGCTAATCGACCGAGGGGTGACCATTCCGAACCCCCTCAGCCTGGACATTGGCGACGACGTCGATGTGAGCCGCATCTCCGGCGATGGGGTGACCCTCTGGCCCGGGTGCCGCATTCACGGCGCCAAGACGGTCATCTCGGCAGGCTGCAGACTCGGCGCCGAGGGTCCTGTGACTGTCGCTGACTGCAGGTTGGGCCCCAAGGTGGAGCTCAAAGGAGGCTCCTTCACGCAGTCGGTCTTCCTTGAGGGAGCGAGCATGGGCCTGGGGGCCCAGATCCGCGAGGGTTGCCTGCTGGAAGAGGAGGCCAACGGGGCTCACTGTGTGGGCCTCAAGCAGACGATTCTGTTCCCTTTCGTCACCCTGGGGAGTCTCATCAACTTCTGTGATTGCCTCATGGCCGGCGGTACCAGCCGCAAGAACCACAGTGAGGTTGGTAGCTCGTATATCCACTTCAACTACACGCCCGACGGCGACAAGACCACAGCCTCGTTGTTCGGGGACGTGCCCCGTGGGGTCATGCTGGATCAGCCTCCCATCTTCCTGGGCGGTCAAGGAGGCGCAGTCGGCCCAGTCATACTGGGCTACGGCACCGTGGTCGCCGCAGGCTCGGTCTTGCTCGGCGACGTTCTGGAGGACGGCAAGCTGGTCGCTGCAGTTCCGCCTCCCGGCTTCAAGCGAGACCACCATCCGTACACCTACAAAAATCTCATCCGCGTGGTCCGCAACAACGTGATCTACCTTGCCAACCTGATTGCTCTCGAACACTGGTACCGCCAGGTCAGGGAGCCGTTCTTCGCCAGGCAAGAGATGGGAGACCTCGTCTATGCGGGGGCCCTCGAGATGCTGTCTCTGGCGAAAGAGGAGCGAATGAAACGCCTGATGGCCATGGCTGCGAAGATCCCGGTCTCCGCCCCGGCAGCGCAGGAGTTCAGCGTGCACGCGGACAGAATCTGTGCCCTGTTCGAAGGCGATCCGGAGCTACCGCATGGAGCCGAGTTCATCGGCTCGTTCCAACCGGCCGCCGCTGCTGCCACAACCGGCAACTACCTGGAGACAGTTCAGGGCATGACTCCGGAACTGCGAGCCATGGGGATACACTGGCTCCAGCAGATCGTCGACGCTTTATGCGAGAAAGCAGACGAACGCTTGAAATCAATGAACTTGTTCGATAGACGGCCCTAGACCCCTACTGGCAAGGAGCAGCACATGGGCAAATTGTTCGGGACCGACGGGATACGAGGCGAGGCCAACCGTCATCCCATGGATGCGATGACGGCCTTCGCCGTGGGCCAAGCCGTGACCCGGGTCCTCAAGAAGTCACATCACACGACCCGGGTGATCATCGGCAAGGACACCCGCCTTTCCGGCTACATGTTGGAGAGCGCCCTCGAGTCAGGCGTCACCTCCATGGGAGGCGTGCCCTACCTCGTGGGAGTGCTGCCGACGCCGGGAATCGCCTTCATCACCGAGAGCATGCGGGCGGATGCCGGAGTGGTCATCTCTGCGTCCCACAACCCCTACGAAGACAACGGCATCAAGGTCTTCTCCGGCGCCGGTTTCAAGCTCTCCGACGAGCAGGAAAAGGCAATCGAGGAACTCGTCCTGGGCGGTAAGCTACCCGATATGGTGCCCCCGCCACATGATATGGGCCGCGCCTACCGACTGGACGACGCTGCCGGCCGGTACATCGTATTCCTGAAGAACACCTTCCCTCGGACACTCTCTATAGAGGGCCTGAAGATCGTCCTGGACACGGCGAACGGAGCCACGTATCGGGTGGCCCCCGCCGCCTTCACCGAGTTGGGCGCCGACGTCACGGTGATCCATCACGAGCCCGATGGCCTGAACATCAATGAGAGTTGCGGGTCACAGCATACCGACGACCTCAAGAAGGCCGTTGTGGAGACCGGAGCGGCGATCGGCCTGGCGTTCGATGGTGACGGTGACCGCCTGATCGCGGTGGACGAGAAGGGCAACGAGATCACCGGGGATCAGATCCTCATCATCTGCGCCAAGATGCTGAAGGAAGAAGGCAGGCTAAAAAACGACCTCCTCGTCTCCACGATCATGAGCAACCTGGGACTGCGCATCGCCTGCAAGAAGCACGGCTTCAAGACCCACGCAGCGAAGGTGGGCGACCGCTACGTGCTGGAAGACATGCAGCGCCTGGGCGCGGTTCTTGGCGGCGAGGAATCCGGCCACGTGATCTTCCTCGACCACCACACCACCGGTGACGGAATCTTGACGGCCATGCAGCTGTTGGCAGCCATGCTCAAGGCCGACAAGCCGCTTTCTGAGCTGGCTCGACTGATGGACGTCTTCCCGCAGAAGCTCATCAACGTGGACGTGAAGAGCAAGCCGGACATCGAATCGGTGCCCCAGATCGCCGAGGCGATCAAGCAGGTGGAAGCGGAGCTCGGAGACGAGGGACGGGTGCTTGTGAGGTACTCGGGTACGCAGAACATGTGCCGGGTCATGGTTGAGGGACCCACAAAGGAAGTCACGGACAAGTACGCCGCCCAACTGGCTGATGTCGTCAAAACTGCAATCGGATAGGAGACAGGACATGTCTTTCAAGATCCTCATCACTCGGGACTTCGACCAGATGAGCCGGGTGGCCGCCGACGTCGTCGAGACGGACATCAAGGAGAAGCAAGCGGTCAAGTCCGAGTACGTACTCGGACTTGCCACCGGCAACTCACCCATCGGCCTGTACAAGAACCTGGCGAAGGCATTCAACGAGGGCAGTATCGACGCCGGCCGGGTCCGCAGCTTCAACCTGGATGAGTACGTGGGCCTGCCGGGTGAGAACGCCCAGCAGCGTACTCTTCACCCCGAGTCGTACAGCTACTTCATGATCCAGGAGTTGTTCTGCCTGCTGAACAGGAAGTTCGCGGAAACCAACGTTCCCTGGGGAACCCTCATCGACCAGGATGAGCTGATTGCCGCCCTCAACCAGCGTCCTGACGACTACGGGATGCAGGGAACCGATCAGGGCAAGGCCATCGTCATCAGGGACGATGCCAGCGGCGCGCTAGGGTGGGTCAAGGAGAACATACTCGACGCGTACGAGCGGAAGATCAAGAAGTTCGGCGGCATCGACCTCCACGTCGTCGGGGTCGGCGGCCGGGGCCACGTGGCCTTCCACGAGAGCGGGATTCCGTTCGAGGGCAACCGGGTGCTGCTGGTGAAGCTTGATGACAGTACGGTGGGCAACGCCGTGGCTGACGGTCACTTCTCCTCGCTCGAGGAGAGCCCGCGGTACGCGATATCCATGGGTGCCGAACTGGTGTACGAGGCCTCGACCATCGTCCTGGTGGCGAACGGGAGCCGCAAGACCGGCCCCGTCGCCGAGTCCATCCTGGGAGACGTGATGCCCGACGTTCCGATCAGCTTCGGCCAGAAGTACGCCGCGGAGGGCGGGAACCTGATCTACGTTCTCGACGAGGCAGCCGCAGCGGAGGTACTGGCTCGTCGCGCGGAGGTCGAGGCCAAGGGCTACGAGATCGTCGACATGCGAGGCGTGCAGTAGTCGAGTAGGCTACGCGGCTCCCGACTGCCCGGGGTGCTTCGTCGTCGCCGTGTCGACTTCGACGCACCGATGAGTCCGAGCATGCCCTCCCGTTCTTCAAGCACAAGGCCCGCCACGAAGGCGGGCCTTGTCGCTCTGCCTGGATGCCCCGCAGCTCCTAGCGCTTGGAGAACTGCGGGCGCTTGCGAGCCTTCTTGAGGCCGTACTTCTTGCGCTCGACCATGCGCGGGTCACGGCGCAGGAACCCGGCGCGCTTGAGTTCGCCGCGGTACTCGTCGCCAGCCTCCAGCAGCGCACGGGAGATGCCATGGCGAAGCGCGCCGGCCTGGCCGGAAATGCCGCCGCCCTTGATGTTGGCGAACACGTCGAAGTGACCGAGGGTCTCGGTGACCTTGAAGGGCTGCTCGACGAAGGTCTTCAGCGCAACGCGTCCGAAGTGGGTATCGAAGTCGCGACCGTTGATCACATATTCACCGGTACCCGGAGTGATTCGCACGCGTGCCACCGAGGTCTTGCGGCGACCGGTGCCCCAATAGACTGCCTTGCTCTCAGCCATGCGTTAAACCTCCAGCGTAATCTGACGGGGCTTCTGGGCCTCGTGGGGATGCTCGGCACCACCATAGACCTTGAGCTTGGCGCCCATGGCCCGTCCGAGGGTGTTCTTCGGCAGCATACCCTTGACAGCGCCCTCGATGACGCGGCCGGGATGCTTTGCGAGCATGTCGGAGATCGAGGTCTCCTTCAGGCCACCAGGAAATCCCGAGTGGTGGTATTTCTTCTTATCGGCCAGCTTGTTACCAGTGAGCTTGATCTTGCTGGCGTTGATGACGATCACGAAGTCGCCGGTATCCACATGCGGGGTATACTGCGGCTTGCGCTTCCCCTTGAGGATCGACGCGACCTCGCTCGCCAGACGGCCGAGCACTACATCAGTGGCATCGATGAGCAGCCACTCGCGCTCCACCTCGCCGGGCTTAGCGTAATAGGTCTTCAATGCTCCTCCAAAAAAATGCAGACGTTGCAGCGTTTCTTGAGTTCACGGGGCTCGAGAAACGAACCCTTCGACTATAGCCACGACCCTTCCTGGTGTCAACAAACGCCACCGGGCGTGTCCATCGACGGTCCTGACCCTACAGCCAACACTCCTCAGGGTACTCGACATGCCACAGTACCAGACCGTTCGGAGGAGCCGTCGGACCTGCGGCGCTGCGATCGAGGGCGGCAAGCGCTGCTGCGAGCCACTCCTCCGAGTGCCTTCCAAGACCCACCTCCACAAGGCTTCCCACGACTACGCGAATCATCGAGTGCAAAAACGCATTCCCGACGACACGGATGACGAGGCTGTGCTCGCCGAGTTGGTTCTCGGAACCGATTTCAATCAAATCGATGCGACGGAACGTGCGCCTGCCTTTGGCAGACTCGGTCACACAGAACGATTTGAAGTCATGCTCCCCGACGAGCGCCTCTGCAGCCCGGCGCATCGCGCCCAAGTCCAGCGTACCCCTCACCCACCATGACTTGCCCGCAAGAAAGAGCGGCGGGGTCGGTCCGGGCACGATGCGGTAGCGGTACTCGCGACCGATCGCGGAGTGCCGCGCGTTGAAGCCAGCGGGTGCCCGGCGCACCTCGGTCACGACGATACCCGGGCGTGCCAGAGCATTGAGCGAGCGCAGCAAGGAATGCTCGCCAGGTTCGTCACCAAGCGCCGGGAAGCTCATGACTTGGCCGAGCGCGTGAACCCCCGCGTCGGTGCGGCCCGCCCCTACGGTCTCGACCTCGCGATGCAGCACCGCTGCAAGCGCTTGCTCAATCCGACCTTGCACGGTCTCCAGGCCGGGCTGACGTGCGAAGCCGGCAAAACCGCCACCATCATATGAGAGCCTGAGGACGATCGTCTCGGCCACAGTCCCCCCTACAGTAGTATGCCGAGCGTCACGAGCAACGCCGCACCACAGCATAGCACCGCCCAGTCACCCACTCGCATCCGGGCGGGATGAAGCCGCGTCCTGCCGGAGCCGCCATGGTAGCAGCGGGACTCCATCGCGATGGCAAGCTCATCTGCCCGGCGGAATAGGTTCACGAACAAGGGTATCAGCACCGGGATGTATGTCTTCGCTCGGCGCATGGGACTGCCTTCATCGAAGCGCGCGCCTCGCGCCATCTGCGCGACGATGATCTTGTCGGCCTCCTCGGCGGTCGTGGGGATGAAGCGAAGCGCGACCGTGAGCATCATCGCCACGTCGCCCGCGGGGAAACCGAAGCGAGCGAGCGGCCGCATGAGACGCTCCAGGCCGTCTGTGAGCTGTACTGGCGTAGTGGTAAGCGTCAGCAAGGACGTACCCACGACGAGCAGTACGATGCGCGCCGCGAAGAACAGCCCGGTCCGAAGTCCCTCTGCGTCCACTGCCAGAGGCCCCAGACGCAGCAGCGCGACGGTTGCGGGGTTCCAGCGTAGGGCATGTGCGATCAGCGTGAACGCGAGGATCACCGCTACGGCCTTGATGCCGCGCAACGCAAGTCGCCATGGCACACGCGCCAGCACGACTGCAACAACGACGAAGACACCTGCCACGGCAAGCCCGGCGAACTGCTCCACCGTGAACAGGGCGACGGTATGGGCGGCCATAAGCCCCATCTTCGTCTTCGCGTCCAGACCATGCACGGGCGACTCGACCGCAACATACTGCCCGAAGGTGCGCGGAATCCTCATGGCCGCCCCACCTTCCCGGCAGCCAGAGCGCGCGCGGCACCCTCCACATCGAGCGCGATCGCAGGTATCTCTGCGCCTCGCCCCCTGGCAAGATGCTGCGCGAGCACGAGTTGCGGCAACGCAAGACTCGCACGCTCCCACGACGCCGGCTCCTCGGCCAGAGTCTGCGGCACACCCTCGAACAACACGCGACCGCTGTCCAACGCGATCACGCGGTCGGCCCACGGAAGGAACTCGCCCGCATCGTGGGTGACGACCAGGACACCCGCGCTTTCGCGCGCACTTCTCACAGCCTGCAGCACGGCGCGCCTGCCGAGAGGATCAAGACCAGCCGTGGGCTCGTCGAGGAGCAGATACGGGGTGCGCATGGCGAGAACGCCGGCGATGGCGACGCGACGTGCTTCGCCACCCGAGAGCGTGAACGGAGATCGCTCGCCGAACACCGCAGCGTCGAGACCGACGGCGGCCAGCGCTTCTACCACCACGCTGTCGACATCTGCGAGACCCAGGTTCCTTGGTCCGAAGGACACGTCAGCGGCGACCGTCTCGGCAAAGAACTGTGTCTCGGGGTTCTGAAAGACGATGCCCACCGGGCCACGCATGCGTACGGGCGCTCCGTCCACCGCAATCTGCCCCCGGGTGGGCTCGAGAAGCCCTGCACAGAGGCGCAGAAGCGTCGACTTGCCCGAACCCGTGGCACCAACGCAGAGGACGACCTCGCCGCTCTCGACGATCAGACTGACGTCGTCGAGTACCGGCGTCGCGATCGCCGTCCCCGCTTCATAAGTGAAGCTGACTGAGGCGGCGGTCAGGGCCATAGCGCCTCCACAAGCTCCAGAGCGTCCGCGACTGCCGCGGGGACTGCGTGACCCGCTGCACGAAGATACGCTGCGGCTGCGGCGAGGGGCGGCAACTCGAGGCCGAGATCGTCCAACAGCTCGACGTGCCCGAAGAGCTCCTCGGGTGACCCCTCGAATGCAAGTGAGCCCGCGTCGAGCGCGAGAACGCGATCAGCACGAGCGGCATCATCGAGGTCGTGCGTGATGTGGAGTATCCCGCGGCCTTCGGAACGCAGTCGCTGCATCACAGCGAGAACGTCGGCTCGACCCCGAGGGTCGAGCATAGCCGTTGGTTCATCGAACACGAGGTAGTCGGGTTCCATTGCAAGCGCGCCCGCGATGGCCAGCCGCATCTTCTGCCCCTCGGACAGGAGATGCGGCTCCCTGCGCTCCATGCCCGTCAGACCAACGGCCGCGAGTGCCGCGTCTACGCGCATGCGCAGCTCGGCGGGGAACACGCCGAGGTTCTCAGGACCGAACGCTACGTCCTCTTCAACCACGGTTCCGACGATTTGATTGTCGGGGTTCTGCAGCACAAGCCCCACGCGCGAGCGGATGTCGAAGACCCGCTCGGAATCGGTCGTCGCAATCCCGTCAACAGTCACCGCACCTCTGTCTGGCACGATCAGCCCGTTGCAGAGACGGGCGAGCGTCGACTTCCCCGACCCGTTCGCTCCAACAAGGACAACGATCTCGCCAGGCGAAAGCTGCAACGACACGCCCGCAAGCGCCGGGCCGTCAGCGCCCTGGTAGGTGTAGCTCACACCCTCGAACTCGAGCATCGTCTACTTCCTCCACACTATAGAGAACGAACGAGGGCCTCACCATACAGCGAGGCCCTCGTGTCGCACAGACCCGTCAACGGGTCGTCTCGTTCTAGTCGACCAGTTCGATGATGACCATCGGAGCCGCGTCTCCCTTGCGGGGGCCAAGCTTCAGGATGCGGGTGTAACCGCCATTCCTCTCGGCATAACGCGGTGCAATGTCATCGAAAATCTTGTGCACGAGTGCACGGTCATTGATCTCGGCCAACGCGAGGCGGCGTGCATGCACGTCACCATCCTTGCCCCAAGTGATGATGCGGTCCACGAGGGGGCGCATCTCCTTGGCACGTGTCTCGGTGGTCTTGATCCTCTCGTGCTCGAACAGGGCCGCGGCCAGACTGCGAAGCATAGCCTTGGTATGGCTCGCATCGGTGCCTAGCTTGCGTCCTTTCTTGGCGTGTCGCATAGTCGGTGTCTCCTACTGAGCGAGCCCCAGGCCCATCGCCTGAAGCTTGTCTTTGACTTCCTCGATCGACTTGGCGCCGAAGTTCCGGATATTGAGTAGATCCGTCTCGGAACACTCGTTGAGCTGACCGATCGTGTTGACGCCCTGCCGCTTGAGGCAGTTGTAGGAGCGGACCGACAGGTCAAGCTCCTCGATCGGCGTATCGAGCACGCTCTCCTTCTCGTCCGGAATGGCCGAGAAGATCCCCTCTTCGGGCAGACCGCTCACGGCCTGTTCGGCGAAGAGCATCATGTGCTCGTTGATGATACGGCCAGCACGCGCAACGGCGTCCTGAGCATCGATAGCACCGTTGGTCTCCACCTCGAGGATCAGCTTGTCGTAGTCGGTACGCTGACCGACACGGGTGTTCTCAACGGAGTACGTACAGCGTGACACCGGCGAGAACAGCGAATCCACGGTAATCACACCCAGCGGATCATCGGCACACTTGTTGCGATCGGCGGTCACGTACCCGCGACCGATGCCGATGCGCGCGCTCATCTCCAGCGTGGCGCCCTTCTCAAGCGTCGCGATGAGGTGCTCGGGATTGACGAGATCGAACTCTGCGGGGACCTTCAGGCTCGCTCCGGTGACTTCACCGGGACCTTTGGCCGACAGGGTTGCGACCGCATCGCCTTCACCGATCTCGGTCTCGCGGAACACGAGTCCCTTGACGTTGAGCACGATGTCGGTGACATCTTCACGAACGCCTTCGATGGTGGCGAACTCATGCTGAACGCCCTCGATACGAATCGAGGTCGCCGCTGCACCCTGAAGCGAGGACAGCAGCACACGGCGCATCGAGTTGCCGAGGGTGTAACCGTAGCCGCGCTCGAGCGGCTCCACGACGAAGCGCGCGGTGTGGTCGTCGATCACATCGACAGACACCTGGGGCCTCATGAACTCGGTCATCTACTAAGCCTCCTTGGCTTCGTTCACGTCGTTCTACTTCGAGTACAGCTCAACGATGAGCTGTTCGCGCACGGGCGCATCGATCTGCTCGCGAGTCGGGAGCGACAAGATCTTGCCGGTGAGCTTCTCGACGTCGACCTCAAGCCAGCCGGGAATCTCAATCTTTGACGACGAGATCATAGCGGCTTTCAGAACCGTGAGGTCTTTGGACTTCTCGGCCACCGCAACGACCTGACCCGGACGGACGCGGAACGAGGGAATGTCCACGCGGCGACCCTCGACCAGGAAGTGGCCGTGACGAACCATCTGACGAGCCTCGTCGCGTGAAGCGGCGAAGCCGAGACGATAGACGACGTTGTCCAGGCGGCTCTCGAGCAAACGCAACAGATTCTCGCCGGTGATGCCAGGCATCCGGGTGGCAAGCTTGTAGTAGTTGCGGAACTGCTTCTCGAGCGTGCCGTAGATCCTCTTCGCCTTCTGCTTCTCGCGAAGCTGACCGCGGTACTCCGAGTCACGCGGCCGCTTCTTGCCGGCCTGACCCGGAGGATACGGGCGGCGTTCGATGCCACACTTGTCGGTGTAGCAGCGGTCGCCCTTCAGAAAGAGCTTTATTCCTTCGCGGCGGCACTGTCTGCAGTCCGCCCCAGTGTAACGTGCCATTGAGGTATCTTCCTCCCAGTGCTACACGCGACGGCGCTTGCGCGGCCGACAACCGTTGTGCGGAACAGGGGTACAGTCACGGATGCTCGCGATCTCCAGACCAGCGGCCTGCAGCGAGCGTATCGCCGTCTCGCGACCTGAACCCGGACCCTTCACGAACACCTCGACCTTGCGCAGACCATGTTCCTGCGCCATCTTCGCGCACGCCTCAGCAGCGAGCTGCGCGGCGAACGGCGTGGACTTGCGCGAACCCTTGAAGCCCACCGTGCCGGCGGACTGCCACGAGATCACGTTGCCCTGCGGGTCGGTGATGCTCACGATCGTATTGTTGAACGTACTCTTGATGTGCGCCTGACCCACAGCTATGTTCTTCCGCTCGCTGCGTCGGACACGCGTCTTGACGTTCTTCTTCTTGGCTACCATGTGCTACTTGCCCTTCTTCTTCGCACCGATCTGGCGACGCGGACCTTTGCGCGTACGCGCATTGGTGTGCGTGCGCTGGCCACGGACAGGAAGTCCGCGACGGTGACGGAGGCCGCGGTAGCAGCCGATCTCCATAAGGCGCTTGATGTTCTGGCTGACCTCGCGACGAAGATCTCCCTCGACCTTGAGGCTGCTATTGATGCACTCGCGCAGCCGAACAACTTCCTCCTCAGTGAGGTTACGCACCCGGGTATCCGGGCTGATGCCGGTATCGCGCAAAATCTGCTGGCTCGTGGTGAGCCCGATGCCGAAGATGTAGGTCAGTCCGATCTCAACGCGCTTCTCGCGCGGGAGGTCGACGCCTGCTATACGCGCCAAAGCCGGTCCCTCCTGCCTAACCCTGCCGCTGCTTGTGACGCGGGTTCTCGCAAATCACGAGGACCCGGCCGTGACGGCGGATTACCTTACACTTCTCACACATTCTCTTGACCGACGGTCGAACTTTCATCGATCGTCCTTTCAGATTTATTTCTTTGAAATCTATCTCCACGTCCAGCCGCAGACGTCTTCTTTCAGTACTGTCATGCAGTACAGACACTAGTGGCGCCTAACACGGCGCCGGGTGTCTCTATCCCGGAGAACACAACCGCAGATTACTTGAAGCGGTACGTGATTCTTCCGCGGGAGAGGTCATAGGGCGAAAGCTCCACTATCACCTTGTCTCCAGGAAGGATACGGATATAGTGCATGCGCATCTTCCCGGAGATGTGAGCAAGAACCTTGTGCCCGTTGTCCAACTCGACCCGAAACATCGCATTCGGAAGCGGCTCAACAACGGTGCCTTCCATCTCTATGGAGTCCTCGCGCTTGCTCAAATACCTGGCTCCTTCGTGGGGCTGAAGTCACAAGCTCGCAGTATAGCCCAAGCATGCGACCAGCGTCCAGCTATCATTCTACTGTCAGGATCATTGGTCCGTTCTCAGTCACGGCAACAGTGTGCTCAAAGTGCGCCGACAACGACGAATCATTGGTCACGACGGTCCATCCGTCAGAAAGCCCGCGGACCTCATACGTGCCGGCGTTGATCATCGGCTCGATGGCCAATACCATTCCCACCTTGAGCGCCGGTCCGGTCCCCGCCTTCCCAAAGTTCGGGACCTGCGGGTCTTCATGCATGGTCCGACCGATACCATGTCCCACATACTCCCGCACAACCGCGAAGCCCGCGCCCTCGGCTACCTTCTGCACCGCAGCGCCGATATCGTACAGGCGCATACCCTCGCGACACCGCGAGATGCCGGCATCGAGGGAAGCGGCAGTAGCGTCCAGAAGTCGTCGCGCCTCAGGTGTGATCTTCCCCACCGCGAACGTCACTGCGGAGTCACCGTAGAACCCTTCGATGATGGCGCCGCAGTCGACGGAGAGGATGTCACCGTCTTCAAGTCTGCGCTTGCCGGGGACACCATGTACGACCTGTTCGTTGACGGACGTACACAGCGTAGCGGGGAAGTCACGATACCCCTTGAACGCGGGAACCGCACCCTCCGCCCGGATGCACTCCTCGGCGATCAGATCGAGCTCGGCAGTACTCACGCCCACCCGCGTGGCTTCACCGACCATACGCAGGGCCTTCGCAGTGATACGACCAGCCTCGCGCATGATCTCAAGCTCGACGAGTGATTTCGTGAGAATCATTCGCCGCTAGCCTTTCAGGATCACGTCTACCGATGCCCACACGTCCGCAACGTCGCGGTTGCCGCTCACGTGATACAGCACGCCCTTCTCGACGTAGTAGTCGATCAGGGGCGCCGTGGAGCGTTCGTACACGTTCAGGCGGTTCGATACCGTCTCCACCGTGTCATCGTCCCTCTGGAAGAGTTCTCCCCCGCACGCGGGGCAGACGCCATCGGCAATCTCGGGCTGCGCGATCACGTTGAAGATCGCGCCACACGCCGTGCACGTGCGGCGGGCGGTCAGGCGATCGATGAGCGCCTGCTTGTCGACGTCAATGCTGATGACGGCGGTAAGCTCCTTGCCGAGCTCGGCCAGCACCTCGCCAAGCGCATCAGCCTGGACCACGGTGCGTGGGAAGCCGTCAAGGATGAAGCCCTTGTCGGTGTCGTGCTGGGACAGTCGCTCCCTCATGAGGCCGATGACGACCTCGTCCGGCACGAGCTCGCCCGCGTCCATGTAGCGCTTGGCCTCAAGGCCGAGTGGTGTCTGGTCAGCAACAGCCTTGCGCAGGATATCGCCTGTCGAGATATGCGGGAGGCCATATGCCTCGATGATCTTCGCAGCCTGAGTGCCTTTGCCGGCGCCCGGTGCTCCCAACAACATGACGTTCATGGTTCCCTCCTCGGCTCAGATACCGCGCAGGGACCCGTCACTAGTACGAGACCCCACGTGCGACTTCGCTGTTGTCCACAGCTTCTACTTGAAGAAGCCGTCGTAGTGACGCATCTTGAGCTGGCTCTCCAGTTGGGTCATCGTCTCAAGAGCAACGCCGACCATGATAAGAATCGACGCGCCACCGAACGTCCGCAGCAGCGGAGCGTTGGTCGCCAGGAACATGATCTGCGGAACCACGGCGATGGCCGCCAGAAAGACCGCGCCGGGCAACGTGATGCGGTTCAGCACGTTCTCGATGTAGACCACAGTCGCCTTGCCGGGGCGAACGCCTGGGATGAAACCACCGTTCTTCCTCAGGTTGTCGGCAAGATCAATCGGGTTGAAGATCAGGGCGGTATAGAAGTACGTGAAGAATATGATCAACAGCGCGAAGAGGATGATGAACGGGGGGCCCTCCGAAAGCGCACTGGATACCTTGACGAGCCAAGCCACGCCCGGGAAGAAGTTGGCCAGCGTCGCAGGGAACAGCAACAACGAGGACGCAAAGATGATCGGGATGACGTTCGCGCCGTTAATCTTCAGCGGAATGTAAGTACCGACTCCACCGTACACGCGGCGACCCACCACGCGTTTCGCATACTGCACCGGAATGCGCCTCTGGCCGCGCTCCATGATGACAACCGCCGCAACAACCGCAACTGAGATCAGCAGGAACAGCGCGACCAATAGTGGGCTAGAGAGCTGTAGCGACTGGACTATCGTAATCGGGAATCGGGCAACGATGTTCGCGAAAATCAGCAGCGACATGCCATTACCGATGCCGCGTTGCGTGATCAGCTCACCCATCCACATGATGAAGGCGGTACCCGCCAACAGACTGATGACGACTATGATGCGAGTCGGCCAGTCGAACGCCACACCGGCGCCGCCCTGGCTCACGGGAGCCTGGAACAGGGAGAGCAGACCGACGGATTCGATCAGACCGATACCGAGCGTAAGGTACCGCGTGACCTGCGTCACCTTTCGCTGACCGGCTTCGCCCTCTTTGGCCCAGCGCTCTAGTGTCGGGATGACCGCCTGAAGAAGCTGCATGATGATGGAAGCCGTGATGTAGGGCATGATGCCGAGTGCGAAGATCGCGAAGTTCTCAAGCGCACCACCGGCAAAGAGGTTCAGCAGGCCCAACGCGGCGCCCGATTCGATTGCGGTCTTGATCGCCGCTGGGTCAACACCGGGCACAGTGATGTGGGCGCCGACGCGATAGAGTGCGATGACGCCCAGCGTGAAGAGAATCTTCTTGCGAAGATCAGGGATTCGGAACGCGTTGACAAGGGCGTCCATCACGGCAGCTCGACCGTCCCTCCCGCAGCCTCGATCTTCGTACGGGCCGAAGCGGACACCTTGTCCGTCTTCACGGTGAGAGGCTTACTGATCTCGCCGTCACCGAGCACCTTGACCGGGACCGACTTCGATTTGATGACTCCCTTGGCGAACAGTGTGTCGATGTCGACCGTAGCGCCCTTGTCGTACAGGTCCTCAAGACGCGAGACATTCACAATCGCGTATTCGATACGGTTGCGGTTCTTGAAGCCAGGGAGCTTTGGCAAACGCATCGCAAGCGGATTCTGCCCACCTTCGAAGCCCGGACCCTTGCCGCCACCGGCGCGAGAAAGCTGGCCATTATCGCCGCGTCCGCTTCGGCCACCGTGACCACTGCCGTGGCCGCGACCGACACGCTTGCGGTCCTTACGAGATCCCGGAGCCGGGAACAGGTCGTGGATCTGCATGTGCTACTCCTTCATATCGCCACCGAGAGAACCCCTCGGTCACCGGCCGCTCGCCGCCGGCAGACTGTCGTCGTGGCACCGAAGCGCCGGACACGTGCTTAGCCCTCTTCAACCTCAACCAGGTGCTTGACCTTGAATACCATTCCGCGGACAGCCGGGTTATCCGGCAGCACGACTGTGTGCCGAATGCGCTTCAGACCAAGAGCGCGCACGGTCGCCTTCTGGTTCTTGGGAAAACCGATGACGCTCTTCACCTGCGTGATGCTGAGCTTCTTCTCACTTGCCTTCGCCATTGGAGATTACTCCTCCCAGCCGTAGACCTGGCCCACGGTCTTGCCGCGCCTGCGGGCAACGTCCTCAGCACTGCTGAGCCCCCTCAGACCCTCGGCTGCCGCCTTCACCATGTTGAGTGCGTTGTTCGTGCCGAGAGACTTGCTCAGGACATCGGTGACGCCACCGAGTTCGAGCAGCGCACGAACCGGACCGCCGGCGATGACACCGGCACCGGGGGCGGCTGGCTTCAGCAGGACCTTGCCTGCGCCGAACTCACCCGTGATCGCGTGCGGAATCGTCGTACCCGCGAGCGGGAACGTGAACATGTTCTTCTTGGCGTCCTCGACACCCTTCTTGATCGCCGTGGGGACTTCGGCGGCCTTACCCAGACCAACACCCACGCGACCTTTGCCATCGCCCACGACGACGAGAGCAGTCAGGGAGAACCGGCGCCCACCCTTGACGACCTTCGATACGCGGTTGATGTAGACGACCTTCTCCTGAAGCTCGGAGACCGGTGCGCCTCTGCTTTCACGTGCCATGCGTATTCCTCCCTTAGAACTCGAGGCCAGCGCTGCGCGCGCCCTCAGCGAGTGACTTCACGCGGCCGTGATACAGCTGACCGCCACGGTCGAAGACGACCGTCTTGATACCGGCATCGAGAGCCCTGCTGCCGACCAGTTCGCCGACCACTTTCGCGGCGTCGACGCCCGAACCGTTGCCGAGCTTCGAGCGCAGCTCGGAATCAATCGACGAGGCCGAGACCAACGTGGTGCCGGAGATGTCGTCGATGAGCTGCGCGTAGATGTTCGCGTTCGAACGGGTCACGCGGAGGCGCGGTCGCTCTGCGGTCCCGGAAACCTTGCCCCGGACCCTGCGCTGGCGACGAGCGAGACCTGCCGCCTTTGCCTTCATCTTGTCCATGATCGCTTCCTAACTCTCCTCATATCACGCGGCCTGTTCACCGCGTGCTCGCTGTCTGCTACTTGGCGGCCTTGCCGAGCTTGCGACGAACGTGCTCGCCCGCGTACCGAATACCCTTGCCTTTGTAGGGCTCCGGCGGACGGAGCTTGCGAATCTCAGCGGCGACCTGACCGACGCGCTGCTTGTCGATGCCCTTCACACTGATCTTGGTCGGAGAGGGCACCTCGAACGTGATGCCCTCCTCGGCAATAACGACGACCGGGTGGCTGAAGCCGAGGCTCATATCCAGATCGTTGCCTTTAAGCACTGCGCGGTAGCCGACCCCGTTAATCTCAAGGTTCTTCTGGAAGCCCTCAGACACGCCGATGACCATGTTCGCGACCAACGTGCGCGTGAGGCCGTGCAGCGAGCGGTGACGGCGCTCATCGCTCGGGCGAGTCACGAGAATCACACCGTCGGTCAGCTCGATGCTCATGTCGCTGACGAAGGTCTGGGTGAGAGTGCCCTTGGGGCCCTTCACTGCCACTTCGCTCCCGTTGATGGTGACTTCCACCCCGGACGGGACCGGGATGGGCTGCTTGCCGATACGAGACACGGCTTTGCTCCTTTCTCAGTCCGTCCGTTACCAGATGTAGGCGATGACTTCGCCGCCGACGCCGGCGGAGCGTGCCTGCTTCTCACTCATGACACCACGCGATGTCGAGATGACCGCGATACCGAGCCCGCCAAGAACGCGAGGTAGCTCGTCCTTCTTCGCATACACGCGAAGACCGGGCTTGCTGATCCGGCGAATGCCGGTGATAGTCCGCTTCTTGCGCGGACCGTACTTCAGCGTGATCTCGAGGGTCGCCTGCGGCTCGGCGGGCTTCACGACAAAGTCTGTGACGTAGCCCTCTTCTTTCATGATGCGAGCAATCTCCACGATTTTTTTCGACGACGGCATCGACACAGAGTCCTGGGACGCCGAGTTGGCGTTACGCACCCGTGTCAGCATGTCGGCGATGGGGTCTGTCATGCTCATGTTTCTTTCCTCCTATAATCCGGGACGTCCGTCCCGCCGGTTCGCTTCGACCCATGACCGAAGCGCCTGTCGGGCGGCTGGGCCCCGACGTGACTGCTCGGCCTACCAGCTGGCCTTGCGCACACCGGGAAGCTCGCCGCGGCTGGCCAGTTCGCGCACACATATGCGACACAGGCCGAACTGCCGATAGAATGCACGCGGGCGACCACAGCGATTGCAGCGGTTCACGGCGCGAACTGCGAACTTCGGCTTACGCTTTGCCTTGGCGATCATTGACTTCTTAGCCACTGGGTGACCTCCTTGCCTGAACGGTTCCGCTCACTGCGGGACCGCCCGTGCTTATCTATTTACTGAACGGGAAGCCGAACGCGTCGAGCAGCGCACGGCACTCCTCGTCTGTCTTCGCACTCGTGACGAACGTAACGTCGAGACCCCGAACGCGGTCGACCTTGTCGTAGTCGATCTCGGGAAATATCAGCTGCTCGGTAACACCGAGCGAGTAGTTGCCCCGACCGTCGAACGACTTCGGGTTGATGCCACGGAAGTCGCGAATACGCGGAAGCGCGGTCGCCAGGAGGCGATCCATGAACTCCCACATGCGGTCACCGCGAAGCGTGACCTTGCAGCCGATCGGCATACCCTGGCGAACTTTGAAGGCTGCGATGGACTTCTTCGCACGGGTGATTGCCGGCTTCTGACCGCTGACGATGGCTAGATCGGCCATCGCAGCATCGAGTGCCTTCGCGTCCTGAACGGCCGCGCCGACACCCATGTTGAGCACGATCTTCTCGAACCTGGGGACCTGGTGTACATTCCCGTAGCCCATCTTCTCGATGAGCGCGGGAGAAATCTCACCCCGGTACTTCTCTTTGAGTCGTGGCGTCACTGCCTCTTCCCTTCGTTTCTCTGCGCCCGCCGGATTACCGACCCGACGGGACTTCGCGTCCGACTGTGCCGGACGACTACTTGTCGATGTCTTTGCCGCACTTCTTGCACACGCGCGTGCGGATTCCGTCCTCACGCCTGCGACCCACGCGGGTGGGCTCGCCACAGCTCGGGCAGACGAGCATCACGTTCGAGACGTGAATCGTGCCCTCCATCTCGATGATGCCGCCCTGCGGATTCTTCTGACTCGGGCGTGAATGCTTCTTCATCATGTGAACGTTCTCCACGACCACGCGCTCGGCATGGGGATTGGCACGAAGGACTTTGCCTTCCTTGCCCTTGTCCTTGCCGGCGATGACCCGGACCTTATCACCCTTATGAATCGTCAGCGACTTCGCCATGTTCGCAAAACCTCCTAAAGGACCTCGGGCGCAAGCGAGACAATCTTCATGAACTTGCGATCACGAAGTTCACGCGCCACGGGGCCGAAGATACGGGTGCCGCGGGGATTGCCCTGCGCGTCAATAATGACGGCGGCGTTCTCGTCAAACCTGATGTAGCTGCCGTCGGGGCGACGGACCTCTTTCTTGGTGCGAACGACAACCGCCTTCACGATGTCGCCCTTCTTGACGGCGCCGTTCGGGGTGGCCTCTTTGACAGTACACACCATAGTGTCACCCACGTGCGCATAGCGACGCTTCGAGCCGCCCAGCACCTTGATGCAGAGCACTCGGCGTGCGCCCGAGTTATCGGCTACCTTGAGTCGGCTTTCTGCCTGAATCATTGCTTCCTCCGTACCTTCCCGGTCATCGGACCGTTCGACATGCCCGAGCGAACCGGCGTTACTTGGCCTTCTCCACGATCTTCACAAGACGCCAGCGCTTCAGCTTGGAGAGCGGACGCGTCTCCACGATGAGTACGCGATCGCCAACCTCGGCGGCGTTCTCCATATCATGCGCATGGAACTTCGTGCTGCGCGTTATCATCTTGCCGTACAGTGGGTGCTTCTTGCGCTCCTCGACAAGCACCACGCAGGTCTTGTCGCCAGCTGCGGAGACTACGACCCCCTGCCGTTGTTTGCGACTGTTACGAACGGTGTCCATCCTCTATCCCTCCTCGCCCTAGGACGCCTGGCTGCGGGCCGCATCGATCTCGCGGGTACGCAGTTCGGTGTGCAGTCGGGCGATGTTCTTCTTGACGGCGTTGATGCGCTGGGGGTTGTCCAGCTGACCCGTCGCAAGCTGGAACCTGAGGTTGAACAGCTCCGAACGGGACTCCTTGATCTTCTCGACCAATTCGGTGTCCTGAAGATCCTTGATCTCTGTTGCTTTCATCTATACCTCACCGCCAGCATTGGCTCTGGTGACGAACTTGCACTTGATCGGCAGCTTCTGCGCAGCAAGACGCATAGCTTCCTTGGCAATCTCTTCGCTGACGCCCGCAATCTCGAACATGACGCGTCCTGGCTTGACGACGGCCACCCACTTCTCGGGGTTACCCTTGCCCGATCCCATGCGGGTCTCGGCAGGCTTCTGCGTCACGGGCTTGTCCGGGAAGATGTTGATCCAGACCTTGCCGCCACGCTTCATGTAACGGGTCATGGCGATACGGGCGGCCTCGATCTGCCGGTTCGTGATCCACGCAGCCTCGAGGGCCTTCAGCCCGAAGTCACCGAAGTTCACTTCGGTACCGCCCTTGGCGACGCCCTTCCGGGAGCCGCGCTGCACCTTACGGTGCTTCACTCGCTTCGGCAGCAGCATCTAGCCTCTCCCTTCACCTTCACGCCGACGGCCGCGGATTGGGCGGCTCGGGCGCTGACGCTCGGCCGGTGCCTGCTCGAGTGCAGTCTGGGTCTGGCCGGGCATCACATCGCCCTTATAGATCCAGACCTTCACACCGATGCCACCGAATGTGGTGACAGCCGTAGCGGTTCCGTAGTCGATCTTCGCACGCAGCGTGTGGAGCGGCACGCGACCCTCGCGGTACCACTCGCGACGACTCATTTCCGCACCGCCGAGACGACCGGAGCACTGGATGCGGATACCAGGTGCGCCACTCTTCATCGCGCCCGTGACCGCCTTCTTCATGGCGCGGCGGAACGAGACGCGACCCACAAGTTGCTCGGCAACGCTCTGCGCGACGAGCGTTGCGTCAAGCTCGGGCCGCTTGATCTCCACGATGTTCACAGCGACCGGACGACCGGCGAGCTTCTCCAGCTCCTTGCGAAGGGTGTCGACTTCAGCACCCTTCTTTCCGATGACAATGCCGGGGCGAGCTGTGTAGAGCTCGACGATGACTTTGTCACCCTTGCGCTGGATGTCGACGCGCGACACCGCAGCGCGCGCAAGCTTCGCCTGGAGGTACTTGCGAATGGCAAGGTCTTCGGCGAGGGTCTCGCTGTAGTTCTTGCCCTCGTACCACCGGGAACGCCAGTCCTCGGTGATGCCGAGCCGCAGCCCGATGGGATGAACCTTATGCCCCATACCGCTACGCCTCCTCTCGCTGCTTGACGACAATCGTGATATGGCTCGTGCGCTTGTTGATTCGCGACGCACGACCCATGGCACGTGGACGGATACGCTTGAGGGTCGGGCCCTCGTTCACGTACGCCTCCGAGACATACAGTGTCTCGGGCCTGATCTTGAGGTTCTTCTCGGCGTTGGCGGCAGCGCTGTGCACGACCTTGCCGACAACCTCAGCAGCCGCACGAGGCGTGAACTTCAGGATCGCCTCGGCCTCCGTCACTGACTTGCCGCGAACGAGGTCGACGACGAGCCGCGCCTTGCGCGCACTCACCCTCACGAATCTCGCTGTTGCTTTGGCTTCCATGTACTCTTCCTCCGACTGTCACCCGGTTCGACGCTCGATGGCGAGCTCTCCGGGTCGTGGACCCTCAGGCGACTAGCGCCTGCCCTTTGCTGCATGCCCGCGGAACGTGCGCGTGGGCGCAAACTCACCAAACTTGTGGCCGACCATGGACTCGGTGACGTACACCGGCACATGCTTGCGACCGTCGTGCACCGCGACCGTGTGACCGACCATCTCGGGGAAGATGGTGGATGCACGCGACCACGTCTTGATGACCCTCTTCTCGCCGGCTTCGTTCATCGCCTGAATGCGCTGCAACAGTCGCGGCTCGACGAATGGTCCCTTCTTCAAGCTTCTGCTCATGGTCTGACTCCAGCTCCTTAGCCCGCGCTACTTCTTGCGACGGCGGATGATCATCCGGTCGGACGCCTTCTTCTTGTGACGCGTACGGTGACCCTTGGTGGGGACACCCCACGGCGTGACAGGGTGGCGACCAGCGGTCTTGTTCTTGCCTTCACCACCACCGTGCGGGTGATCGACCGGGTTCATCGCGGTACCACGCACCGTCGGACGGACGCCCTTCCAGCGGTTGCGACCGGCCTTGCCGATCGAGATGCCTTCGTGCTCGGCGTTGCCAACAACGCCAACGGTGGCGCGGCAGGTCAGCGGCACCATGCGCATCTCGGAAGACGGCATACGCAGGATCGCGTTGCGCCCTTCCTTCGCCATCAACTGCGCGGAGGTACCCGCCGAGCGAGCCAGTGCGGCACCCTTTCCGGGCTGCATCTCGATGGCGTGCACCACGGTACCTGTAGGGATATTCTCAAGCGGCAATGCGTTGCCAGGCTTGATGTCAGCATCAGAGCCGGACTGCACCATATCGCCGACACCGAGCTTCTGCGGCGCCAGAATGTAGCGCTTCTCACCGTCCACGTAGTGCAGCAGCGCAATGCGGGCCGACCGGTTGGGGTCGTACTCGATCGCGGCAACCTTGGCGGGGACGCCGTCCTTGTTACGCTTGAAATCGATAATGCGATAGCGCCTCTTGTGACCGCCGCCCTGATGACGGGTAGTGATACGGCCATTGTTGTTGCGGCCGCCCTTCTTGGGCAGCGGCTCGAGCAGCGACTTCTCCGGCGTCGTCTTCGTGATGTCCGCAAAATCGGACACCGTCTGGAAGCGACGTCCCGGTGATGTCGGCTTGTACCTCTTCAGTCCCATCGTTTCTCCTTCCGTCCGATCGCCGGTCCACCTGGGACTAGTGACCCGAACCCGGACCTACCACGGTGCCGGGCGGCTCCATCGTGGAGCGAGTTCCCGAACTACCCGTGTACTCTGCTTGCCTAGCGACCCTCAAAGAAGTCGATCTTATCGCCTTCTTTGAGGGTGACAACTGCCTTCTTCCACGTGCGGGTGAAGCCTTTGTTGGCCCGCAGACGGCGAGGCTTTCCGTTCACCGTCATCGTATTCACCTTGGTCACCGTCACGCCGAAGATCTCCTCAATCGCCTGGCCGATCGCAGGCTTGGTCGCGCGTCGCTCCACCTCGAAGGTGTAGCGATTCTGCTCCATGAGCGCGTAGGACTTCTCGGACACAATCGGCCGAAGGATAACATTGTGCGCATCGTACATTACTTGAGCACCCCCTCGAGCCACTCGAGAGCGGGCTTCGTGAAGAGCACGGACACGTTGTCCACGAGGTCGTAGGTGTTGGCCTCCGACGCAGTGATCACGCGCACTTTGTCGATGTTACGTAGCGACTTGATCGCCGCCATGTCATCGTTGGCGACGACTACGGTCACGCGACCGTCGATGCCCAAAGCCCTGAGCACAGCAGCGGCTGTCTTGGTCGAGGGCTCGGTCAACCCGAGGCTCTCAATCACGTAGATGTTGCCCTCAGCATGCTTGGCCGAGAGCGCGCTACGCATCGCCAGCTTGACGACCTTGTTCGGCACCTTGAACGCATAGCTGCGCGGATGCGGGCCGAAGACGACGCCACCACCGGCCCATTGGGGAGCACGGATCGTACCCTGACGGGCGCGACCTGTGCCCTTCTGGCGCCAAGGCTTGGCGCCACCACCGCGGACCTGGCCGCGGGTCTTGGTGCTCGCTGTGCCCTGTCGACGAGCCGCAAGCTGGCTGCGCACAACCTGATGCATGACGAAGGTGTTCGGCTCGATAGCGAAGACGGTGTCCGCGAGAGGAGCCTCGCCCACCTTCTTGCCCGAGATATCTTTCACTTCAACAGTTGCCATCGTTCACTCCTTGCGAAGCCTGCCGCGAGGGTCAGGCGGTACGGATCGTCAGAAGGCTGCCCTTGCCGCCCGGAACGGCGCCCTTCACGAGCAGAAGGTTCTGCTCGACATCGACACGCACGACCTCCAGATTGCGGACGGTGACCGTCTCGCTACCCATGTGGCCGGGCATCTTCTTCCCCCGGAAGATGCGTGAGGGAGTCGCACACTGACCTACGGAACCGGGGGCACGGTGGAAGTGCGAACCGTGACCGCCGGGACCACCTTTGAAGTTGTGACGCTTGATGACACCAGCGAATCCCTTGCCCTTGCTGGTGCCAGTCACGTGGATGTGCACGCCTGACTCGAAGATGTCGACCTTGATCTCGTCGCCAACCTTGAACTCCTCGCCATCCTCGAGACGAATCTCCGACAGGAACCGCTTCGGTGTGATGCCTGCTTTCGCGAAGTGGCCCTTCATGGGCCTGTTGACCTTGGACTCCCTGATGTCGCCGAACGCGATTTGAATGGCCCGATAGCCGTCCTTCGCGAGCGTGCGAATCTGTGAGACGACGCAAGGGCCGGCCTCGATGACGGTAACAGGTATGAGCCTGTCGTCATCGCTCCAGACCTGGGACATCCCCAGTTTCCTGCCGAGTATTGCCTTTCCCATCGTTCCACCTTCTGCCTCATGCGGTCTTGGGACTCCGAGCGGCACGATCGACCGCTTTCCCAGAGGACCACGTCCAACTTGACCGGCAGGCCCACGCCTACCGGGCTATACACTCGCTAGAGCTTGATCTCGATGTCAACGCCAGCAGGAAGATCGAGGCGCATCAGCGAGTCGACCGTCTTAGGCGTGGGCTCGAGAATGTCGATGAGACGCTTGTGCGTCTTCATCTCAAAATGCTCCCGGCTGTCCTTGTTCACGTGCGGTGAACGGATGACGCAGTAAAGATTGCGCTCGGTCGGCAGCGGGATGGGGCCCGCCACCTTCGCGCCGGTCTTCTGCGCTGTTTCCACGATCATCTTCGTGGACTGATCCACGATCTCGTGATCGTAGGCCTTCAGCCGAATCCTGATCTTCTGGTTCGCCAACTCTCAACCCTCCGTCACAAAAAGAAACGAGTCGCCTCGACTACTTCAGAATCTTCGTCACACGGCCCGAGCCGACGGTACGGCCGCCCTCGCGGATAGCGAAGCGCAGGCCGTCCTCCATCGCGATCGGGTTGATGAGCTCACCACGGATCTCGACGTTGTCGCCGGGCATGACCATC
>JAXMMT010000016.1:0-5228 GCA_034399355.1 Coriobacteriia bacterium | reverse complement strand
CCGATGCGCTCCATCCCCGGCGCATGGGTGATGTGCTCCTCGAACGCGTCGTGGATGACGTGACGCGCGGGTAAGATGTCGAGCTCGTCGACCGAGGGGTAGACGTTGCGCGTGACGCGCACGCGGAAGCCAGCGCTCTCGAGCAGCTCGCGGGCCTCCTCGGCCACCACGGAGTTGCCGGCGTACACGACGATCGGACGCGCCGAGAGACCCGTCAGGCGTTCGGCATTATGCAGCACGACCTCGGCGTCGCCGCCCTCCACGCCGCCAGCGAGCAGCACGAGGTTGGGGCGCACCGCCTCGATCTCGCGCAGATCGCTGTCGCGCAGCCGCCCGGCGGTCTGGTAGCGCACGACCGCTCCGGCGCCCAGCGCCGCCTCACGTGCGGCCATCGCCGTCATCTTCCGCGTCAGACCGTGCACGGTCATCCGCAGACCGCCCGCCGCCGAGGAGGTCGCGACCGTCACGTCAGGAGCGAGCGGACCGAACTCCGTCTCAAGCAGTGTGCGCGCGGCGTCGATGCCAACGCCCACATCGCCCTCGGCCACACTCGTGGCGGCGAAGCCCTGACCGAGCAGTTGCGGTGTGGTGTGCGGGAAATCCGCCAGACCGTCGAACGCGCTCACCACGGTCGTCGTCGAGCCGATCTCGGCGACCAGGGCGTCGATGCGTCGGGCGTCGGACATCGCGTGCGCTCCTCTCGGCAGTCCTGCGCCTTCCATTGCACGGCTTTCCGCCGAGCGGGTCAACTGCGAGCGCGCCATACGCCTGATGCGCTACTCTGTTGGCCTGACCCCAGACGAGGAGGTTCTCGTGAAGATAGGAATCGTTGGCGCGAGCGGAAAGCTCGGCAGTCTCGTGCTCGACCACCTGCTCGAGCTGGTTCCCGCCGAAGATGTCGTCGCCATGACGCGCTCCGTCGACAAGCTCGCCGCCTACGCCGAACGCGGCGTGGACGTCCGGGAAGCCGACTACGACGTACCCGAGACGCTCGAGGCCGCGTTTGCCGGCGTCGAGAAGCTGCTCATCGTGCCGTCGATGGCGATGCCGGCCGAACGCAGGGAGCAGTACGACAATGCGGTGAGCGCCGCGCGCGCAGCTGGCGTACAGCACCTGCTGACGTTCACCATGTCGGGCACCTCGCCCGGCAACCCCTTCGTGATGACGCCCGCGCTGGTCTACGCCGAGATGTCGCTGTTCAAGAGCCGGCTTGCGTGGACGATCCTGCGCAACGGTCCCTACGCCGACGAGTTTGTCGACTGGCTGCCCGGCATCCTGGAGCTCGGCACCGTCCCCTACCCCACGGGCGATGGCAAGGCCGGCTATGTCGCTCGCAACGACATCGCCCGTGCCGCCGCCGCAGTGCTCGCCGACGAGGGTCACGAGGGTAAGATCCACAACCTTGTCGGACCCGAGCTTCTCACGACCAAGGACCTATGCGCACTCGTCGCGGAGGCGACCGGTAAGCACATCGTCTACGTACCTGCCGAACCTGGCGACTACGTCCAAGTCTGCACCGAGGAAGGTGTCCCGGAGGAACTGGCCGTCGTGCTCGCCACGATGTACATCGCAATCGCGCAACATCTCATGGAGGTCCCGCTCGGCGCGATCGAGAAACTCACCGGCACACCCCCCAAGAGCATGCGAGAGCTTCTGGCCGAGCGAGTCGCTGCAGGGTAGTCAGGAGTCCGAGACCCACTTCCACACCGAGGCAGCGAACTGGCGCAGATCATCGACGTGCATCAGGGAAAAAGCACCCTACGCGGGTTAATCTTGAGGGAGTCGCGCGCAGTATTCGCTAGTATCTGGGTATCGGTCAGCGGGGCCATCGGGCACTCAAGGGTTGCCTCGGCTAGTCCGAAGCACCAGTATGGCAAGAGGGAGGTTTTACCTGTCTAGTATGTGGGAGGTTCACGGTGCATGAGACAGAGACCATAGCAGAAAGCACCGGCTGCGACGACGGGCTGAACGTGCCTGGAAAACGCACTGTCACCGCCGGGCATCGCAGTGTGCCGGTGACGCTCACATTCATGGCGTGGGTGACGATCGGTCCGGCTGTGCTGTTCGGGCTCCTGGCGACGGTATGCTTCGCCGGCCTAGTGCTTCACATCGAACCAGAGCACCTGCTGCGGACCGCGGTCTTTGGCGGCGCAGCAATGTTCATATGCGCCATTCCCGGTCAACTGGCATACCGCGCGACGCTCAAGCGCAAAATACTGGGGCCGCTGAGTAACATCGTGTCTCAGGTCCAGCGCTTGTCGGAATCAGTGTCCGCTGAGGCCACCTCGCTCTCCGCCGCCGCCGAACAGCTCAGCGCCTCAAGTATCCACGTCAGCTCTGCAGTGAACGAGATCGCAGCCGGAGCGGAGCTGCAGTCGCACAGGATCGAGACAACTTGCTCGTGGGCAGAATCGATGAGTAGCTCCATCAGCGATGTGGCATTCCGAACCGATGAGACCCGGAAGATCGGTCAGGAGGCAGCCACAGCAGCAGCGCTCGGCCAAGAGGCTACCGCGGAGGCCATCAAAAGGATCGCCGACACACAGCAGGCAGTCAACATACTCGCCTCGTCCGTAGAAGTACTCGGCAAACGGTCCAAGAGCATAGCCACCATCGTCGACGTCATCACCTCGATCGCAGATCAAACAAACCTGCTCTCGGTGAACGCGTCGATCGAGGCCGCACACGCAGGGGACATGGGCCGAGGCTTCGCGGTGGTCGCCGAGAGAATCGGCGAGCTCGCTGACGGTTCAGCCACCGCCTCGAGGGATATCGGCGCGCTCATCAGCGACATCCTGGACGAGACGGCTGCCCTGCTCCCCCAGATGAAAACCGGCCTCAGTATGGTCATCTCGAGTGCGGAGGCAGTCACCAAAGCAGACGAGACTCTGCATCGAATCACGGACGCCACCACTCGCACTTCTGGACTCACGAGTGAAATGGCCGAGACAATGTCTGCCCAGGCGGAAGAGGCTCTCGGAATCGAGCGCTCGATGCACGACATCGCCGCAATCGTGCAGCAGAGCTTAGCATCGACGGAGGAGACTGCCGCCGCAACCGCGGAGCAGGTCGCCTGCACCGAGGAGATCATGGCGTCTGCGCAGGAGCTCGCCGACATGGCGCAGGAGCTCGCGAAATCGGCACTACAATTCACGTTGGACTAGGAGCCTGTCGGGAAATCAGTGCGGAATCGGGTGGCCGGCGGAGACGGACCGTTTCTGAGGCCCTCGAACGCCCAACATCGGGTGCGGGATGCTCTTTCGCAGCGCGGAAGGCCGTCATCGGCGTCTCTTCGGCGTGGCGGGTGGTGCCGACCTCGGTTCAGGTGGGGTTTGGACGCACTCCGGCCCGGTGGAGCTTGAGCAGGTTGTGGGTCAGGCAGATGAGGTCCCACTCCTGACTCACCGCAGTCAGTCCACGGAAGCTGAACCGTCTGAAGCCGCGCGCCTCCTTGATCTGGCCGAAGACCGGTTCCACGATCGCCTTGCGCTTCCTGTAGATGGCCTCGCCGGTCTCGCTCGCGAGCTTCTCCCGCATGGTGTTGGCGAGCGGTGTCCGGATCCGTTTCTCGGGAGGCACGTAGCACTCCACTCCCGTGAGCTTCGCATTCGTCAGGACGGACTCGTTGTAGAATCCCGAGTCCGCAGACGCGTGCTTCGGCAGTGCACCGAGGTGTCCCTCGATCTGTTCGTGCAGCTAGAGGAGGGCCAGCTAGTCGGTGGCCTGGCAGGTCGCCGACGCGGCGACGATGATCTGGGAGTCTTCGTCCACGGCCGCATGCGCGTTGTAGGCCTGGATGAAGGAGCCGGTCGCACCGTCCACCATGATGCGGGAGTCCGGGTCGGTGAAGTTGCGCTGGTCCCTGTCGCGGGGCTGGGCCTTGTCTGGGTCCGGGACCGACGGGCGGCGACCGGGGAGCCTCCCGCCGTGCGCGGCCTCCTTGCGCTCACGTTCGGCGCAGCGTTCCTTCGCGTCATCGACACCCGCAGACGCCTTCTCGCGTGCCTCGGCCTCGAGTGCCGCCTTGGCCTCGCGTATCCTCTCGAGTCGGCTTTCGCGCGTGGCGAGTTCGACGGGCAGCTCGTCGCCACGACGACCGGGGCCGTAGTGCGCGTCCTCCGCAGCGTCGACGCTCTCGGCCTCGGCGAGCAGGCGGGCGACCTCGGCTTCGAGGTCTGCCTCAGCCGCGCACATACGGCCGTAGCTCATGGCCTTATGCTTGGAGGCGTTGGCCTTGACCTTGGTGCCGTCGAGTGCGACGTGTCCGAGCTTGACCAGGCCGGCCTGCCGGCACAAAGCAAGCACAGCCACGAACAGACCGGAAAGCGCGGCGAGGTGAGCTTTGCGGAAATCAGCGATACTCGTGTGATCGGGGTGGTTGTCCGCCGACAGCACCCGGAAGGGGATGTCCTCGAAGCACGCTCGCTCGATTCCTCTGGAGGAGGGCTTGCCGACCGCATAGGCGTACACGAGCAGCTTCGTCATCATGACCGGGTTGTAACCAGGGCGGCCCCGCAGGTCGCTCTTCTCGTAGGCGGACAGGATGCCGGACAGATCGAGGGAGTCCACCAGATCGGATACGAACCAGACCAGGTGATCCTCTGGCACCCACTCCCGCATGCTCGGCGGCAGGAGGAAAAGCTGGTCGGGATCGTAGGGCAGGAATTCCCGGGCCATGGTGTCGACCTTCCGTTTCGGCGTCGACACCATTCTACGGGGGCATCCTCACCCGGGCCAGGGTGCGGGTGAGTTAGACTATTTCCCGACAGGCTCCTAGCGGCGCGACAATTCGTGCCCCCTACAACCCTCGCTCCCTCATCGTCTTCACGATGAAGCTGGCGACGTCCAGGCCCTTGGTCCTGCGTCCGAATCCGGCGTCCATGCCCCAGCTGCATGCAAGCTCGTCAGTGACCTGCGTGCCGCCGGCGATAAGCAGTAGCGTATCGCGAACGCCCTTCTCGGCAGCGAGATCGGCAAGCTTCTCCATCTGGATGCGATGGATCTCACCGTGCGTGATGATCGTCGAGATGAGCACCGCGCTCGCGGCGTGCTCGATGGCGGCGTCCAGCACCTTCTCGATGGGCACGCTCGTGCCGAGGTAGGTCACGCTGAAGCTCCACTTCTCCAGACCACCGTGCTTGATGTCGATGATCTCGCGCATGCCCACCGAGTGCTCGTCCTCACCCACGGTCGCGGCCACAACGCGCAGGTTTCGCTCGCGCACGAAC
>JAXMMT010000014.1:0-41385 GCA_034399355.1 Coriobacteriia bacterium | reverse complement strand
CTCAGGTTCCCGGTCGGCCGGAGACAGAAGACCACAAGAGCATAGAGCAATACGCAAGGAAGAAGACGAAGGCCGACGGCGCCCCACGGATCCCTGCCAGACTAAGCGCAAGAGGATTTGCACTAAGTTTGTCAATCAAGGTGACGCACGTACGCGACCCACGAGAACGACGCTTTCGCGCGAAACGTGCTATACTCCCGCAAGGCAAGCCATAGGGGCTTGTAGGATTGCGACGTGACACACCGCATTCTAGCGGTCAAAGTCACGTCGTTTTGTTTTGCCCCCTTCGGGGCGAGAGGATGGATTTGAATGGCAGAGGGTAAAGTCAAGTGGTTCAACGCTGACAAGGGTTACGGCTTCATCGAGCGCGAGGATGGCGAAGATCTCTTCGTCCACTTCTCCGAGATCCAGACCGAGGGCTTCAAGACCCTCGACGAGGGTCAGGCCGTTTCCTTCACGGAAGCCACTGGCCAGAATGGCAAGAAGCAGGCGACGCAGGTTCGCGCGATCTAAGCTTACTTGCACGAACGCTCAGGAACCGGGCGGCCCCTTGGGGTCGTCCGGTTCTGTCGTTTCTCGGCACTGCTTGCGTTATCCGGCCGTCAGCCACCTGGCAGTCCTGATGTCTGGTGTAGCGCGACCCACGGGTTTGGGGTATCGAAGTATCTGGAGAGTCGGAGTTTTCGTAGCCGGACAGCTGCAGAGCCGGACAGGTGTCCTAAACCCCGAGGGAGCTATCATGTGAACGCTGTCGTCGTATACGAATCTCTATGGGGGAACACGGCCGCTGTCGCCAAGGCGATTGCCGAGGGTCTAGGTCCGGACGTGCCCGCGCTTGCCACGGATGAGGCGACAGAGGGGGCGCTGAGGGGCGTTGACCTTATCGTGGCGTTCGAGACACGCAACTCGTGGTCGCCCCGCGGTGCAGTCACCGACATCGCGCGTCGCCTGAAGCGCGCCGGCTACACGCCGGCCGCCGAGCCTGAGCGAGCAGCCGCGACTCGTCGTATCATGCCTGCATGACGTTCTCTCACACCGACATCGCCGCGCTGCTCTCCTCGGCCAAAGTCGTACTCGGCCCAATGGCCGGGGTGACCGAGGCGCCCTTCCGCGGCATCTGCAAGCGCATGGGCGCCGGACTGACGTACTCCGAGATGGTCAGCGCCAAGGGTCTGCACTACAACCCGGACGCCGCCATCTCGCGCGGGCTGCTGTCGTTCTCGCCCGAGGAGATACCGTGCGCCGTGCAGATCTTCGGCGCCGATCCCGCGATGATGGCCGAGCAGGCCTGCGGGCTCGTAGAACGCTATGGTGCCGAGATCGCACTCATCGATATCAACATGGGCTGCCCGGTCACCAAGGTCGTCGCGAAGGGGGAGGGCAGCGCGCTCATGCGCACGCCGACGCTGGCGGCCGAGATCGTGTCGCGTGTGGCCGAGACAACCGGCGTCCCCGTTACCGTGAAGTTCCGCAAGGGCTGGGACGAGAGCGAGGTGAACGCCGTCGAGTTTGCTCGCCGGATGGAGGATGCAGGCGCGACGGCGCTCTGTGTGCACGGACGCACGCGCGACCAGTTCTACCGCGGCAAGGCCGACTGGGACGTTATCGCTGCGGTGAAGGCGGCGGTGCGCGTGCCGGTCATCGGCAGCGGCGATGTCTTCTCGGCAAAAGACGTGATGGCGATGCTGGAGCGTACCGGCGTGGATGCGGTGATGATCGCACGCGGCGCTCAGGGCAACCCGTGGATCTTCGCGCAGGCGCGCGCGCTCATCGAGCGGGGAGAGGAGTTGGCGCCACCGACGGCGTTCGAGCGGATCGACATGGCGCGCGAGCATGGCGCCGCTCTCGTGGCCTTCGCTGGCGAGCAGGCGTTCGTGCGGATGCGCAAGCACGTTTCCTGGTACGTCACGGGTCTGCCCGGCGCGACGTACGTGCGCGAGCGCGCGTTCGAGGCGGAGAGCTACGAAGCGCTTGATGCATTGCTTGCCGAGTACCGCGCGTTCCTCGAGAGCCAGAAGCGTCACTGAGCGACTAAAGCGTACCGCGAACGAGAGCCGCCCGGCGGCGTGGCTACCTCGGCGACGCACTCTTCAGGTAGGATAGGGCTGCGAACGGCCTTTAGTATGGTCATGATCGTTGTTGAGACGAACCGGCACCCCGTGGGAGGAATCCTCATCGTGAATGTAGCTGCAGACGACCGCACACCCCGGACTCAGGCCGAGGCACAGACGATCGCCAAGACGCTCGACCGGTGGAGCCGCCTTTCCGAGGCGAGCAGTCGCTTCGACCCTGCGCTCTACGCCGAGTACGACGTGAAGCGCGGGTTGCGCGACCTGAGCGGGAGGGGCGTGTTAGCCGGTCTGACGCAGATCGGCGACGTGGTGGGCTCCCGCATCGAGGGCGACTCGCGCGTCCCCGCGCCCGGACAGTTGATGTATCGGGGCATCGAAGTCACCGAACTCGTGAATGGCTTCATGGCCGAGGGCCGTCTCGGCTTCGAGGAGACCTGCTATCTGCTGCTGTTCGGCGATCTTCCGGACGCTGATGAGCTCCGCCTGTTCGGCGACAACCTGGCATCCTACCGCAAGCTGCCAAGGCAGTTCGTGCACGACGCAATCCTCGGCATGCCCAGCCGCGACATCATGAATGCGATGGCGCGCAGCGTGTTGTCGATGTACCTGCTCGACAAGCGTGCCGATAACACGTCGACCGCCAACGTGTTGCGCCAGAGCCTGCACCTCATCTCGAAGTTCTCCATGCTCGCCGTCTATGCCTACCAGGCGTACCTGGAGGAGTTCCATGGCAAGAGCCTGGTCATCCACCGTCCTGTTGCGGAGCTCTCCACTGCCGAGAACTTCCTGCACATGCTGCGGCCCAACAGCGGTTTCACACCGCTCGAAGCGCAGGTTCTCGATCTCTCGCTCGTGCTGCATGCCGAGCATGGCGGCGGCAACAACTCCTCTTTCACCGCGCACGTAGTGTCCTCGAGCGGCACTGACACCTACTCGGCCATTGCTGCGTCGCTTGGCTCACTCAAAGGACCCAAGCACGGTGGCGCCAACATCAAAGTCATCCACATGTTCGATGATCTCAAGGCGAAGGTTCATGACTGGACGGACGACGAGGAGATCGAACGCTATTTACTGCGCGTGCTCGACAAGCAGGAGTTCGACCGCGCCGGCCTCATCTACGGTATGGGACATCCGGTGTACTCGGTCTCCGATCCTCGCACGGTTGTACTGCGCCACTACGCTGAGATGCTAGCCGGCGAGAAAGGACTTGTGGACGAGTTCAATCTGTACGCCAAGGTCGAGACGCTTGCCCCTGAGGCGATCGCCAAGACGCGGACGGTGTACAAAGGCGTTAGCGCGAACGTCGATTTCTACTCTGGTTTTGTCCACCGGATGCTCGATATTCCCGAGGAGCTCTACACGCCGCTGTTCGCGGTATCGCGTATCGTCGGCTGGTGCGCACACCGCCTCGAGGAGCTTGTGAGCGGCGGCAAGATCATCCGACCTGCGTACAAGAGCGTCACATCGCGCAGGGAGTACGTGCCGCTCGAGAATCGATAGGATTCCAGTGATTTCCGAGGAGGAATGCATGGCCAAGCACGTAGTGACGCTCATTTCCGGTGACGGCATCGGCCCCGAGATCACCAAGGCGATGACCCGTGTGGTCGACGCCACTGGTGTCGACATCGAGTGGGAGCCGGTCGAGGCGGGCGCCGACGTCATGGCGAAGTACGGCACGCCGCTGCCTCAGCACGTGCTCGACTCGGTGCGCAAGAACAAGGTTGCCATCAAAGGTCCCATCACAACTCCCGTCGGCACCGGTTTCCGCAGCGTGAACGTCGCCTTGCGCAAAGAACTCGACCTCTACACCTGCCTGCGCCCGTCGTTCTCGATCCCCGGCACCGGTGCGCGCTACGACAACGTCGACCTCGTGATCGTGCGCGAGAACACCGAGGACCTCTACGCGGGCATCGAGTTCGAAGAGGGCAGCGAAGGCGCCGAGGAGCTCATCAAGTTCGTCGCCGACCACGGCGCCGGCATCATCCGACCGGATTCAGGTATCTCGCTCAAGCCCATCTCGGTCACCTGCACGCGTCGTATCGTGAAGTTCGCGTTCGACTACGCGATCGCCAACGGCCGCAAGAAGGTCACCGCGGTGCACAAGGCCAACATCCTCAAGTACTCCGACGGTCTGTTCCTCAAAGTCGCGCGTGAGGTGGCCGAGGAATACGCGGACAGTGGGATCGAGTTCGAGGACTACATCATCGACGCCACCTGCATGCAGCTCGTGCTGCACCCCGAGTGGTGGGACGTGCTCGTGCTGCCGAACCTCTACGGCGATATCGTGAGCGATCTTGCTGCGGGTCTGATCGGCGGGCTCGGCATGGCTCCGGGCGCCAACATTGGTGACGACTACGCGGTCTTTGAGCCGGTGCACGGCTCGGCGCCCAAGTACGCGGGCAAGGACATGGCGAACCCCACGGCGCTGATCCTCTCGGCGGTTCTGATGCTGAATCACTTGGGTGAGCGCGAGGCGGCCGACCGCGTGCTTGCCGCCGTCAAGACCGTGTTGGCCGAGGGCGAGAGCGTCACCTACGACATCAAGCGCACCAACACCGGCAGCACCGAGGGTTGCGTTGGCACGCAGGCGTACGCCGACGCGGTCATCGGGAAGCTCTAGAGGCGCGTCTCGACAAGGCGCGTGATCGTCGCTTCGACTTCATTGAGGAGTCGCTTCTCCGCATCCGGGGAGAGCGGCTCCTTGTCGTCTCGCGCCAGGGCGTCTGGTAGTTCGACGCCGGCAAGCACGCCGGCCAGCATCGTCCACGCACGGGGTACGATGTCTTCCCACGAGTACCCACCGCCTCCGAATGCGACGATGCGGCCGTCGCAGAGTTCCTCGGCGAGGCGAACGACGCGCTGCACGAGCCAGCGGTAGCCACCCAGCGTGAGGCCGAGCGAGGTGAGCGGGTCGCTGTGGTGTGCGTCGGCGCCCGCTTGCAGGACGATGAGGCTGGGGACGAACGCGCGCACCGCAGGTTCGACCGCGCGCTCGAATGCGAGGCGGTAGCACGCGTCAGTCGCGCCGGGCGGAAGCGGGAGGTTGAAGGCGGTGCCGAGGCCCGCGCCTTCGCCGCGTTCGTCGGGGAAGCCCGTCCCAGGGAACAGGTAGCGCCCGGACTCGTGCACCGAGAACGTGAGGACGCGTGGCTCGGCGTAGAACGCTTCCTGTACGCCATCTCCGTGGTGTGCGTCGATGTCGACGTAGGCAACGCGCAGGCTCGAATCGTGCTCGAGTGCGTGCGCGATCGCGACAGCGACGTCGTTGTACACGCAGAATCCGGCGGCGTAGTCGCGGTGCGCGTGGTGCAGCCCGCCCGCGATGCTGAAGGTGCGGCGATAGTGTCCGCTCACGACCGCCTCCACTGCGACGATGCCTGCGCCCGCCACGAGCGCGGATGCCTCGTGCATGCCGACAAACACGGGTGTGTCTGGTGTGCCGAGACCATGGGTGAGGGGGGAGGGCGCGCCGGTTCCGCCTGCGTCCTTAACGGCACGCAGGTACGCATGCGTGTGGACGCGGAGGAGCTCGTCGTCAGACGCCAGACGTGGTGGCAGCTTCTCGATCGCATGGCCGAGAAGCCCGTATGTCGACATCAGGTCGACTGACCGCGTCACGCGCTCGGGACGCAGTGGGTGCTGTGGGCCGAGGTCGTAGGCGCCCAGGCCTGTGTCGTATACGAGTGCCGTCTTCATGTGTTTCCGATCGCCGCTACTTACTAGCGTAAGGGTACCCCTCGGCACCCAAGAGTTTCTTGAGCGGGTGGGCTAACCTTCGTTAGGGATAAGCGAAAAATGCCCGCAGGGGTATTGCAACCAAGTGATTCTGGTCACATGATATGTAGTATCCGCGCTGGGCCAGGGGCCAAAGCGTCCTGGTGCGGCGATGATTTGCGGCGCGGAACCGTCGTCTGTATCTGGGCACCTGGGCGACGGGGAGCCAGTGGTGCAACCGGCTGATCGTCTTTGGCCGGTTTTTTTCATGCCTGGGGGCAGGCATGGCGGCACTGCATGGTTGGAGATACTGCAGATGGCGGGGGAGGACTCACCAGATGAGGACACGACGCTATATCCTGGTTCTTGCGATTCTATGCTTCGCGCTTGTTCTGAGCGTGCCGGCGGTCGTCTCGGCGACGCTGCTGCCGAGCACCGACGCGGAGTGCGTGGAGTGTCACGGCACCGGCTCGGCTGTCACTGACGTGACCGTGGACTTCAGTGTTGGGTCCGTTAACAAGGCCACCGCGTGCCAGAAGTGTCACTGGATCTCGCCGCATCCTCAGCACACGTGGATAGACACGCGAACCTCGATCTGCGTGGGGTGTCATTCTGTCTGGGACTGGGGCAGGCGGACCGATTTCTGGGTCTCGCAGACCACGCTTGATGCCAATGCGACCGGCAGCTACTTCAATTCGGATTTATCGGTCTACACTTCGTCAGATGAGCTGCATCGCATACATACCCGCCGTAGCTGGATCGCCGAGGCCGCCAATTACCAGCTTAAGTGCGCCGGCTGCCACGCGGCCGCCTCGTGTGATGCGTGCCACGAGCCGCTCACTGCGCACGGTGCGCACGGTGTGGATGGCGATACTGGGGTGGGCGACCCCACTGTGCCCGTCACGAGCAACCTCACCCGCGGTATCCCGGTGGGCGCCACGACCTCTCCCTGGGACTACACCTTCTACGGCCAGAGCGCCTGTATCGCCTCTGGCTGTCATGCGGGTGTCGCGCCCGGCTACTTCATCGACGACGCTGAGTTCACCTACAGTGCCGGTGACTGGAAGACGATCGTCGCTCCCAGCATCGTCGGAGGCTCCTACACCTACTCGTCCTCGGTGACCGCCAGCTTCACGGTCACCTTCACCGGCACCGGCATCGCCTGGGTCGGCCAGCGGATGAACACGGGCGGTATCGCCGAGGTCTACATCGATGGTGTACTCAAGAAGACGGCCGACAGTTACTTCGGAAAGTCGGGTCCCGACAGGCATATCGCGGTGGTGCTCGGCCTGTCCTACGGTGAGCACACCCTCACAGTCAAGAACACTTCCCGCACGTTCTACTTGTGGAACGACATCTTCGTGCAGGGTATCCGCGTCTACGGCGAAAAGCCCGACTTTGTCGCCGCGCCCGATTGCGCCGGTTGTCACGACCAGCACGGTGATCTGACCGACAAGCACACGAGCACGTGGAGCATGGATGGTTGCAAGGACAGTGGCTGCCACCTCACTAACGAGCTTGCTGCTGAGCACGATCAGTGGAGGCCGGAGACGGAGAACACGTGCGCGCTGTGTCATGGTGCCGCTGTCAGCTCGACGGTCGCCGGCGCGGTCGATGGCGGCGTCACCGCTTGCGACGCGTGCCACACTGAAACCAACCACCACTCGCTGCACAATGCTGCGAGTGTGATGCAGAAGGGCTGCAAGAGCTGCCACAGTACGTATCTGGACACGGAGCACGCCAACAGGGGACACACGTGCGCGGTCTGTCACGACACGGATGACCCAAGAACTGTTGCCGCTGTTGCCGCAGGTGATCTCCGCTGCACTTCGTGTCACGGCTCCAATCCTCACAGCACGCGCTAGCGTACTCCCGGGCGCATCCAGCGCCTTCGAGATCGAGGGACCCGGCCCCATGTGGGCCGGGTCCTTTCGCTACCATGACCGTGGTGGCGTTTGTGAATCCCGCATTTCACGAGGCGTTCCACTTCTTGTCGCGCCACACATGCTGACGTATACTCGCACCCTAGTCAGCTGAATAGGGAAACGGCGTTGACGGGGACAGTAGGGGCCAATCCTTACTACAGAGAGCCGGGGATGGTGGAAACCCGGCGTTGGACGTCTCGAAACTCACCCCTGAGCCGACCGGAAGAACGGACTGGGACCTGCGTGCGGACGACCTCCGCAGGGCGCCGGGACAAGTAAGACGGGACGGTGGCATCCGTTACCTGCCGCATGAGTGGACGCACGTCACGGCGTGCGTCAAACGGGGTGGTACCGCGGGAGTGAGTCTCTCGTCCCTGGTCGGGGCGAAGCGCGCTTGGCGGTTTCGTCGTTTCTCGGCCATCCCCTCGATCTCTGCCCTTTCATGCGGCACGTGCGGTAGCCGCCGACCCTTCGGGGAAGGTGGACGCATGGAGTTTCGCAGCGACCGCATGAAGAAGGGCCTCACCAGGGCTCCGCACAGGAGCCTTCTGAAGGCCGATGGCCTTACCGACGAGGAGATCTCTCGGCCGATTATCGCTGTCGTCAATTCGGCCAACGAGATCATTCCGGGCCACCTGCACCTCGGCGCGATCGCCGACGCGGTCAAGGCCGGCATCCGCATCGCGGGCGGTACGCCGCTCGAGTTCTCCACGATCGGTATCTGCGACGGTATCGCGATGGGTCACGCGGGCATGCGCTACTCGCTCGCGTCGCGCGAGGTCATTGCCGACTCGGTTGAACTCGTCATCCAGGGCCATGCATTCGACGCGATGGTCATGATCCCGAACTGCGACAAGATCATCCCGGGCATGCTCATGGCGGCCGCGCGTCTCGACATCCCCACGGTCGTCATCTCCGGCGGCCCGATGCTCGCTGGCAAGTGGCAGGGTCGCGACGTCGACCTCGACACGGTGTTCTCCACGGTGGGCGCCGTTCGCGCCGGCACGGTGTCCGAGGAAGACATGCGCGACCTTGAGAACGCCGCGTGTCCCACGTGCGGCAGCTGCGCGGGTCTGTTCACTGCCAACTCGATGAACTGCCTGACCGAGGCGATCGGCATGGGCCTGCCCGGCAATGGCACGATTCCCGCCGTCTACAGCGAGCGCATCCGCCTCGCGAAGCACGCCGGCATGCAGGTCATGGAGTTGCTCGAGAAGGGCATCACCGCGCGCGACATCATGACGCCGGCGGCGATACGCAACGCGATGACGCTCGACATGGCGTTCGGCGGCTCCAGCAACACGGTGCTGCACCTCACCGCTATCGCGCACGAGGCCGGTGCTGACATCACGCTCGATGATTGGGCCGAGGTCAGCGCCCGTACGCCCAACCTCGTGCGCATCTCGCCGGCGAGCGAGTTCCACATGGAGGACCTCTACTTCGCGGGCGGCATCCCCGCCATCATGGCCGAGCTCGCCAAACGCGACCTCATTGACGACAGCGTGATGACGGCGACCGGCGAGAAGCTGCATCACAACTTGAAGGGCGTTCCGGGCGCCGACGGTCGCATCATCCGCTCGATCGACGACCCCTATTACGCCGAGGGTGGCCTGCGCGTGTTGAAGGGCAACCTCGCGCCGCGCGGTGCGGTCGTCAAGCAGTCAGCAGTTGCCCCAGAGATGCGGCGGCACAGCGGTCCCGCGCGCGTCTTCGACTCAGAGGAGGCCGCGGTCGACGCCATTCTCGGCGGGAAGATCATCGCCGGTGATGTTGTCGTCATCCGCTACGAAGGTCCGAAGGGTGGTCCGGGGATGCGTGAGATGCTCGCGCCCACCTCGGCTGTGAAGGGCATTGGCCTTGCCGGTAGCGTCGCGCTCATCACCGATGGCCGCTTCAGCGGCGCCACTTCCGGCGCGTCCATCGGGCACGTCTCGCCCGAGGCGGCCGATGGTGGCACGATGGCGCTCGTCGAAGAGGGCGACACGATCGAGGTCGACATCGATGCGGGTACGCTGACGCTCGATGTGACCGAGGAGCGTCTTGCCTTGCGACGGCGAGAGTGGACGGCTCCCGCGCCGAAGGTGACGACGGGCTATCTCGCCCGCTACGCGCGCTTCGTGTCGAGCGCTGACGAGGGGGCGGTGGTGTCATGAAGCAGGTGTCAGGTACGCAGCGGACGACCCAGGAGGTGACGACATGAGGATCACGGGCGCTGAGGCCCTGGTGCAGTCATTGCAGGCCGAGGGTGTCGAAGTCGTCTTCGGCTATCCGGGCGGTGTCGCGCTGCCCATTTTCGATGCACTCTACGATGTCGAGAGCCCGCGCACCATCCTCGTGCGACACGAGCAGGCTGCGGTACACGCAGCCGACGGCTACGCACGGGTCACCGGCAAGCCGGCCGCTGTCATCGTGACGAGCGGCCCGGGCGCCACCAACACCATCACCGGTATCGCGAACGCGTTCATGGACTCGATCCCGATGGTCGTTATCACCGCACAGGTGGCGACGCACGTCATCGGCACCGATGCGTTCCAGGAGTCGGATACGACGGGTATTACGATTCCAATCACGAAGCACAACTACCTGGTGAAGAACTCGGCTGAACTGCCCGAGGTCATCAAGGAGGCCTTCCATATCGCCACGATGGGTCGCCCCGGCCCCGTTCTTATCGATCTGCCGGTCGATGTCAGCAAAGGCGAGCTCACGTTCAAGTACCCCGAGCAGGTGAATCTGCCCGGCTTCAAGCCGACGTACAAGGGGCACAGCAAGCAGATCAAGCAGGCGGCTGAGCTGATCGCCAAGGCCCGCAAACCGTTGCTGTACGCGGGTGGCGGCGTGCTCGGCTCGGGTGCCTGGAAGGAACTCAAAGAGCTCGCCGAGTTGATGCAGCTGCCCGTGGTCACCACACTGATGGGGAAGGGCGCATTTCCTGAAGACCATCACCTGTTCGTCGGCATGCCGGGCATGCACGGAGCCAAGTACACGAACTATGCGATCACCGAGACGGACCTGCTCATCGGAGTCGGTGTGCGTTTCGATGACCGGGTGACGGGCAAACTTGCCGCGTTCGCCACCAAGGCCAAGGTCATACACGTTGACATCGACCCGGCTGAGATCGGCAAGAACAAGGCGGCTGATGTGCCCATCGTCGGCGATGCCCGCAACGTGCTCTCGGTGATTGTCGCCGAGTTGCGCAAGATGGGCGCCGAGCCGCGCACGGATGCCTGGATGCGCGTCATCGATGATTGGCGCAACCGGTTCCCGCTGCACTACCACACCGGAGATGACGTGCTCATGCCCGAGTACGTGGTCGAGCGCGTGCGCGAACTCACCAAAGACCGCCCGACCGTCATCTGTACCGAGGTCGGGCAGAATCAGATGTGGGCGTGCCAGTACACCAAGATCCGCGAGCCCCGTACCTGGGTGTCCTCAGGCGGTTTGGGGACAATGGGCTTCGGCTTCCCGGCTGCGATGGGTGCGCAGATCGGTCGTCCCGATTACCTTGTGGTCGACATCGCAGGCGATGGCAGCTTCCAGATGAACAGCCAAGAGCTCGCCACCGTGTTCATCAACAAGATCCCGGTCAAGGTCGTCATACTCAACAACGGCATCCTCGGCATGGTGCACCAGTGGCAGGAGCTCTTCTATGACAAGCGATATGCGTCCTCGATTCTGGGTCAGGAGTCGCCTGACTTCGTGAAACTCGCCGAGGCGTATGGGTGCCTCGGTCTTCGCGCCACCAAGCCTGAGGACGTCGATGCGGTGCTACAAGAGGCGTTCGACTATGACGGGCCCGCTGTCGTCGACTGCAGGGTCTCGTCTGAGGCGTGTGTATGGCCGATGGTCGCGCCGGGCGGGTCGATCGACGAGATGCTCGGTGGCATACCCGGAGGCCCCGTGTCCGACATGCTCGACGAAGAGCTGCTCGAGGAGGTGTGGGAGTAGATGACGCACACACTATCGGTGCTCGTTGAGAATAAGCCCGGCGTGCTCACGCGCGTCGCGTCGCTGTTCGCCCGCCGTGGCTTCAACATCGACTCGCTCGCAGTCGGCGTCACCGAGGATCCGACACTCTCGCGGATGACGATCGTTGTCTCCGCCGAGGACACACCACTCGAGCAAATCACCAAGCAGCTCCACAAACTGATCAACGTGCTCAAGATCCAGGATCTCGACCCGAAGGAGATGATCGACCGCGAGCTGGTGCTCTTCAAGGTGAACGCTCCGCCGGAGCGCCGTCACGAGATCATCGAGGTCGCGAACGTCTTTCGCGCCAAGATCGTGGACGTCGGCAAGAACAGCCTGACGATCGAGGCGACGGGCGCCGGTGACAAGCTTGCGGCGATGGAGGACTTGCTGAGGGCGTACGGCATCAAAGAACTCGCCCGGACGGGCAAGATCGCGCTCGCGCGGGGATTGAAGGACACACAGTAAGGACCGGACAAGGCAATTCCCGGGGGACCGGGTTTCGACCAGGAGGACATCATGGCCATCGTTTACTACGAGAAGGACTGCGACCTCAAGTGGGTACGCGAGCGCAAGATCGCTGTCATCGGCTACGGCTCGCAGGGCCACGCCCATGCGCTCAATCTGCACGATTCGGGCTGCGACGTGCGTGTCGGTCTGCGCGCCGGTTCGAAGAGCTGGGACAAGGTGAAAGAGGCAGGGCTCAAGGTCATGACGCCTCGCGAGGCGGCGCAGGAAGCCGACATCGTGATGATGCTCACGCCTGATGAGACGCAGGCGCACACGTACTACTCGGAGATTCATGAGTCGATGAGCGCAGGCAAGGTGCTCGCCTTCGCGCACGGTTTCAACATCCACTTCAACCAGATCGAGCCGCCGGCTGACATCGACGTCATCATGATTGCGCCCAAGGGTCCCGGTCATATGGTGCGTCGCATGTTCACTGAAGGCTCCGGCGTGCCCAACCTGATCGCTGTCTATCAGGATGCGAGCGGCAACGCCAAAGACATCGCGCTGTCGTGGGCTGCCGGTATCGGTGGTGCGCGTGCGGCGATCATCGAGACGACCTTCGCGGAAGAGACCGAGACCGACCTCTTTGGCGAGCAGGCCGTGCTGTGCGGCGGCGTCACCGAGCTTATGAAGGCGGGCTTCGAGACACTCGTAGAGGCGGGCTACCAGCCCGAGGTCGCGTACTTCGAGTGCCTGCATGAGATGAAGCTGATCATCGATCTGATGTATGAGGGCGGCTCGGCAAAGATGTTCGACTCGATCTCCAACACTGCCGAGTACGGCGCGTACGTCACGGGTCCGCGCATCGTCACGGACGAGACGCGCGCGGCAATGGCCGAAGTACTCTGGGAGATTCAGAACGGCACGTTCGCACGAAACTGGATGCTTGAGAACAAGGTGGCCGCACCGTCGTTCAAGGCGATGCGCCGCATCAATGCGGAGCACTACGTCGAAGAGGTCGGTGCCGAGCTGCGAGGCATGTTCAGCTGGATCAAAAAGGACTAACACCCGGCTTTCTCAGCCGTCGATGCCGGGCGACGGCGATACATTCGTTCTTGTGAATAGGGAGAGAGACACGATGCAGAAGAAGTACCTGATGACGCCGGGACCCACCCCCGTACCCGCGGAGGTCCTGCTTGCACAGGCACGTCCGATGATCCACCACCGCACGCCTGACTTCTCGGCCATCTTCATGGAGTGCATCGAGGGGCTGAAAGAAGTCTTCGAGACCGAGAAGAGCGACGTGCTCATCTTGTCGTGCTCAGGCACGGGTGCGATGGAGTCGTCGTTCGCGAACTGCTTCTGCGCGGGTGACACGGTCATCGTGGCGCGCAACGGCAAGTTCGGTGACCGTATGGTGCAGCTCGCCAAGGCCTACGGTCTTGAGGTCGTCGATCTTGCGTACGAGTGGACCGAGACGGTCAAGCCTGCTGATATCGAGAAGGCGCTGGCGGACAACCACGGCGCACGCGGCGTCGTCGTCGTGCAGTCCGAGACGAGTTCGGGCGTGCTGAGCGACGTTGAGGCCATCGGTGCCATCGTGAGAGGCTACGAGGACTGCGTGTTCATCGTCGACAGCATCACCGGCATCGGGGCGGTCCCCTGCAAGACCGATGAGTGGGGACTCGACGTCGTCATGACCGGCTCGCAGAAGGGGCTCATGCTCCCGCCGGGTCTGGCCGCGCTCACCGTCTCGCCGAAGGCGTGGAAGGCCTACGAGCGTTCGACGCTGCCGAAGTACTACTTCGACTGGATGAAGTACAAGAAGAGCATCGACAAGGAGACGACGCCGTTCACACCGCCGGTCTCGCTCATCATCGGTCTGGCCGAGTCACTCAAGATGATGCGTGAAGAGGGCATCGACAACGTCATCGCCCGCCACAGCAGGCTGGCCGAGGCCACCCGCAAGGGCTGCGAAGCACTCGGCATGAAGCTGTTCGCTCCCGCTGATGGCCGCGGCAGTGCGGTCACGCCGGTGTGGGTGCCGGAGGGTGTCGATGGCAAGGCGATCGTCAAGATCATGAAGGACAAGTACGGCGTCACCATCGCCGGCGGCCAGGATGACTACGCGGGTCGCATCTTCCGCGTGGGGCACCTCGGCTACTTTGGGGAGTTCGACATCATCACGACACTCGCGGCGCTTGAGATGACGCTCGTCGGGCTCGGGTATCAGTTCGAGCGCGGCGCGGGCATCAAGGCCGCCGAAGCCGTCTTCATGGGGGAGTAGAGATGAAAGTACTGGTAGCAGAGAAAATCGCCGCTTCCGGCATCGAGTTGCTCAAAAAAGAGTTCGAAGTCGACGTTCTGACCGACCTCACGCCCGAGCAGCTTGTCGAGAAGATAGGCGCTTACGACGGCCTCATCGTCCGCTCGGCCACCAAGGCCACGCGCGAGGTCATCGAGGCCGGCGTCAACCTGAAGATCATCGGCCGCGCCGGGGTAGGTGTCGACAACGTCGATGTCCAGGCGGCCACGGAGCGCGGTGTCATCGTGTGCAATGCGCCCACAAGCAACATCGTGTCGGCCGCCGAGCACACCATCGCGCTCATGCTGGCGCAGGCGCGCAACATCCCGCAGGCGAACGCGAGCATGAAGCAGTGCAAGTGGGAGCGCAGTAAGTTCACCGGCACCGAGGTGTACGAGAAGACGCTCGGCGTCGTCGGCCTCGGCCGCATCGGCGCGCTCGTGGCCGAGCGCGCCCGCGGACTCGGTATGAAGGTGCTCGCGTTCGATCCCTACGTCTCTGAAGAGCGTGCAGCTCAGATGGGCCTGGAACTCGCACCGACGCTTGATGGGCTGCTTCCTCGTGCCGACTTCCTCACGGTGCATCTGCCGAAGACGAAAGAGACCATCGGTATGTTCGGTGCGGCGGAGTTCGCGAAGATGAAGACGGGCGTACGCCTGATGAACACCGCGCGAGGCGGCATCTATCAGGAGGAGGCGCTGCTCGACGCGCTTCGCAGCGGCAAGGTCGCCTCGGCCGGTGTCGACGTGTACGAGAAGGAGCCGTGCACCGAGTCGCCGTTCTTCGAGTTCGACCAGGTCATCGTGACGCCGCACCTGGGCGCTTCGACCGAAGAGGCGCAGGACCGTGCGGGCGAGCAGATCGCGCAGTTCGTTGCAGCGGGACTTCGTGGCGAGATGGTGCCGACCGCCGTCAACATCGCACCGGTCGCTCCTGACGTCATGGAGCAGGTCGGTCCCTACATCCCCGTCGCCGAGTCACTCGGCTCCGCACTCGGCCAGATCGTACGCGGGCAGGTACATGAACTCGAGGCGCACTTCGTTGGTGCGCTCGCTGCGCAGGATACCCGCATTCTCAAGACCGCGCTGCTCAAAGGACTGCTGACGGCGGTGACGCAGGACTCCATCAACTTCGTGAACGCGAACCTCTACGCCGAGCAGCGTGGCATCCTGATGTCGGAGCACAAGCGCGCGGACAGTTTCGACTACGTGAGTGTCATGATCGTGGTTGCCAAGACCGAGATGGGCGAGGTCAAGCTTGGTGCGACGCTCGTGGGCAAGAAGAACGAGCCGCGCCTCGTCCTGATGAACGAGTTCGAGCTCGACATGGCGCCCAGCAGGTACATGGCGTTTTTGCAGTACGCGGACAAGACGGGTGTGGTGGGCAAGGTCGGCGGCGCGCTTGGCGAAGCCGGCATCAACATCGCGTCCATGCAGGTGGGGAGGACCGAGATGGGCGGCACCGCGCTGATGGGAATCAACATGGACTCGCCGATCGGCCCCGAGCTACTCGGCCGGATCACCGAAGAAGTCGGCGCAGAGGGAGCCTGGAGCATCGAACTCTAGCCCCCGCGTCGCGAAGCGCAGGCGGCCACCACTCTGGAGCGGTCGTCCGTATCCGGCAGAGGAGTGCACCATGAGCGACAAGGTCTACATATTCGACACGACACTGCGTGACGGCGAGCAGTCGCCGGGCGCGAGCATGAATACAGCCGAGAAGCTGGAGATCGCCCGCCAGCTCGTGCGTCTCGGCGTCGACGTCATCGAGGCCGGTTTCCCGGTCTCGAGTCCCGGTGACTTCGAGAGCGTGCGCCGTATCGGCGACGAGGTCGGCGACGCAGTCGTCGTGTGCGCGCTGTCGCGCGCCATCCCCAACGACATCGAAGTCGCAGCGGCCGCGCTTGCGAACGCCAAGCGCCCGCGCATCCACACGGGTATCGGCGTGAGCGAGAGCCATCTGCGTGACAAGCTGCGCATCACCGGCGACGAGGCGCTTGAGCGCGCGGTTGCCGCAGTGAAGCTCGCGCGCAGTCTGGTGGGAGATGTGGAGTTCTACGCCGAGGACGCGGGGCGTGCCGAACCGGCGTTCCTCTACCGTGTCATCGAAGCGGTCATAGCCGCCGGGGCCACAGTCGTGAACATCCCGGACACGACCGGCTACGCGTATCCCGAGAACTTCGGGGTGCTCATCGGCGGGCTGTTCGAGCACGTCAAAGGTATTGAGAAGGCAATAGTCTCGGTGCACTGTCATAACGACCTCGGCATGGCCACCGCGAACGCGCTCGCTGGCGTGAAAGCGGGTGCCCGCCAGATCGAGTGCACCGTGAACGGCATCGGTGAGCGGGCCGGCAACACCGCGATCGAGGAGGTCGTGATGGCGCTTCGCCAGCGCCCCGACATCTTCGGTGCTGACACAACCATTAATGCTCGCGAGATCACGCGCACCTCTCGGCTGGTCTCCAACATCACCGGCATCTTCGTACAGCCCAACAAGGCGATCGTGGGCGCCAATGCGTTCGCGCACTCCTCGGGCATCCATCAAGATGGCGTGCTCAAGGAGCGCTCCACCTACGAGATCATCGATCCGGCGGACGTGGGTGTAGGCGGGTCGAGCATCGTGCTCACCGCACGCAGCGGGCGTCACGCGCTGCAGCACCGGTTGCAGGAACTGGGATTCGAACTGGCCAAGGACGAGTTCGAGTCGATCTATGCGGCGTTCCTGGAACTCGCGGACAAGAAGAAGGAAGTGTACGACGAGGACCTTGAGGCGCTGGTCGGCGAGACCGAGCGCACGATCAACGATGTCTACCACCTCGACGCCGTGCAGGTCGTGTGTGGCGAGCCCGGCATCCCGACCGCCACGGTCGAGCTCGTGACGCGTGACGGGGAGCATCTCATCGACTCAAGCCACGGCACCGGTCCGGTCGACGCCGTCTACAAGGCGATCAACCGTATGATCGACGTACCCAACGAGCTTTCCGAGTTCTCGGTCAAATCGGTCACGCGCGGTATCGATGCCCTCGGTGAGGTCACCATCCGAGTGACGAGCGAGGACGGCCGCGTCTTCACCGGACGTGGCGCCCACAGTGACATTATCGTCGCCTCGGCCAAGGCCTACACCAACGCGCTCAACCGGCTGCTCGTCAGCCAGAAGCCAACGATCACCGAGGAGCTGTAGCATGCCCAGACCGATGACCATTACCGAGAAGATCCTCGCAGCGCATGCCGGGATGGACGAGGTCGAGCCCGGGCAGCTCATCAACTGTCGTCTCGATCTCGTGCTCGCGAACGACGTGACGGCGCCAATCGCCATCAAGGAGTTCCGTCGCATCGGTGTCGACCGTGTGTGGGATGCCGAGAAGATCGCGCTCGTGCCCGACCACTACACGCCCAACAAAGACATCAAGTCCGCCGAGCAAGCGAAGATGATGCGCGAGTTCGCGCGCGAGCAGGAGATCTCGCACTACTACGAGATCGGCTGTATGGGCGTCGAGCACGCGTTGCTGCCGGAGCAAGGCGTCGTCGGCGCGGGAGATGTCATCATCGGCGCCGACAGTCACACCTGCACGTACGGTGCGCTCGGCGCGTTCGCGACCGGCGTGGGCTCCACCGATGCGGCGGCGGGCATGGCCACCGGTGAGGTGTGGTTCAAGGTACCGGCGTCGCTGAAGTTCGTCGTCGAGGGCGAGCTCGGACCGTGGGTCTCGGCAAAAGACATCATCCTGCACATCATCGGCATGATAGGCGTCGACGGCGCCCTGTATCAGTCGATGGAGTTTACCGACTCGACGATCGAGGCGCTCGACATGGACGGCCGGATGACGATCTGCAATATGGCGATCGAAGCCGGCGGCAAGTCCGGCATCATCGCGGTGGACGATACGACGCGCGCATACATGGAGGGTCGGACCGAGCGGCCGTGGACCGAGTACTTCTCGGATACGGATGCCGAGTACGCTGCGGTCTACGAGATCGACGCCGCCGAGATCAAGCCGACGGTCGCGTTTCCGCATCTGCCGAGCAACACACGCGCTGCCGAGGAATCGCGTGACGTGTGGGTCGACCAGGTCGTCATCGGTTCCTGCACGAATGGACGTCTCGAAGACCTCCGTGTCGCCGCAGGCATCCTCAAGGGCCGCACGGTTCATGAGGGAGTACGTCTCATCGTGATTCCCGCGACGCAGCAGATCTACCGCGACGCAATGCACGAGGGGCTTTTCGACATCTTCCTCGACGCGGGCGCGGCTGTTTCGACACCCACGTGCGGTCCGTGCCTGGGCGGGCACATGGGCGTCCTTGCGGCAGGGGAGCGCGCGGTCGCCACGACCAACCGCAACTTCGTCGGCAGAATGGGCGACCCCACGAGTGAGGTCTACCTGAGTTCGCCGGCCGTCGCTGCGGCGACGGCGGTCGCCGGCCATATCGCGCTTCCCGAGGATCTGGACTGAGTCGTGGCGCAAGAAGTGGCGGGAATAGGGACTCAGCCACCTGTCCGGGCGCGTACGAGCGTGTACGCCGGCGCGGTTCTTCCTGTCGCGCTCGGCGTCTGGCTCCTGTGGGTGATGCTGGGTCCCAGCAACGGAGTCGCCCTTACGGGCCTGCTCGGCGCATTGGCGCTCCCTGCGATACTGGCTGTTACTCGCATGGGAGACTCCGGCAGCCTCGGCTATCTGCGGCGCACGCTGCTGTTTCCCGCTGTCGCCGTGTTCTGGCTGTGCGTGTGCGGCCTCTTCGCGGCGGACGTACGCATGTCGTTCCTTGGTCTTGCCGGGCAGCATACAGGCGCGGCTCTCTGGGTCGGTCTTCTCGGGACGGTTGCGGTGCTCGTGGCATTCCCCCGCGGCGATGATCTGCGTTGGGCTACTCGGGCCGTCGCGGTAGCCGGTGCAGCAGCTGGTGCGTTCGCAGTGCTGGACGCAGCAGGGGTGCTCAGCCTCTATCGCTATTCGAGCGAAGTGTCCGGATTCATGGAGAGTTCATCGAGTCTTGGCCAACTTGCCGTTCTGGGTGTCGGAGCTGCTGCTGCCGGGGCTATCTTCGAGAAGCGCAGCTCGTTTCGTGCTTTCTCGATTGGACTGCTGCTGCTCAGCGCTGCAGGTCTAGTGTTGTCTCAATCGCGCGGTGCCTGGGTTGCGGTCCTCGTCGGTATCGCGTCGGTGGCGCTGCTGAGGTGGGTGTCTAGTCGACGACCCGGGCGGCCGGGTCTCTCGGCAGCGCTGCTTGTCTGTGTTGTCGCGCTCTTGCTCGCGGTTGCAGTGTGGGCGTCGACGACGTCTGCCCCCGGAGCATTCGATCGCTTTGCGGACGTCAGCAACCGAAGAACCGTGATATGGCGGAGCGCGGTGATGCAGGCCGCTGGCTCGCCGCTCGTTGGCTCCGGGCCAGAGCAGTTCTCGGCTTTGGTGGATTGGACGACCGTGCCGGGGGAGAGCGTCGAGAAGACCACCGCCTACGACCCGCACAATCTACTGCTGTACATCCTGGTCGGCGGCGGGATTCCCGCCCTGGCGCTGTCGTTGGCGGGCGCTTTCGTGCTCATCAAGCGGTTGGCCGAGACGCTCTCTGCGGGGTCTACGGGGGTGGGCGCGCTCGTTGCCGCGGAAATCGCGTTTGGTGCGTCCCTCATGTTCTCGTGGACAAGTCCCGTTGCCGCGGCGCTTGCGGCGGTCTTGCTCGGCGCATTGCTTGCGACCGGAGGAAGATCTATCGAGCGAGCGAATCATGAAGTCGCCTACTCCGGGCCGCGGGTACTTGGCCTCTCGCTCAGAGTCCTTGTGGTGGGAGTGGCGCTCGTTTCGCTCGTTGCGATCACCCCAGCGGTGAGCGCAGAGTATGCGTGGGCGAGCGCGGTCGACAGTGATACCGTCACTCCCGAGCTGCTGTTGTCGACCGCTCGGGCGACGGGGGATCCTACAATGTACGCCGGTGCGGCACCCGACTATCCCCCCGAGGAGACCATTGCCGAGTTGAGCAGCGCGGCTTGTTGGCACGTCGATGCTGCGTTCGAGCTCAACCAGATGGAGTTCTCGGCACTTACCGGGGGCGAATCCGGCGCGTGGGAGCGGGTCGTTGACTCTGTTGAACTGGGAAGCATGGCCGATCCTGCCAGCGGCCTATGGTACTACCTGGCTGCAGCAGAAGCAGATATTGCGGGCATGTCCGCTGCAGTCGTGACGTATTCGACCAAGGTCTTGGACTACCCGCTCCCTGAAGAGGCGCGTACGTGGCTCGAGGACCTACGCACGGCGCACGGTGGCTGATCCGACGAAAGGGCGCAGACGATGAAATTCCACGGCAACGCACACAAATACGGGCGAGACGTCGATACAGACGTCATCATCCCCGCGCGCTACCTCAACACCTCGGTGCCCGAGGAGCTCGCGAAACACTGCATGGAGGACCTCGACGCGGGCTTCGTGTCCAAGCTCCAGTTCGGCGACATTTTAGTGGCCGAGGAGAACTTCGGCTGCGGTAGCTCGCGGGAGCACGCGCCAATCTCGATCAAGGCTGCGGGCGTGAGCGTCATCATCGCGAAGAGCTTTGCGCGTATCTTCTACCGTAACGCCATCAACACCGGTCTGCCGATAATGGAGGCCCCAGATGCCGTCGACGGCATCTCGGACGGCGATGAGATCACGGTCGACGCAGACGCTGGCGTCATCGTCAACGAAACGACCGGCAAGACGTATTCGGCTCAGCCGTTCCCGCCGTTCATCAAGGACATCATCGAGACGGGCGGGCTTATCGAGTCCGTGAAAGCGAAGGTGCACAAGTGAGCGACACGAAGCGCATCTGCCTACTGCCCGGGGACGGCATTGGTCCGGAGATCACTGCCGAGGCAGTCAAGGTGCTCGGTGCGATCGGCCAGCGCGACGGCGTGGTTTTCGAGTTTGACGAGGCGCTTCTCGGCGGAATCGCCATCGACGAGACTGGGACGCCGCTGCCTGAGGAAACGCTTGAGAAGGCGCACGCTGCCGATGCGGTGTTGCTCGCGGCTATCGGCGGACCCAAGTGGGATACGACCGACCCCGAAAAGCCGCGTCCCGAGCAGGGGCTTCTCGGCATACGCAAGGCGCTCGGGCTGTATGCGAACCTGCGGCCTGTGAAGCTCTTCCCCGCGCTGGCGGGTGCCTCGACACTTAAGCCGGAGTACCTCGAGGGCGTCGACATGCTCATCGTGCGTGAGCTCACCGGCGGGTTGTACTTCGGCGCCCGTGCGCGCGAGACAGGCGTGCCCGGGGCGGCTGCCGGTGGCGGCAAGGGCATGCGCGCCTACGACACGATGGACTACCGCGAGTTCGAGATCGAGCGCATCGTGCGCGTCGCGTTCGATGCAGCGCGAACTCGCGGGAAGAAGGTGCACTCAGTCGACAAGGCGAACGTGCTCGAGTCCTCGCGCCTGTGGCGTGAGGTCGCCCATCGTGTGGCCGAGGAGTATCCCGACGTCGAGATCATCGACCAGCTCGTCGACAATACCGCGATGCAGCTCATCCGTCGGCCGGCGCAGTTCGATGTCGTGGTGACCGAGAACATGTTCGGCGACATTCTTTCCGACGAGGCGAGCATGCTCACCGGGTCGCTCGGCATGCTGGCGAGCGCGAGTCTCGGCGACGGCACCGCACTCTATGAGCCCAGCCATGGTAGTGCGCCCGACATCGCCGGGCAGGGGATTGCCAATCCGCTCGCGATGCTGCTCTCGGTCGAACTCATGCTGCGCTACAGCTTCGAGATGCACGACGCCGCCGACCGGCTTGCCGTCGCGATAGAGGCGGTGCTGGCCGAGGGCTGGCGGACCCGCGACATCGCCGACGCACGCACGCTCCCGCAACGGACCGTGGGTACCGGTGCGATGGGAGACCTGGTCGTGGAGCGGATGCTGCAGGCCGGGTGAGGCAGAACCCCTGACGGTGTACTATGGACGACACGCCCGAAGCGGTCAGTAGAACGAGGGGACAGACGATGGTACTTCCCAAGGTGGACAAGATCTGGATGGACGGCACCCTGGTGGACTGGGACAAGGCCCAAATCCATGTCCTGACGCACGCGCTTCACTATGGCTCCGGCGTCTTTGAGGGAATCCGCTGCTACGAGATCGGTGACGGCTCGGCTGTCTTTCGTCTCACGGAGCACATGCAGCGTTTCGAGCGCTCGGCAAAGATGCTCTTCATGGACCTCGGCTACTCGGTTGAAGAGATGGTCGAGGCGGTCAAGGAAACCATTCGTGCAAACGGTCTGAAGTCGTGCTACATTCGCCCGCTTGCGTTCCGCGGCTACGGCGTCATGGGGCTGGATCCAATCCCCGCTCCCGTGCAGGTCATCATCGCCGTCTGGTCCTGGGAGACCTATATGGGCGAGGAGGCGCTCGTCAAGGGCGTCGATGTCGGTGTGTCGTCGTGGCGTCAGCGTGGCATCAACTCGTTGCCGCCGTCGATCAAGGCGACCGGTAACTACCTCAACAGCTCCCTCGCGCGCATCGAGGCCAACCGTCACGGCTACAACGAGGCGATTCTGCTCAACGAGGAGGGCAAGGTTTGCGAGGGAACCGGCGAGAACCTCTTCATCGTTCGTGACGGCGTCATATCCACGCCGCCCGTCTCGGACGGTCTGCTCGAGGGCATCACCCGTGACTCGATCATGGTGATCGCCGACAACTTGGACTACCCTGTGCTCGAAGAGTCGCTCGTACGCACCGACCTCTATACCGCCGACGAGATGTTCATGACCGGCTCGGCAGCAGAAGTGGTGCCTGTACGCTCGGTCGACGGTCACGTCATCGGCGATGCCGGCCCCATCACGCTTGAGCTGCAGAAGACCTTCTTTGGCGTCGTGCATGGCGAAGAGCCCGAATACGAAGAATGGCTGGAGCGCGTCTGACGTGATCACGCTCTATGACACCACGTTGCGTGACGGCACCCAGCGCGAAGGGCTCTCGCTCTCCGCGGAGGACAAGCTGCGCATTGCGATGCGTCTCGACGACCTTGGCATCGACTACATCGAAGGTGGTTTCCCGGGCTCCAATCCCAAAGACAGCGAGTTCTTCGAGCGTGCCAAGTCACTCCGGCTTGAGCATGCGAAGATAACGGCGTTCGGCGCAACACGCCGCAAGGGTATCGCCGCAGAGGACGACGAAGGGCTCTGCGCGCTTCTGGAGACCGGCTGTGAAACGCTCTGCATCTTCGGCAAGGCATGGACGCTGCATGTGACAGAGACGTTGCAGGCCACGGTCGAGGAGAACCTCGCGATGGTCGCCGACTCCGTCCGCTACCTCAAGGCACAGGGGCGCACGGTCTTCTTCGATGCCGAGCACTTCTTCGATGGCTACAAGGCGGACGCTGACTATGCGCTCGAGGTCTGCCGCACCGCTGCCGACGCCGGCGCGGACGCGGTCGTGCTCTGCGACACCAACGGCGGCACGCTGCCGCACGAGATTGCGCGGATCGTGACCGAGACGGTCACCGCGCTCGATGTGCCGCTCGGCATACATGCGCACAACGACGCTGCATGCGCAGTCGCGAACTCGCTCGTCGCCATCGATGCCGGCTGCGTGCATGTGCAGGGCACCATCAACGGCTATGGCGAGCGTGCCGGCAACGCCGATCTCACCTCGATCATCCCCGCGCTGACGCTCAAGATGGGCGCCGAGACGAGCGTGGACGCGGAGCGGCTCAAGCTGCTCACCGAGGTCTCGCACTTCGTCGCCGAGACCGCGAACCTCTCGCCGTACCCGCAACAGCCGTATGTCGGCACGAGCGCTTTTGCGCACAAGGGCGGCGTGCACGCGAGCGCGGCAGCGCGTCTCGAGGCAGCCTATGAGCACATCAACCCGGCGTTCGTTGGCAATCTCGCGCGTGTGGTCGTGAGCGAGCTTGCCGGTCGCGCGAGCCTCACTATGAAGGCGAAGGAGATGGGCATCGACCTCACGGGCGATCAGGAGACGGTAGTGGCGGTGCTCGACAGCATCAAGGAGCTGGAGCACGGCGGGTACTCCTTTGAGGCAGCCGACGCCTCTCTCGAGATCATGCTGCGCAAGAAGCTGGGCACCTACGAGCCCTTCTTCACGCTGGAGTCGTTCCGCTGCACCATGGAGAAGCGCGAGGACGGCAAGGTCATGACCGAGGCGACCATCAAGATCCACGTGCACGGACACCGCTATATCGCCACCGCCGAGGGAAACGGTCCCGTCAACGCGCTCGACAAGGCGCTGCGCATCGCCATCGGCCGCTTCTACCCCGACCTTGACGCCATCGTGCTCGAGGACTTCAAGGTCCGTGTGCTCGACGAGAAGAAGGGCACCGGCGCAGTCACCCGCGTGCTCATCGAGTCGGCCGACGGGGACAAGAGTTGGGGCACCGTGGGTGTCTCGGAGAACATCATCGAAGCGTCTTGGGAGGCGCTCGTCGATTCGGTCGATTGGGGACTCTCGCATCCGAAGCAGGATTCCACGCACCTCTAGTTGAATGAACATTTAGGAGAGTTCGTTCACGCCTGCACGGGAGAACCCGCATGAGAGTAGTTCGCATCTATCAGGACGAGGATGTCCGATACGGTCTCGCTGATGATGCTACGGTGACGCTCATCTCCGACGAACCGTTCGCCGCATGGGAGGCCGAGGGCATCATCCCACTCTCGCAGGCACAGCTACTGGCGCCGGTCATCCCGACCAAGATCGTGTGCGTCGGTATCAACTACCGCGCGCATGCGCAGGAGATGGGACACGAACTCCCCTCGGAGCCGGTGATCTTTCTCAAGCCCCCGACGGCTGTCAACGGGCCGCAGGGAGAGATTCGCATCCCCGACGGCGTCGAGCACGTCGACTTCGAAGGCGAACTCGCCGCGGTCATCGGTCGGCGGACCCACCGGGTGTCGCCCGGTGAGGCGATCTCGCACATCCTCGGCTTCATCTGCGCAAATGACGTCACGGCCCGCGATATCCAGAGGCGAGACGGGCAGTGGACGCGGGCGAAGAGCTTCGATACCTTCTGCCCGGTCGGCCCCTGGGTCGAGACCGACGTTGATCCGCTCGATCTGAAACTGGAGACGTACCTCAATGGCGAGCTGAAGCAGTCCGCGCGCACCTCGGACATGATCTTCAACGTCTACGAGATCGTCAGTTTCGTCAGCGGTGTCATGACGCTGCTTCCCGGCGATATCGTGCTCACGGGAACGCCGGGCGGTGTTGGGCCGATGCAGCGCGGCGACGTTGTCGAGGTCCGCATCGAGGGCATTGGCAGCCTCGTCAATCGGGTAGTGTAGCGGCTCTCTGCCGCCTATCGGAAAGCCAAGTCCGCTTAGCCTCGTCCGGCCCAGGATGTCGCCTCCGAGTGGTAGGATGGACACATCATATTGTGTGTCCGCCACGACCTGGGAGTCCGCTGCCGATGTCTTCGGATCGCGTCCGAACACCCGAGGTCGACGCCTTGCTCAAGGCCTTTCTCGCGCTTGAGAACGCGGACGAGGCGTACGCGTTCCTGCAGGACGTGTGTACCATCCGCGAGATCGGCGACATGGCGCAGCGCCTTGCTGTCGCGCGCATGTTGGCCGGGGGTGAGCACTACACCCGCATTCAGGAGGTCACGGGGGCGAGTAGCACGACGATTTCCCGCGTGAACCGCTGCCTCAATTACGGAGCTGACGGATACGCGCGCGTCATCGAGCGTCTCGCCAGGCTCGAAGAGGGGGACGGCGCGTAGGATGTCCGGCTTCGTCCACCTGCACACGCACTCTGAGTACTCACTCCTCGACGGTCACGCCCGTGTTGACCGGCTCGTGGAGCGAGCCGCCGAGCTGAACATGCCAGCGCTTGCCATAACCGACCACGGCGCGATGTACGGCGCGGTCGAGTTCTACCGTAAGGCCCAGGGCAAGGTGAAGCCAATCATCGGGTGCGAGGTGTACTTCACGCCCGACTCCCGCATGAAGCGCGACGGCAAGCCCAACCTGTTCCACCTGGTGCTGCTCGCCAAGAACGAGACCGGATACCGCAATCTGATGGCCATGGTCTCGGAGGCGCACATCGGCGGCTTCTACTACAAGCCTCAAGTCGACCTCGAGCTTCTGGAGCGCTACCACGATGGTTTGGTGTGCACGTCGGCGTGCATGTCGGGCATCGTCAGCAAATCGATCGAGCGGGGCAATCTCGAAGAGGCCCGCCGTTGGGCTGAGACGTACGCGCGCATGTTCGGGACCGATGGCTTCTTCCTCGAGATCCAGGAGCAGGGCATCACCGCCGACAACGGTGTGACTCAAAAGCAACTCAACGCCGCTATCGCGGGTATGGCTGCCGAGATGGGCGTCGGGCTCGTGGCCACCAACGACATCCACTACGTCATGGCCGAGGATGCACCGGCGCAAGATCTTCTGCTGTGCATCGGCACCGGCTCGACGGTGGAGGAACGCGACCGTCTGCGCTTCTCCTCGGACCAGTTCTACATGAAGTCTGCCGACGAGATGGTCGAGCTGTTCGCGGACTATCCCGAGGCGATGTCTAACACGCTCGGCATCGCCGAACGCTGTGATCTCTCGCTCGAATTCGGCAAGGTCATCCTGCCGGTCTTCGAAGTACCCGAGCGCGTACAGGTGAAGGCCGAGAACGGCAGCTACGACGAGCAGGCCTCCCTCAACGTGTACCTGGAGGAGCGGTGTCTCGCCGGCCTCAAGCGCCGCTACGGCGATCCGGTGCCGCAGGTGGCACTCGACCGTCTTGATCACGAACTCACCGTCATACGCGACAAGGGTTTCGCGGGCTACTTCCTCGTCGTCGAGGACTTCGTGACCTGGGCCAAGGAGCACGGTATCGGCGTCGGCCCCGGCCGAGGTTCGGCAGCCGGTGCCATCATCGCGTATGCGCTCGGGATCACCGCGCTCGATCCGCTCGAGCATGGACTGCTGTTCGAGCGTTTCCTCAACCCCGAGCGCACGGACATGCCCGATATCGACATCGACTTCGACGATGCGCGCCGCGGCGAGGTCATCGAGTACGTTCGCGGCAAGTACGGCAAGGACAAGGTCGCCCAGATCATCACGTTCAACACGATGAAGGCGCGCGCGGCGGTGCGCGACGCTGGGCGTGTACTCGGCTATCCCTACGGTGTGCCCGACAAGATCGCGAAGCAGATCCAGGAGGGTCCGGAGGCGACGATCCGGGGCTCGCTGAAGGCGAATCCCGATCTCAAGGCCGAGTACACTGCGGGCGGGGACACCAAACGGATCCTTGATGCGGCGCTTTCCCTCGAACATATCGTGCGTGGCGAGGGCGTGCACGCCGCAGGCGTCGTGATCTGCCGCGATCCGCTGCACTATCACACGCCGATCAAGCGCGACACCAAAGGCGATGCCATCGTCACGCAGTACGAGGGCACGCTCATCGCCGAACTCGGTCTGCTCAAGATGGATTTTCTCGGCCTGCGTACGCTGACCGTCATTGCCGACGCCGTGTGCGCGATAAGGGCTGACCATGGCGTGGACATCGATATCGAGCGCATCCCGATGGATGACGCGAAGACCTTCGAGTTGCTACGCCGCGCGGACACGGTCGGCGTCTTCCAGGTTGAGTCGGCGGGCATGCGCCAACTGCTCAAAGACCTCAAGCCGACAGCCTTCTCCGACCTCGTCGCCATCCTGGCGCTGTATCGTCCGGGTCCGCTGCAGTCGGGTATGGTCAAAGACTTCGTCGAACGCAAGCACGGTCGACAGAAAGTCGTGTACTACGACGATCGCATCAAGCACATCCTGGAGGAGACCTACGGCACGATGGTCTACCAGGAGCAGGTCATGCGTCTGTCGATGGACATGGCGGGCTTCTCGGCGGGCAAGGCCGAGAAGTTGCGCAAGGCCATGGGCAAGAAGAAGCAGGAGATTATCGACGCCCTGCGCAAGGAGTTCGTTGAGGGCGCCGTGGAGCGCGACTACAACCGCAGGGTTGCCGAGCAGGTCTACACCGACATAGAGAAGTTCGCGCAGTATGGCTTCAACAAGAGCCACTCGGCCGCCTATGGTCTTGTCACGTACCAGACGGCCTACCTGAAGGCCCACTATCCCACCGAGTACATGGCTGCCGTGCTGACCAGCTATGTGGGCAAGACCGACACCATCGTCAAGTATGTGGCTGAGTGCAACCGGGCGGGCATGAAGGTCCTTCCGCCGGACGTGAACTCCTCGGGCAAGAACTTCACTGCCGTGGGTGGCGACATCCGGTTCGGGCTGCTGGGTATCCGTGGCGTGGGCGAGGCCATCGTCGAGCACATCGTAGAAGTGCGTGCCAAGGACGGACCGTTCACCTCACTGCACGATTTCTGCGAACGCGTCGACCTTAGGCAGATGAACAAGAAGACGTTCGAGGCGCTCATCAAGGCGGGCGCGTTCGATTCCACGGGCTACACTCGCAAGCACCTCACAACGCTGATGGAGGCCTGCGTGGAATCGGCTCTCAAACGTCAGCGCGACCAGGAGAGCGGCCAGGTCTCCATGTTCGACCTGTTCGGTGCGGACGAGCACGGTATGGACGACGGCACGCCCGCGCCCGACGGCGATGAGTGGGAGAAAGGCATCAAGCTCGCCTTCGAGAAGGAGATGCTCGGCATCTACGTCTCCGACCACCCGCTCAGCGGGGTTCGCGATGTCATCGAGCGCGCACGCACGTACTCGCTTGGGGACAGCGAGGAGTTTTCCGACGGAACGTCGGGCTGGTTTGCGGGCATTCTCGCCAAGGCGGACAAGGTAGCGACGCGCGCAGGCAAGCTTATGGGAACCATCGTGCTCGAGGATCTCGAGGGCAGCATGGAGGGCGTCCTGTTTCCGCAGGTCTACGAGAAGTATCGCGATGTGGTGGCCGAGGACGCGATCGTGCGGGTGCGCGCGAAGGTGGAGTCTTCGGACCGGGGTCGCAAGCTGATCGTGCACGAGGTCCAGCTTCTTGCCGCCGACGGACGCTTTGAAGCGCCGCCACAAACGTTGTGGGTCCACTCGGATGTGCGCATGCTCACTAATGGCCGGGGCGCCCGGTTCAAGGAGATCCTCAGCAAGCATCGCGGACGCGATACGGTGATGCTTGAGCTCACCAATGGGGGAGATGCACCCAAGAAGGCCCGCATGCCCGAGGAGTACAAGGTTGACGCCGGAAGCCCCGAACTACACGCTGAGCTCAAAGAGCTGCTCGGGGGAGATTGTGTGCGGGAAGCCTAGGGTTGACCTTCGGGTGCACCCTGGTATACTCCAGTACTGTAGCACAGTAGAGTAGTAAAGTACGGGAGGTGAGTACTCGTGCGTCCAGTGACTCCGAGAGGATTCCGAGACGTACTCTTCGCCGAGGCGGCAGAACGTGAGGCCGTCGCATCGGCGATGAGTGTGGTCTTCGATTCGTGGGGCTACAGCCCGGTTGAGACGCCGGTCGTGGAGGAGTACGCGACGCTGGAGGTCGCCGGTGGGCGCTCTCTGGAGGCTACCGCATTCCGCTTGTTCGACATCGACGGGTCGCTGCTTGCGCTCCGACCCGAGATGACGGTGCCGATCGCGCGCCTCACTGCCTCGCGCCTGTCCTCCGAACCAGGTCCGCACCGCTTCCGCTATGTGGCGCCGGTCTTTCGCGAGCATGCGTCGCTTCGCGGCCAGTCGCGCCAGTTCACGCAGGCGGGCGTGGAGCTCGTAGGCGCTCCGGGGTCCGTGGGGGACGCCGAGATCGTCTCGGTGCTTGCCGACGCGCTCGTGGCGGCAGGTCTGAGCGCGTTCTCCATCGTCATCGGTACCGTGCAGCTGTTGCGTGCCTTCATCGAGGCGGCGGAACTGCCGGAGAGCTGGGGGCAGGCGGTTCTCGACGCCGCCCACGAGCGCAACCTCGTCGAGATCGACCGTTTGTCGCGCCGTGACGGGATTCCCGCCACGGTCGGTGAGGCGTTGCGCGCTGTACCGCGCCTGCGTGGGGGCGCCTATGCCTTCGTGGGGGCGGCAATACACGCCGCGAGATGGGGCTGTGGTGCCGCATTGCGCGACATCCGTGACACCTATCGCATCCTCGAAGCGACCGGTCTTGCCGAGGCGGTAACGGTCGACTTCGGTATCATGCGTTCCTTTGACTACTACACGGGCCTTGTACTCGAGGTGTATGCACCCGGGCTTGGTTTGGCGCTCGGCGGCGGCGGTCGCTACGATCGCGTGCTCGCCGAGTTCGGCGCACCGGCCCCGGCCGCCGGCTTCGCTCTCGGCCTGGAGCGCATCATGATCGCGCTGGCCGAGCAAGGCGCCACGCCGCACGTCCGGCCGCTGGACGCCGTCATAGGAGGCGAGGTACCCGACGAGGTCTTCTCGGCAGCAGCGGCGTTGCGCGCGGCCGGCTGGCGCCTTCGGCTTTCAGTCGCCACGGGCGGGCGGGCGCTTCTCGGCGAGGCGGAACAGGCTGGCGCCGAAGAAGCGCTGGAGGTCGATGGCGAGCGCATCTACCGGCTCGACCGGATGGGGGAGCGGGCCCTGCCGCTCGGGACCCCGTTGCCTGCGCCGCCTACGACGACATGGGCCGCCGGCCGAGAGGGGGAGGCTCGATGATCGCCCGCAATCCCGGGTCGCGCTCGAGTGAGGGGCGGCTTCGCATGGCGGTGCCTAAAGGTGCGCTGTACGAGGACTCCGTGCGCATGCTGCGTGAGGCCGGCGTCGACGTGGGCGAGCTCGCTGAGCCCGGTCGCCAGCTTATGGTGTCCGCCTCGGAAATAGACTTCATCATCGCGCGTCCCACTGATATCCCCGTCTACGTGGCGTACGGCGGCGTGGATGTGGCGATCGCGGGGAAAGACGTGCTGCTTGAGGCTGACCTCGATATCGTCGAGTTGCTCGACCTCGGCTTCGGTGGCTGCCGTTTCGTGGTGGCCGAACCGCAGGACGCAGCGCGCAGTGTCGAGGAGCTCTACCGTCACCTCGGCGTCATCCGCGTGGCGACGAAGTACCCGCGCATCGCCGAGAGACACTTCGCCGAGAGTGGCGTGCAGGTCGAGATCGTCAAGCTGCACGGCAACATCGAACTCGCCCCGCTGATCGGCCTCGCCGACCAGATCGTGGACATCACGGCGACGGGTACCACGCTCGCCCAGAACCGGCTGCGCATCGTCGACGAGGTGCTCGCGTCTACGGCGCGCTTCGTCGCCAACCCGGCGAGTATGCGCACTGAGTCGGCCCGTGTCACCGAGCTTGCCGACCGTATCGCGGCAGTCGTGCCGCTCACAGGAGAGGATGACGCCTCATGATGCGCCGCATCGAACTCGCCCGTGGCCGCCGCCTCACGCCCGCCGACATCACCCGTTCCGGTGGCATCGACGTCGAGGTGCTGGGTGTCGCGCAGCGGATCATCGATGACGTGAAGGCACGAGGGGACGAAGCCGTCTTTGAGCACACCGCGCAGCTCGATAAGGTGACGCTCACCGAACTGCGTGTGAGCGAGGCGGAGATCGAGGCTGCGCTCGCGATCGTCGGCGACGAGTTCAAAGAGGCTATCGCGCTCGCTGCGACCGCCATCGAGTCGTTCTCCCGACGCCAGGTACCCCAGAGCTGGTTCACCGCCGAGGAGGGCGGCATCTTCCTCGGCCAGAAGGTCACGCCTCTGCGTCGCGTGGGTATCTACGTGCCCGGCGGACGCGCCTGCTACCCGTCCTCGGTGCTCATGAACGCCATACCCGCACTCGTTGCAGGTGTTGAGGAGATTGCGATGGTCGTTCCGCCGGCGTCGGACGGCAGTGTGAACCCCTATACGCTTGCGGCCGCCGCTGAGGTTGGCCTGACCGAGATCTACAAGGTGGGTGGCGCGCAGGCGGTGGCGGCGCTCGCGTATGGTACCGAGAGCATCCCGCGCGTGGACAAGATCACTGGTCCGGGGAACGCGTATGTCACCGCTGCAAAGAAGCTCGTGATGGGCGAGGTCGGTATCGACATGCTCGCCGGTCCCAGTGAGGTACTGGTGCTCGCGGACGAGACTGCTGAGCCCGCATTCGTGGCGATCGACCTCATGGCGCAGGCCGAGCACGATCCCCGTGCCACCACGTATCTGGTGACCACCGATCCGGAGCTGCCCGACGAGGTCGAGGAGGCACTCGCCATCCTGCTCGAAGAGTCGCCTCGTGCTGAGGTCGTCGAGCGTTCACTCACCGACAATGGCGTCATCGTCGTCTGCCCGGATCTCGACGTTGCGCTTGACGCTGTCAACCTCATCGCACCGGAGCACCTGGAGGTGATGATGGTCGATCCCTTCGAGCTGCTTGGCTCCATCCGCAACGCGGGGGCCATCTTCCTCGGCCCGTGGACGCCGGAGAGCGTCGGCGACTACATCGCCGGGCCCAACCACGTCCTACCCACCGGGGGTACGGCGCGTTTCTCCAGCCCGCTGTCGGTCGAGGACTTCATGAAGAAGTCCTCCGTGCTCAGCTACTCGCTGGAGGCGCTTGAGATGGACGGCCCCGCAGTGATGACCATCGCCAACGCCGAGGGGCTCGACGCGCACTCTCGCGCAGTCGGGCTGCGGCTTGCGATGGCGCTCGGCATGGGTGACGAGGACGAGGAGTCATGATGGACCGCCTACGCCCCCCACGCCCCGAACTCGAAGAGCTCGTGCCCTACGATGCCAAGGACGTACGTGCCGAGGTCATGCTTGCCTCCAACGAGAACCCCGACAATCTGCCGGGAGAGTTGCTCGAGAAGCTCGCTGATCGTGTGGGCGACGTCGAGTTCAACCGCTATCCCGATCCGCTCTGCGGCCACCTGCGCAAGCTGATCGCCGAGGCCAACGGGCTGGAGCCGACCAACATTCTCGTTGGCAACGGTGGCGACGAGCTCATCTTGGACCTGCTGCTTGCGTGGGGCGGCCCCGGACGCAAGATGCTCGACCTGCCGCCGACGTTTTCCATGTACGGCATCGATGCGCAGATGACGGGTACCGAGATCGTAAGGATCCCGCGTCGAGCGGACTTTCGCGTGAACTCCGACGCCGTGCTTGCGCGTCTGGCTGAGGGCGACATCGATGTCGTCGTGATCTCGAATCCCAACAACCCCACCGGCGATATCAGTCCGGAGACGCTGCTGATCGACATCCTGAATACTACCGATGCGCTCGTTGTGGTGGACGAAGCGTACTTCGAGTTCAGCCGTCACACGATGCGCCCACACATGCAGCGACACCCTAGCCTCGTCATCCTGCGCACGTTCTCGAAGGCCTTCTCGCTCGCCGGTCTGCGCGCGGGCTATCTTCTCGGCAACGAGGACGTCATCCGGGAGCTCACCAAGGTGCGTCAGCCGTACTCGGTCAACCGCTTCACGCAAGTCGCGGCGTCGCTTGTCTTCCGCGAGCGTATCGTCTTCCAGGCAGGCATCCACGAGATCCTGCGCAACCGCGACACGCTTGTGCACGGCCTGTCGGGTATGGACGACGTCGTGGTCTTTCCGTCCGAGGCGAACTTCGTACTCTTCCGTGCGCCGCATGCCTCGGCGATCTGGCGCGATCTGCTGCACGACCACTCGATACTCATTCGTGACTTCTCGCGCACGCCGGGGCTGGAGGACTGCCTCCGCGTGACCGTGGGAACCGACAAGGAGACGCGGCGCTTCCTGGAAGCCATGGACAAGATCCTGGCTTCGCGCCACGCAGCGAACATCTTCGGCCTGAGCGCTGTGGCCGAACGTCATCAGAATGGAGGCAAGTCGGCCGATGAGTAGGACCGCCGAGATAACACGCACGACCAGCGAGACCGATATCACGCTCAGACTCGACCTGGACGGCGACGGTAGCGTGTCGGTGTCGACCGGCGTGCCGTTCTTCGATCACATGCTCGACGCCCTCGGTCGTCACATGCGCGTCTCGCTTGGCGTTGAAGCCACGGGCGACCTTGCGGTGGATGCGCACCACACCGTCGAAGACGTCGGTATCTGCCTGGGGAGCGCGTTTGCCGAGGCGCTCGGCGACAAGCGCGGCATCCGACGCTTCGGCTCGGCTGCGGTCCCGATGGACGAAGCACTCGTGCTGTGCGCCGTCGACATCTCGGGACGCGGGCAGCTGCACTATGCGGTCGATGTGCCCATTGAGCTCATCGGCACGTTCGATACGACGCTCGCCAGGGAGTTTTTGGTGGCCTTCGCGACCAACGCCGGCATCACGCTGCACCTGCAGAAGTGCGCCGGCGAGAACGCGCACCACATCATCGAGGCTGCGTTCAAGGCGGTCGCTCGAGCGCTGTACGAGGCGGTCTCGATCGATCCCCGTGTGGCTGACGTGCCCTCCACGAAAGGGACTCTGTGATCGCGATCATCGACTACCGCATGGGCAACCTGCGCAGCGTGCAGAAGGGCTTCGAGCACGCCGGTGTGCGAGACGTCGTGGTCACTAATGACCCCGCGGTCGTCTCGGCGGCCGATGGCATCGTCCTGCCGGGCGTGGGCGCGTTTCGCGACGCCTCGGCGAACCTGAAGGCTTCGGGGCTCTGGGATCTCGTGCTCGTCCGTGTGGCCGAGAAAACGCCGTTCCTCGGCATCTGCCTCGGCATGCAGCTTCTTGCGGACGTCGGTAGGGAGGACGGTGAGTGGGAAGGTCTCGGCATCGTTCCCGGCGCGTGCACGCGGCTACCTGGCGGCGTCAAGGTGCCGCACATCGGCTGGAACACTGTGACGTATCCTGGCGAGAGCCGGTTGTTCGCGGGGATTCCCGAGGAAACGGCGTTCTACTTTGTGCACTCCTATCGTCTCGAACCGACCGACCATTCCTGTATCATCGGTCTTGTGGAGCACGGCGTGTCATTTGCGGCCGCAGTGCAAACGGGCTCGGCGTACGCCGTCCAGTTCCATCCGGAGAAGTCCTCCGAGATGGGGCTGCGGCTTCTGGGAAACTTCGGCGACATCGTGAAGGAGACACCCTCGTGATCATCTTTCCGGCGATCGACATCCTCGACGGCAGGGTCGTCAGGCTGCGGCAAGGCCGCCTCGATGCGGTGACGGTGTACAACGATGATCCCGTCGATCAGGCAAAGCGTTGGGCCGCAGCGGGAGCCGAGTGGATCCACGTTGTGGACCTGGACGGTGCCGTCACGGGTGAGCCGGTCAATCTGCCCATCATCGAGCGAATCATCGCCGAAGGCATTCCGGTGCAGATGGGCGGAGGTATCCGCTCCATGGAGATGGTCGAGCGCATCTTCGCCGCAGGCGTGAAACGTGTCGTTCTTGGCACCGCACTCATAACGCAGCCATCGCTTGTGGCCGAGGCCTGTGGGCGCTTCGACGGCATCGTCGCCGGTGTGGATGCGCGTGACAGCAAGGTCGCCATCCAAGGTTGGCGCGAAGGCACCGAGTACGGCGTGCTCGAACTCGTCCGTGAGCTTGAGGTTCTCGGTGTGCAGCGTCTCGCCTACACCGACATCAGTCGCGACGGTTTGCAGACGGGTGTGAACTATGGTGCGTATCGAGCGCTTGCGTCGCAGATCGACATCCCGATCATCGCGTCGGGCGGAGTCTCTTCGCTCGATGACATCACTGATCTGTTGACGATCGGCCGGCAGGTGGAGGGCGTCATCATCGGGCGCGCCCTCTACGAGGGAGTCTTCACGGTCGAGAACGCGCTCGTAGTGGCGCGCGGCGAGGGGTTCTGATCTGTGCTGACCAAGCGCGTCATCCCTTGTCTGGACGTGCACGCGGGACGTGTCGTCAAGGGCGTGAACTTCGTGAACTTGCGAGACGCTGGCGATCCGGTCGAGCTTGCGGCTGCCTATGATCGCGAAGGCGCAGACGAACTCGTCTTCCTCGACATCACAGCCACTCACGAGGAGCGTCCGCTCATGCTCGAGGTGGCGAAGCGCACCGCCGAGGAAGTCTTTATCCCGTACACGGTCGGCGGGGGCATGCGCTCGGCTGCCGATATCCGGGCGATGCTTTCGGCGGGTTGCGACAAGATCTCGATGAACTCCGCCGCGGTCGGCGCGCCCGGGCTCATCACTGAGACCGCGCTCATCTATGGCGCGCAGTGCATCGTCGTCGCGATCGATGCGCGGCGTGTGCCCAGCTCGAGTCCGGCGCGGTGGGAGGTCTTCGTTTCAGGCGGTCGCACGAACACCGGTATCGATGCGGTCGCATGGGCCGAGGAAGCCGAGCGGCGTGGCGCCGGCGAGATCCTGCTCACGAGCATGGACCGCGACGGTACCAAAGACGGCTACGACATCGATCTCACTCGTGCCGTCACGCGCGCAATCAACATCCCCGTGATCGCCAGTGGCGGGGCAGGAGAACTCGATCATTTCGCCGAGGTCGTGCTTGAGGCGGACGCGGACGCGGTGCTCGCGGCGAGCGTGTTTCACTTCGGCGAATTCTCGATTCGACAGGTCAAAGAGCACATGGCCCAGGCCGGAATCGCGGTGAGACTGTAGATGGCGCATCCGAGCCATTCCGTAAGACCGTGGCCGGTCCTCGGCGCCACGCTGGTCGGGTCTCTGCCGGCTGTGGTGGCCGCCTGGTTCACGTGGGCGGTGAACAACGGTGCGCTGGCCGAGTTCGGCACCGTCGGCTTCGGCATCACCGTCCTCCTCATCATCGGGTGGTGGATGGGCGTCGCGGTCGGCGTGATGTGGGCGGTGTTGCTGGCGGATCGAATGCTTCCGGGTGCGCTGGCAGGGGTGTTCTCGGCAGTGGCCCTGCTCACCGTCGTGCTGTCCGGTCAGTCGCCCGGCGAGCGGATTGACACGTTGACCTCGCCCGGCTCTTGGATGGGTGCAGTCGTGATCATCGCGATTCCGACGACGCTGGGGCTACTGTTCGCCGAGAAGCAGCTGCTGCATCGCCGCTAGTGGCGTACGAGAGGGAGGACGTCTCATGGAACTGCCGGAGCTGAGCTTTGACGAGCGGGGTCTGATCCCCGTTGTCGTGCAGCAGTACGACACCCTTGAAGTACTGATGGTCGCGTGGATGGACGCCGAGGCCCTCAATCGCACGATAGATGGCGGACGCGCCTGGTACTGGAGTCGTTCGCGCCAGGCGTACTGGATGAAGGGCGAGACTTCCGGCCACGTCCAGGAGGTCAAGGAGATCCGCTACGACTGTGACGCCGATACGCTCCTGCTGTTGGTCGACCAGGTCGGCGTCGCGTGTCATACCGGCGAGCGCACCTGTTTCTTCCGCTCGCTGTATCCGGTCGCGGAGCGCGAAACGCCCTCGGCCATGCCTGATGGAGACAACATCCCGCTGTCATAGACGAGGAGTGTGCGTATATGCCTGATATGGACCCGCTCGGCGCGCCAAGACCCGCAACCACTCCCAATCTCGGGTCGGTACTCGAGGAGGTGTTCGCGGTCCTCGAGCAGCGCAAACGTGACATGCCCGAGGACAGTTACACCGCGAAACTCCTGCTCGGCCCGCAGGACAAGCTGCTCAAAAAGATCGCCGAGGAGTCAGGCGAGGTCATCATCGCCGCAACGGAGCGCAATGCGACGCAGCTCCGCTATGAGCTGGGCGACCTGCTCTATCACATGCTCGTCGTCATGGTGCGCGAGGGAATCTCACTCGATGATCTGGCGGCCGAGATGGCCGACCGTCGGCGCAAGTAGGCTGTGATGGCGTGTCCGTCGGGCATGACACAAGGGGCGTAGCGGACCATGGGCGTGACGCGCAGGGGAGGGCGTACGACAGATCGGCGGAGACGCGTGTCGTCTGCGCGAATCGTCGTCGCAGTCGTCGGCGTGGCTGCGCTTGTCGGTGCCGCGGCGTTCATCGGCCTTCGTGTGATGGATGTCGATACCGGCGTGACGGCTCCGCCTGTCGACATACCTGACCTCGAGTCCGTACTCGAGACGGTCACGGTCACACTTCCCGAGCCCTCCGGCCCCGACCCCAACGCCGACGGCATCAAGATCGCCACCTTCCTCGGCGATGAGACCCGCCGCTACTACGGTGAGGGCCCGGTTCCGGACAAGCTCGAGGTCATCTGGAAGGCGAATATCGGCGGGGGTACGACCGGCGGCACGGCCACATCCGGCAGTGGTCTCGTGACCTGGTCCGGCACCGGCTGGACCGGTCAACCCGCGCTCGTGCGCGAGAACGGCACGCTCTATCTGCTGGTGGGCGGGTTCGACCACAACCTGCGCAAGATTGACGCCGAGACGGGCGAGACGCTGTGGACCTACACGTTCCCCGACGTCATCAAAGGCAGCCCGACGGTGTTCGCCGACCCGGCTGCGCCGAATGACTTCAGCCGCTACACGGTGATGGTGGGCTCGCGGCGCGGCTTCCCGAGTTCCATCTCGGCGCCGGACATCGCGCCCTTCAGGGCGGTTTCATACGCGACCGGCACCGAACTCTGGCGGTTGCCCGTGCCGCGCACGCGCAGCTACAGCCGCGACGCCGATGGCAGCGGTTTCGTGCTGGACGGCAAGGCGTGGGTGGGTGTGGAGTCCGGCGACATGTACGTGCTCGACCCGTATGCGACCGAGTCCTGGAAGAGCTGGCAGACGCCCAAAGTGCTCGCGCACCAGCTGCTACTCGGCGACTCGAGGGCCTCAAGCCACGGCGGCAATCTTGTGCTCGAAGCTTCGCCGGCGCTGCTTGGCGACCGTGTGTACGTCGCGTCGGGATCCGGTCACGTCTACGGGCTCGATAAGGAGACGCTTGAGGTCGAGTGGGACTTTTTCACCGGCTCGGACCTGGATGGGACAACGGTCGTGACCGCAGACGGATACCTGATCGTCGAGGTGGAGAAGCAGTACATCAAGGGCCACGGTGGCGTCTACAAGCTCGATCCCTCAAAGCCGCCAGCGGAGTCGGTGGTGTGGTACTTCCCAACGGGTGACTGGAATTTCGCCGGCTGGCTGGGTGGCGTGATCGGCTCTTCGAGCGTGAATGACTCCTACAATCCCGGCGATCGGCTGCCGGGCCTGGTCGCGTTCACCGCAATCGACGGCAATCTCTACGTCGTGGCGAAAGACGATCTGGCCTCAACGACCGTGCTCGGCCCCAACCTGGAGCCCGGTCTGCCCACGCCGATGCTCGTGTTCAAGGACAACATCGGCGGCGCGATATCGACGCCGATCATCGTTGGTGACCGGATCGTCGCGGCCGGTTACGACGCCACGGTGCACGTCTACAGCATCGAGACGACCACGAACGCGAATGCCGAGGGCGTTCTGCTGCACAACAAGGCGGGCGTGCCGTACCGGGTGAAGGTGTCCGAGACGGCCTCGTTCCGCGGTGGCGGTACCTACGAGTCCACACCGATCGTCTGGCAGGGTCGCATCTACATCGGCGCGCGCGACGGCTACTTCTACTGCATCGGCGACCCCGACTACGAGCCGGGTGCGCATGCGCCCGAGGTGCCGTAGCGCTATTGTCGACCTTGCGCCGTCAGGTGACGGGTGCTAGAGTAACCCCCAATCGAAGACACGGCCTGTGAAGAGGACGAGTACTTCGAACGTGAAGCATAGAGAGTCGGGGACGGTGGAAACCTGACGTGAGCGTTCGGACGAATGGACCTCAGAGGCTCCGGGACAACGGCCACGCGCCTATTAGTCTCGGCGGACACCCACCGATACAAGGGGCCGGATATCGGAGCTTCAGCGAAGTTCCCGTATTGCAGGACACAAGTGGGCCCGGAGCTAGGCGGGTCAACAAGGGTGGTACCGCGAGAAGACCTCTCGTCCCTTGAGGATGAGGGGCTTTTGTGTTTTCTAGGGCCAGAAACGGAGTTGTGCAGTGATACTGCCGAGCAAAGAAGAGTTCGTCGCATTGGCGGCTGAGCACGACGTCGTGCCGGTCGCACGCGAACTCTACGCCGACCTCTCCACACCCATCAGCGCCTTCCTAACGCTTGCCGAAGGCGCCGACTACGCATACCTGCTCGAGAGCGTCGTAGGCGGGGAGCGGCTGGGCCGCTACTCGTTCCTCGGCATCGGTGCGAGCGAGGTCATCTCGGCACGTGGGGGGCTTACCACGATCACCGAGCGCGGTCACGTACGCACCGTCCCCGCGCCCGATCCGCTGCGTCCCGTGGCCGAGCACCTCTCGGCAGGTACCGTTGCACGTGTGAAGGGGCTGCCGCGCTTCGTCGGCGGGGCCGTGGGCTACGTCGGCTACGAGGTCGCATCGGGCTTCGAGAAGGTGCCGCGCCACGGAAACGACGAGCTCGGTGTGCCGGACCTCGCGTTCATGTTCACCGACGTCATCGTCGCGTTCGACCATGCGCGACGCATCATGCAAGTCATCGCGCCGGTGCGTCCGGGTTCAGAGCCTGCCGAGGCGTACGAGAAGGCCGTCGCGCGCATCGACGCTGTGCTCGAGCGGCTCTCCAAGGGCCCCGCGGGTGCGCAGCTCGGTCGCGTGGGCGTTTCGGCGCCCGTGCCGCTTCGCGAGCACACCTCGCGCGAGGAGTTCATCGCGCAGGTGCAGACCGCCAAAGAGCACATCGTCGCGGGCGACATCTTTCAAGTGGTGCTCTCGCAGCGCTTCTCGGCACCGTTTGAAGGCGACGGCATCGACCTCTACCGCGTCTTGCGGGCGGTCAACCCCAGTCCCTACATGTTCTACGTCCGCACACCCGAGGTGACGCTCGTGGGCTCCAGCCCCGAGCCGCTCGTGCGTGTCGAAGGCGACCAGGCGCTCACGAGGCCGCTGGCGGGCACGCGTCCGCGTGGCGCCGACATAGCCGAGGACGGTCGGCTGCGCGCCGATTTGCTGGCCGACGAGAAGGAGCGTGCCGAGCACGTCATGCTCGTCGACCTCGGCAGGAACGACCTCGGGCGCGTCTGCAAGCCGGGTACCGTGCGCGTTGACGAGCTGATGGAGGTCGAGAACTACAGCCACGTGATGCACATCGTGAGCAACGTGACCGGCACGCTGGCCGAGGGCAAGGACGCCTTCGACGCCCTGCGTGCGACGTTCCCGGCAGGCACGGTGAGCGGCGCCCCCAAGATCCGCGCGATGCAGATCATCCGCGACCTGGAGCCCGCAGCGCGCGGGCCGTACGCGGG
>JAXMMT010000010.1:0-64056 GCA_034399355.1 Coriobacteriia bacterium | reverse complement strand
CTCCGAGCCGGTGAAGCCGTACTCGTCGACGAGACGGTCGAACACGCGTCTGGCCGTGTGGCGCTGTTTGCGGGGAGCGTCCAAGTCGTCGGTCATCCACTGCTCGACGATGCCGACGAAGGGATCCATCACCGGGCGGGGCCGGGGACCCGCAGCCCGGTAGACCGGTGGTTCAGCCGCCCCCGCAAGGTGCTTTCGCACTGTCTGGCGCGACCAACCCGTCCTCCGGGTTATCTCTCGGATCGAGTGGTGCTTGTTCATCTGTCTGATCATTTCGACGTCGACCATCCCGAGCACTGCCTTCCTCCTGCCACTGTCGACAGCGTCCCGGTTCCGGGATCACCACGACGGTACAGGTGTTGGTGGGGTGGTCAACTTTTCGGTGATCGAAAGGCCTCCAGGTGGTCAACTTTTAGAGTACCGAACACACACGGCGACCAGCGAGATCTGATCAAGGTCGACCTCATCTACCTCAATAGGGCGCCGCTGCTCGACTACGAGCAGGCGACCTGCGGGATGTGCTCGCCCGAGACTTCGGTCATGACGCTCGCCCTTCCCGAGCTGATCGCCGGCAAGACCAAGGCACTGTTCGACCGCCTCGCTGTCCGTGACCTCTATGACGTGTATCGCATCCAGAAAGGCGGGCTGCCCTCGTCGCTGGCCGCCGGCGATGATGAGCTCTATCGACTGCAGCGACGTGTCCGGATCTACTACGTGTCGCTCTCCATGCCGTTTCCATGCCCGATCGACGGCCGCGTCGTGGAGAAGTTCGCTTCACGTGCCCGCGAGGTCGAAGACGAACTCTATCCCGTTCTCAACGTGCGCGACCGCCCAACACTGGAAGCCATGATGGAGTCCGTAGCGTGCTACATCGACGAGCACGTCGCGCCCAGGAAGGACGAGGAGCATGAGTACCTGCGCCGGTTGGGGGAGTCCTCGGAGTACGTCCCGAGGCTGCTCTTCGATCGCTGGCCCGCAGTGCTGGCGCGGGCGGAGGAAAGCCCTGTCGCCGAATGGAAGGTCATGAATCTGCGGAAGCGTCCGGCGGAACCCGAGGGCGACTATCCCGAGTGGTGACAGTCACGTCTTTTCTCTCGACTCGGAAGTCGGAGAGGCCAAGCGTCTGCACTCGCAGGATCGTCCGGCTGTCGTTTCAACGTGCGCCGGAGGCCCCCGGATTTGGTGCCCGATTTGGTGCCCAAATACCTGGTGACTGTTGGTACTCGTTGGTACCTATTGGGACTCGCCGCAGCTCCGCTGTACCAACGAGTCCCAATAGGTACCAACAGTCACAAGCACAATCAGGATTCGAATTCCCTTGGGGGCACCAAAGTTTCTGCAGGTCAGAGGCCTGTGTAGCCCGATTTCGAGTGCGAAATCGGGCTACAACTTTCCTCCTGCCGAGAGCGCCCATGGGGAAAAGGCGCAGCTCAGAGGGTGTGCCGATGTCCTCTTGGAGCCCAGAAGCAGTCCCTGTTGCCCGGAATCGGTCGACACCGGCTTGTAGCCCGATTTGTAGCCCAAATACATGTTGACTGTTGGTAGTGTTCGGTGGGGCACTGGTCACCGCTAGTGACCAGTGCCCCACTACCTTTCAAGACTAGTCACGCGATCCTGCGGCCAGTACGAGCTCATCGAACGAGGCATCACGGTATTCGTCCGGAACTTCTGCACCCCTTCGTGCGGAGTCGCCGTCCATGTGGAACTTGCCATTTACGCCATACACAATGGCGTATCCGAATCCATCAGCCCTAGGGTAGATCTCGTCTGGTTGGTCAGTGAGGAACAGCGACACATCTTCACCTACGGAGACGTCCCCTTCGCCCTCATAGACGAAAGTCAGGTCTCCCACTGTACCGCCGAGTAGCCGTACGCTGATGACCTCGCCGCTCGCGCAATGGCCTTTGAGCCCCCTGGTGACGACTAGCTCTGCATCCCGATAGACGACAGTGAGTCCGTCGTAGGCTCCGCCCTCGATCACGGCCGTCCTTGGCTCGCCAACCGCCTCCACGGTCCCGCGGACAATGTCAGACGACGCTGCGGCGACGTTGCCTAGGTCGAGTACCTCCTCGGCAGCCCAGAGCGCGCTGACCACGGTCTGGTTCTGATCCGCCGAGGTCCCTTCCGCCTCTGCGTTGAGGGCATCTGACGCACATCCGGTCAGGGAAACGCACAATGCTAGACATGTGATGCAAGACATCAAGTATCTCATCGACTCAGCCCCCTAGTAGGCGGCGCGAACGCCGGCGATGTCATCAGAATAGAGAGTGCGTTTCCAGGTCTCGCCTTTTTGCGTGTAGGCGTACATGGTGGCGTAGTAGTAGTTTGTGATGTCGTTCAGGGGCACACCATGTCCGAATTCGTGTGTCAGGATGCTCTGGACGTCGTAGGCGGTCGATCGCCCATCTGTGGCCATTGGGTAGTAGGTGTTGAGCTTGATCTTCATATTGTAGATGCCCATGGACGTGCTGTACGAGTACACGGTCACGCCTACCTTGCCAGTGGCGCCCAGGTTTAGTGCCTGAACGTTGTTGCCGTACAGGTTGCCTAGCGCAATGTTGTAGGAGTACGTGAACGGGCAGTCGGTCACTGCGGTCCACTGGTACGCTCCACCAGAGGCCGCAGAATTCCACGACGAGTTCCACAGAGGACCATAAGTCCAGTAGCCGGTGGCGTTGTTGAACCGTCCGTATCCGAGTGAGTATGCTTGGGCGGACTTGACGCCTGGCACCCAGAAGCCAACGACACAGGCCGCAAGTAGCAGGATTGCGGTGATGCGTCTCATGTCTTTCCCCCTCTCCAGTAGTGTGTCAGGACGTCTGCCCGATGCGCCGGTGGCGGCCGAGCAGCGAGGACGCATTGCGGGCACAAGATGATCATCGGCGTAACTCCCGTGTCTTCCGCGAAGCCGGGGTTATTGACGAGAGACGGCGCAAACACGCAAAGGGATCATATGTATCGGGCCTTACCAGTTTCTTAACAGGAGGGCCATGGTGGGCTCTGCTCGTCTTGCGGCCAGCGGATACATCGGCAGGAATCGTCGAGGCGGGTGGGCGGATGCAGCTCTCGGGCAGATTGGTGCCTGAGTTACTCGCACTCTGGGTGCGGGTCATGATGAGCTTCTCCAGCGAGGCGTACTACAAACGTAGAACAACCCGACCGCCGATCTCTCAGAGCGATTGGTCTGCGACGCACTCGGACTCTCCATGGCCGACAACAATGCGAAGGGCTACGACGCAACCGATGCTGGCGGCGACAGGTACCAGATCAAGGCACGCCGGCTTTCTCCCGGCAAGAACAGCAAGCCGTTGGGTGTAGTGCACGACCTGGATGCAGGGCAGTTCGACCACTTGGCCGTCGTTCTCTTCGACCATGAGTACGGCATCGCGCTTGCGTGTCCGATTCCCTACGAGGAGTTCTGCCGTATCGCAAGACCTACCCCAGGACTCAACGGTCACCGTATCAGCGCAGGGCCAGGCCTTCTAAGCATCACGGGGGCGGTCGACTTCACGGGTGCGGCGCGAACAGCCTTAGCTGCGCTCGAGTAGGCGTGCGAGGTCTCCGAGTCGTTGGAGCTGCCTGTGCCATCCCCGAGGCGAAAGCGTGCTCAAACCAGCCACCCCCGGTGTGTCGCTCGGCGCGTGCAAGGTAGGTGAGTACACGGCGCGGCGTAGCGAGATTGAAGCCAGCCACAAGTGAAGGGTTCCTTACGATGTCGTTCACCAGAGTGGCGGTCTCCTCGGAGAGATAGTCGGACTCCGGATCGATGATGTCAGATATCCTCTCGGAGAGCGAAGTCCTTCGCCACCGATCTACGATCTGGCCAAGAACCTATGGCCGCTGGGAGAAGCGTGGCACCCCCCGCCGGGGGCGGGGGGGGTGACGGGGGGCGGGTGCGAAGTTGAGGACTAGTATATTGTCTCAACCTCGCCGTATTGGATTACGAAGACCCCTATCTGCGTAACGCCGTCAGTTTCATAGACCGGGATTGCCCGTGGGTTATCGCCCTGTTCTCGTTGCTGAGCAAGCGCCTCGGCTGGCGAGCTGGGTTCAGTCCCCTCCAGGTCTGTGCGGTACGCATAGCCCACTTCGCCATTCGTCGCCTGTACGCAAATCAGGTCAGGCTCATCCTCGAGCGATTTGGCGTCTGCTCCTGAGCCATAGGTCATGCCACTAGCGTTTTGGGGCCAGATAGTGGGTGCGCCTGTTGGCGCCGGAGGCAAATCTGCCTGGGCCGCTACCGCGGAGTATCCAACAAACAGCACGGCCGCGAGTGCGACGACACCCATAGACAGCGGGTACTTCCTTCCCTTCACTGAGCTCACCTCCGATTCTAGAATGTCTGATAGGGACTGGACCAAGTTGCATGGCCGATGTATGAGGAGCCATTCCACGATTTGCTCACTCCGTAGCTCTTGTAGTTGTCGTGGACTGCCGAGTACGTCGCCGTGCTGATCCCGATTCCCAAGCAGGGGACGCTCGAATAGGTGTAGCCATCCTGCAATACGAGGACACCAGAATCGTTGTACAGCCTCGCCAGGGCGCCGTACCATCCGGCTGGTCGTGTTACCTCCGGATAGGAGCCGATGTATGTTTCGGCCGAAGCACCGTAGGTAGACGTTCGGATGATTGCCCGGTTGCGATAGCCATACCCCCCGTCCGTGAAGTATGAGTAGTTGCTGTACGCAGTTCCAGCAAATGCTGGGACCGCAAGACTGAAGAGCATCGACACCGCAAGAATCCCGGTTGCCATGGTCCTGCACAGTACTCGCTTCATAATCCCCCCTAGCTGTTGAGATATTCTGCCACCCCCAAACCATATGATGCCACCGGAGGGATGGCTCCAGACACTTCGTAGCAGAAGCGTCACGCAGAGTCTACGATTGGCTGGAAGTTGGAGAGGTCATCGCCTTCGTGCGCTTTGATCTACCAGGAGATGTGCGGACCATTGAATGGACAGAGGCTACGTGGAATCCGGTTACCGGTTGTACGAAACTCAGTGCTGGGTGTGAGCACTGCTACGCTGAGCGACTTGCTCGAAGGCTGAAGGCGATGGGACAGCCTCACTACGTCAGTGGCTTCGTGCTGGCGTTGTCGAGCACCGCGCGGCCCTGACGATCCCGATGCGATGGAAGAAGCCCCGCGTAGTGTCTGTGAACTCGATGAGTGACGTGTTTCACGAAGAGGTGTCTGACGACTTCATCAGCAAGATGTTCGAAGTGATGACTACCGCTGGACAACACCGCTTCCAACTACTCACCAAACGGCCTGAACGTCTTGCACGATTGCCGAAGAGCCTGCGATGGCCATCCAATGTGTGGTTGGGAGTCACCGTCGAGCGCGATGATTACACGGAACGGATCGATCTGCTGAGGCGTTCGCCGGCCGAGGTCAAGTTTCTGTCCTTGGAGCCGCTGCTTGGCCCCCTTGAAGCGCTCAATCTCGATGGCATGGACTGGGTCATCGTTGGCGGCGAATCCGGACCTGGAGCAAGGCCGATGGACCCAGAATGGGCCCGCCAGATACGCAATCAATGCATAGCGGCGTCGGTGCCGTTCTTTTTCAAGCAGTGGGGAGGCACCAACAAGAAGAAGCCTGGCCGGATTCTCGATGGCCGTACGTGGGATGAGATGCCGTCTTCACCTGCGGTGGATGCCTAGAGTAGTTCTTTCGCATCTGCTCCCAGTCCGTGTGTTGCGTCAAGGTTCTCGGACACTTCGACCCTGCTTTTTGTCATAGCTTCCGTTCCGCATTGGAGTTGGAGTTGCCCCGCTTTCGTTGACACCCTGAAAGTGGGCCTGAGGGTCCGAGAAGGGAGTCAGCGTGTCGTACACACCGGAGTTCAGGACCGATGCGGTCCGGCTCTTCCGCGTCGGAGGGCGCGGTATCAAGGCAACGGCGTACCAGATCGGCATCGCATCCGACACGCTGCGGAAGTGGATAGCCCAGTTCGAGATCGATGATGGGATCGCCGAAGGTCTCACGAGCGAGGAGCGCGAGGAACTACAGCGGCTCCACTTTTGGCAGGTCGCTGACGCCGATTTCCGGATGGGCGCAGAAGAGCTGACGGCTCGGCAATCAGGATTCGAATTCCTCTGGGGGCACCAAAGCGCAGGCAGAGGGCCTGCGGGCACCAATTCGTGCTCAGGAATCCCTGTTGTAACAACTGCCATGAAGCGGGCCACTCATTCGGCCCGCGGCTGTCAGGCTTCGCGCGCCTCGTTGGCCGCATGCAAGCGATTCGCAAGTCCCATGAGAACCGCGTCCCTCTGGGCGACATTGTCCCCCGGCGTGCCGAGCCATCGCGGATCGAGTTCGGCGTGCTGCACCACGAGTTCGTAGAGCGCTGGCGCAGCGACGTAGTGCGCGCTGCGTCCGGCCCCCCTGGCTTCGAGGGCACCGGATGCGACGAGCTTGCCCAAGTCGTGTGAGGCGGTCACCTCAGAGACGTCTGCCATCCCACGGTAGTAGCGGTTGGTGACCTCGCGCGCGAAGAAGGCGTCGTAGAGCGCATGCGTGGCGCGTTCGTTCAGGCCCATGTCGCTCACGGCGGCGTCCTGCAGCACCGTCCACAGGGCGCGTTCGGTGGTGTTGCGCAACGAGAGCGCCTCGACTTGGTCGACCTGCGCTTGCACGTGGGCCTCGACAAATGGGGTGACGTCGGTGTCAGGAGCCCACTCCGTTCCGAGACAGTCGAACGCGGAGTAGTAGTCCTCGAGATGACGACCCCACCACTCCTCAAGGCTGGTGAACTGAGGCAACCGGAATCCAGCGCGATACATCGAAAGCGATGCGACGATACGCGCAGTGCGGCCGTTGCCATCGGAGAACGGGTGGATGCCCGCCACCGACACGTGCGCGAGCGCCGATGTCACCGGCCCGGGCTCATCCGTTCCTTGAAGCCACGCCGTCAAGTCGTCCACGAGCGATGGCACCTTCTCGGCGGGAGGGGGCAGGTAGACCTGTGCGCCGCTCGCCCTGTTCGTGAGCCAGTTCTGGGTCTCCCGGAACCGGCCTGCGCCCTTGGCATACGAACCACCGAGCACGAGGTGGTGCAGCGAGAGCACAAGCTCGCTCTGCCACTGGAACGCACCCGCATCGGCGCGAGCGAGTACGAAGCGCATGGCATCGCGGTAGCCGTCGACCAGGTCGATGTCTTCCACAGAGACGCCGGTCGGTCTGTCGCCTGCCAGGATCCTGCGGGCCTCGCCGACGGTGACAGCCACACCCTCCATGATCGTGGAGGCGGCTATGGCTTCGGCCTCAAGATCGCGCCGCGTCCGGCCGAGCCAGATGCGGGGGAGCGGCCCTTGTGCGTCCAGTCGGGCATGCAGCTGCTCGATCCGGCGGACGCCCGAGGCGACGGCCTCTGTCATCTCGTATCGGTACACGGTGAGAACCTTTCTGATTGAAGCGATAAACACTAACGCGATTATATGATTAATCACAAAGAGCGCAAGAGCGGCTTTCGTTCTCACCTCGGATCCGAACTCTCGGATTTGGTGCCCGATTTGGTGCCCAAATACATGGTGACTGTTGGTACTCGTTGGTACCTATTGGGACTCACCGCAGCTCCGCCGTACCAACGAGTCCCAACGAGTCCCAATAGTCACAAGCACAATCAGGATTCGAATTCCCTTGGGGGCACCAGAGTAGACGCGGACCCACCCCGGGGAACGGGGCGGGTCCGTTTGTCGTTGTTGGACGCCTCACCGGCGACGGGTATCATCGAGGTATGGAACCTGAAGCGACAGTAGTGGTGGCCGAGGTCATCGAAGACGATGACGCAGCAGATGGCGGCGTCGGCCGTCCGGGCTGCGGTTGCCTGACCGTGGGCGTGGGTGTCGTGCTCGTAGTGGCAGGCATTCCGATGCTCGTTTGCCCCGGTCCCGGCATCGCCACCATCGCGCTTGGCTCCGGCCTTGTCCTCACCGGTCTGGGTCTTCGCTCCAGAGGCAGGTGATGTACCGTGCGGACATCCAAGTCCGTCTACATCGAGCGCCCGGTCGCCGACGTCTTCTGGTATGTCGCGGACATGTCCCGTCATCCCGAGTGGCGCAGTGAGCTGCTCGGCACGCAGGTTGTCGGAGTGGTGAAGGAAGGCGTGGGGACGCATCTGCGCCAGCGCATCGCCTATCAAGGCCGCACGATTGAGGTGAACCTCGAGATCACCGACTTCGTCCCCGGGGAGCGCATCTGCATTCGCGCCCATGGTGGCGTCCATGCCCACGGGTGTTTCGACTTCTCTGCCGAGGGAAACGGTACCCGCTTTGACGCTTCGGCCACCGCTGAGCTCAAGGGCGCGCTCGGCATGATGGAGCGCTACATCCAGCAGGCGATCGACCGCGTGGCTGACGCAGATTTCGAACGGCTCAAGACCGTGCTCGAACGCGGTGCGTAGGATACAATACGTGAGCCCGCAGAGCGGGCATCAATCCCATACGGGCGATTGGCGCAGTGGGAGCGCAGGTGCTTTACACGCACAAGGTCGGGGGTTCAAATCCCTCATCGCCCACCATGAATGCTTGAAGGCCCCGGAAGGTTCCATTTCTAGGAGCCTGAAGGGGTCTTTGTACTGGTGCCAGCCAGCCCTGACCTTCTGGAGGAACCGCATGGTTCGCGTCCGCAAGAGCGTACTCATCGCCAAACCGCTGCCCGAGGTGTTCGCGTTCGTCGCCGATATCAAGAAAGAGCCACTGTGGCGGAGCGCCATAACGTCGGTGCAGCACGTGGGAGGGCCCGAGCGAGGCGTCGGCGCCCGCTATCGCATGAGCGGGTCGTATGAGGGCAAGTCGGGTGACACGGTGCTGGCGTGCACGGACTACGTTTTGAACGAGCGCGTGAGCTACGCCGGCGGCGAGGGACCTGTCGGCGCGGACTTCACGTACGAATTCCGGGCAGAGGGCGAGCAGACGCACGTCGCGATGGTCGTGAAGGTCGACCTTAAAGGCAAAGCACGGCTCTTTGCCGGTATGGCCGAGAAGATGCTCGACAAGTTTGCGGACGCGGACGTGCACAGTCTCAAACGCCTGCTCGAGAAGGGTTAGCTGGCGACGGCGTGCCGCCTCGTCGGGTATCGTGTGCGTATGAGCACGCTCTTCATCGATGCCGATGCCTGTCCCGTGACCTGTGAGGCGATCGCCGTCGCCCGGGCGCACGGGATGTCCGTCATGCTTGTCGGCAACGGCACGCAGAACTTCGAGCGCTACACGCGTCGCAACGGCGTCGAAGCCGTCACCGTGGGCATCGGTCGCGACTCGGCTGACTTCGCCATCATCGAGTTGCTCGCGGCAGACGATGTCGTCGTGACCCAAGACATCGGTCTCGCCGCGATGGTGCTTGGCCGCGGCGCTCGGGCGATCAGCGTGCGGGGACGCGTCTTCCACCAAGCGACTATCGACATCGAGATGGAAGTCCGGCATGCCGAGCAGCGCCTCAGGCGTTCGGGTGGCAGGACTGGCGGACCGGCGCCGTTCGAGGACGAGGACCGCGAGCACTTCACCGACTCGCTCGAGCGGCTCTTACGAGAGCGGGAGTAGCGGAATGGCCGTCATTTGGTGTCGCTACTGCAAGGAGTACCCCACTCGCCGTAGGCAGCCGGGTTCCAACCGCTGCGTCGAGGGCCAAGGGCGTTCTATCGACTCGCGGCCGTGTCGCCAGCTACCGCGCCAACGCGCCGTCACGTAGACTTGCCAGAGAGTCTTCTCGCGTCTGGACCCGCACATGCTCTGGATGGTGCTCGGCATAGCAGGATTCTTCGTTCTGGCCGTGGTCGGATCCCTTCTCGACCCCATCGGTTGGGGCTATCTGCTGTCCTCGCGCGTCGATGAGGTGGCCGATGCGCGACTTGCCGAGCCGGTCCTCGGCATGCCCTGGCTCTATTTCGCCGCGGCGTTCGTTGCCGCCGTCGGCACTGCCGCGTCTTCTGAGTACGAGTTGCTTGCTTGTTTCGTCCTCGCGCTCGGCGTCGCGACGTTTCTGCTGGTGACGGTCTGGGACATGCGCTGTCGTCGCGGTTCGCTCGCCGTCTACATCCGCCTGCGACGGGCCGAGATCAGCCTCAAACCCAAAGGCGACGTGATCGAGGTCCCTAAGCTGATGTTCCGCGTGATGAACGAGCCCGGCCCGGTCGTGTGGCTGATGCTCTCCGGCATCGCTGTGCTGATCGCGATAGACCTGTGGTCGCACGGCGTCTACTACGCGGCGGTTCCGTTGCTGGGTTTTGCCGTACTCGCGATCATTGTGTGGCGAGCACAGACGAAAGGCCCTTGGGAACCGCTCGCCAGGATGGTGCGCCGTGCCTCGCTCATGCAGGGCGACAGTCTCAAGGAATACCTTGAGGGCGCGCTTGACGTGGATCCCGAAGTCGTTCTGTTGCGCAACGCGGCCGACTCGATGGTGGCCCGACTGATGCGAGACGAGGGAGAGCCGGGCACCGTCTAGCCGCCGGTTTTCTCGCCGCCGTTTTCGTTACGAACCTAACAGACCCGTCTACCAGGAGTCTTCCCAAGCGCAAATTACGATAACATAGGCTTCTTAACGTTTGCAGGGACGCACCATGGCGCCACGAAATCCATATATACGAAGTGCTAGTGAAGGGTGTCACAAGATGGAACGAATCCACAGGACGTCCTCCGAGGAGACCATCGGTGCTCGGATGTATAAGATCACCCGTCAGCGCGCGGTCGAACGCGCGATCGAGCGCCTGCGTGCCGGTCTGAAGGCAGACTGGCAGTTCCTCACCTATGAGGACATCGAGAATCTCCGCTGGTTCATCGGCGAGATCTGGGCAACATGTGACCGTGCTGATTGGGAGGACCTGCACTTCAGCAAGCTCGACCTGCGCGATACGCGTATCCTCGCCGGGCAGGCCGACCGCCTGCGCCGCCACGGGACGCTGCGTGGCAAGACGCTTGAGCTCGCTGTCGGCGTCCTACGTGAGGCGGGCGAGCGTGCCCGTCATGCGGAGTTCCTGTCATACGCTGACGAGGCTGCTGCTCAGGTATAGCACTCACCATAGCTTCACCTCTGGGTGTCGCGCCGTCCCTAGCCCCGCTTCTCCATCCACACGAGCGTAAGCGTGTCGTTCACGCGTTCTCGCCGCGTCTCGACGTAGCCGAGCGAGCTGTACAGCCCCAGCGTCTCCTCGCTGCGGTGCCCGGTGAAGAGCGAGAAGCCGGTTGCCTCCGGGAACTGCTTCTCAAGCTCCATCGCGAGCGTGCGCCCGATGCCGCGGCTCTGCAGCATCGGCTCCACCACGAGGCGCGCGATGTAGCAGCAGCCGTCCTCCTGCAAGATGCCCTGCACCGAACCGACGATGCGGTCGTCCTCGATCGCCTTCAGCACGACACCGCGTGCGTAGATCGCGCGGTGTTCGTCGAGTGTCTCGGCAAGAGGGGGTAGATCCGGGTCGTCATACTGCTCGCCGACGGGCGTGAACGCTCGCTTGATGAGCGTTAGTATCTCCTCGGCGTCGCTGATGTCGGCACGTTCGACGCGCATGCGTGTCCTCCCGGCTCGGGCTGAGAGGTAGCGTAGCAGAGCTAGAGGTGCGCCTGCCCATACGAGAGCACGCGGCGCTCTTTCGGGCGGAGGTACGTGTCCCTCGACACATCGATGCTGTGCTGTAGCGCCGAGGCGAACGCGTAGTGCCCGGGCCGCTTACGCGGTCTCGTGGAGCGAATGCGCCGCATGCTGCAATCGACCTCCCGTTCTACGAGCGACTGGCTGCGCTTTGGGGACGTGAAGACGCCCACGGCAGGTGCCGTGGGCGCGGAGATACCAGAAAAAGAAGTGAGTGGGGGGAGTGCACCGGCGCTGCGGGCGCCTCGCCGGTTTCGGCTGAGAAGGGATGTCCAAGAGGTTCCCATTGCCACTCATGGTAGCGCGAAAGGTGCTGCGCGTCACTCTTCGCTGTTGATGGGTGGTCCCACGGGCAGACCGCAGGCGGCGTAGACGTCCCGCTCGGCTTGCTCCAGTGGCGTGAAATCGAGTTTAACGCCCAACGCTTTCGCGCGCTCAACGGTGGCAAGCGCCACCGTCACCGCATTGCAGAGCGTGATATCGACCTGGCTGGCCGAGGGCCTATAGAGCGCTTCGAGCGTCCCGCCAGGGTGCGCCTTCGCGTAGCTTGTGCTGCTCGAGGTGTTGCCGTGAGCACGGTCGGAGAGCACCGGATACACATAGTCGAGATACTCGGCGATACCGGGCACAACAGCATCGGCGCGCTTGGCCATCGCAAACAGGGACAGACGCGTCCACCGTGCGAACCGCGTGGGCTCCGGTGTCGCAGTGTCGATCTCCTCGGTGGGGTCCTGCTGCAGCATCGCGAGGAGGTCGGTGCCGCTCGCGAGTCGCGGGTTCTCGAAGCTCAGCCAGTCTTTGGCGAGCTTCTCGGGCTTGGTGGAGATGTAGCCGAGCGTGACCGCATCTTCGACCATGTTGCGCAGGAGCGTTTGGGCCTCTACCGCGTAACCGGCGGTGCACAAAAGGTGCACCGCCTTGAGGTTGCGTGCGCTGCGAATCGTGAAGAGCGAGCCGACGAATGCTGGCACCGTGCGGTCGAACTCGAGTTCGTCGTCGAGCCAGCCGAACATGGTCGCCACGGCGGACTCGCCCGCCGCGATGATCCCGTCGAAGCGCACGTCACTCGCCAGCATCATGCCGTGACCTCCACGTGGGCCTGCGAGTCGAGCGGGTTGACGCGCACTGCGAGCGAGAACAGGTACGGGTAGGAGTCTTTGAGGTGCTCCAGGTGCTGGACCCACTCGACAGTGAGTGCGCCAAGCGCACGCTTGATGTCGCCGGAGAGGTGCGCCAGGTCGGTCGGCGGGAGCGAGCCGATGTCGGTGCGGTACTCGAGTTCCTCGGCAAGATGGAAGACCGCCCACAGCGAGTCCGTGAACGACTCGTGCTCGAGCAGGTTGGGGTTCTCCAGCAAGCGCAGCAGGAAGTCGCGCTTCGACACCAGGAAGTCGCGCAACTCTGCAAGATCGCCTCGGCCGGCATCTGTCCTGAAATCGTAGGAGCTGAGTTCACGCGTGGCGTTGGCGAACTCCCGGTGTGTCCACGAGGGCCTGACGACCAGATCGCTCCGGACGTCTTCGACGTTCTCGCCGAACGAGGCAAGTCTGCCGAGAAGCCCGGTACCCACTTCCGAGAAGAACGCGCCGATCACCATGTTGAGCTTGTAGAGCATCTCCCGCTTGGCGCGACGTTCCAGCAGTGTGTGGAGCACCATCGTGACGAGCAGGACCTCGAGTGGCAGAAACGCGATGTCGTGCACCGTGTAGATGGCGATGTGGTGGAAGTCGTGGAAGATCAGGTAGTGGACGAGGTAAAGGGCGGCGGAGCTTGCGACGAGGATTATGGCGAGCCGGGCGCGCCAGCTCTTGAGTAGTTTCACCGGGCCCCTTTCGTCTGATGTGCGGTGGAGAATCGTGCGGTTGAGGCAATCATACCCGAGGCAGGGTATAGACTCGCCGGGACTCGGCACGAATCCAGTATCTTTCGACACGCTGAGCTGTAGGGTTTGCGTTCGGCGTTGTGGGACGGCATAATCGGCGACGCAACTTCTGGCCCACGAAGGAGACGCGATGACGACCTGTATCGCCGATCGCGTTGCTGACGACGAAGTCATTCACCGGCTGTTCGACCTGCCTCTGACGCGCCTCAACGTGGGTGTGTTCGGCGATGGTCCGCCAGTCATCATCGTACCGGCGACCATCTCGCTGATCGATGACTGGGAGCCGCTCATCCGCTTCGTCGGTCAGCGCTATCGCGTACACTTCTTCGAGCTTCCGGGTTACGGCGGCAGCGAGCCCTTCTCCGCGCCCTTCTCGAGCCTCCTGGTGGCCGAGACGATCGGCCATCTCGCGGACGCCATCGGCGCAGAACGTTTCTCGCTCCTCGGCTTCTCCTTCGGCGGCGCGCTCACGATGCGCTCGCTCCAACTGCACGCGGATCGGATCGACCGCGTGTGTCTGCTGGCCCCATTCACCGGCTGCGAATGCCTACGCCACTCGCGCGTGAAGCTGCTCGCAGTGCAGGCGGCGCTGTTCACCGTGCGCTCTCGGGCCGCCCGACAGGGCTTGGCGGGTGCGCTGCGTTCGCGTACCGGCACCGCCGCGCTGGCCTGGTTCATGAAGACGGCGGGCAAGTTCGAGACGACCGCGGATCTGCGCCGACGTCTCGAGAGCTTCACCCTCGACTCGCTGGATACGCTGATCGCACAGGTGGACGAGATCCTGACGATTTCGGGTGATGAACTCGCCGGACCCTACGAGGTACCGTGTCTGTTCGGGATGTCGGTGAATGACCCGCTGCTCGACTTTGGCGTGAGTGAGCGCTTCGTGCACCACAACTTCACGAACCTCACCGAGGAGCGCTGGACGATGCCGTGGCATGCCGCGCCGGAGCCGTTCACCGTTGAGGACTACGAGCGCGAGTACCACGTCCTGCTCGAGTGGGAATGATCGCAGACCCGTGAGTACCTGGGGGCGGCCGAGATGGCGGAGATTCTCGGCGACACGTCGCAGAGATCGCTGTAGACAGGGCGGCGGGTCGCTGGTAATATTCCGCGTGCTGTCCGCGAAAGCGGACACACCCACTTGGGGGTGTAGCTCAGCTGGTTAGAGCGCTGGCCTGTCAAGCCAGAGGTCGCGGGTTCGAGCCCCGTCACTCCCGCCATAGAACTTGCAGGTAGGCGTGGTCATTCGTGATCGCGCCTCTTTCTTTTCATGCGGCACCTGAACTTTCAGCCTGTCGATTCCCGCTCATCAGCAGGGCATGCCGCCTGTCATCGACCTCACGTACAAGGGCTGCGGTATCTGCGCCGAAGTGTGCCCACACCACGCGATCGAGATGCGGCCCGAGGCCGAGCACGGCGTGTGCGCAAGCGACTGAGCGTACGGGGTGTAGATTCCTCTACGTCATTTGAGGACGAAATCTACGGAAATATAGATTTTTCAGGTGAAAGCGCAGTATAATCTACATTGCATTAGATTCCGCGATATCAGCGAGGGTGTTGGCTGTGGTCACGAGGGTTCGCATAGGTGGCGTTGCCGAAACGCTTGGGTTCTCCGTCTCCAAAGTCAGGGAGATGGCGAATACCGGGCTGATTCCGTTCGACCGCACTGTCGGCGGACATCGCGTCTTCAATCTCGACGCGGTCGAGGCGGCGTTGGACCCGCTCGGCGCACCGGATCTGGATCTTGCGTTGCCGCTTCCCGGGCTGGCAGAACACGAAGTCTGGCGCGATGTCGCCGCAGGGCTCAGCCTGGATGCGTCCTTGCCCGCCGTGCATGTCGTCGAGTACGCGTTCGGTGAGATGCTGAACAACGCCATAGACCACTCGGCGGGTACGACGGCGTGGGTGCGGGTCTGGGTGACCACGGAGGTACTCGCCTTCGAAGTGGCTGACGACGGTGTCGGTGCGCTGGCGCGCTTGCGTACGGAGATCGGCCTCCCGGATGATCTCTCGGCTATCCAGGAACTCTCCAAAGGCAAGCGCACGACGGACCCTGCACATCACAGCGGCCAGGGCATCTTCTTCACATCGAAAGCGGTCGACCGGTTCGAACTCGCTGCGAACGGCTGGCGTTGGGTCGTGGACAATGTGATCGAAGATCAGAGCGTCGAGCGGGACCGGGACCGTGATGGAACCAAGGTCCGGTGTCGCATCAACGTCAACAGCGCTCGGACGATGGCCGATGTGTTCGGTGAATTCACTCACGACCTGGAGTTCGACAGGAGTCGCCCGGCGGTCAAGCTCCTCACGTACGGCACCCGGCTGATCTCGAGGAGCGAAGCCAAACTGCTGCTGGAGGGCCTTGATCGCTTCGTGGAGGTCGATGTCGACTTCGATGGTGTGGAGTCGGTGGGTCAGGGTTTCGTCGATGAGATGCTTCGAGTGTGGACTTCAAGTCACCCTGGGACTCGGCTCATGCCGATCAACATGAATGAAGCGGTGCGCTTCATGGTGGAACGAGGTCTTCCGGGAGCGAGATAGGGCTTTCGACGGTGGTTCACGGACGGGTGCTGGGCCGGCTACGTAGTCCGCAACACGGAAGCGTGAAGACAAGCGAGAAGGTTCGGGTGCGGCGTTTCGCCTTCCGCGCATGCGGATACGTACTCCCTATGGCGGCCTCTCTTGCATGGCCGCCCGTGCTGCTGCACACAATCGTGGTTTCATGCGGTGGCGAGGGGCTGTTGATGTTGGATACGCATTCTCTCGAGCGCATCGCGCTCATCGAGGCCGGGTCTCCCGGTCTCAACATCTACTCTCACGTCGCCATGGGACGGGGTGTGCCACTGCTCGCCACGGTTCTCCGGGACCTCGGCTACGACGTCCGCGCGTTCGTGGAGGACGTGAGCGGGAAGGGCTCTGTCGACCGCGACTTCGTCGCCTCGGCAGACGTTGTCGGCTTCTCGGCGATCACCTGCACGATGCCGCGCACGGCCGAGCTGCTCGCCGCTGTGCGCGAGGTCAACCCGGAAGCTACCGTCGTGTTCGGCGGACCTGAACCTACCTGCGCACCGGAGCGGAGCCTCGACCTGGGAGCCGACTTCGTGTTGCGTGGAGAGGCCGAGCTCACGTTCCCTAGGCTGCTCGACGTCTTTTTCGGGCGTTCTTCCGATCGGCTGGGCGACATCCCGGGTCTCATCTGGCGTGATGACAGCGGCCTTCATGAGGGCCCCCCGGCGCGGCAGCTCACACATGAGGAACTCGACATGTTGCCGCTGGTGGACCGCTCGTTGGTGCTCGATGCCCAGCAGGCATCGGTCGCGTGGGCATGGCGAGCACGCGGGTGTCCGAGTCGTTGCGACTTCTGCGAAGTCTGCGAGATCTGGCCTCGCTACGTTGTGCGAAGCGATGATCGCAGCATCGACGAGCTCATGCAGGCACAAGACGCGGGCTATCCCACCACATTCCTCGTCGATGACAACGCCGCTGCTAACAAGGGAGCCTTCGAGAGCTTCCTGGCAAAGGTGGCCGAGCGGGGCTTTGCGCGGACGCTCGTGACGCAGATTCGCGCGGACTCTGCGTTCACCGGCGACGGGTCGATCGACAAGCGGTTCCTCAGGTTACTGCGCAAGGCGGCCACGGTGACGGTCGTGTGCGTGGGCGTGGAGTCTTCCTCGGACGAAAGCCTTGCTGCGCTCGGCAAGGGCATCGACAGCAAGCGCACCGCACGAGCCCTGCGTGCGATGAAGCGCGCCGGCCTGGTCATCCATGGCATGTTCATCGCTTTTGCCGATGACACCCGCGAGACCGTGCGTCGCAACGGGGAGTATGCGCGTAAGTACGTCAGCTCGCTCCAGTACCTGTTCGAGGTGCCGCTTCCAGGCACCAAGCGCACCCGTGCGCATGAAGCTGCCCACGCGCTGCTGTTCGAGAAGACGGACGACCTTGCGTACTACGACGGCATGCATGTCGTCATCACGCCACGGAAGATGGCTCCGGCCGAGATGCAGCAGTTGGTGGCCGAGCAGTACCGTAAGTTCTACTCGATTCGGCGCATCGTGCTCACGTTCCTACGTGCGGTCTTCGCGCGCTGGCGACGTTTGGGCGTTGCGCAGAAGCGCTTTCTTGCGAGATTCGGCGTGTGGCGGCGCCTCTACTGGTGGGGAAGGCTGCACGTTGAGTACAAGCTGGCGCCGGTGCATGCGCTCGCCGTGGGACACAAGCGCGTCAGGGCGTTCGTGGATGACCCGGACTACATGCGCTACCTTGAGCGCCTGAACCGCCTGTGATCAGTCGACGTCTTGCACCGGATAGGGCAGGTCGAACGTCCCTGCTGGGATGTCGCCGCCCACCTCGAGACTCGTGAAGATACGGCGCGAGGTCTGAAGCTCTCCGATGGTGCCATCGTCCTCGGGAACGCACCCGCGGGTGATGATGCCGACGACCGTGCCGTCTTCGACCAGATAGGTGATGTCTTCGGAATACCAGCCGTTGGCGGAACCTTCGATCGCGTAGGTCTCCTGCTGCACGTACTTCATTCGCGTGGCACCGGTCGCTTCGTCAACGCCGTCTTCGATTGCGGTTTTGGAGGGAACCGAGAACTGTCGGAGGTAGTAAGGGCCGTCGGCGACGGAAGGCTCGCAGATTTTCTCGTCGTGCTGCGCGAAGAAGGCATCGATACCGTCGGGGGTTAGGATTGAACGGATGAGCGCACCGTCCTCGTAGAGGTCGTAGCGCACCTTCTTGTCCTCAAGCCAAAACTCGCCGGTCTGAAACAGCGTCCGGCCATCCTGATACACGGTGGTGAGTTCGAACTTGCCGGTCTTCGTATCCGAGCGCGCCCATTCGTCCAGTGTTGGCTCGGTGTTGGCGGTGGACTTCTCGTCTGACATGACTGGCACTTCACGGCTGGCGCTCTCGAGCAGAGAGCAACATCCTGACAGTGCGGCTGTGAGCATCATCAATCCGACCAGAGCTACCACTACTCTTGTACGTGCGCGTCTGTCCATAACGGCCCCCCTTCGTCTGTGCGGACGCTTCCTGCCCCCATTCTAGCGCGAGAGCGGTTCTTGCTTGTACTCAAACGTGCGTTTGAGTATCCTCGGCGCATTGGAACGTGCTTACAAGGAGGAGCAGATGGCCGACGCGGTGCTTGCCGAGAAGAAGCGCATGGGCGTGTTCGAACGCTATCTGACCCTATGGGTGGCGCTGTGCATCGTCGCAGGGACGACGGTCGGCAATGTGTGGCCGCAGGTTGCCGACTGGCTGTCGAAGTTCACCTACGCGCAGATATCCATCCCCGTTGCGGTTCTCATATGGCTGATGATCTACCCGATGATGCTTCAGATCGACTTCGCGTCGCTGAAGCGTGTGGGCGAGCGCAAGCAGGGGCTCGTGGTCACCACGGTCACCAACTGGCTCATCAAGCCGTTCACGATGTACGCCATCGCGTGGTTCTTCTTCAACGTCGTGTTCACGAAGTGGATCCCGGTCGATCTTGCCCGAGAGTACCTTGCGGGCGCGGTACTCCTCGGCGCTGCACCCTGCACGGCCATGGTCTTCGTGTGGTCCTACCTTGCCGACGGTGACCCCGCCTACACGCTCGTTCAAGTTGCCGTGAACGACCTGATCCTGTTGTTCGCCTTTGCGCCGATCGTCATGTTCCTGCTGGGTCTGACGGACGTGGTCGTTCCCTACGACACCGTCATTCTTTCAGTAGTGCTGTTCGTGGTCGTGCCACTCGCCGCCGGATGGATCTCCCGAGTCAGTCTCATCAAGCGGAGGGGGCAAGAGTGGTTCGACTCCGAGTTTCTGCCGAAGTTCGGTCCGACCACGATCGTCGCCTTGCTTGCGACCCTGATTATCATCTTCATCTTCCAGGGCGAGACGATCGTCTCGAATCCGGCGCACATCCTGCTCATCGCGGTGCCGCTGATGATTCAGACGTACCTCATCTTCGCCATCAGCTACGGCTGGGGATGTGCGTGGCGACTGCCACATCCTGTGGCAGCACCAGCCGGGTTCATCGGCGCATCCAACTTCTTTGAGCTGGCGGTCGCCGTAGCCATCGCGCTGTTCGGCCTGTCATCGGGTGCGACGCTCGTCACGGTCGTGGGCGTCCTTGTCGAGGTACCGGTGATGCTCTCGCTCGTGTGGATCGCGAAGCGCACGACCAGGTTCTTCGATTCCGGTGTTGCGCAGTAGGCCCTACGTGGGGATGAGGGTGTTCGCGAAGACGAGCCATGCCAGCAACGATTTCGCCGTGAGACTGAGCAGCACGTACGCCGCCTCGCCGAACAGGTAGTCGCGCCACGGCCCGATCTTCTTGTACTGGAGCACCATGTTGATCGCGAAGCTGTTGAAGAACAGGAACATCGTCACGAAGATCCAGTACACGAATGCTGGCGGGTTGGCCGAAGTCGTCGGTGACCAGATGTAGATGCCGATGGCGATCCAGGGCACGGCACCGGCGATGCACCCGAAGATGAACGACAGCCAGTTCGGATTCCCGGGCTCTTCGTACTTCTCGGTCAGCAGGCCGAACAGGATCATCATGGCGTTCACGCCGAAGATGGCGATGAGGGCGGCGATATCGAAGATGCCTGGCAGCAGTGCGATCAGCACGACCATGAGCGATGAGCTCAGCGAGTACTCGATCCAGCGCGCGTAGTTGCGGTTCTTAAGCAGGTTCGCCTTGTACCACTCGAAGACGCCCGGTGTCGCGATGATGAAGTGCGCGATTGCCGAGAGGAACACGAACGCCGCAACAGCGAGCCCGAGGGGTATCTCGAAGAGCACCTCGGGGGCGGTCAGCGGGCTACCGGGAGGGCCCTCCATAAAGGTCGCGGTCACCGGCAACGCGAAGTCGTTGCTGAGCGCGATGATTGCGATGCCCTGTCCCGCATGGAACAGGCCCATCACAAGATTGTAGATACGCAGTCGTTTAAAGCGCTTCTCACTGTCGGGCATGAGCTGCTCCTTTGTGCTCGAACGCGTGTCAAAAGGTGTTTACCCGACATGAGGCGCAGCTTGACCGCACCACCCCGCCGTCGGTACCATGTTTCAGCACCACAACGGCCAGGTAGCTCAGATGGTAGAGCAGGGGACTGAAAATCCCCGTGTCGGCGGTTCAAGTCCGTCTCTGGCCACCACAGAATCTGATGAGGGGCCGTCCCGGTGGGGCGGCTTCTTGTGCTGTATGGTGGGTACATACCTCTCTGGAGTCGAGAGGTCGCGGGATTCAGGAGCGCGGTCCAAACACACGCGTTCGGTGGGTGGGGGGGGGTTCATGAGGCTGGTGTTCGTTGTAGCGCTGTCAATGGCCGTTCAGCTTGCCGCAGCGGTTCTGGCACTCACGCTCATACGTCTCACAAAGAAGTGGCTAGCATGGAGCCTGATAGCCCTGGCCCTGCTCTTGATGTTCATGAGGCGAGCTATCTCTCTGTATATCTTGATCGTCGGTAACACTGTTGCGGTTATGGACCCCCTACAGGAACAAATCGGTCTTGTGCTATCCCTGTTCATGTTGCTGGGTGTCATTTTGATTCGCCCGATCTTTACCGAGCGCAAACAGGCGGAAGCCGAGCTGCGCGAGATGACCGACTACCTCGAGAATCTGTTCAGCTGCGCCAACGCGCCCATCATCGTTTGGGGTCCCGATCTGAGGATCACGCGATTCAACCGGGCCTTCGAAGAGCTGACGGGTCGGAGCGCCGAGGAGGTCGTGGGAAAGAAGCCCGACATTCTGTTCCCGGAGGACCGCACCGAAGAAGCGCTCGGCTATGTCACCAGTGCGAGCGGTGGCGAGCACTGGGAGGCCGTCGAGATCCCGATACTACGTACCGATGGAACCGTGCGTACCGTGTTGTGGAACTCGGCGACCATCTATGACGAGGACGGTACAACACCGATCGCCACCATCGCCCAAGGCCAGGACATCACCCAGCGCAAACAGGCCGAGGATGGGATCATACGTCTGAACGCCGAGCTTGAAGGACGAGTGCGGGAGCGGACCGAGGAGTTGACAGCCATGAATGAGGAACTCCTGGAGGCAATCGAACAGCTCGACGAGGCAACTCGCGCCAAGAGCGAGTTCTTCACGTCCATGAGTCACGAATTCCGCACACCGCTGAACTCTATCCTCGGTTTCACGGGCATCATCCTCGATGGCCTCACCGGGGAGATCAACGAAGAGCAGCGCAAACAGTTGGGTATGGTGCACGACTCAGGTCAACATCTGCTTGCTCTCGTCAACGATATCCTCGACCTGTCCAAGATTGAGGTCGGAGATATCAAGCTGAAGTTCAGCGACTTTTCAATGGACGAGGTGGTCTCCGTCTCAATCGGGCCGCTACGGCTTGCGGCCGAGAAAGCGGGACTTGAGACTAAGGTCGAGATCGCGGACCCGGACGCGATGCTTCACACGAATCTGCGTGCGGTTGAGCAGATACTCATCAACCTGGTAGGGAACGCCGTCAAGTTCACCGAGTCCGGAAGTGTGGGCCTTGACGTATCTATCACCGCGACCGACAGGGCCATCTTCCGTGTCTGGGACACGGGTCCGGGAATCCCCAAGGAGGACTTAGAGGCCATATTCGACCCGTTCAGGCAGGCGGGCCATTTCGCTGCCGAGGGGCAACCGAAAGGAACCGGCCTCGGACTGGCAATCTCCAGCCGTCTTGCAGCCCGCCTTGGCGGGAGTCTCACGGTCGAGAGTACGCTCGGCGAGGGATCGGTCTTCACGCTCGACATCCCGGTGCGCCTTGAGTCAACCGACTAGCCGAGCGAAGCGAGGCGGCGAGATTCCGGAACGCTCGTCCACAATGTAGTCCAAACCTTTCGACTTCCGTCGAGGGGCTTTCTTCTGTTTGGAGTTGTTTTCGATGTCTGGTCCGATTAAGGAGGTGACTACGGAGTTTAGTACAGCCGCGTGAGCCGCGACTCGCGTGTACACTTGTGACGTACGCGAGACGAAAGGACGGCGCATGCCCAGGGCACTCGTCGTAGATGATGAAGCGAAGATACGCGACCTCGTGTCGGTGTATCTGACGGCCGCCGGTTTCGAAGTGGAGCAGGCCGCTGACGGCCCCAGCGCGCTCGAAGTAGCACTGGCCGAGACATACGACGTCATCATCCTCGATATCATGCTCCCGGGTATCGATGGCGCAGAGGTCTGTCGTTCAATCCGGAAACGCTCCGCAGTGCCCATCATCATGCTTACGGCTCGTGCTGATGAGTTGGAGAAGATAGCATTCCTCGAGGCCGGAGCCGATGACTACGTCACCAAGCCCTTCAGCCCGCCCGAGCTTGTGGCACGCGTCAGGGCGGTCATCCGTCGCACGGCTCGCGGGCAGGGCGCCGAGGACGTACATGTGCTCGGCGCGTTGTGGCTCGACACGTCGCAGCGTGAAGTGAAGGTCGACGGGCGAGGGGTAGTTCTCACCGCCAAGGAGTTCGATCTTCTGGCCACCATGTTGCGTGATCCCGGGGTGGTCTTCTCGAGGGAGCGCCTGCTTGAAGCAGTATGGGGGTTCTCGGACTTCGTCGATCTGCGTGGTGTCGACGTACACATCCGGCACCTGCGAGAGAAGCTGGGCGATGACGCGAGTTCCCCACGCTTCATAGAGACGGTCAGAGGCGTTGGATACCGTGTCCGCAAGGACGGCGGCTGATGTTGAAGCACTCGTCCTCGCTTGTCAGACGCACACGTTTCGGCATGCTCGCCGTTGCGGGTGTCTCGGTCGTCGTCGTCTTCGTGGTCTTCTATGCGGCGTGGCTCCGATACACCGTCAGCTACCGCACAGCCGAACTCAGCCGCCAGGTCGCTGCGCTTGCCACCGGCCTGTCGGCGGGTGGGCCGCTGGTCGGCGACGGCTCCGGAGCGACTACGGAGCTGCGCCTGCAGCTCTTCCGGGTACAGGCGGGTCTGATCGGTGCACGGCTTGTCGTGACGGACGACGACGGGGTGGTACTGCTGTCATCGGGTGAAGATGCCGCGGACCGCTACGACCTCAGCGTTCTCGGCGAGCCCGATGAGCGTGGTGTCCGCAGCACCGTCACCACGCTGCGCAACGGGCGTGCGGTGATCTTGGCAGCACCTGTCGAGGGAGAGCCGGATGGCTACCTCGTCGCTCTGCAGCTTGTCCGCGAGATTGGCGACGCGCAGCAGGGTGTGCTCGTGCTGCTCGGCGTCTCCGCGCTCATCGCGACGGCTGTGGCGTGGTTGACCGGTGGGCTTGTTGCGCGGCGCCTCACAGGTCGGGTCCTGCGTCTCGAAAACGCTGCCGAAGACATTGCGCATGGAGAGTGGGGCCGCCAGGTCGAAGTCGAAGGTGACGACGAGGTCGCGTCGCTCGCGCATTCGTTCAACCGGATGTCGGCGCGGGTAGCCGACGCGTACCGCGCGCAGAGAGAGTTCGTCGGCAACGTCTCCCATGAACTACGCACGCCCATCACGACCATCGGCGGATTTGCTGGCGCGATGCTCGACGGGACCGCGACCGAGCCGGACGTGCGTCACCGTTTTCTGACGGGCATCTGCGATGAGGCCGCTCGTCTGGCCGAGCTCACGCAAACTCTGCTCGCATTGGCCGACATCGACTCCGGCCGGATGGAGCTCGACGAGGTCGCCGTCGACACGGTGGCCCTGAGCGAAGCGCTCAGAAGCCGCCATGAGGCGGTCGCCAAGGCGCGCACGATCGATCTCCAGGTCGACACGCTGTCTTGCGACGGGAAGGTCCCGTTCGCCGACGAGTCCCGCGTCCTGCAGATCGCAAGTGCGCTCGTGACCAACGCCATCTCCTACACGCCCACTGGCGGAAAGATTTGCATCTCGTCCTCGTGCGAGGGCGACCGCTGGCTGTTGTTCGTCGATGATTCGGGACCCGGAGTTCCTATCGAGCAGCGCGAGCGCATCTTCGAGCGTTTCGTGCGCCTCGATCCTTCGCGGTCTGCCGAGACCGGCGGTTCCGGCCTCGGTCTCTCCATCTGCACCCGGTTGGCAGAGCTGATGGACGGCACGATCACGGTGCAAGACACTCCGCAGGGAGGGGCCCGCTTCATCGTGTCGCTTCCCGCGTATAGCTGAGCTTGTTGGGACTCAACGTCAACTCAACCTTGTCTGAACACGGAGGCAACTTCGGGGGCCGACAATATACCCATGAGATGTTCGTAGGCGTGCGTGACACGCTATCATGAGGATGAGGTGGTACGAATGAGGATCACAGCCAACAGGCTTGTACGTGGGCTCTTCGTTGGTGTGCTCGCTATCGCGATGCTCGCACCGACGGTCGCACTCGCTGCGCCGGCTGGCAACAGTACCCGCGCAGCGGCAGTCGCCGATGCCCAAGTGCAGCAGCTCGAGCAGCGGGTTATCAACGCGCTGCGCAACCGCGCGAATCGCTTCGAGAACTATGCCGCGATGCTCGAGCGTCACCAGGAGCGGCTACTGGCTCTTTGCGTGAAGGTCGAAGCGGCCGGCGGCGACTGCGCCGAGGTTCGCGAGCAGCTGCGGCTGTCGGTCGAGACGATGGAGCAGGCCCGCGTGCAGGAGCAGCTTGCTGCGGGTATGTTCGGAGACATTCCGGACGCCGGGGACAAGCGTGGCGTCTTCAGCCGGGCTCGCGTGCAGGCCCGCGCTTCGGTGCAGATGCTGCAGCGGTCGCGCAACGAACTCCAGACTGCGACGCGCGCGCTGTTCCAGGTCGTGAAGGATCTTCGGGCTGAGACATCCGAGTGAGAAGGACCTGAGTGAAACGAACCCTCTGCGTACTCTTGCTGCTCGTTCTTATCGCGATGAGCCTGAGTGCGTGCCGCCAGCGTGATGTCGATGAGGTTGATACCGGAGTGGCCGTCCCCGAGGCGGTCACTCCTTTGGATTCATCGCCCTCGGCCCCAGAGACCACGACAGACAGTAGCGTGCCGACTGACTCAGACGATGGCCCTCTTGATGTTGACGCCATCGAGAAGGAACTCGAGGCGATCCAACAAGAGCTCGACAACACGGCACTACCCGACGACAGCGACTTCGCTGAGATCGAGGACGGCCTGTAGCGAGCCGTGCGCTTGGAAATGACGAAGGCGGGCCCTTTCCGGGCCCGCCTTCTGCGCTTCTCTCGGCACCGCTCGTCGGTCTGCCGCTACGCTACAGGTACTGCCAAACGTCCTCGATGCCGTACTCGGCAGCAGGCACGCATTCGTCGATAGAAACGGCGTACCCGCCGGTCTCCGGATCGATGAGTCTGAGATCGACGACCTCGGGCTCTGCCAACCACTGACCCTTCGCGCCGACGATCGTCTTTACCCGCGGGCGGAGCAGGTCGTCGTGGTTCACGCGGAACACGACGGCGACCGACCCGTCGGTCAGTTTCACGACGGCGCTCATGGGATAGATGCCGAGCATCGCGATGAGTGCTTTGGTGATTGAGGGATCGTAGGCCTTGTTGCGGCCCTGCATGAGTACCGCGAGCGCCTTGTCGGGCCGAATCTCGCGTCTGAACGGGCGGCTCGTCGTCATTGCGTCGTATGCGTCGCACAGCGCGACGATCTTGCTGAACAGGTGCTGTTCATGCGGCTCGGCCAGCTCAGGGTAGCCCTGCAAGTCGTGACGCTGATGATGTTCATAGGCAACGATCATCGGCATCTGGTCGACGAGTTGGATCCGCTTGAGCAGATCGGCACCCTCGGCAGCATGGCTCTTCACGATCTGCCATTCGTCGGCGGTGAGGGGGCCCTCTTTGTTGAGGATGTCCTCCGGGATGCGCACCTTGCCGAGGTCGTAGAGAAGTGCAGAGAGCCCGAGGGATTTCAGCGAGTCGGCATCGAGGCCAAGCGCGATTCCAAGTGACAGTGCGAGGATGCAGACGTTGATCGAGTGGTTGAGGGTGTAGTGGTCGTGACTCCTGATCGCGGTCAGGCCGAGAACCGCCGCGGGGTCTTTGAAGAGTGTGTCGAGGAGGTTGCTGACCAGGTGCTGCAGCGGTTCGACCTCGAAGACTCTGCCGAGTTTCACCTGGGTCTCGACGTCACGCATGAGTGTCACACCGGAGTCGTAGGACTCCTTGCCGTGAGCCTTGTGCTCGCGTGTTCTCGCCTCTTGCGCGGCGTCGAGTTCGGTAGTCTCGGCCAGAATCACACCGTGAGAGCCGTGCTGGTCGAGATACTCCCTGGCGGAATCGATATCGCGGATTTCGCTCTTATTGAGTAGGGACACAAGGGCGGACGCATCTTGTGAACCGAAGGACTCGCTCATGGTGAGAGCGGAGATTCCTCGTGCGAGCAGGTCCTCGATGAGCTTGCGGTGGGTGATGCTCTCTTCGGGCAACACGTGATTCTCGATGAACAGTGTGCCCTTGTAGATGTTGAGCATGACTTCCTCGCAGCCCGGTGCCAGGATCGTGCTCACGGCGCCCACCAGCTCGTCCATCGACGCAACGACGAGTGGGTGGGTAGACGGGTAGAGCGACGCGTTGTTCTGCGCCACCGCGAGTGTGCGTGCGAGTTCGCGTGCAGCCTCAAGTCGTTTCGCGGTCGCGGATGGTTCGCGCGTAGCAGGCTGCGTTATTGCGGCAATCTCCAGCGGCGATTCAAGGCGCTCGTCGTCGTCTCTGTTGATCTCTGTCATGGGGCCTCACCTCTCAGGTGTCACGTTCATCTCTGCGCGTATGCTTGCGAGGACACGACGAGCCAGAGAGCGCAACTCGCGGCGCTGCTTGCCGATAACGAATCGGTGGTTCGCCATGCGGTTGAGTACTGGAACGGCCTGCGCAGGTCGCAGAATCTCCAGACTCTTCAAGATTTCTTTCTTGAGCTCATGATTCCCTTCATAGGCTCCCATGCCTTCAAGTGTTTTCAGGAGCGCCGGGACTGCGTCGCGGATGCCGAGACGACCGATCTCGCGGGCCGCTAGTCGATGCGTCTCCGGGTCCCAGTGGGACAGCGTCTTCGAGAGCAGCTGCGTGCTCTCGGGCCCGGGCAATTCGGCGATCACCGTCACCGCCAATGAACGGACCGTGGTGTCAGAGTGTTCGAGGGCCTGTGCCACGGTCGACAGGACACGTTTGTCTTGCAGGGAGAGCAGCAGCCGGATGACCGCCTCAGCCGCTTGGGGATCCCCGGTCTGCACGATGCGGCTTGCGACTGGACCGATGCTCTCACTTAGGCGGACCACCACTGGCTGCAGTGCCACACGGCCCGCCTCGGTCGTGTTGACATAGGTGGCCATGAGGACCTCGGCGCCGACGTGACCTGCCGCCAAGACGATCGCGATGGCGCCCTCCTCCTCGGGGCTATCGACGAGCACACGGCACACATCCGCGAGTACGTCGGGATCAGCAAGTCGGGAGCGTATCTGCGTAATCGCGGGTGCTAGCTTGCTGTCTGAAGCGAAGTCGTGCAGCAGCGCGATTGCTTCCTCGATCTCGCGGAACGCTGATGCGCGGATAGCGGGAGGAATCGCCTCGCCGAGAGCCTTAAACGACTCGTCGTTGGGCCGCATACGCGTGATGTCGACGGTGGTCGTCAGTGCTCGTCCGGCGGGCGATGTCTTTCTCGCTGCCGAGACGAGCTGCTCGATGCGCTCCGAGTCCTGCTCGTGCGCCTCGGCCATGTCTTGCGCCATTTCCTCGATCCCGGGGTCAGCCGGAACGCCGCGCTGCTCGTCGGTCTGCGCCGGAGGCGTGAGCAGTACCTGCAGTTCCTGTGCGACTTCCGGAGGAATCTCTATCTTACCCGCGAGTTCGCTCGGCTCCTGTCCGAATCGTGGCGCTACAAGCTTGAGTAGTCTGGCCAGGGCTGAGGGCGTCATTCTCGAGATGACTTGCAGCATCCCGTCCATGCGCTTCCCGGAAGGGTCAGCCTGCATCGCCGCGGTAACGATGCTGACCCGCGTACTCTCGTCGAGGCGGAGCATTGCTTCAGAGATGCGCTCGGCGGCGAGGTCTCGTGCGACCGCATCCGGCTGGTCCATGGCAGCTGCCAGGTCGTCTGTGCCCGAGCCTTCCTTAAGCGTTGTCAGCCAGTTGTGGGCGAGCTCCGGGAGCTTTGCGGCGATCTCATCGATGGGCGCGGCCGTCAGGTCGATGCCCATGATGCCAGTCTCAGCGGATGCGCGCAGGTTGACTTCGACGATCGTCAGGTTACGTATTCCGGCGCCCACCAGCGCGTCACGTGCACCGCCAGACGCACGGACGGCACGTGCCTCCATGCTGAGGATCTGCAGAAACGCCTTCACCTCGTCAGCAGTGAGACCGGGCGCGATAATCAGCTGGCCCACCTGCAGTGTATGCAAGGCCTCGGCCAGTGCCGCTATTTGCGGAGATCCTTCACCGACAGGCGTGTCCTCGATGATGAACCGGTTGCGGTCGATGCCGAACCGCAGCGGGCCCTGTGATGTGAGCGCCGCACTCGCTTCGGTGAAGTGTTCGACCGCGGTCTCACGCAGAGGGCTAGACTCAGGGTAGAGGCGTACCGCATTGGCGGCGCTAGCGAGCAGACGCAGGATTTCCTCGGCATGTGTCTGGGCGCTCTTGCCGGGCCGACTCTCCACCGTTCCCCCTCTCGTGTTCGAAGTGTACTTGTCTGAGGAAGATATCGGCATAGGATGAAGGGTGCTCGACGCGACGCTCAACTCTATATACTGCCTAAGCCGATACTTACATGGTACCGCTATCCTTATCAGTAGGGACGCATGACTCTGGAGGCACATGTCGCTTCACACAGACGCATACTATCGGGCACTTGCCGAGGACGTGATCAAGAAGGCAGGCATCGAGGAGCCGCCAGTGCCGATCGATGAGATCGCCACGTTCCTTGGCGTACCCATCATGCGTCTTGATCTACCCGCTTGGTTTACCGCTGCGCTCATCTACGAGGACGGCATGCCCAGCGTGCTCCTCAATACGGTGAAGGAGCCTGTGACCCAGCGCGCCGGCCTCGGCCATGTTCTCGGCCATCTTCTGATACTGCTTGCCGATGTGTCCGAGAGTTTCCCCAAGGGCAGTTCCCACGACCACCACGAAGCTGACGTCATTGCAGAGGCGCTTGAAGTGCCCGAGTCCATGGTGCGTGACCAGGCTCAGAAGTGGTTCAACGACTACCGCTATCTCGCCCGGTTGTTTGGCGTGACCGAGAATCGGATGCTCGATCGGATGCAGCAGATGGGCATCATCAAGAAGCGGGGCATCATCTGGGACTACTGATATCATCGGTGGTGCCCGCTCGCTCTCAATCGACGACTGGGGAGGTGTCATGCGTACGACGTACGCCATAGGCGTCGACGTCGGCGGCACCCGCATCGCTGCTGGTCTCGTCGAACGCAAGGGCCGCATGCTCAAGGAAGCTCGCACGCTTACGCCCAAGACGGGCCCGTTCGGCATCGTCGACGCGATTGTCGACCTCATCGGTGAGGTCATGGGCGGTACCCATCCTGCCGAGCTGGCAGGAGTAGGCATCGGCCTGCCGGCGCAGATCGACTTCCTCAAGCAGTCGGTCGAGTTCTGCACGAACTTGCCGCTCGCGGGCATCGACGTGCGCTCGCTGGTGATGTCACGGATCCGTCACGACGTGACCATCGACAACGATGGCAACTGCGCTGGCATCGGCGAGAGCCGTTTCGGTGTCGGCAAGGGCGTGCGCGACTTCGTGATGATCACGCTGGGCACCGGTGTCGGCGGTCTGCTGTTCCTTGATGGCGAGCCATACCGTGGCTCCCGTGGTCTCGGTGGTGAGATCGGGCACATGGTGGTTCGACTTGGCGGTCCTCCCTGCCCATGCGGCGGCAATGGACACATCGAGTCCTATCTTGGCCGACCGCCTATTGCGGCGCGTGGTCGCGAGGCCGCGCGTGAGTTCCGCGGGCGGGCGATATGCGATATGGCCGGCGGCGATGCGGAGGCCGTGACCGCCGAGGACGTCATCAAGGCGGCGCTCGCAGGGGACGAGGTTGCGCGCGAGATTCTGCTGGAGGCCGGCGAGATTCTCGGGGAGGCGCTTGTCGGTATCGTCAACCTTCTGAATCCGAAGCTCATCGTCATTGGAGGTGGCATCGGGGAGTCCTGCGGGTTCCTCGTTGAACGTGCTGCGGGAATCATATCGGCCAAAGCGCTTGCGGGCCGCAAGGACGTGAGTGTCGTGCAGGCCGAACTCGGCAACGACGCTGGCGTCCTCGGCGCTGCAGCACTCGCCTTCGACGAACATGACGCACGCGAAGGGCTGCACCGATGACTGACACACGTAAGCCCGTGGTCTATTTCGCGCCGATGCGTTCCAAGATGAAACGCAGCCTCGTGAAGCGTGCCGGAGACCTATTGGATCGCGCCGGGCTCAAAGACGCGATCTTCGACCGGGATCTCGTCGCGATCAAATTGCACTTCGGCGAAGAGGGGAACACCGGCTTCGTGCACCCCATCCACCTGCGCGAGGTCGTGCGGCGCGTCAAGGCCGCCGGCGGCAGGCCATTTCTGACCGACGCGAACACGCTCTACCGGGGACAGCGCTTCAACGCAGTCGACCACCTCGAGTGTGCGCTTCACAACGGCTTTTCGTACGCGACGGTGGAAGCGCCGCTCGTCATCGCAGACGGCCTGGATGGTCGCGAGGCGGTCGACGTATCGATATCGGGCAAGCACTTCGACACGGTCAGAATCGGTGCGGCGGCAGTTCACGCGGATGCCATGGTCGTCGTGACACACGTGAAAGGTCACGAGGCGGCGGGTTTTGGCGGAGCGCTCAAAAACGTCGGCATGGGGCTGAGCTGTCGCTCGGCGAAGCAGCGCATCCACGCGGACTTCCGACCCGAGGTGACGGCCGAGAAGTGCACGGCGTGCAAGCGCTGCGTACAGTGGTGCCCGGTCGGTGCAGTCGCCGTCGGTCCTGACCGCGTCGCTGTGGTCGACTACGAAGTCTGCTATGGCTGCGGCGAATGCGTCGCGGCTTGCCCGTATGGCGCAATCGCCGCGCAGTGGAAGACGGATGCGAACATGCTGCAGGAGAAAATCGCCGAGCACGCGGCCGGCGCGCTTGTGGGCAAGGTTGGCAAGGTGGTGTACCTCTCGTTCCTTACCGCCATCTCGCCGGATTGCGACTGCTGGAACTTCTCGGACGCGCCAATCGTCGCCGATATCGGCGTGCTCGCTTCGACCGACATCGTCGCGATCGACCAGGCGGCCTACGACCTCGTGAACGCATCGCCGGGGCTGCCGGGCTCTCGAGGCGAAGGTCTGACTGAGGGAGCCGACAAATTCGTCGCTGTGAGCGGCATCGACGGCACGCACGCGATGGCGCACGCTGAGGCTCTCGGCCTTGGCACGCGTGCGTATGAACTTACGACGATCGAGTAGGCACGCGACGGGCTGGGGAGGACCAAGTGGACTACTTCGGGATTCTCAAGAAGGCATGGGACGTTACCTGGCGCCACAAGGTGCTATGGATACTCGGCTTCTTTGCCGTGGCATCTTCCAGCGCGGGCGGCACCAGCAACACGGCTCGGTGGCAGAAGAGTTCTACCTCCCCCGACTTCGCGCCTGTCAGCAGATGGGTCGAGCAGAATATCGGTCTGCTCATCGCGCTTGCGGTGGCGATCGGCGTCTTTGCCCTCGTGATGTTCGTGCTCGGCATCGCCGCGCGGGGTGGCCTGGTGCACCTCGTGAATGAGGCCGAGGAAGGTCGTGTCGTCAATGCCCGCAATGGCTGGCAGGTCGGGTTCCGTTACTGGGGCCGGACGTTCATGATCGGCCTCGTGCTAGGACTCCCCGTTCTGCTGATCGTGGGCGTTCTGGTCTTGATTCTGTTCGGTGCCGGTCTCGGACTGGCCGCGGGCGTCGAGTCCGCATCCGCAGTCGCTGGCTTCGCCTTCGGTGGCGCCATGTGCTGCATGCTCCCCCTCTTCTTTGTGCTGATTGTCGGCGTGGGGTTCCTCGTCAGTGTCATCGGCGAGTTGGCCGTACGCTACGGCGTACTGCATGATGTGACGTTCGGCCAGGCCATCAAGAGGGGTTGGGACGATCTGTGGGCCAAGCGAGGGGCGGCAGTGATGTGGCTTGTCATGCTGCTTCCGCAGTTCGCCTACGGTATCGTTATCGTGGTCGCGAGCCTGGTCGTGTTCGTTCCAGTCGTCGTCGCCGCCGCGGGCGCGATTATCGTGGGCATTACACTCCTGCTCGTGCTGGTACTGCTACTCCTGCTCCCGGGTGCGATATACAACACGTTCTACTCGGCGAGCTGGACGATCTTCTTCCGCCGGATGACCGGTGCTGAGACCGTGGTCGCGGTGCCTGCGACCGGTGTCGGCCAGGGCTACATGCCCCCGCCCACCGCACCGCCGACCGTTTCTGCGCCGCCTGTGGTCGGGGACGGACCGGGGGCCTGACGCGTGAGCCTGTGGGTCACCCTTGCCTCCGCGTTTCGCTTCACCCGGCGGTCTGCGAGGCTGTGGCCTATCGGCATTCTTGCGATGCTCGGGTCAGCCCCGCTCGCGGTCATTCACGTCGAGGGGGAGACGCCACTTTTCGCCTCGAATGAGGCGTTGCGTGTTTGGCTTGCCGAGAGACCCGCAACTGCAATCGCCGTAACGTTGGGCGTACTGGTGGGCGTCGTCGGGCTGTGGCTGTTGTCCGAGCTTGCCACGGCAGCGCTTGTGATAGCTGCCGACGCCCCGCTGCAGCACCACGAACTATCAGCCGGTGAGGCGTGGCGCGGCGGACGTCGCGTGTGGCGGCGTGTTGTCGCGGTCGATGTGCTCGTAGTGGTCCCGGCGCTCGTTCCGTTCGTCACTCTGGCCGCGCTGGGCGCGGCGGCCCTCGACACCGGCGCTGTGGCGGACGTTGCCGAGCGACTGCTCGACTTCCTTACGGCAGGAATCTACTCGGGCTTTGCCGTCCTACTCGCAATCGTCGTCTGGGCGTGGCGTGACCTCGCTGTTCGCCATGCCGTCCTCGGCGGCGAGCGGCCCATGGAGGCCGTGCATGCCGCGGTGTCCGACCTCACAGGCACATTCGCGCGAACCCTCGCGGTGGGTGCGGCGCTGTTCATCACATCGTGGCTCGTGACGTTCGTCCTGCTGCTGCTCTTGTTCGCGCTCGATGCATTCGGCCTTGCGGGCGTCGTATCCTTGACGCCCGCGCTTGCCTGGCAGTGGATCATACTGCCGGGGGCGGTCCTGCTCGGTCCGTACGCGTTGTTCGACGTCTCGGCCTGGACGTACTGGTATCGCCTCAACCATCCAGCTGTCACGGAGGTCACTGATGTCGAATAGTGGTGTCTTGATCGTCTGCGCGACCCCCATCGGCAATCTCGGCGACGTGACCCTGCGGGTCCTGGATGCACTGCGTGACGCCGATGTCATCGAGGCCGAAGACACACGCGTGACTCGCAAACTGCTCGCGCGTTTTGACATCCACACGCCGCTCGAGGCGTATCACGCGAAAAACCTTGAGACGCGCACGTCCGCGGTGGTCGAGCGTGTCGCGCGCGGGGAGCGTGTCGCGCTCGTGTCGGACGCTGGCATGCCGGGCGTCTCCGATCCCGGTGCGCACCTGGTCGACGCGTGCCTCGAGGCGGGTCTGCAAGTCGAGGTGCTGCCGGGTGCCTCGGCCATCGTCACCGCACTCGTCGCGAGCGGCCTGCCGACCTATGCGTTCTACTTCGGCGGTTTTCTGCCGAGAAAAGCGGGAGAGCGTGCCCGCGCGCTCGAGAAGCTCATCACATTGGATGCGACGCTTGTGTTCTACGAGTCGCCGAGGCGTACCGCCGCGACGCTTGCCGATATCGCCCGGGTGTTGCCGGGACGGCGCGCAGCGATGGCGCGGGAGCTCACGAAAATCTACGAAGAGGTCGTGCGCGGAGAAGTCGACGCGCTTGCCGTGTCTTTGGGAGAACGCGAACTCAAAGGGGAGGTAGTCTTGTTGGTGGGGCCTCCGGCGCACGGCTGTCCGGCCGAGGTCGACGAGAAGGACGTCAGGACTCGCGTGGAGGTGTTCCTGGCCGACGGGATGTCACGCAAGGACGCCGTGAAGCATGTTGCCGAGCAGACCGGCGTCGCGCGCAACGAGGTGTACAGAATCGCGCTGGGAGACTAGCGTTTCTTGATCTCCTTGATGCACGCATCACATACTGACCGGCCCTTGACCTGCGAGATGTTCTCCTGATGTCCGCAGATCACGCACGAGTTGCGGTACTTCTCAAGTATGATGCGTTCCCCCTCGACGGAGATCGAGAGAGGATCCTTCACATTGATGCCGAGGGTGCGACGGAGCTCCATCGGAATAACGATGCGCCCCAAATCGTCCACCCGACGCACGATTCCTGTATCGCTCATCTCGCCCTACCTTTCCCGGTGACGCTCACGCACGAGTCATCGTGCGCTATCATAAGTACCCCGATAACTACTCGGTTAATTCCATAAATGCCCACGTTTGGAGTCGTGTAACCGATGAGTGACCGCACGTTCTACGTCACAACACCAATCTACTACGTGAACGCCGAGCCCCACCTGGGAACAGCGTACACAACGATAGCCGCTGACGCCCTAGCGCGCTACCGGCGTATGACCGGTCACGACGTGATGTTTTTGACCGGCCTCGATGAGCATGGTCAGAAGATCGCGCAGGCCGCCGAGGAGAACGGTATGGACCCACAGACGTGGGTCGACACTATCGCTCCCAAGTTCAAGGCGGCCTGGGAGATGCTTGACATCTCGTACGACGACTTCATCCGTACGACTGAGGAACGCCACAAGCGAGGCGTCCAGGCGTTCTGGACCTCGTTGCACAAGCGCGACTACCTCTACCAGGGCCACTATGAGGGTCGGTACTGCGTCCCCGACGAGACGTTCTGGACCGAGGAGCAGCTTGAGGACGGCAAGTGCCCGCAGTGTGGTCGGGATGTCGAGTTCATCCGGGAGGACAACTGGTTCTTCAAGCTGTCCGAGTTCCAGCAGCCGCTTCTCGACTTCTACGAGGCCAATCCGGACTTCATCCAGCCAGAGACACGCCGCAACGAGGTTCTCTCGTTCGTGAGGCAGGGGCTGAGGGATCTCTCGATCTCGCGCACGAATTTCACGTGGGGGGTGCCGCTTCCGTTCGCCGAGAACCACGTCACCTACGTCTGGATCGACGCACTGCTCAACTACATCACGGCTATCGGCTACGGGAGCGAGGACCCTGCTGCGCAGGTGAAGTTCGGGCGCTACTGGCCGGCGCAGTACCACTTTGTGGGCAAAGACATCATCCGGTTCCACTGCGTGATCTGGCCTGCGATGCTCATGGCCGCCGGCGTCGAGCCTCCTGTCACCGTGTTCGCGCATGGCTTCCTCCTCACCAAGGGTGAGAAGATGAGCAAATCCAAAGGCAACGCGCAGACGCCTGCCTCCCTCGTGGAGCGCTTCGGCGTCGATGCCTACCGCTACTACTTCCTGCGTGACGTCGCCTTCGGCCACGACGGTTCCATATCGATGGAGTCGATGATCCAGCGCTACAACGGTGATCTGGCCAATGACTGGGGCAATCTGTGCTCCCGGTTGTTCAACATGGTGGGCAAGTACTTCGACGGCATCGTGCCAACCGTCCCGGCCGACGAAGGCGTGACCGACGACGACGCGACCCTCAAAGCGCTCGCCGGTTTTCTGCCCGAGAAGTACGAAGACGCGATGTCGCGCCTGGACTACGTTGCTGCACTCGATGCGACGTGGGATGTCATCAAAGACGCGAACCGCTACATCGAGATGCAGGCGCCATGGAACCTCGCGAAGAGCGAGGAGACAGCCGGCCGCCTTGCCGCAGTGATCTACAACGCACTGGAAGCGGTTCGCATCGCCGCGCTGTTCACGGCGCCCATGATGCCCTCCACCTCGGCGGAGGTCTGGGCGCGCCTGGGACTCGGCGACATCACGGCGGTCACCGACATCGCCTCGGCGGCCGGCTGGGGGCAGCTGCCTGCGGGCTCTGCGGTCACCATCGGCGACCCGCTCTATCCGCGGATCTACGAGACAGAGTAGTCCGGAGCGCCCTATGGCCGAGCATTCGCTTACGCTTCCCGATCTCGGAGCACTCTGTGTTGACGCGCACGCGCATCTCGACATGCTCGACGACCCGGTCAGAGCACTGGCCGAGGCGGCCGAGGCCGGCATCGCACTCATCGTCACCATCGCCGATGTGACCGAAGATGCGTCCCGCACGTTCGACTCCTACAAGACCTGGCGTGCGCAGGCGGCAGAATTGCTCGAGACCCGTGGTAGCGATCGGGCGGTACCGGAGATACGGATCACCGTCGGTGTGCATCCTCACAACGCGAAGGACTTCGACTGGGCGGCGATGGGGCGGTTGCGGATACTGTCCGGGTGTTCGGCCGTCGGTGCTATCGGCGAGATGGGCTTGGACTTCCACTACGACCACTCGCCACGCGATGAACAGCGTCGTGTGTTTCGCGAGTGTCTCGAGTTTGCCCGCACTGCCGGACTTGCTGTGGTGGTGCACCTGCGAGAGGCGCATGAGGAGGGGCTCGAGATACTGCGGGAGGTCGGTATTCCGGACACGGGGTGCGTCATCCACTGCTACACCGAGGGGCCCGAGCTGGCGCGGCGCTTTCTGGACCTGGGCTGTTACATCTCGTTTGCGGGACCGGTGACGTTCAAGAAGGCGGAAGCCATCCGTGAGGCGGTGCGCGTCGTTCCGCTCGAGCGGCTTCTCGTGGAGACCGACAGCCCGTTCCTCGCTCCGGAGCCGTACCGCGGTCACAAGAACGAACCGGCACTGACCGTGATCACGGCGACGCGTATCGCCGAGGTCAAGGGCGTGGATTCCCGCGACGTCGCAGCAGCAGCGCTTCGCAATGCGCGCAGAGTCTTTGGAGGCGCACGCTGATGGACGCTCCATTGGTTCTCGGCATAGCTGGCAGCCCGCGCCGTAACGGCAACAGCGAGCGCATGCTCGATGCAGCGCTGGGGGGTGCCCGCGAGGTGGGAGCCCGCGTGCAGAAGCTCATCGTGGCGGAGGCCGATATCCATCCGTGCCGTGGCTGCAACGCGTGTTCGCTCACGGGGGAGTGCGTCGTCCGAGATGGCATGCGTGAGATCTACCCGCTCATCGACTCGGCGGACGCGATAGTCGTCGGCAGCCCGGTGTTCTTCGCGACGGTGCCCTCGGTGCTCAAGGTCCTCTATGACCGCATGCAGCCCTACTGGGCACGCACGCACGTCCTTAAGCTTCCTCCGCCGCGTAGGCGGCCGGGTGGGTATGTCGTCGTACGCGGAGGGGGCGACCCCTACGGCTTCGTCGCCGCGCAGTACACGACCAAGAGCGTTTTCGCTGTTCTCGGCATCGATTACATCGGCGAAGTGAAGGTCGAGTCCGTTGATTCACCGAGCGATGTGGGCCGCCATCCGAACGCCCTGGAAGACGCGTGGGCACTCGGCAAGACGATTGCCGGGCATGCTGCGCGCCGTGTGCAAGCGGATTGCGACCGTCCGTCGGATGAGGAATCCTGAGCGACAGATGGCGTTGTTGTCCCCCTCCGGGGTCGAGTATACTCGTGTCTCGTCACTGAAATGTCGTCAATGCGAAGGGGCTTGATGGGCAAGCCGGCGTTCCCGGCCCGTCTCCTGAAGACCCACTACATCGTCCTAGCACTCGTTGCAGCACTTGTCGTTCCGCTCGTTGTCTCCGGATTCGTTTGGGCCCACAAAGGCGTCACGGTCATCGTCGATGGCCAGACCGCCTACTACAGGACGCAGGCCGACACGGTCGGCGCCCTTCTCGATGAGGTCGATATCGACCTTGCCAAGGGCGACGTCGTGAGTCCTTCTGTGAGCCAGCGACTCGAAGACGCCGCGACCGTTATCGTGCGCCATGCGATTACCGTGAAGATCGATTGCGGCGGCGACATCATTGAACTGCGTGTCATCGGGTCCACGGTCGCGGATGCTCTCGTGGCCGCGGGTATGGATCCCTCTCTCGGTCTGCACGTATCTCCGACCGTGGACACCGCCCTTTCGCCCGATATGACGATTGTCGCCACCGATGTGTTCCTGCGTATCATGCAGGAGGAGGTCGCGGTTGACTTTGAGACGCAAGTCGAGAACGACCCCAAGCTCGCTCTGGGCTCCCGGCGCGTGATTCGTGAGGGAGAGCCCGGCAGGGCGGTACGCATCTACGAGGTTGTCGTGATGGGGGGAGAGGAAGGCGCCCGGAGACTTAGGGAGGAAGTCGTCCTCTCCGAGCCCGTTGACGAGATCATCGTCGCAGGAACGATGCGCGTCGCCAGCAACATCCCGATCTCTCGTGGTGCCACGACGTCGAGGCCCGCTCCCGAGGAAGGAGACCGGCTGACGGTGACGTCGACCGCCTATACGCCTTGGGACGCAGGTTGCGGCGGCATCTCGGTCATCAACAACAGAATCTCGCGCTACAAGATCCCCGAGGGATGGGGCATCGTAGCAGTGGATCCCACCGTGATCCCACTTGGCACCAAGGTCTACGTGCCCGGATATGGTTATGCGATTGCCGCCGACACCGGTGGCGCCATCAAGGGCAACAAGATCGATGTCTGCTTCTGGGCCGGGGGCGAGTCGGTGGCATATAGCGCTGCCATCAACTGGGGCCGACGGACCGTCAGCGTCACAATCCTCCACTAGAAGGGGCCTCATGAGCGGATCGCCGCTGGCCAGCCCCTCGGCCACGCTGGCTGTTCTGCAGCGTCACGGGCTGTATACGAAAAAGTCTCTGGGCCAGCACTTCCTCGTCGACGACAACGTGGTCAAGCGCATCGTCGATCTCGCCGAGATCGATCCCACCGGACGAGTCCTTGAGATTGGGCCGGGAATTGGAACGCTGACCCTCGCTCTGTGCGATGCGGCAGGAAGTGTCGTGGCCGTGGAGCGCGATGACAAGCTGCTACCCGTGCTTGCCGAGATGACTGCGGCGTGCGGGAACCTTGATATCGTGCGCGCTGACGCCGTGTCAGTGTCGTTCGATACGCTGCAAGGTGACGAGGGCTTGCTGCCCACGGCGATGGTCGCCAACCTACCGTATGGGGTGGCCGCTACGGTCGTCCTCCGCTTTCTCGAGGGCATGGAGTCGCTGTGTTCGGCGACGGTGATGGTACAGGCCGAGGTGGCGGATCGGATGGCGGCGGTGCCGGGGACGAAGGCATACGGCGCCTACACGGTGAAACTAGGCCTTCTGGCGGAGGTCAAAGGTCGCTTCGCGGTCGCTCGCACGTGCTTTTTTCCCCCGCCACGAGTTGATTCGGCGGTGATCAGGCTCGAGCGAGTCAGCCGTTCCGAACCGCAGGAGGTGCTGGAGGCTGCTGCACGGGTTGCTGAGGCCGCGTTCGCGCAGCGGCGCAAGACGTTGCGTAACTCGCTTAAGGCGACGCTCGGCAGTGGTTTCGATGTTGATCGGATGCTGGAATCTGCGGGTATCGACGGGGGGCTGAGGGCCGAGACCCTGGGGGTCGAGGACTTCGTGATTCTTGGTGCGGAATTGCATACACAACGGCTCTGACCTTGTGTTTCTCTGTTACATGCTGTATACTCACCAGGTTCGAGGAGGAGTTGCATGGAAATCATAAAGCAGGTCGAAGTGGTCGGCCATATCCGCAGCGATCTTGAGAGTCTCATGGGAAGCCGGATGCGTCTGAAGGCGAACATGGGCCGCTCGAAGATCCTGGAGCGCGAAGGCGTTCTTGAGCAGACTCATCCGAGTCTGTTCGTTCTTAAGATCGACGAGAAGCGCGGACGTACCGCGCGAGTCTCCTACAGCTACGTTGACATCCTCACCGGTACGGTGGAGCTTACGCACCCCGAAACGGGCGAGGGTCTCTTCCCCTGGCTGAACTAGAGCGTTGACCGACTGCTAGTGCGACACGCGCGGGGCGAACATGCCTCGCGTGTCGTGTCTTTGGGGGACAAATGGAAGCTCTCACGCTTCTTGCTCCGGCGAAGGTGAACCTGTATCTGGCAGTTGGTCCCAGACGGCCGGACGGCTACCATGACCTCGCGACTGTGTTCCAGGCCCTCGACCTGGCGGACGTGGTCACGTTCGTTCCCGACGCACCGTTCTCCGTCACCTACGAGCCTGATCTTGGCATAGCGCACGGCGAGGATCTCGTATCGATCGTCTCGGCAGCATTGGCCGAGCGGCTCGGCAGGGAGTTGCGCGGGGCGTTCACGGTATACAAGCGCATCCCGGCTGCAGGGGGACTTGGCGGTGGCAGCTCCGATGCCGCTGCGGCGATTGTCGCGCTCTGTGCAGCCTGGGGGGCGTCAACGGAGAGCGCGGAGGTCGTGAATGTGGCCCGCGCGGTCGGTGCGGATGTCGCATTCTTTCTTCAGGGCGGCACTGCGCTTTACGTCGGCAGAGGCGACGTGCTTGCCCGTTGGCTGCCGGATCCCGGCCTCGACGTGGTCGTGGTGAATCCTGGTGAACCCGTGCCCACGGCGGCAGCATATGCCGCGTTCGATCGCCTTCTTCCCGCGCCCACCCCGTCGATCGAGCCGTTGCTTGAGGCGCTCGCGTCCGGGGGGCAGGGCGTAGGCGGTTTGCTCTTCGATAGTCTCACCGAGGCATCGACCGGGCTTGTGCCTGCGGTAGGCGACGCGCTCGCGTTCCTCCGGGCTGAGTCCGGCATGCTGGGAGCTGAAATGGCCGGCAGTGGTTCGACTGTCTTCGCACTCTGTTCGAGTGCGGGAGTTGCGGACTCCATCGCCGAGAAGGCGCGTGGCTACGGCTGGTGGTCGCTGGCGACCCGAACGAGCCCTCTCGGCGCGCGGATCGTCCCAGCGGTCGTGGGAGACACGCGGCTCGGCTGAGTTCAGGCATTGGCAGCAGGGAATCCCGACCCTCCGTCGAAGTGAACACCTGACGATGAGACCCGTGGGGGGAACGATGGATATCACGAAAGTCACACTACGCCCCGTGGCGATGAACAAGGTATGTGCGATTGCGAGCATCGTGATCGATGACGTCTTCGTCGTACATGACCTGCGCGTCGTGAACGGCGACAAAGGTCTGTTTGTGGCAATGCCCTCGCGCAAGCTTCCCAATGGGGAGTTTCGCGATATCTGCCATCCGATCAACACCGATGCGCGTAACATGATCCAGGGGGCCGTTCTTGCCGCGTTCGAGGCCGGGGGCGGCCTCGATGCGTTTGCCGAGGCTGCTGAGCTGGAGGTCTGACCGCCTGCGCACAAGCTCTGTCGTTTACGCAGCACGCGTGTCGTCGTTCTGTCTATGGTACAATTCGCCCGCTCGCCAGTGATGTGTGGGCGTTTTCGGCGTGCCTCAAATGCGGGCACTGGGGCGTAGCCAAGTGGCAAGGCAGGGGACTTTGGCTCCTCGATTCGTAGGTTCGAATCCTACCGCCCCAGCCATGATTCGACCGGGACCTCAGGGTCTCGTCATGAACGGAAAGGGACCGATGGGCGCGGCAGCTTTGATCCTCGCGGCAGGCGAGGGAACCCGGATGAATTCCAGGCTTCCCAAAGTCGCGCACCGTATCCTGGGCGTGCCGATGGTGTCCTATGTGGTGGATGCTGCTCGTGAGGCCGGGTGCGACAACATCGTCGTCGTAACCGGTCACGGCGCGAATGCGGTCGACAGTCTGCTCGGCAACGTGACGTGCGTCCACCAGACCGAGCAGCTCGGTACCGGACACGCGGTCATGTGTGCGGAAGACGTGCTTGCAGGCGTCGATGGTTCGCTCGTCGTACTCTCGGGCGACTCTCCCCTTTTGCGCGTCGAGACGATCCGGCGCCTCATCGAGGCTCGCGAACGTGTCGCTGCCGCTGTCGCGGTCCTCACGACGACCCTGTCAGACTCCGCCGGCTACGGACGGATCGTGCGGGATGAGCATGGCGCGCTCGTCGCAATCGTCGAGGACAAAGACCTCGCGCCCGACCAGCGCTCCATCAAAGAGGTCAACACGGGCACGTACTGCTTCGATGCGCAGCTGCTCTTCAATCACCTTGGGCGTCTCGGCAATGAGAACGCGCAAGGCGAGTACTACCTCACCGACATAGTGGAGATTCTCCGCTTGGAAGGTCTCGATGTGGTAGACGTCACGACAGACGAACCCGAGGAGACGCTCGGCGTGAACAGTCGGGTTCAGTTGGCTGAGGCGACCAAGATCCTGCAGAAACGAATCAACCACGCGCACATGCTCGCCGGTGTCACGATGACCGATCCGGATCTCGTGTGGATCGGTCCTGGCGTGACCATAGGCAGAGATACGGTTCTCGAGCCGATGACGTACCTTTCTGGGGACACTCGCGTTGCCGAGGAGTGCGTGATCGGTCCGGACTCTCGCCTGACCGACTCGCGCGTGGAGAACGGTGCGATTGTGGACTCCTCCATCCTGGTGGGTGCCGTCGTCGGGGAGGGTGCGACAGTCGGGCCCCGGGCCTACCTGAGGCCGGGAACCGTCCTCGGGAAGAAGTCCAAGGCCGGGACTAGTGTCGAGATCAAGAACTCGACCGTCGGAGATGGATCGAAGGTGCCACACTTGTCCTACATCGGCGATGCGACCATAGGTTCGGACGTCAACGTGGGCGCGGGTACGATAACCTGTAACTACGACGGAGAGCGCAAGCATGCGACGGTCATCGGAGATGGGGCCTTCATCGGCTCAGACACCATGCTCGTCGCGCCGGTCACCGTAGGCGGAGGAGCCGTCACCGCTGCCGGCAGCGCGATCACGCGTGACGTACCTGCGGACGCTCTTGGGATCGAGCGTTGCGAACAGTGCACAGTCAAAGGTTGGGCCCGCAAGCAGCGGGCCGGGCGTGAGCGGAACGACGACTTGAAGGAGCGATGACGAGTATGGTGGGCGGCAAGCGCATGATGGTGTTCGCGGGTTCTTATAATCATGAACTCTCCGAGGGGATTGCCAGCCACCTTGGCATCGAACTCGGCAACATCAAGATCAGCACGTTCGCCAACGGCGAGATCTACGTACGGTACCTCGAGAGTGTTCGCGGTGCGGACGTTTTTCTCGTGCAGTCAATGTGCGAGCCGGTCAATGCATCGATCATGGAGCTCCTCATCATGATCGATGCTGCCAAACGGGCAAGTGCTCGCACGATCACTGCCGTCATCTCGCACTACTGCTATGCACGACAGGACAAGAAGTCGGCGGCTCGCGAGCCCATCACGGCCAAGCTTGTCGCAGACTTACTCACGGTTGCCGGTGTGGACCGTGTTATCGCGATGGACCTCCACCAGGGTCAGATTCAGGGCTTTTTCAACCAACCCGTGAACCATCTGACGGCGCTTCCTATTCTCGCGGACTACTTCGAGAGCCTGAAGATAGAGGACCTCACGGTCGTATCGCCCGATGTCGGTCGCGTGAAGGCAGCCAAGAAGCTGGCGGACATGTTAGGTGCGACACTCGCGATCATGCACAAGGGCCGACCGGATCACAACATTGCCGAGATCACACACGTCGTCGGTGAGGTCGCGGGGCGGACGTGTATCGTGGCGGACGACATGATCGATACTGCAGGTTCGGTTGCCGAAGGCGCCACGGCGCTCATGAACGCCGGGGCGAAGAAGGTCTACGTTGCCGCGACGCACGGTATCTTCTCGGGTTCCGCCTACGAGAGGATCGATGCCGCACCCATCGTCAAAGTGATCGTCACGAATACGCTTCCCGTGCCCGCTGAGCACCTCACGGGCAAGATCCACGTGCTGAGCGTCGCTCCGTTGTTTGCGCATGCGATTCAGAACGTGTACAACGATGAGTCTGTCTCGGAGCTGTTCGACCCGGACTTCCAGCTCTAGGGAGTCTGGTCTGATACCGACTGCACGCAGGCTTGTAGCCCGCGCGTGACGCAGGTTGACGCCAATCCAGGAGGGAACTACGACATGAGCACTGCAACGATCAAGTTGAGCGCAAGACCCCGCGGGGTTATCGGCAAGGCGAGCCGCACGCTTGCAGGTCAAGGCATACTTCCTGCCGTCGTCTACGGCGCCGAGATCGACGCGATGCCGATCGAGGTCGATTGCCATGAGTTCGAGCGTCTGATGACTCACGCGGCCGTCGGCTCAACCCTGATCAAGCTGGTCGTTGACGGTGGAAAGCCTCTCAACGTCATCATCAAGGAGATTCAGTCCGACCCGATCAAGGGTGTTAGAAGGCACGTCGACTTCTGGGCCGTTCACATGGGCAGGCCGATCAGTACTGTTGTGGCGGTTACATTCACGGGCTCCTCTGAGGGTGAGCGGGCTGGCGGTGTTCTGCTACATGAGCTGCGAGAACTTCACATCGAAGCGCTGCCCACGGACCTGCCCGAGCACGTTGAGGTTGACGTGACCCCGCTCGAAATCGGCGATTCGATTCACGTGCGTGACATCATGCCGCCCGCAGGCGTGACCATTCTCAGTGATCCGGATGACATCGTGTGCGCAGTTACTGCGCCGACCATTGAGGTCGAGGAAGAAGAAGAGGGCGCCGAGGGTGTCGAGGGTGTCGAGGGTGTCGAGGTGCCCGAGGTCGGCGAGGCCGATTCCGGCGAAGAGGCGTAGAAGAGCGACATGGCGCGATTGGTGGTGGGGCTCGGCAATCCCGGGCCCGAGTACGCCGAGACAAGACACAACGCGGGGTTCATGGTGGTGGATCTGCTCGCCGAGAACCTGCGCGTCAGCTACTGGAGGGACGAAGCCGGCGTCAAAGTCGGTCTCGTCCGCCTCGGCGATGACGACCTCGTCCTCGCGAAGCCACAAACGTTCATGAACCTCTCGGGCAAGGCGATTCGTAAGCTTGCGGACGCATATGGCGTACCGTTTCCCGAGATTATCGTGGTACACGATGATCTCGACCTGCCCGAAGAGACCGTTCGCATCAAGCGTGGTGGCGGACATGGTGGACACAATGGGCTGCGGTCGATCAACGAGCAGCTGGGGCCGGACTACATCCGCGTGCGCCTGGGGATCGGACGTCCGCCCGGTCGTCAAGATCCCGCCGACTACGTGCTGGAGCCGATGCGGAAGGCCGCCGCCGAGAGACTTGAAGCGGTGGTTCCGACGGGGGCACAGGCAGTCCTGCACGTTCTGGAGTATGGCGTCGATAGGGCTATGCAGGAGTACAACGGCGACTAACAGCTAGTCGAGGTACTTCATCGGATCGACGCAGGTGCCGTTGATGCGCACCTCGAAGTGCAGGTGTGGACCGGTCGAGAGTCCCGTAGAACCCACGGTGCCGATCCGCTGTCCCTTGGTCACACTCTGTCCGACGCCGACCTTGATCCCGCCGCTCTGCTGGTGTGCGTAGAGTGTGACGATGCCGTTGCCATGGTCGATCATGACCGTGTTGCCGTAGCCGCTGCTGTAGGCAGCGTATATGACCTTGCCCGCCTCGGTGGCGACGATCGCTGCGCCGTCGATCGACTTTGGGGGATCGAGATTGCGGCCGACATCGATGCCTGTGTGGAGTTTCCATGTGCCGAGAATGGGGTGCATCCGGTAGCCGAACGGTGAGGATATACGGTAGAACCCGGGGACCGGCCATGCCATGATGCCCGCGTAGTAACCGGAACCGGTGCCGTAGAGTTCGCGCGCGATCTTCGCGGATTCGGCCTCTTCGATCTCCGCAAGTTCGCGCAGGCGTGCCGCGTTCTCCTTGCTTTCGACCATGAGCGCGGACTTGCTGTCTTGCGCGCCCTTCTGCTCCGCCAGCTTACTCGCGTGCTGTGAGCGTAGTGTCTTGAGGCGGTCCTCCTCGGCAGCGGCCTCCTGCCGTTTGGTGTTGACGGCCTCGAGAATGCGATCGAGTTCGGCCTTGGCCTTCTCAAGGGATAGCTGCGTTGACTTGAGGTCGGCGGCAATCTCCTCGTTCTGGCGAATCACACGCTGCACGAGCGTGGTGCGGGCGATGAGGTCCTCGATGTTTTTGGCGCTGAAGAGCATCTCCAGATAGAAGAGGTCGCCCTGCTTGTAGCTTTCCTGCATGCGACCCGCGAGTAGGGCCTGTTGGCGAGTGTACTCAGCTTGCGTCTCGGCGATTTCAGCCTCCTTGGCCGAGATCTCGCCGCGAAGCTGGTTGACCTCAGCTTCGAGCCGAGTGGTGCGGGTTGTGGCGGCCTCGATGTCGTCGGCGAGCGCCGTGATGTCTGTCTCGATTGCGTCGATGCGACTGTCGAGGTCGCGAATCTCGCCAGCGAGTTGATTGGCCTTCGCATCCTCGGCCTCGGCGGCCTTGCGTGCGTCTTCTGCCGCCTGCTCGTGCTCGCGCAGCTCGGCCTCGGTCGCCGCGAAGGCGAGCGGTGCTACGGCGAGGGAGGCTATGAGGGCCATCGAGATGGTGACTATCAGAGCGCGTCTGCGTATCACTGGTGTGTCTCCTCCGGAGCGGCAAAGACTCCGCCGGAAGGCGCTGTTCTGGTCAGTCTACCAAGGGCTACGGGTATACTGCAATCGAAGGATGCGGCCCAGAGCGCCGCGCGACCACCGATGAGAGGATGATCGGCATGTCTGATGACTTCACTGGTGTACCTCCTGCTCCCACGCCACCTCCTGCGCCGCCCATGACGCCTGCTGGTGGCGACGGACCCGTGAGCGACACGAGCAAGATCTTGGCGGCGCTGGGCTATGTCGTGTGGGTCATAGCGCTGATCGCCATCCTGATCGAGCCGTACAAGAACGAGAAGTTCGTTCGGCTGCATGCCATCCAGGGTCTGGCGCTTGGCGTGGCGATCTGGGTTGTCAGCGCAGTCACGTCGGCCATCTTCATCGGCTTCTTTATCGGCATCGCGGGCTTCATCTACCAGATCATACTTGCCGTGAAGGTCTGGAACGGCGAGAGCTTCGAAGTGCCGGTCGTCTACGGCATCGTGAAACAGTACATCTAGCGGACCGGCTCTGCCTCGATCACGAGGCGAACACCGGAACTTTCAGGGGCGGGCACCACGAGTGCCCGCCCTTCTGCGTCCACCATGTAGAGGCCGAGGCCATGTGCGTGCGCGTAGCCCTCGGCTTTCTCGGCACCCATGACGAACAGCGCCGTGGAGAGGATGTCGGCATCAAGCCCGGAAAACGTATCGAGCGGTCCGAACACGGTGAGCGAGCGCAGTCCGCGCACTGGAGCGCCGGTTGCGGGGTCGAGGATGTGGTGGTAGCGCACGCCACCGGACTCGAAGTAGCGCTGGTAGTCGCCTGAAGTCGACACGGCGCAGGGCACGAGCGCTTCAACCACCGCGAGCACCCGCCCGTCATCGCGTGGGTCTTCGATGCCGATACGCCACGGCTCGCCGCCGGGCTTCTCGCCCAGCGTGACCGTGCTGCTACCTGCCGAGACGACCGCTGCGCCGACGGCCCCATTGCGCAGCTTGTCGAGAGCCAGGTCAAGCCCGAGACCTTTGGCCGCGCCGCCGAAGTCGAGGCCGGGGAGCGGGACGTTCTGATCGCCGGTGACTCCAAAGCTCGCAATCTCGCCGTCGCGAGAGAACATGAGCGAGGCCGCCACTGCGTTCGCAAGGGACGCGTCGCTCGGCACGGTTTCGCTTGATTCGAAGCCGTAGAGCGCCGATACGCCGAGCAGCGCAGGCGAGAAACCGTCGGCGACACCCAGGCGGTCGAGGGCGTCAAGGACGGTGACTGCGCTCGCGGGGAGTTCACGGGCGGAGTAGGGGTCTTGGTTGAAGCGCGCGATAGGGGTGTCGGGGGAGTAGGCATCGAGTTCGGCGGACACGTCGTCCATGGCCGTGAAGGCGCTATCGACAGCGGTCTCGATACCGCTCGTCTCGCCGTAAGCGGTGACCGTGACGACCGTGCCGAGTGTCGTGCGGCTCACTACGAGCGGCTCGGCGTTGTGCGAGCAGCCGTGTAGGCATACGGCGAGTCCGAGCGTGATGGCTGCGACGACAGTGGTCTTGCGACCCACGCGCCCTCCTCTCGTTGCCTTGGCGGAAACGGCTAGTATACTGTTCGGATACCGTGGGCGCGAAGCCCGCACCAAGTGTAGTCCACGTCGGGAAGGTCGCCCATGTTCCACATCGTTGACAAGCGCCAGCTGTCCGAAGCTGTCTTCGAGATGGGCGTTGAAGCGCCGGCCATCGCGCGCAAGGCGAAGGCCGGACAGTTCCTCATGCTCAGGGTGGACGAGAACGGGGAGCGCATCCCGCTCACATTCTCCGATTGGTCTGCCGAGGAGGGCTTGATCCGCTTCATCTTCATGCGCGTTGGCAAGACGACGCACAAGCTCTCGCACCTCGAGGCGGGTGACTCGCTTGCCGACGTCGTTGGGCCTCTCGGCGTACCGACGCACGTTGAGGGGTTGGGGCGAGTCGCGGTCGTGGGAGGAGGCGTCGGCGCCGCTGTCGCGTATCCCGTTGCGCGGGCGATGGCCGAGGCGGGCAACGACGTTACCGTCATCTTAGGCGCACGCAACGCCGATCTGCTCATTCTCGAGGACGAGTTCCGCAAGCTGCCTCTGAGGGAGCTCGTTGTGTGCACCGACGATGGTTCCGCCGGTCGCAAAGACCTTGTCACCGCGCCGCTGAAGGAGCTGTGCGAGTCTGGCGTGCTTGATCACGCCATGGCGATCGGCCCCGTGATCATGATGAAGTTCTGTGCGGCGACCACCAAGGAGTTCGGCGTGCCCACGACGGTCTCTCTCAACCCGATCATGGTCGATGGCACCGGTATGTGCGGCGCCTGCCGCGTGACCGTGGGCGGGGAGACCAAGTTCGGCTGCGTCGATGGCCCGGACTTCGATGGCCATCTCGTGGATTTCGAGGAGCTCATGAGCCGCCAGCGCGTCTACGTTGATGATGAGCGGCTTGCCGATGCCGAGTACTCGAGGGAGTGCACATGTCACACATAGAGACTCCCGGTGGCGAGAAGCCACGTCACAAGCCCTCCCGCGCACCGCGCACGCCTATGCCCGAGCGCCCGGCCGCCGAGCGTGCTCGTGACTTCGACGAGGTGAACCTCGGCTACACGGATGAGCAGGCCAAGGCAGAGGCCGATCGTTGTCTGCAGTGCAAGAACCCTACCTGCATCGATGGGTGCCCGGTCAATATCGACATCAAGTCCTTCATCCGCCACATAATCGATGGCGAGTATGCCGACGGCGTCGCCGTGCTTAAGGAGCGTAATGCTCTACCCGCCGTTTGCGGACGTGTCTGTCCGCAGGAGGAGCAGTGTGAGGTTGAGTGCGTGCTCGCCAAGAAGGGTGAGTCCGTCGCCATCGGGCGGCTGGAGCGCTGGCTCGGTGACCGCGACCTGAGCTGTGAGCTCGACGAGCGCTGTAAGCCTGAAGTCGGCGAGGACACCGGCTACCGCATCGCCGTGGTCGGCTCCGGTCCCGCGGGCCTTGCGTGCGCGGGTGAGCTGCGACGCTTCGGTCACGCCACGACGGTGTTCGAGTCGCTACACGCGCTCGGCGGCGTGCTCACGTACGGCATTCCCGGGTTCCGTCTGCCGAAGGCGATCGTCCAGACTGAGATCGAGATGCTCGGCGTCATGGGTGTCGAGTTCGTGACCGACGTTGTCGTCGGCGCCACGTATACGGTCGATGAGCTGATGACCGAGCAGGGCTATGACGCGGTCTTCGTCGGCAACGGCGCGGGTCTGCCGGTCTTTCTCGGCATACCCGGGGAGAACCTGAATGGCGTGTACTCGGCCAACGAGTTCCTTACTCGCGTGAACCTTATGAGAGGTAATGAGTTTCCCACAGCGGACACCCCTGTATGGCGCGGGCGCAAGGTCGCGGTCATCGGTGGCGGAAACGTCGCAATGGACTCGGCACGCACTGCACAGCGTCTGGGTGCCGAGGAGATCCTCTTGGTCTACCGGCGCAGCGAGGAAGAGATGCCTGCACGTAAAGAAGAAGTGCATCATGCGCGCGAGGAGGGCATCGAGTTCAAGATGCTCTGTTCGCCTTCTGAGATCGTCGGCCATGATGGCTGGGTCACCGGTTTGATTGCTACCAGGATGGAACTCGGAGAGCCTGACGAGAGTGGACGACGTGCCCCGACATGCGTTTTGGGCTCCGAGTTCACGATCGACTGCGACACGGTCATCGTCGCGGTGGGCACTCGTGCGAACCCGCTGCTGACGAAGACGACGCCGGATCTGGAGCTGACGAAGCGTGGGTACGTCGTGGCTGACGAGCATGGTGCGACCTCGAAGCCCGGTGTGTTCGCCGGCGGGGACATCGTGACCGGCTCGGCGACCGTCATCCTCGCGATGGGAGCGGGGAAACGAGCGGCGAAAGCGATTGACCAGTGGCTCACCGCGCTGCCCAGGTAGTGTGTGAAGTCGGACGTGCGGTATACTCTGCTGGCATATCACCTGATGTTCGGCATCGTGAAACGATGAGTGGTCATCCCCTCGTGACAAGTAGATCCGCAAGCCGAGGAGGGTCTATGTCGAATTCTATCAACGTGCTGGTCGTCGATGACGACGTGTCCATTCAAGAGATGTTGCGCATGGGACTCGAGGCCGACGGCATGCGCATCCTGAGTGCTGGTGACGGAGCCGAGGCCCTGGAGGTGCTCGGGCAGGAGCTCGTCGACGTCATCCTCCTCGACATCATGATGCCGCGTGTTGATGGTTGGATGGCGCTCATGGAGATCCGGAACAACCCGGTGACCGCCGACATCCCCGTTATCATGCTCACGGCAAAGACCCAGGATCTCGCCAAGATCCTCGCCTTCAAGCAGGGCGTGCAACAGTACGTCACCAAGCCGTTCAACCTCATGGAACTCTCCGCGCGCATCCGCAGTCTTGTGCGCACGCGCCCGGCCGGGGCCGCCTCCGGCCCGGCGGGTGAAGGTGATTTTCGCAAGCTCGCCGTTCGCAAAGGCGGTCGCACGGTGCTCCTCAGTATTGAGGACATCATCTACATCTCGGCCAAGAACAAGTCCACGTATGTGCACACCTATGAGAACCAGTACCTGGTGGACCTGACACTGAGCGATCTGGAGGAGAAGCTCTCCAAAGACGTCTTCCAACGGGTGCACCGTAGCTACATGATCAACCTGAATCGCGTGAAGGAGATCCTGCGAGTGGACGGCTCCTATGTGGTCGTCGTCATGGACCGGGACGAAACGCAGATCCCGGTCGCGCGCCGTCAAGTGAAGGAATTCAGGGCAGCGGTGGGCATCTGATCCGAGGAGAGCAAGACTCCTGAAGGCGTCCGGCAGGTTGTCGGAGGCTGCTATTGATTCGTCGCCTCGGCAGAACGCTTGAGAAATCCTAGTTGCGCAGGCTGCCAAGGGGAGCGGGGAAACGTCCGCCGCGTCGGGTCAGCACGGTGCCTGCCCATGGGCTGACATCCATGACTGGAGCGGCGCCGAGGAGCCCCCCGAAGTTGACGGTATCGCCTGCCGACTTGCCGACCGCCGGGATGAGTCGCGTCGCGGTGGTCTTGCTGTTGATCACGCCGATCGCGTACGCGTCAGACATGATCGCCGCAATCGTCTCGACAGGGGTGTCACCAGGCAAGGCGATCATATCGAGGCCTACCGAGCACACAGAAGTCATCGCTTCGAGTTTCTCGAGCGTCAGTGCGCCGTCACGGACCGCCCGCACCATGTTGGCGTCTTCGGACACCGGGATGAACGCGCCGGAGAGACCGCCGATGGAGCTCGTGCCCATCGCGCCGCCCTTCTTGACAGCGTCGTTCAGCAAGGCGAGAGCGGTTGTCGTGCCCGGGCCGCCGCAGCGCTTGACGCCGATGGCCTCGATAATCGCCGCTACGCTGTCGCCTTCAGCGGGTGTCGGCGCCAGTGAGAGGTCGACGATTCCCATCTCGACGCCGAGACGGCGTGCCGCTTCGCGGGCGACAAGCTCGCCAGCGCGCGTGATCTTGAACGACGTCGCCTTGATCGCCTCGGCCACAGCTGTCAGGTCGGCATCTTTGGAGAGTGACTCGACAACCGCCCGGATGACCCCCGGGCCCGAGATGCCGACGTTGATGACCGCGTCGGCTTCGCCGGAACCGTGCACGGCTCCGGCCATGAAGGGGTTGTCCTCGACCATGTTGCAGAAGACGACGAGTTTCGCGCAGCCGATGCTGTCACGCTCGGCGGTCAGAGCAGCGGTCTCCACGATGACCTCGGCCATACGCAGGACCGCGTCCATATTGATGCCTGCGCGGGTCGAGGCGACGTTCACTGACGAACAGACGCGCTCCGTCGACGCGAGCGCGGAAGGGATCGAGTCGATGAGCATCCGGTCACCGGCGCCGATGCCTTTGTGGACGAGTGCCGAGAAGCCCCCGATGAAGTCGACGCCCACCTCATGTGCGGCGCGGTCCATCGCGACGGCGATCGGCGTGAGGTCATGGCCGCTGCCGGATACGAGTTCGGAGATCGCGGACACGGCGATGCGCTTGTTGACGATTGGGATGCCGTACTCGCGCTCGATGGATTCGGCCACAGGCACCAGACGTTCGGCGGCCGTGCTCACGCGGTCGTAGACGCGCGCAGCGACCGTCGCAACATCGTCGGCGGCGCATCCTCCGAGGGAGAGTCCCAGCGTCACCGTCCGGATGTCGAGGTGCTGCTGGGTGATCATGGTGAGGGTCTCAGCGATCTCCTCGGGGGTGATCTGCAGCATGTGGACTCCTTAGACGCGGTGCATGAACCGGAAGACGTCCTCGCGCTGCAGCGTGATCTGCATGCCGAGCGACTGCGCGACCTCGGCGAGGCGGGTCTGTACCCCCTCGAGCGGCGTGCGTTCCTCGTCGACGGTGACGAGCATGGTCATGGAAAAGACGCTCGAAAGAATCGTCTGGCGGATGTCCTCGATGTTGGTGCCGGTCTCGGCGAGCGCTGTCGAGACGGCGGCGACGATTCCGACCCGGTCTTCGCCGAGCACAGAGAGAATGGCCTTGGTCTGCATGGCCGGCCTTTCATTTGGCGACGGTGCTGACAGGCTATACTCTACCCGCTGGATTCGCAACAGACTCGAGAAGGTGTGGCATGGCTGTCCCGATAACACCGGTGCGCATCGGCGACGTGGTGCGTCTCAAGAAGCCGCACCCCTGTGGGGCCAACGAGTGGGAAGTCACCAAGCTCGGCATGGACATAGGTCTCACATGCCTTGGATGTGATCGTAAAGTGAGGCTCGAGCGCTACGAGTTCGACCGCCGGTTCCGGGGCTGGGTGCGACGTGCGAGTGAGGCTCAGCAGGACGCACCGCCCGAGGTCTAGGAGCCGTCCGCCCCCGAGAGTCCCGCGTCTCCTCTGGCTGCGTTGAGCTGCAGGTGCACGTGGTCTCCACCGTTGCTCGTGTAGCCGCCGAGCTGGAGGTTCACGTAGTCCGACATCTTGCGCACGGATGCGATTCGCGTCACGCCCGCCTTCAGACGGTCGCCTTCGGCCACGCGCACATCGTCGACGTGGATCAGCACGATGTCGATGTCGTCTCGGCCATCGGGTCGGATGTGGATCTCGTAGTCATCGTACTTGTCGTAGAGCTTGTAGGCCTTGATCCGCACAATGGTACCTGAGACAGGCGAGAAGATCGGCGAGCCGGGGTCCGCGCCGCAGTCGACCGCTGTGTCAGGCGGACCCGAACGGTTGCTGCGCCACAGCCTCAAGGCGCAGCCTTCCCACACGGAGGATCCCGCCGCTGGTGCAGCATCGAGGGGCGGTACCGCCTTGAGCAGCGCGGCGAGCGCCATGTCGGCGTCGGGTACCAGGGACGTCAGATGCAGTGCGATATCGCCTGAAGCTTGGTGGAACGCCAGGGCCGTGATGTCGTCAGGGTCGATCAGCAGATGCAGGTCGAGTTCCTGATACGCGGCGAACAGCGGCGTAGGGTCTCGCTCCGGCTCGTCGGCTCCGGCGACGGTCTCGGGAGTGGCCGAGGTTTGCGGAAGGGGAGCCTTTTCATGCGAACCGGCGGTGCCGATCAGGAACAGCGTCACGACGACCGTGACGATCGAGAGTGCGACGAGCAGCGAGTACGGGGAAGGTGTGCCGCGGCGCTTGTGCCGACGAGTGTTCCGCACATTGAGTCCCGTATCGCGTACGGGTCGCAGTCCGGAGTCGGCCGAGCGGAGCGTTGCGCGCGTGCGCCGTGGGGGTATTCGCCGTCGTTGGCGACCGGGAGGCGGAGCGGATTTCACAGCTCCCCCATGGTCGCGCGATACGTAGCTCGTCCCTCAGGCATGTTCGTGTGCTCAGACTCCGTTATATAAGCTGGTTCGCTCCTCGTGAGTACTATAATGGAGAAAGCAAGTCCCAGGCCGTTCGATTCCTGAGCTCCCCGCAAGCAGGTTGGTTTTTTCGCACAACAAAACCGTTTGCGTAGATTGCCGTGAGTGATAGAATCGCATGACGTATCTGGGGTCAGACACGTGAGGGTGGGGGTATGGAGAAGCTCGAGCAGATACTTCACGCAGAGGAACGGGCACGTCAGACCGTTGCTCAAGCGCGTGAGGGGGCACAGGTGACACTGAAAGACGCACGTGCGAAGGCCGAAGAGGCACTCGCCGCTGCCAGGGCGCGCGCTGATGAAGAGGCGGGCAACGAAGCCGCCGCCGTCATCACACGAGCTGAGGGCGATGCCGAGCAGGTTACCGGCGAAGCACGCGTGCACATCGAGGCGGTGCTTCAGCAGGCCGAGAAACGCGTTTCTGACGCCGCGAGTGCTGTAGTGGTAGGACTGGTGGACTGAGCGTGGCCGTAGCGCGCATGCTCAAAGTCACAGCGATTTCGCACGCTCTGGCGTCAGAGGTACTCGTCGACAGCCTGAGGAAGGCTGGCGTACTCGATATCGTGCAGGACGCGAACGAACTTCCGGCACCCGTTTCGGCAGATGTCGAGGCTCGCATCGCCACACTCGACGAGCAGGTCGCAGACGCGCAGTTCGTGGCCGAGTTTCTCGGCAGGTATCACACCTCGGACGCGCCGTTCGCATCTTTCATCTCCGAAAAGTTCCACCTCACCGAAGAGGAGTTCTACGCGCTCGTGCCCGACGGGGCGTTTATCGACCTGTATCGGGAATGCGAGCATCTCTCGGACCGCCTAGCCTCCATCGAGCGGCACCGCGAACGGTTGCGTGCGCTCGTCGTAGAGTTGCATCCCTGGGAGCCGCTCCACCTTCAGATCAGCCAGTGGCGCGGGACCGAGCACGTCGTGCTGCTCACCGGCACCGTCCCCGCGTCTGAAGGCGAGGCGATTCGCGCCCGCCTGCGCGAGGCGGTCACGGAGGTCACGGTCGAGGAACTCGGACCGGTGGGGAGTAGGTCGGCTTGGATCGTCATGGCGCACAAAGACCGCCTCGACGAGGTGCGTGCGATGCTGCAGCTCACGAACTTCGCTGAGGTCAGCTTCCCCGAGCTTTCCGACTATCCGGCCGAGGAGATATCGCGTGCCGAGGACCGGCTGGTCGGTCTCGTCGACGAGGAGAAGCGGCTGCTCGAGCGGGCAAAGGAGTTGTCCGACGAGCGCTACGAGCACTCCGTTAGCCTGGCCGAGGCTCTCGTGTCGACTCGCGAGATGCTTCTCATCCGTGAGCGCTTCGGCTCCACCGAGCGGACGGTCGTCATCACGGGTTGGGTCGCGGAAAAGCGACAGGGCGAGCTTGAGACCGCTTTAGAACCGGTGCGCTTTGACGTCGATCTTACGTTTCAGGAGCCTGATCCCGACGAGTGTCCTCCAATAGAACTAGACAACCCGAAGTGGCTAAGGCCGTTCGAGACGCTGACAGATCTCTATGGGCGTCCGCGCTACCACGAGGTCGATCCCACACCACTGATGGCAGGCTTCTTCTTCATCTTCTTCGGGATGGCGTTGGCCGATGTGGGCTACGGTATCGCGTTGTTGATCGTGTCCCAGCTCATCAAGAGGAAGCTGGACGTCGGTCCCGGGGTGAAGCGCTTCATGGACTTGCTTACGTATGGAGGAATCTCGGCGATCCTCCTGGGTGCCATCACCGGATCCTACTTCGCGATGGACAAAGAGCTGCTGCCGTCCTTCCTTCGCTCGATAGCGGTCTTCGATCTACTTGAGGATTTTATGATCTTCCTCGTTATCAGCGTGGCCCTGGGCGTAGCACACATCATGGTCGGGCTTGTGACCAGTGTGGTGGCGCGGCTGAAGGCGGGGGACTGGCGCAGCGCCATTGCCGGGGAAGTGTCCACGATCGTGCTGCTTGCGGCGATCGCGGCCGGTGTCATGATCAAGGGCACCATGCTGCTGTTCATCATCGGTGGTCTTGGACTGACCATCATGTTGAAGGGAAGGGTGTTCGAGGCCCCCTCCAAGGTCGAGGCGCCAGCGTGGGACAAAGCGCTCGGCTGGGCATGGATCGTCTCTGTGGTGGCCTTCTTGGTCGCCATAGCGCTGGGGGGACCGCCCGTGATCTCACAGGCCTTCCTGGTGCTCACCGCCGCGTGTCTGTTCGTCTCAAAGACCGGGCGAAAGGCGATCATCGCGTTGCTTCTGGGCTGCTACGATACCTACAGCATGTCCGGACTCATCTCGGACTTCCTCTCTTACACGCGACTTGCAGCACTTGGCCTGGCGGGTATGCTCGTCGGTCAGGTCGCCAATCAGCTTGGGCCGATCGTCAGACAGCTGCTCGGGCCGGTCGCGGGTCTGGTGGGCGCGGTGATCGTCGTGCTCCTGCTGCACACCATCAACCTGGTCATCAACCTGTTGGGCGCGTTCGTGCACCCCACGCGTCTGCAGTTTGTAGAGTTCTTCAGCAAGTTCTATGAAGGGGGCGGTCGCAACTTCGCGCCGCTTGGTCCCCAGATGAAGTCGGTCGTACTGCACCCTCAGGTAGGGTTGCAGAAAGGAGGCAAGACAACGTGAACGAGGTCTTTTGGGGTATGTCGGGCATGACGTGGGCGCTCATGGGCGCCGCGTTCGCTGCCATCGGAGGAGGGATCGGCTCGGCCATCGGTATCACGACGATCTCCAACACAGCGTCGGGTATCGTGACCGAGGACTCCGAGAAGTTCGGGCGAGTTCTCCCGCTTGCCGCAATGCCGGGCACGCAGGGCATTTACGGACTTATCACTGCGATCTTGGTGATGCAGTTCTTCGATATCCTGCTTGCGAAGACGGCGCCCGCAATAACGGGTCAACTGGGCTTTCAGATCTTCCTATCGTGTATGCCGGTCGCCGTGTTGTGTCTCGTCACGGCTATCTATCAGGGCGCAACGGCTGCTGGTGCCGCTGGCATGGTTGCCCGTCGCAGCGAGGACTCGGGCAAGTCACTGATCTTCCCGGCGCTTGTCGAGACCTACGCGGTGTTCGCACTTATCACCACTATCCTGATGCTGTTCACGCTCCGCGGCATCTACGTGGGGTGATCGCGTGGCGCTTGCGGACATCATAGGCCGCATCGAGAGTGATGCAGGGGCCGAGGCGCGTGCGCTGACCGATGGCGCCAAGGCCAAGGCCGAGGCGATCATGGTCGAGGCCAAGCGCGAGGCCGAAAAGGAGCACGAGCGCGTACTGCATCGTGCGCGTTACGATGCCGAGGGGCGTGCAGCCATGCTACTGGCGAACGCGCGACTCGCTGTGCGCGATGAGATGCTTGCCCGGAAGCGGACACTTGTAGAGCGCACGCTGCGCGAGGCCGAAGAGCGGCTCGTGGCGCTCGACGATGTGGCTTACACGAGACTGATCGCACAGGGTGTCGTTCATTCCGCGTGTGGCGGCGACGTCGTAAGCATCGCGGCTGCCGATCGGGAGCGCCTCCGGGAGCTTCCCAAGGCCGTGGAGAGCGCGGTGGCAGAGGCTGGTCGCGTGCTGGAGCTTGCGTTCTCGGAGCAACCTGCTGACATCGCCCACGGCGTGATGCTTAATGCGGGCCGCGTGAGCGCGGAGGTAGGACCCGCTTCGATGGTGAGCGGACGTCACGATGAGTTGATGACGGCTGCGGCCGTCCGGCTCTTTCCTGTTGGGGAGGCCTGAGGCGTTGTTGTTCCGGAAGTCGGTGACAGAACCTATTCGCTACGGCTACGCCGTGGGGCGCGTTCGCGTCTTGGAAGGACGGATGCTCTCGGGTGGCACTTACGAGCGCCTGCTCGACGCATCGACGTTCTCCGAGCAGAAGCGCGTGCTCTCTGATTCGCCGTACGGTCGCTTCCTCGAAGAAGTCGAGACCGTCGATGAGGTTGAACGCGGACTCGACAACGCTCTGGATGAACTCTACGGCTTTCTGGTCACCGCTAACCTACCATTGCCTGTCATCCGATTCTTCCGAGTGCGGTACGACTACGCCAACCTTGAGGCTCGGCTGAAAGCCGAGCTACTCGGCATACCGGTCGAAGAGCTGCTTGTCGGGCTGGGCACCGTGCCGACTGAGGTCATGAAAGGTCCGGCAGCACAGCTCCCGAGATTCATGCGCGACATCTACGTGTTGTTATCTGCTGAGGGCGACGATATGACCGAGGAGCGGATCACGCTGGCAGTCGATCGTGCGCTGTTCGAGGACCTTAACGCGAGTGCTAAGTGTTCGAAGAGTGTCTTCCTGGCCGGGTTGGCGTCACTTATGGTCGACCTCGCGAACACGAAGGCTCTGTTCAGAGCACGCTCCAAGAACTGGCGTGCGCCTGACGCCGAGGCGTTGCTGCTCGACGGCGGCAACACGCCGTTAGCCGATCTGATGAAGCTCTACCCGACGCCGATCGTCGAGATTGCCGAGGCGCTTTCGAAGCGCGGGCCGCTCAAGGGCGTGTCTGCCGAGCGGATCGCCAATCTCAGCGACTACGACGTACTGGCCGACGATCTCATCGTGCGCTATCTCAAGCGCGCGAGGATGGTCGCGACGGGCCCCGAACCCGTCATCGGCTACGTCATGGCGCGTCAGGCTGAAGTCATGATGCTGAGAATGCTGTTGATCGGGCGGTTGTCCGGAGTCGCCACTGAGGTGCTCCGTCGCCGCCTGCGCGAGCGGTACGAGTCGGTGGTGTGAGTGGCGAAAATAGCGGTCGTGGGCGATTCGACGAGTGTGGCGGGGTTCCGCCCGCTCGGTTTTGCCGTGTTCACGGTCGAGCACGCTGATGAGGCGCGCGCGTTGTGGGGCAGCCTATCGGCGGGCGAGTACGGCGTCGTCTTCGTGACCGAGCCGGTCTACGAAGCGATGGAGGACCTCATCGTAGAGGTGATGGACCGCCCCCTCCCCGCCGTGACGGTGATTCCCGGAGCGGGAAGCGCCGGCGGTATGGGCGAGGCCAAGATACGCCGTGCGATCGAGCGCGCGCTCGGCACGAGCATGCTGATCCGAGAAGAGGAAGAGTAGATGGAGCAGGGCAAGATTGTGAAGGTCGCTGGTCCGCTCGTCGTCGCGGAGGGCCTGGTTTACTCCAGGATGTATGACCTGGTCCGCGTGGGCACCGAAGGGCTCATGGGCGAGATCATCGAGATGCGCGGTGACCGGGCGTCGATCCAGGTGTACGAGGAGACCGAGGGTCTGGGCCCCGGTCACCCTGTGGAAGCGACGGGCGCACCGCTTTCGGTGGAGCTCGGACCCGGCATGCTCGAGGCCGTCTACGATGGCGTCCAACGCCCGCTCGACGTGCTCGAGCGCATGACGGGCGCTTTCCTCTCGCGTGGTGTCAGCGCGCCCGGCCTCGACCGCGACAAGCAGTGGGAGTTCACGCCCACAGTGAAGGCGGGCGATCAGGTCGAAGGTGGCGACATCATCGGCACCGTGCAGGAGAACGCCGTCATCGAGCACCGCGTCATGGTGCCGCCGGGTCTGAAGGGCACGGTCGTCGACATCACTCAGGGCAGCTACACGGTCATCGATCCGATCGGTCACCTGAGCACCGCGGCAGGCGAGACGGTCAACCTCATCATGATGCAGACCTGGCCGGTCCGTGTCCCAAGACCGTACCGCAAGAAGATCTCGGCCACCGAGCCGCTGACTACCGGCACCCGCGTCATCGACACCTTCTTCCCGCTCACCAAAGGCGGCGTTGCGTGCATTCCCGGCCCGTTCGGCGCCGGTAAGACCGTCACGCAGCACCAGATCGCCAAATGGTCCAACGCCGAGGTCGTCGTCTTCATCGGTTGCGGCGAGCGCGGCAACGAGATGACCGACGTGCTCATGGAGTTCCCCGAGCTCGTGGACCCGTACTCCGGCGAGCCGCTCGTCAAGCGTACCGTGCTTGTGGCCAACACCTCGAACATGCCGGTCGCGGCGCGCGAGGCGTCCGTCTACACCGGCATGACGATGGCCGAGTACTTCCGCGACATGGGGTATGCGGTCGTGCTGCAGGCAGACTCCACGAGCCGCTGGGCCGAGGCGATGCGCGAGATCTCCGGTCGTCTCGAGGAGATGCCCGGCGACGAAGGCTTCCCGGCGTATCTCGGCACGAGGCTTGCCGCGTTCTACGAGCGTGCCGGTCGCGTGCATACGCTCGGCAGTGGCGCCGAGCGTGAAGGCTCCGTGTCCGTGGTAGGCTCCGTGTCGCCTCCCGGCGGTGACCTTTCCGAGCCGGTCGTACAGAACACGTTGCGCGTCGTGAAGGTGTTCTGGGCGTTACAGGACAGCCTGGCTTACGAGCGCCACTTCCCGGCCATCGACTGGCTGACAAGCTACTCGCTCTATCTCGACAAGGTCACCCCGTTCTGGAACCAGAGCGTCGGGCCCGAATACCGCGTGCGCCGCGACCAGTGCATGGCCATCTTGCAGCGCGAGAGCGAGCTTGCCGAGATCGTGCGCCTTGTCGGCCTGGAGGCCTTGTCGCCCGAGGAGCAGGTGCTGATGGAGACCGCGAAGTCGATCCGCGAGGACTTCTTGCAGCAGAACGCGTTCCGCGACGACGATCAGTTCACGTCGCTCAATCAGCAGAACAAGCTTTTGGGGATGATCCTGCTCTTCCACGAGAAGGCCATTGAGGCCCACAGCAAGGGTGCCGCGCTCAAAGACATCTTCGCCGCGCCGGTACGCGAGCGCATCACGCGCGCGAAGTACCTGACCGAGGAGCAGATGGCCGAGTTCGACTCGATCGCCAGCGATATCGAGACGCAGCTGGTGGGTGACGGCTTCGACGAAGACGAAGTTGCAGTCTACGCGGGAGGTGAGCGGTAGTGCGCGAGTACATGACCACCCGCGATATCGTCGGGCCGCTGCTGCTCGTGGAGAGCGTCGTGGACGTCACCTACGGTGAACTCGTCGAACTTGAGTTCCCCGACGGCACCCGCTCGCTTGGCAACGTGCTCGAGGTGAACGAGGATGTCGCGCTCGTGCAGGCGTTTGAGGGCACACGCGGCTCTAATCCCTCCCAGACCAAGGTCAAGTTCTTAGGCCGTTCGCTCGAACTCGGCGTGAGCAAGGACATGCTGGGCCGTGTCTTCGATGGTCTCGGTCGTCCGAGCGATGACGGACCTGAGATCATCCCTGAGAAGCGCCTCTCGATCTACGGCCAGCCGATCAACCCGACCGCGCGCGACTTCCCGGACGACTTCATCCAGACGGGTGTCTCGGCCATCGACGGTCTCAACCCGCTCGTGCGCGGTCAGAAGCTGCCGATCTTCTCGGGCAGCGGTCTGCCGCACAACCAGCTCGCCGCGCAGATCGCGCGTCAGAGCGCGGTGCTGCAGCGCAGCACGTCCGCCGATAAGATCGGTGCGCCTATCGAAGGCGAGTTCGCGGTCGTGTTCGCGGCCATGGGCATCACCTTCGAGGACGCCGACTTCTTCATCGACGAGTTCCGCAACACCTCGGCCATCGAACGCGCGGTGCTCTTCTTAAACCTCGCCGACGACCCCGCGGTCGAGCGTATCGCCACGCCACGCATGGCGCTGACCGCTGCCGAGTATCTGGCGTACGAGAAGGACATGCACGTGCTCGTCATCCTCACGGACATGACGTACTACTGCGAGGCGCTGCGTGAGGTGTCCGCCGCGCGCAAGGAAGTCCCGGGCCGCCGCGGCTATCCCGGCTACCTCTACACCGACCTCGCCACCATCTACGAGCGCGCGGGTCGCGTGAAGGGTCGCAAGGGCTCGATCACCCAGGTGCCGATCCTGTCGATGCCCGACGACGACAAGACGCACCCGATCCCGGACCTCACGGGCTACATCACCGAGGGCCAGATCGTACTCGATCGCAACCTGCACCGTCGCGGCGTCTACCCGCCGGTCGCGGTGCTGCCGAGTCTCTCGCGCCTCAAGCAGAAGGGCATCGGCCCGGGCAAGACGCGCGAGGACCACGCCGACCTCTCCAACCAGCTGTTCGGCGCCTATGCCCGCGGTCTGCAGGCCAAAGAGCTCGCGGTCATCCTTGGCGAGGCGGCTCTCTCGGAAAGCGACAAGGCGTTCGTTGCCTTTGCCGACGCGTTCGAGGACCGCTTCATTCGCCAGGGTGCGAACGAGGACCGCTCGGTCGGCGATACGCTCGCGCTCGGCTGGGACCTGATGACGCTCCTTCCGCGCGCGGAACTCAAGCGCATCAAAGACGTCTTCATCGACAAGTACTTACCTGCCGAGGAGGGCGCCGAGGCGTGAGCGACGCGGCTCTCATAGTGCTCGTTATCGCGCTGCTTGCCCTGCTGGTGGTCGTGCAGCTGCTGAGCGCACAGGCCGCCCGCAAGCTTGGCGGGAAGTCGAGCCGCGGTGTGATCGCGCTTCGCATCGTGAATGCCACTGCCGTGGTTGCGCTCATCGTCTGGCTGCTCGTTATGCGGACGAGGGGCTGATGGCATGACGAAGATGCGCGTCAATCCCAATCGCATGGAGCTGCTCAGACTCAAGCGTCGCGGCGACGTGGCGAAGCGCGGACACAAGCTGCTCAAGGACAAGTTCGACGAGCTCCTCAAGGAGTTCATCGCGCGGATCTCGGCCAACCGCAAGCTGCGTGCCGAGGTCGAGGTCGAGCTGAAGGCGGCCTATGGGCTGTTCGCGGTGGCGCGTGCCGAGGCAGGTCGTGCCGCGATCGCGCAGGCGCTGCTCGCGGGGGCGCCGATCGAGCTGCTGGACACGAGCGAGAAGAGCGTCATGAGCGTGCATGTCCCGATCTTCGAGCAGCGCGAACTGACCGAGCCTGGCGGCTACAGCTTCTCGACGTTGCCGGTCGTTCTCGATGAGGCGCTTGCACGTCTCGCGGCGGTCGCGCCACGGATGCTGGAGCTGGCCGAGCGCGAGAAGGCGATCGAGTTGCTGGCTGCCGAGATCGAGCGCACGCGCAGGCGCGTCAACGCGCTGGAGTACGTGCTGATTCCCTCCATCACCGAGACCATCAAAGACATTCAGATGAAACTCGATGAGGCCGAGCGGGGCAATCTCACGCGGCTCATGAAGGTGAAGGACATCATCGCTGCTCAAGAAGAGGCTGGCGAGCGATAATCGCGCGCTTCAGCCCCTAAAGTCTGGAATCTCGCGAACCGATAATGAGTGTGTCAGGGTAAACCAAGTTCAAACCTGACGCGCGATTCGGTTCGCGGTGGGCGCCCCTCCCGCCGACGTTCCGGAAAGCGAAAACATGGACCCCGGTGCGCTAAGAGCTCCGGGGTCCATGTATGTCTGCTGTGGGAGGTCAGCGCGTCTGGCCGGTGAACTCCCAGCGAGAGAGCAGCAGCGCGGGCGCGAGGTTGGCGCCGCCCGCCTCAGGCCCGATCAGCGCGCGCCGTTCGCCCACGGCCTCAACGCTGCCGAGCGCATCGATCGCGCTCTGCGTGAAGCGCAG
>JAXMMT010000008.1:0-34136 GCA_034399355.1 Coriobacteriia bacterium | reverse complement strand
CTTCTGCGCGAGCGCGATCATCGCGTCTGCGTTGTCCGCAGTGGCGGCGCAGATGAGGGGATGCGCGGTGCCGACCGCGTCGAGTGCGGCCGTCATGTGGTCGGGATCTTCGCTCACGAGCACGAGCGGCAGGCCGGACGCCTCGCCCACTCGCGCGGCCGCAAGCGCGAAGCGCGCGGCGTCGGCAGTCGAGCGCACGGCAACGAAACCGCACGCGAGATGTTGCTGAACGCGCTCGAAGGCGGCGGCCTTGGCGGCGGCGGCCATCGCGTCGAGTTCGGCATCGCCTGCGCCGCTGTCGACACTCGCCCCGATCGCGCAGGGGTTGACGAAGGTCTTGTCGTGACGGAACAGGACGGTCTCCTCGCCGACCGTGAACGCGTTCTCGCCCATGCCGACAGTGACTCCCCGCATCGGCGGGGTAGCGGCCTCGCCCAAGGCGGCCCTGGCCTCTTCTGAGACGTGCGGGCACTGCTCGAGTTCGGCACCGCCCTGGGCGAGCTTCATCGCGAAGGCGAGACATGTAGGAACGCCACAGTCTCCACAGTTGGTCTTGGGCATCTGTTTGAAGATATCCAGTCCGGTCAGAGCCATCTCGTACTCACTCCTCGGTAGCAGGTTTTGGGTCTAGAGCAGTGGATCCATGGCAAGCGCTGGATGCCCGGTGCTGGTGATGAACTCGAGCACGCCTTCTTCGGTCTCGGCGACCGTCTCGTCGGCCACCATCTCGAGAAAATCGGGCTTGCCCATCTCTTCGAGTCTGGGCGCGAGGAAGGAACGCATCGCTTCCTTGAGGTCCTTGGGCATCCACACGACGCGGGCGAAACCGCCCTCGGCGGAGAGGAACTTCTTGCTCGCGATGTACCCTCTCCCGATGCCCATGAACCCCGGTACCTGCACACCGCCGCCCACCGCACCGGCCAGCGTCGAGAACTTCATGCCCGACGGCGTCATGCCCTGGAACTCGCGGTTGACGATCATCACACCGTTACACATCGGCAGCAGCGCGATGACGGCCATGAAGCAACCGCAGCTCGTCATGGGATCGGTGAGCAGCGAGTAGCAGCTCATTCTCTCCACAGCCCCGCCGGACTTCTCAGAGATGAACTCGTTGACACCGGACCATTGGCCGGCCAGTTCGTCGACGACCAGGCCCTTGGCGATCGGCTGGTTGTGGCCGGTCGGGTTGAGTTCGTTGGATGCCTTGGCATCGAGCCAGTTATAGGCGCCACACAGGCCGATCCTCTCGGGGGTGACCACGCACACGTGCGTGGGCGCGAAGCTCTGACACAGCGTGCACGAGTAGAAGACGTCCACTGTCTCGTCGGTCAGCCCGGCCATTCGCTCGTCGCGCTTGGCGTAGGTCTTGCGCGCAGTCTCACGCATCTCGAGCACCTTGGCCTCGTCGGTGTAGATGGTGACCTGGACCTTGTCGATGATCGCCTCGAACTCATCGAGGAGCTTGGCGTGCAGAATCTCGCCGATGTGCTCCAGCTTGAAGCCCTTGCTCCTGGCTGCCTTGCTGACGCGAAGCCACAAGAGGTCACGCTGACCCATGTGGAGGACTCCTTCGGCGAAGCTGACAAGATGGTGGAGCTGCCTCTCGATGACCGGCTCGAAGTCGGACTGCATCTTGCGTCCGGATACGTCCACCACGATACCGAGGGGCACGAGCGCACCGGGTTCGAGTTCCTCGAGCTCGGGACCGACCACTTCGATCTTGCCTTCAGTGACCTCCGAGGCGTCCAGCGTGCGGACGAACTCGAACGCAGCAGTCTTCTGTCCGCCGGCCTCGGCATACATGTCCTCTTTGCGTACGCGTTCGCCCTCGAACGCCGGCCCGTAGGAGACCGGGATCGGTATGTCGAGGACCTTGATCTTTAGACCGCGCACCTCGATGGCCCGCTGCACGAGCTCGTCACAGCTGATGTTGCTGACCACGTGCTCGTAGGTGCACACGCCGGTGGGCAGGATCTGCGGGATGCCGCTCGTGGCGATGGTCGGGAAACCGTAGGAGATGGCGCCGGCGGCGGTGGCATACCACTCGTCGGTGACCTCGCCCAGCGCGAGCACGAACGCGAAGATGCGGCTCTTGTTGTAGGCGAGGATGCGCTCGTAGTCGCCGGGCCGGACGCCGCCGAACGCCATCGCGGCGCGCGTGGCGAACCCGATCGAGTAGATCTGGCTGTATGCCTCCTTACCAAAGGGCACCAGGCGCGTGTCCCAGCCCAACTGGATGCCCTCCGCATCGAGCTGCTCGCCGAAGGCGACGCCGTTATCGTGACCCGCCATGAAGACGTAGAGCATCTTCTCCTGCATCTCGCGGGCGAGGCGCACGGCGGTCTCGTTGTCGGGCGCGGCTCCCACAACCGCAGCGAATCCCGGCGCGGAGCCGTCCACGAATTCGACGCCCCTCGCGCGCATGATGACGTCGTCGGCCGCGCCGAGCCACAGGTCGGTGACGGGCGGCGGGTCGTTGTCGAGGTAGTTCAGCGCCTCGTGGCACTCCTCGGCGAGCAGCGTGGCGATGCCCGCGTCGAGCGTCGTGCCGAGGTAGGGGAGCCACAGCTTCTCGCTCGGGACCTCGGGCAGAAGGTCGCTCGCATAGGCGAGGACCGCGTCCATGTCTGAGAGCTTCTCGACCTTCTCGCCGGTCAAGCCGTAGATGACCGGAAGGTAGTAGCCGGTGTTAGGCAGTTCGATTGCGGCATCGGCGCCAAAGCTCTCCTTGGCGCGGGCAAGCTTGGCCTCGGTCTTGGCGAACACACTGTGTGCACCGCGAATCGCCGCGGAAGCGATGATTTTAGACACTACAGCTCCCTCCTCATATCCATGTCGAAGAGCACGCGCTCTTGCGGGACGTCGATCTTCAGCGCCTTGCGAGCGTTGTCGATCAGATCCAGTGCCGCGACGACCGCGTCCTGGGGTTCCTTGATGAAGCGCAGGCTGCCCCCATACCGCTCGGTCCAGCCCGAGATCATGTACTCCTCGACGATGGGAGAGTTCGCGACCGGTGAGCCCACGCCGCTGAAGATGACGTGCGCTCCGCTCCCCACCGCGTACGTCGCGATATCGAGCGCCTTCTCCGAGAACCACTCGGGGCTGAGCGCCACCGCCGGTAGTCCCGCGATGTCGTCGCCGAGGCCTCCGGTGGCGACGACATCGGCGAGGATGGTGAGGATACGCGAATTGTCCACGCATGAGCCCACGTGCAGTACCGGCGGGATGCCGACCGTCTCGCAGACCTCGCGCAGCGTTTCGCCCGCGTACTCCATGGTCTCGGGAGTGAGCAGGCCGTGCTTGCCGCTAGTGATGGCAGCGCAACCTGTCGCCACAACGAGCACGTTGTTGGCGATGAGTTCGCGCACGATGTTGACAACGGCGAAGTCCTGCACCGAGCGCACATTGCTGCAGCCCACCACGGCCGCGACGCCGCGGATCCGGCCGTTGACGATGTTCTCGTTCAGGGGGTTCAACGACGCTCGCATCTTTCCGCCAAGCATGTAGCGGATGTACTCGTGACTGAAGCCCGCGATGAGTGGCTCGGAGACGTTCGGGATGTGGACGTCCTTGCGGTTTGGGAAGTTCTCGATAGCGCGGCGCACGATCTCGCGCGCGGCCTCTCGTGGTCGATGTTCATCGACCACGATATGCAGGCTGTTCCCGATGACCGCTTTGGGCGAGGTGGTCACGAACAGGGTGTGGAAGTGCGAGGACACGTCGTCGAGCCCCTGGAAGATGCACTGCACGTCGACGACCATCGCTTCCACGGCGCCGGTGAGCACCGCGAGTTCCTGGTGGAGCATGTTGCCTGCCGGGGCTATGCCTTGGCGCATGAGTGATTCGTTCGCGGTGCAGCAGAGGCCCACGACGTTGATGCCGTCAGCGCCGAGCGACTTGGCGAGTTCCGTCATCACGGGTTCGCGCGTCGCGTCGATGATCATCGACGCGAGAAGCGGTTCGTGTCCGTGTATCACCACATTGACCTTGGACTCGCTGAGCACCCCTAGATTCGCCGAGGAACGGATCGCCTTCGGCGTCCCGTAGAGGATGTCCTGCAGGTCCGTGGCGAGCATCGAGCCGCCCCATCCGTCCGAGAGAGCGCACTTGATAGCGCCGTCGAGTAACGAATGGTAGTTCTGGTCGGTACCTGCGTGCGTACGGTGCATGGCCTCGACAATCTCGCGGTCGACGCCGCGCGGCACGACGCCGCAGCTGCGCCAGAGCTCCTGACGCTTCTTTGGCGCGCGAGCGACGTAAGCGAGTTCTCCGGCCTGCTGTCCGAACTGCTCCAGCGCTGCATCGGCGACTTCGCCGGCCAGCGTCATGACGTCCTTGCCGGCGGGATCGATGCCCAAGTAGCCCGCCACGCGAACGAGCTTGATCTCATCGGCGATAGTGCCTTCCTCGATCTCGCCGACGGCGATCGCCTTGAGCGCAAGCGCTGCGTCCCGGCCGTGGTCGGAGTGAGCGGCGGCCCCGGCGGCCACCTGGCGCAGGAAGTTGCGGGCCGCGATCGTCTCGCGGGTGGCGCCGCACACGCCGCGTTCATACTTGCCGATCACGCGGCACGGGCCCATCGCGCACATCTTGCAGCAACCGCTCGTGGCTCCCGTGGAGCACGGTTTGATCTCCCGGGCACGGGAGAACACGGTCGCGATCTCGCACTCCTCGGCGATCTGGAGCATCTCGGCCGCTGTCGGGTCGATGCTCACCTCGGAGAAGTCGGTCACGGTCTTGTCGTCGCTCATGTCGTGGTCCTCGTTTCCGCCTGGCGCCTACTGCGAGAGCAGGTCTTCGATGGCTTTACGGACGGTCGCGATCGCAGCCGGGTGGCGCATAATGAGCACGTCGGCACCGCCCAACGCGAGCGTGATAGCCGTGGTCGCCTCCCACAGGACGCCGCGCTTGTGGGCATCACCCCACGCGGGCTCCTCGTCTTGGGGAGCGCGTGCTTCCTTGGTGCGCCACGCTTCCTTGCCCAGGTTGCAGATCATGGGCATCTGGGTCATATCGTCATCTTGCACGAGCGCGGCGAGACGCAGGCGCTCCATGACCGTGTAGCCGTACTCGATGCCGTACCCGACCGAACCGGTCGACGGGTCGATGATGATGCGGTCGGCGTCGAGACCCATCTGTGTGATGAGGATGTTGAGTTGTTTGGCCATGTTCACGTCGATGGGCGTCTCGGCGATCACCACGTGCCCGTAGCCGAGCGCGGCGGCCGTGATGGCCTTGTAGTTGTCTTCGGTTGCGGGACCGAGAGCGAGTCGTACGCCCGAGAGCGCCTCCGCAACCTTCTTCAGAACCTCGCCGTCTTTGTCAGCGTTGCCGCAGCCGTACACGACGACCGGTACGCTAACAGCGTCCACGACGCTGCGCACTGTCGCGGCCGCGTCATCGGGCGAGGCGTTGGCACCGTTGGGGTCGGTCGAGGCGAGCTGCACGCAGACCATGTCTGCACCGTACTGCTCGACGCAGGCTTTCGCCCACGCCGCAGGGTCGCCCATGACATCACCGAGTGCCTCGGTGAGAGCGGCGGGCCAGCCGGCTGGTGCCGCGTCGAAGACCTCCATCGCAATGACGGGACGGTGCGGCAACTCGCCGTCGAAGGCGCAGAAGGGCAGGGCGGCGGCTCCTCCGACTGTGACCGCCCCCTCGCCGTCACCTAGGACGACCTCGCGGATGCGCCCTTTGAGCTGTTCAACAGGATCTGCGTAAGGCATGGATCGTCCTCTTCCTACTCGTGTGCGGTCGCACGTTCGGCGGCCGTGACCGCGTTATCCATCAGCATCGCGATCGTCATCGGCCCTACGCCGCCGGGGACCGGCGTGATGGCGCCCGCGCGCTCGACGGCAGTATCGAATTCCACGTCACCCACGAGCCTGCCGTCCACGCGATTGATCCCCACGTCGATGACGATCGCCCCGGGCTTGATCGCCGAGCCTTTGATCATCTCCGGCTGGCCCACGCCCACCACGAGCACATCGGCGCGGCCGGTGTGGAAGTCGAGGTCCGCAGTTCGGCTGTGGCAGATCGTCACGGTGGCGTTCTTGGAGAGCAACAGCATGGACACCGGTTTACCCACGATATTGCTGCGGCCAACGACAACGACCTCTTTGCCCGTCAGATCGACGCCGGTCTCCTCGAGCAACACCATGACTCCATGCGGCGTGCAGGGCAAGAACGTTTGCTGGCCGACAAGCATCTTTCCCACGCTCAGCGGGTGGAAACCGTCGACGTCCTTGGCCGGATCGATGGCCTCGATCACGGCATCCTCGTCGATGTGCCCGGGCAGCGGGAGCTGCACGAGGACGCCGTGGATGTCGCTGCGGCAGTTGAGTTCGCCCACGAGCGCCAGTAGTTCCGCCTGAGTCGTCGTCTCGGGCAGGGTGTGCTTCGTGGAATAGATGCCGACCTCGTCGCACGCCTTTTCCTTTCCGCGCACGTATACCTCGGACGCCGGATCGTCGCCCACGATGACAACCGCGAGCCCGGGCGTGATGCCGCGCGCCTCGAGCGCCTGGACGCGTATTGCGACTTCCGCGCGCTTACGTGCGGCTATCGCTTTTCCGTCGATGATGGTTGCTGTCACGTCTGCCTCCTGGTCGGTGTCTGGGCAAAGCGCGCTGGCGCGCTTTGAAGCGTTGGGACGGCACGCGTGATCATGTCGCGCACGGCGACGAGAGCCGGCGAGCGTTCCGGAAGGCCGAACACGCTGCCTCCCTCGAGGTCCGCACGCGCAATCGCCTCATCCGTAGGTATCACGCCGAGGAGCTCCAGCCCGGTCGCCTTGGCCGCTTCGCGCAACACAGGATCGAGCGGCGTCTCGCTCCGGTCGATCACAAGATAGCGCGCGCCGATGCCGATCTTGAGCTCGCTGGCGAGCGCGTCGAGACGCTGTGCCGTCCGGATGCCGCGCACGCTCGGGTCGGACACGATAAGCAGGGCGCTCACGTCGCGTGTCGTGCGACGTGAGAGGTGTTCAAGACCCGCCTCGTTGTCCATCACGACGAAATCGTATCCGCGCGAGAGCGAGTCGATGCAGCCCCGGACCAGGTTGTTCGCGTAGCAGTAGCAGCCCGCGCCTTCCGGCCGGCCCATTGACAGCAGGTCGAATCCATTCGCCTCGACCACGTAGCGCTGGATGTTGTACTCGAGCCAGGCGTCCTTGGCGATGCCGGCCGGCATGCCACCCGGTCCAGCCTCGGCCGAGGCGAGCATCTGTTCCGTGATCTCGCCCACGGAGCGTTCGACCTGGACACCGAGCGCCTCGTGCAGTGTGGCGTTGGGATCGGCGTCGACCGCGAGCACCGCCCGGGCGCCGAGTTCTCCAAGAACACGCACGGCAAGTGCGGCTGTTGTTGTCTTGCCGGTTCCGCCCTTGCCCGCAAGCGCAAATGTGAAGGACATCTCACATCACCGCCTTGAGGGCACGGCGCTCGGCAAGCAGTTTCTCGGTGCGAGGGAACAGCGATTGATCGGTGTGCGGCAGAAACGTCGCCGAAACGTAGGTCTCCATGAACCCCGCGTTCACGGACAGGTCGATGTACGTGATCATCTCCGATACTCTCCTGGCCATCTGGAGCATACCCTTCGACGATGCGACGCATCTGGCGCCGAGAAGAGAACTGTTGCCGATGAACACGTACTTCTCGGGTGCGATCTCGGGCATCATGCCGAGAGTGGTCACACGCTCCAGATCCAGGTAGTGCCCGAAACCTCCAGCGATGATCACCTCGTGGATGGCGTCGAAGTCCACGTCCACGCATTCGGTCAGTATCGAGATGCCGGCGAAGATAGCCGCCTTCGCACGCATGAGGTTGTCGATGTCGACCTCGGTGAGCACGATGTCATCGCCCGTGCCGCTTTCCTCGGCAAAGACGAGCACGTACTCGGGACCGCGCGCTCCCTTGCGCAACCGCGGGGAGTCGGTCGCGGTCGCGAAGACACCATTGCGCTCGATCGCGCCCGCGAGAAAGAGTTCAGAGACCAGATCGATGAGCCCGCTGCCGCAGATGCCAAGCGGCTTGGCACCGCCGATCGTCAGTATCATTGGCTCGAGGGTACCCGGATCGAGCCGGACCTGCTCCACGGCGCCTTGGGCGGCGCGCATGCCGTGCAAGATGCCGCCACCTTCGAACGCCGGTCCCGCCGAACACGAGCACGCGACCAGCCACTCTTTGTTGCCGAGCACCATCTCGCCGTTGGTACCCACGTCCACGAATAGCGTGAGCTCATCACGCCACGGAATTCCGGACGCGAGCACGCCGGCGACGATGTCGCCTCCGAGCCAACTCGCCGGACACGGCAGGGCGATCACCTGAGTGGAAGGACCGCCGGGCAGCATGAGATCGGTTGCACACACGCACGGGAACTCGGTCGCCGCAGGGATGTACGGCGAGGTCCTGATGTTGGCCGGCGTCACGCCAAAGAGCAGGTGCGTCATGACCGTGTTGCCTGCGGCCACGTAGCACACGAGCTCCTCGAAAGCGACGCCCGCCTTCCCACATGCCGAGGTCACGAGCACGCTTATCGTGTGCGTGACGAGTTCGTGCAGCTCCCGCAGTCCCTCGGGTCTGGTTCCGTAGATGACCCGCGTGATGACGTCTTCGCCGCGCGACGTCTGCGCGTTGTACTCGGCTTCCCTGGCGACCACAGCCCCGGAGGTGAGATCGACGAGGGCGACTTCGACGGTCGTTGTGCCCACGTCCACCGCAACAGCGAACTGTCTCGCGGTTGTGTCGCCCGGTTCCAATCCAGCGATCCACAATCCCGTGTCGGCGAGCTCGGCCACCACGGCAGTCACGATCCAGTCGCCCTTACGGGCCGCTGCCGGTAGTTGGCCGAGAACCGGCAGCGAAACGGTTACGCCCTCGAGCCCATGATCGCGCCGTATCGTCTGACACAACCGGGTCAGATCGCTCGCATTGTCGGACAAGCTGGGCGCGAACATGCGTACCAGCCGCTTGCCGACGGGTGGGGGGCTTCCGCTGTCAGCAACGCGGGCCGCACACTCTTCGGGCGCAAGGATCGGGTTAGGATGGCGACCGCCACCGCGAAGTGGTACTGCTCCGGCACGAGACTCCACAGGGATGCGCACAAATACGTCTTCCACGACTTCTGCAAGGCAACCCAGAACGTAGCCGGCTGCGGTCTGCGCATCCGAGAGCTTGGCGGACTGTCCGGCGCGAACGGTACCCCGCTCCACGACCATTCGGCACTTGCCGCACGTACCGTCGCCTCCGCACGAAGCGGTCACCAGGACGTCGGCCAGCATCGCCGCTCGCAGGAGACTCTCGCCGGTCTCCACCGATACGGATACATCGTCGGGTATAAAGGTCACCCTTGGCATCGAGGTCTCTCCGACGGTTGAGGCTGGCTACGTCTACTAGAACAAGCCGACTACGTTGCCGTCGGCGTCGATGTCGATCGCATCGCCAGCGGGTACCTTGGGCAATCCAGGCATGGTGCGCATGTCTCCGCAGAGCGGATACAGGAAGCCGGCGCCCACGCTCGCCCGAATGTCGCGGATGGGCAGACGCCAGCCGGTAGGACGTCCCTTCACGGTCGGATCGTGCGTCAGCGACAGGTGAGTCTTGGCCATACAGATTGGCAGGTTCGCATAACCCAGTCGCCCATACAACTCGATCTTTGCCTCGGCTGCCGGCAGGTAGTCCACGCCGTCCGCGCCGTAGATCCGTGTGGCGATCGCCGCAATCTTCTCCTTGATCGAGGCGTCGTCCGGATACAGAAAACGAAAGTCCTTGGGCATCTCGCATGCCTCCACCACGGCACGAGCGAGGTCCTCACCGCCAACGCCTCCCCCGGCGTGCAGCCGGTGCGAGACGGCGAAGTCGGCGCCTGCCGCCAGAGCATGCTCCTTGATGAAGTCGTGTTCGGCGTCGGTGTCGGTGGGAAAGTGGTTGACGACCGCCACGACCGGGATACCGAAACTCTTCATGTTCTCCACGTGCTTCTCGAGGTTGCCGATGCCTTCAGCCAGGCTCTCGAGGTCCTCGCACTTGAGCCGCTCGTCGAGGGGTTTTCCAGGTGTGACCTCGAACCTTCCCGAGTGGGCCTTCAGCGCGCGCACTGTTGCAACGATGACCGCGCAGTCCGGGCGCAGACCCGAGGCACGGCACTTGATGTTGAGGAATTTCTCGGCGCCCATGTCCGCGCCAAAGCCGGACTCGGTCACAACGTAGTCGGCGAGTGCCAGCGCGATACGGTCGGCGATGATGGAGTTGTTGCCCTGGGCGATGTTGGCGAACGGGCCAGCATGCACGAAGACCGCGCCGCCCTCAAGGTTCTGCATGAGGTTGGGCTTGATGGCGTCCCTCATGAGCACCGTCATCGCGCCAGCGCACTTGAGGTCTTGGGCGGTCACGGGATTGCCAGAACGGTTCATGCCGATCACGATTCGGCCAAGGCGAGCGCGCATGTCCTGCAGACTACTCGCCATGGCGAGCACCGCCATGACCTCGCTGGCCACGGCGATATCGAAACCGGTCTCACGCGGCGGGCCGTCCAACTTGCCGCCCAGGCCGACGACCACGTTGCGGAGCGCGCGGTCGTTAAGATCCACCACTCGCCGCCACGTGATCGAGTACGGGTCGATGTCGAGCTGGTTGCCATGGTGGAGGTGGTTGTCGATGTAGGCGGCGAGCAGGTTGTTCGCTATCGAGACCGCATGCACGTCACCGGTGAGATGCAGGTTGAAGTCCTCCATGGGGATGACCTGCGAGTATCCGCCACCAGCAGCTCCGCCCTTGATGCCAAAGACAGGTCCGAGCGAGGGCTGGCGAATGCACGTGATGACCTTCTTGCCGATGTGCTTGAGTGCCTGGCCCAGACCCACCGTGGTGACCGTCTTGCCCTCGCCGAGCGGCGTGGGGTTGATGGCGGTCACATCGACGTAGCGGCCCTGGGGGCGGTCCGCGAGCGCGTCGAGGACGTCGAGCGAGACCTTCGCCTTGTACTTCCCATACAACTCGAGATAGTCCTCGCAGATGCCGATCTCGGCGGCCACTTCGATGATTGGCCGCAAGGTTGCTTCCTGGGCGATCTCCAAGTCCGACTTCATCGACTCACGCTCCTCGTGTTCCCTCGTTCATTCGGTCAATCCGGAAGATACGTTATCCACCGTCCACAAGAGTGCCAGATGTCCCACTCGGGGTGCCCGAGCAGGTGGGGATGAAGACACTTGTAGATACCGGCGGTCAGAGACCTGCCATCGTTTCCGGGACATATGGAGGAGCCTGTCGCCATCTCATCAGCCTCCGAGCTACGCATTCGAAATAAGCGTAAACCGGTTCGGTGGTCTAAGGTTATCCAACGGCACGAGCGCACGCCAGAAACTTCTCGCCACTGGTGGAGCAATTCCGGCAAGCGGTACGCACCGCGCCGCAGGCGGCGAACCACCGGGGCGGGGCTACGAGCAAACGACGGGCCGCTCCATGTTCCGGTGGGATCCTTCTTTGTGGTCGGACACCGGTAGTACAATATGAATTTGGCCGCAAGCGAATCTCGAGATACGAAGGCAGGTTCGAATCCGTGTCGCTCGACCGCATCTCCATCCGTGGCGCCCGCGAGCACAACCTCAAAGGCTTCGACCTCGACATACCGCGCGACAAACTTGTCGTGATCACCGGGCTCTCGGGCTCCGGTAAGTCGTCGCTGGCGTTCGACACGATCTACGCCGAAGGTCAGCGCCGCTACGTGGAGTCCCTCTCGGCGTACGCACGTCAGTTCCTCGGCCAGATGGACAAGCCGGATGTCGACCACATCGAAGGTCTGTCGCCAGCCGTGTCCATCGACCAGAAAACGACGTCAAAAAACCCGCGCTCGACTGTCGGCACAGTGACCGAGATCTACGACTACCTGCGCCTTCTCTACGCGCGTGTCGGCGTGCCGCACTGCCCGGTTTGCGGGCGGCGCATCGAGAAGCAGACGCCAGAACAGATAGTAGACGCGATCGTGCAACTGCCCGAGGGAACCAAGTTTCAGGTGCTCGCGCCGGTCGTGAAGGGTCGCAAGGGGGAGTACGGCCGGCTGTTTTCTGAGCTCAAGGCCGAGGGATTCACGCGTGTGCGCGTGGACGGGGACGTGCGCACGCTCGACGAGGAGATCGTGCTCGACAAGAAGTTCAAGCACGATATCGACGTCGTGGTCGACCGCCTCGCCATCAAGGCGGGCTTGCAGAGCCGGCTGGCCGAGAGCGTCGAGATGGCGCTCAAGCTCGCTGTTGGCACCGTTGTCATCGCGGTTGTGGACGGCGGTGAACACGTGTTCTCCCAGGCGCTGGCCTGCCCCGAGCACGGTTTTTCTATGGATGAACTCGCCCCGCGTGATTTCTCCTTCAACAGCCCGTACGGCGCGTGTCCCGATTGCCTCGGTCTGGGCAACCGCCTGGAAGTGGACCCGGATCTCATCGTGCCGGACGGCACGCTCACTCTGGCAGAAGGGGCGATCAAGCCCTTCTCGGGCAACATGAACTACTACCCGCAGCTCGTCGAGGCAGCCGCGAAGCACCTGGGTGCGAACGTGGACACTTCCTGGGATGAACTGCCAAAGAAGGTCCGTGACGGGTTGCTCAATGGTCTCGGGTCGGAGCGCATCCGACTCGACTACGTGACACGTAATGGGCGTGAGACGTACTGGTACACCAAGTACGAGGGAGCGCTCACTTCAGTCATGCGTCGCCACGAGGAGTCGGAATCGGAGAACGTGCGCGAGAAGCTCGAGGACTACATGGCCGTCATACCGTGCAATACGTGCGGTGGGGCCCGGCTCAAGCCCGAGATCCTCGCAGTGTCCTTCGGCGAGAGGAACATCTCGCAGGTGACCGGGCTTTCGGCGAAAGACTCGCTCGCGTTCTTCGAGAACGTCGAGCTCACCGAGCGCGAAGAGCAGATCGCGCAGCGCGTCGTCAAAGAGATCGTGGAGCGCTTGCGCTTCCTTGTCGACGTTGGTCTCGACTACCTGACGCTTGAACGTGCGACGGCGACACTTTCGGGCGGCGAGGCGCAGCGTATCCGTCTGGCGACGCAGATCGGCAGCGGTCTCATGGGCGTGCTCTACATCCTCGACGAGCCCTCCATCGGCCTGCACCAGCGTGACAACGCCCGCCTCATCGCGACGCTGGAGCGCCTGCGCGAGCTCGGCAACACCGTCATCGTCGTCGAGCATGATGAGGAGACGATCCGTGCAGCTGACCACGTCATCGACATGGGGCCCGGTGCCGGTGAACACGGCGGCGAGATCGTCTGTCAGGGAGCGCCCGCCGAGATCATGCAGTGTCCCGAATCGCTCACTGGTGCCTACATGTCCGGGACGTGTTCGATTCCCGTTCCGGTGACGCGCCGTTCTGCCGAGAAAGGCTATCTGCGTGTGACCGGAGCACGGGAGCACAACCTCAAGTCGATCGACGTTGATGTCCCGCTCGGCAACTTCGTCCTGGTAACGGGTGTGAGCGGCTCGGGCAAATCCTCGCTCGTGGCTGACACGCTTGCGCCCGCGCTGGCCAACGCGGTCTATCGGTCGCGTCAGCGCACGGGCAAGTATGACCGCCTCGAGGGTCTCGGCTACATCGACAAGGTCATCACCATCGACCAGGGTCCCATCGGCCGGACGCCTCGCAGCAATCCGGCGACCTACACCGGTCTATGGGACGACGTGCGCTCCCTGTTCGCGTCCACGCCCGAGGCGAAGGCTCGCGGCTATGCGCCCGGGCGCTTCAGCTTCAACGTGCGGGGCGGTCGCTGTGAGGCATGCAAGGGTGACGGGCAGATTAAGATCGAGATGCACTTCCTGCCGGACGTCTACGTGCCCTGCGAGGTCTGCAAAGGCAAGCGGTACAACCGCGAGACGCTGCAGGTCACCTATAAGGGGAAGACTGTTTCTGACGTACTCGAGATGTCGGTCGAAGAGGCGCTGTACTTCTTCACGAACATCCCGCCGATCAAACGCAAATTGCAGACGCTGTTCGATGTCGGTCTCGGCTACATCAAGCTCGGGCAGCCGGCGACCACGCTCTCAGGCGGTGAAGCGCAGCGCGTGAAACTTGCGAGCGAGCTGCAGAAGCGTTCCACCGGACGAACATTCTACATCCTCGACGAGCCGACGACCGGACTCCACTTCGACGACGTGCGACAGCTGCTGGACGTGTTGCAGCGCCTCGTCTCGGGTGGGAACACCGTGCTCGTGATCGAGCACAACCTCGACGTCATCAAAAATGCCGACTACATCATCGATCTTGGCCCCGAAGGCGGAGACTGCGGCGGCGAGATTGTCGCAAGCGGCACACCTGAGGAGATTGCCGAGAACCCCGCGTCACACACCGGACGTTTCTTGAAGCCGGTACTCGAAGGACGCGGTGCGAGCGTTGAGCCGGAGCGTGCCCCGGTCTCATAGGGAGGTCCCGTGGTCACCGGAGAGTTGAAGGAGCAGCTGGCGCGAGTGCCCGACGGGCCTGGCGTCTACCTGTGGAAGGCCGACGGCGGCGAGGTGCTCTACGTCGGCAAGGCGAAGTCGCTGCGCAAGCGCATGCGGCAGTACGTTTCCGGTCATGATGACCGCAAGAAGATACCGCTGATGATGGAACAGGTGGTGTCATTCGACTACGTCGTCACCGACACCGAGGTTGAGTCGCTTATCCTTGAAGCGAACCTCATCAAGCAGCTGCGCCCGCCGTACAACGTCGACTACCGCGACGACAAGAGCTATCCCTACATCGCGATCACGACCGGTGACCTATACCCGGCGATCAAATACACGCGCGAGCGCAAACGTCCTGACACGCGTTACTTCGGCCCATACACAGACTCTCGCGCTGCGCGCGAGACGATAGAGGTCGCTCGGAGGGTGCATCCCATCTGCCAAGCGACGTGTGCCGAATGGAAGCGTCTCACCAGGGACGGTGGCAAGCCGACCGGCAAGACCTGCTTTGACTACCACGTTGGAAAGGGCCCCGGCCCGTGCATTGGTGCGATAGCACGCGAGGAGTACGCCGCGCAGGTCGACAAGGCGGTGGCGTTCCTCGAGGGGCGCCAGACGGAGGTGGTACGCGATCTCGAGCAAGACATGCGGAAGGCGGCCGCCAGTCTTGACTACGAGCGCGCCGCGCGCCTGCGCAACTCGCTCGAGGCGGTGCGCGCAGTGCTTGAGAAGCAGAAGATCGTCTCGGACCGGCCGCTGGACATGGACGTCATCGGCATCGAGCGCGAAGAAACGATTGCCGGCGTGCACGTCTTCCTCGTGCGTGAGGGTCGGGTCCTAGTGGGCAATGAGCTTGTTCTCGACAAAGGGCTTGATGTGCCCGAGGCGGAGCTTGTCGAGGGCTTCCTGCTGCGCTACTACGGTCAAGCATCATACGTTCCCAAAGAGGTGCTCGTTCCGTCGCTGCCCGAGTCACCGGAAGCGGTCGAAGAGTGGCTGAGCGGACTGCGTGGCTCAAAGGTCCGCGTCCATGTGGCGCAAAGGGGCGAGAAGCGCGCGTTGTCTGGGCTTGCGACCACGAACGCGCGTCACGCGCTCATGCGCTACCGCTATCGGACGCGCTACGACGAGGAGCGCACCAACCGCGCGCTGCTCGAACTCGAGAACGCGCTCGCGCTACCCGCGCCGCCGCTGCGCATCGAGTGCTTCGATATCTCGACGCTGCACGGGCGCCACTCCGTCGGTTCGATGGTGGTGTTCTCCGGAGGGCGCCCCGATCAGGGGGCGTATCGCCGCTTCAAGGTGCGCATGGCGACCGATGAGGCGAACGACACTGCGATGATGCGCGAGGTCTTGCGACGTCGCTTCGCGCGTGAGATCGCTGGCGACACGCGATTTGCGACAACGCCAAACCTCGTCATCGTCGACGGGGGGAAGCCGCAACTGACCGCCGCGGTGGCTGCGATGGCCGAGCTGGGAGTCCGTGTTCCGATCGCCGCGTTGGCCAAGCGCGAGGAGGAGCTGTACGTGCCGGGATGGGAAGAGCCGGTCATGCTGCCGAGCGGATCACCCTCGCTCTACCTGGTCAAGCGCATCAGAGATGAGGCACACCGCTTTGCAGTCGAGTACCACCGTGAGCTGCGGAGCAAAGCGATGACTGCCTCGGTGCTCGACGAGGTGCCCGGCGTGGGCCCGAAGCGCAAGAAGGTGCTCCTCGGGCACTTCGGCTCGCTGCGGAAGCTGCGTGAGGCGACAGTGGCGCAAATCGCCGAAGTGCCAGGCGTCAACGCGATCGTGGCAACGGACGTGTTCGCGGCACTGCACCAAAGAGGCACCGAGTCGTAGGCGCCCGAGTCGGTCACGCTTGGTATACTTGGTTATCCTGCGGCGAGGGTCGCTGTGTATGGATACTGGAGGAGGACCCGCGATGAAGTTCATCATGCGCATGCTCGTCTCGGCTGTTGCGCTGTTCGGCGTGGCCTACTTGTCCAACCAGGCGTTGCTCCAGGTTGACAGTTTCTGGCCTGCGGCCGTGATCGCGGCCGTCGTTCTGGCCTTCGCGAACGCCATCATCAAGCCGGTCGTGAAGTTGCTCACGCTGCCGATCACGATACTCACGCTCGGTCTGTTCGGTCTCGTGGTCAACGCCGGCATCCTCTATGTCGTCGCCGCGCTCGTCGATGGCGTGCACACGACCGGTTTCTGGCAGACGATCGTGGCCGCAGTGCTGATCGCAATCGCGAGTGGCATCGGGACCAAACTCGTCGATAACGACCGCTAGGCGGTGGAACCTGTGAAAGAAGCACCTCGCGACGAGGACATCGATGTCGCCGAACGCGACCTCATCGTCATCACCGGCATGTCGGGAGCAGGCCGGTCGGAGGCCATCCATACGTTCGAGGACCTCGGCTACTTCTGCATCGACAACCTGCCTCCGGCGTTCATCACGCGGCTCGTGGAGCTGTCAGACCTTCCCGGCAGCCGGATCCGCCGGGTCGCGGTGGTGTGCGACGTACGAGGCCGCTCCTTTTTCGCAGAGCTTAGCGCGGCGCTCGACGAGCTTGACGGGGGCGGTACACCGTATCGCGTGCTCTACCTCGAGGCCGATGACAAGACGCTCATCATGCGCTTCAAGGAGACGCGCCGCCGCCACCCGCTGGCCGAGGCGGGCTCGATCGGGGAGGGCATCAAGGCCGAGCGTGAGATACTGCGCTCGATCCGTGAGCGCGCAGATCACATCGTCGATACGAGCAACCTCATGCCTCAGGAGTTGCGGGCGGTGATCCGGCAGTCGTTCGCCGCACAGGGGTCGCATGACTCGCTTACAGCCACCGTTTCTTCCTTCGGTTTCAAGTATGGCGTGCCCATCGACGCGGACCTGGTGATGGACGTACGCTTCCTGCCAAACCCCTACTACGTAGTGCGCCTGCGTTCCAAGACGGGTCTGGAGCGACCGGTCAAGTCGTTCGTGCTCGACCGCCCCGAGACCAAGGCATTCCTGGAGAAGTGGTTCGACTTGCTTGACCTCCTGGTGCCGAACTACGTGGCCGAGGGCAAGACGCATCTGCATATCGCACTCGGGTGTACGGGTGGAATGCACCGCAGCGTGGTGCTGGCCGAGCGCACAGCGGAGCACCTGCGCTCGCGGGAGTACGCCGTGAACGCGACGCATCGTGACATCGGCAAAGACAAGGGAGTGCGATGAGCGCCGCGCCCGGACGCGCGGTCGCCATCGGCGGCGGTACCGGGCTGCCACTCGCTCTCCGCTGCCTCACAAGCTCCGGCTACGACGTCACGGCTGTCGTGACGGTTGCTGATGACGGGGGGTCTTCGGGGACGCTGCGACGCCAACTCGGCATCCTGCCGCCGGGTGACATCCGCAACTGCCTCGTCGCGCTCGCCTCCGACGACAGCGAGCTTGCCCGCATCTTCCAGTACCGCTTCCGGTCAGGAGAAGGGCTTGCCGGCCATTCGCTTGGCAATCTCATCATCGCCGCGCTCGTCGACATCGAAGGCGGTTTTGCCGAGGCGATCCGCGCAGCAGGAGAACTCCTCGGCACGCGTGGCAGGGTGTTGCCCTCTACGCTGGAAGACGTCGTTTTGGAGGCTGTCGATGCCTCCGGGTCGCTTGTGACCGGCCAGGCACGCGTGGCTCAGAGCACCGGACCTGTCCTGCACGTCTGCCTGGTTCCCGAAGCCCCTGTCGCGTATCCGCCGGCGCTCGATGCCATCATGTCGGCGGACGTCGTGGTTATCGGACCCGGAAGCCTCTTCACGAGCATCATGCCAAACCTGCTGGTCGACGGTATCACAGAGGCGCTGCGGGACACCCGTGCGAGTGTCGTGTACGTCTGCAACGTGGCCAATCAGCGAGGTGAGACGACGGGAATGGACGCTGACGAGCATGTCGGAGCGCTGATAACCCACGGCCTCGCCGGCGCGATCGACCTCGTGCTGCTGCACGATTCTGATGTCTCTCCGCTCCCCGGGGGCGTGCCTGCCGTCGACGGTTCCGCTGCGGTTCGCGAGAGGATCGAGGCGCGGGGTATCCGCGTCGTCGCGCGTGACCTCGCCGACACAACGAATCCCATACATCATGATGCTGTCCGTCTGTGCCACGCTCTCAGGGAGGTGTTGTAGATGTCGTTCACGGCCGAGGTCAAAGACGAGCTCTCCCGCGTCGAGGTGCGGCGTCAATGCTGCCCGCGTGCGGAGCTCTCTGCTCTCGTGCGGGTCGAAGGCACATTACACTTCACCGGCAACGAGCGCTTCCGCCTGGAGATCGCCACGGAGACGGCGCCGGTGGCGCGCAAGGCCATCAAGCTGCTGCACGGGTTGTTCGAACTCAACACGGAGCTCACGGTGCGTCGCTCGCTGCTGCACCGCTCGAACAACTACCTCATCACCGTGCCGTCGCAGCCCAAACTTGCGCCGGCGTTGCTCAAACTCGGCATTGTGGACGAATGCCTCACGCCCGTCTACAGCATCCCTCCCTGGCTCGTGAAACGTGACTGCTGTGCCGTCTCCTACCTGAGAGGCACGTTCCTCGGCGGCGGGTTCGTCGCTGATCCGCACGGCGACTTCCACTTTGAGCTGACTGCCGAGACCGAGGAGATGGCCAACGACCTCGTCGGGCTTATGCAGCGTTTCGACATGCCGGCGCGTGTGACGCAGCGGCGCGGTACCTTCGCGGTGTATCTGAAAGGAGCCGAGGCGATCGTCACCTTCCTTGCACGGGTTGGCGCGCATCAGGCGCTTCTTCGTACCGAGGATGTACGCATCATCAAGAGCATGCGCAACGACGTGAACCGTTTAGTGAATGCCGAGACGGCGAACTTGGAGAAGAGCGCCAATGCGGCGATCGTACAGATAGAGGCGATCAGACGACTTGCCGATGCGCGCGGACTCGAGAATCTCCCGCCGGCGCTGCGGGAGTTGGCCGAGCTCCGATTGGAGAATCCGGAAGTCAGTCTGCGGGAACTCGGTGAGCTTGCCGAGCCGCCCCTCAGCAAGTCTGCGGTCTACCACCGTATCCGGCGCCTGGATGAGCTCGCAGGGGAGTGCTAGGGCTTCCCGACGTGGTGCTATTGCGGCCGTGTTTCGGTACTATGCATGAAGGCCCTGGGGGCCTTTTGATACGTCTGAATATCTGTCCGAGGAGGGGCTGTCTGTGGCTATGAGAGTCGCGATCAACGGGTTCGGTCGCATCGGTCGTCTTGTCTTCCGCGCGTGCGAGAGCGATCCGAACATCCAAGTCGTAGCGGTGAACGATCTGACGGATGCGGCAACGCTTGCGCACCTGCTCAAGTACGACTCAGTGCACGGCAGGTTCGGCGAGCGCGTGGTGGCCGAGGGCGACGGGTTCGCCGTCGACGGTCGCTTCGTGAAGGTGCTCTCCGAGCGTGATCCTTCGGAGCTGCCCTGGAGTGCACTCGGTGTCGACATCGTCGTGGAGTCGACCGGCTTCTTCACCGACGGGACCAAGGCGAAGGCACATATGGACGCCGGAGCGAAGAAGGTCATCATCTCGGCGCCTGCGAAGAACGAAGACATCACCATCGTCATGGGTGTTAACGAAGGCGACTACGACCCCGCCGCGCACAACATCATCAGCAATGCCTCGTGCACGACGAACTGCCTCGCGCCCTTCGCGAAGGTCCTGCGCGACAGCTTCGGGATCAAGTACGGCTTCATGAACACCATCCACAGCTACACCAACGACCAGAGGATCCTCGATTTCCCGCACAAGGACCTGCGCCGGGCCCGCTCTGCAGCGGTATCGATTATCCCGACGTCGACGGGTGCCGCCAAGGCGATCGGCATCGTGCTTCCGGACATGTTGGGCAAACTGGACGGCATGTCCATGCGTGTCCCCACGCCGGACGGCTCGGTTGTCGACCTCGTGGCCGAGCTCGAGACCTCCGTCACTCGCGATGACATCAACACGGCCATGAAAGCTGCGGCCGAGGGCCCGATGAAGGGCTTCCTCGAGTACTGCGAGGACCCGATTGTCTCCATCGATGTCGTCGGCAATCCCGCAAGTTCGGTCTTCGACTCGCTGCAGACGATGGTCATGGGTGGCGAGGGGACGTTCGTGAAGTGTGTGTCCTGGTATGACAACGAATGGGGCTACAGCAACCGCGTGAAAGACCTGATCAACCTGATCGGGTAGGAGAGTCGTGAGACAACGGCCGGGCGGCGAACCGCTCGGCCGTCTTCATGATTGAAGAAAGGGATCGCTCATGTTCTCCAAGCAGACGGTCAAAGACATCGACGTCCGCGGCAAGCATGTCCTGGTCCGTGTGGACTTCAATGTCCCGCTCAGTGAGGGACCCGTTAGATCCGTTACCGACGATACGCGCGTTCGTGCTGCGCTGCCCACGTTGCGCCACCTGGTGGACCACGGTGCGCGTGTCATCGTGATCAGTCATCTTGGCAGACCCAAGGGCGAACCTGACCCGCAATACAGTCTTCGGCCGGTGCGGCGAGTACTCCAGCGTTTGATCGGGCGCGACGTCGTTTTCGTCGACGATATCGTTGGGCCCGAGGCACGCGAGGCCGTTGACCGCATGATTGACGGCGAAATCCTCATGCTCGAGAACGTGCGCTTCCACCCGGGCGAGAAGACCAACGACCCTGAGTTTGCCAAGGCGCTCTCCTCGCTTGCTGACGTCTACGTCAATGACGCGTTCGGCGCGGCCCACAGGGCCCACGCGTCGACCGTCGGCGTGGCGGACTACCTGCCCGCCGTCGCCGGACTGCTGCTCTCGCGCGAAGTCCAGACGTTGACCGAGATGCTGACTACGCCCGATCACCCCTTCGTCGCCATACTCGGTGGGTCGAAGGTGTCCGAGAAGATCGGGGTCGTCGATCGGTTGCTGGACTGCGTGGATACCCTGATCATCGGTGGCGGCATGTGCTTTACGCTGCTGGTCGCGAAAGGTTTCGAGGTGGGGAAGTCACTGGTCGAGCCCGAGTGGGTAGAACCTGCGAAGGCGATGCTGCAGAAGGCACTGGATCGCGATGTCCAACTGCTCTTACCGGTCGATTTCGTGGTGGCCGATGCCATCGTCGAGGACGCGGAGACGAGCATCGTAGGACGGGGAGAGATCAAACCGGACATGATGGGTCTCGACATCGGACCAACGACCAGCGAGCTCTTCAAGGGTGAAATTGCCAACGCGAAGACGGTCTTCTGGAACGGCCCCATGGGTGTGTTCGAGCTGACACCGTTCGAGGCAGGGACGCGCGAGGTCGCCACCGCCGTGGCTCGCAACAACCGCGCGGTTTCTATCGTCGGCGGCGGCGACTCCGTTGCCGCGCTCAAGAAGTTCGATCTGGAGGAGCGCATCACGTTCGTATCCACGGGCGGTGGCGCCTCCATGAAACTGCTCGAGGGTACGTCGCTTCCGGGCGTTGATGCGCTTGCGGACAAGGACGGCTGATCCGCCGAGGGCGGAGAGTGAAGGGGTTGATCGCATGGAGCGCCGGATGCTCGTCGCAGGCAACTGGAAGATGTACACGACGTCGAGTGACGGTGTCGTCCTCGTGCAGGACATCGCGGATGAGTTGTCCGATTTCGACGGCGATGTGGAGGTGGTCGTGGGGCCGCCCTTCACGGGTCTGAAGGCCGTCTCGACGGTAATCGAACTCGATCATCTCGGCATGGGCCTCGCCGCACAGGACTGTCACTGGGAGGTCGAGGGTGCGTTCACGGGCGCGATCGCACCCCACATGCTCACGGAGCTGCGTGTCGACTACGTCATCGTCGGACATTCCGAGCGACGTGAGTTCTTCGGCGAGACAAACGAGACCGTGAACAAGAAGGTGAAGGCCGTCTTTGAAGCCGGCATGGTGCCGATCATATGTGTCGGCGAGACGCTCGCGACGCGCGAGGCACTCGAGACCGACGCCTTCGTGCGCGCGCAGGTGGTCGAAGGTGCCGCGGGCATCACGCCCGAGCAGGCTGGATGTTTAGTGATCGCCTACGAGCCGATTTGGGCCATTGGAACGGGCCGCATGCCTACCCCTGAGGCGGCTAACGATGTCGCGCGCATGATTCGCGCCACTGTTGGTGCGATGTATGGACCGCCTGCTGCCATGACGGTCCGCGTGCTCTACGGCGGCTCAGTCAAGCCCGAGAACGCCAAGATGTTCTTTGCTGAGCCCGACGTTGACGGTGGACTCGTCGGTGGCGCTGCGCTTAAGGCGGGATCGTTCGCTGACATCGTGAGGGCGGCTTGCTAGATGCCTGAGGGTCCTGTCGCACTCATCATCATGGACGGGTTCGGGCTCGGCGCTGACGGACCCGGCAATGCAGTGCGCCTCGCGAAGACGCCCAACCTCGACCGACTCTTTGCCGAGTATCCATGGGCTCCTGTGAAAGCGTCTGGGCTGGCAGTTGGTCTGCCGGACGGCCAGATGGGCAACTCGGAGGTCGGTCATCTCAATATCGGCGCCGGTCGCATCGTGTACCAGGAACTGACACGTATCTGCAAGGCGATCGAAGACGGTTCGCTCGGCGGCAATGAGGTACTGTGCGCCGCGATGGATTCGGCGATCGGCGATGGCAGGGCCGTGCACTTCATGGGTCTGGTGTCCGACGGTGGTGTCCATAGTCACCAAGACCACCTGTACGCACTCGTTCGCATGGCCGTCGAGCGAGGAGCGACGGACGTCTACGTGCACGCGTTCCTCGACGGGCGGGACGTTCCGCCCACGAGCGGTCTCGGGTTCCTCGAACAGCTCGAGGCGGTGTTGGCCGAGATCGGCGTCGGACGCATCGCTTCTGTCATGGGGCGCTATTACGCGATGGATCGCGATAATCGCTGGGAACGCGTGGAACGTGCGTGGCGCGCAATGGTCCTCGGCGAAGGTGTTCATGCCGAGAACCCCACGGATGCTGTCCGGGAGTCCTATAAAGCAGGTGTCACCGACGAATTCGTCGAGCCCGTTGTCATCATGGCGAACGAGGCCCCTCTTGCACCGGTCTCTGATGGCGACGCGCTCATCTTCTTCAACTTCCGACCCGACCGCGCTAGGGAGATCATGCGTGCGTTCGTCGGCCCGGCGTTCACCAGTTTTGCGCGGCCGGTCGTTCCGGACGTTCGGTTTGTGTGTCTCACCGGGTACGACCCCGCTATTCCCGTTCCGGTGGCCTTCCCCAAGAACCTGCCGTGCTGCGTGCTCGCCGACGTGCTTGCCGAGGCAGGTCTGCGGCAGCTGCACGTCGCCGAGACTGAGAAGTACGCACACGTCACATTCTTCCTGAACGGCGGTGCGGAGTCGCCCAAGCGGGGGGAGGAGCGGATTCTCGTTCCCAGCCCGAAGGTGCCCACCTATGACCTACAGCCCGAGATGAGCGAGCCCGAGGTCACGGCGCTCCTCGTCGAGGCGGTGGAGCAAAAGCGGGCGGACTTCTACGTCGTGAACTACGCCAACTGTGACATGGTCGGGCATACTGGTGTCCTTGAGGCTGCGATTGCGGCTGTCGAAGCCGTGGACGACGGTGTCGGGCGAGTCGTCGACTCGGTACTCGCACAGGGTGGCTCGCTTCTAATCACTGCCGACCACGGCAATGCCGAGCGCATGCTCGACCCGGACGGCGGCGGACCCTTCACTGCGCATACTACCGACGACGTTCCCTTGATAGCGGTGGCCCCGGGGGTAACCGCTGTCTCCGACGGAGGGATTCTCGCCGATATCGCTCCGAGCATTCTCGATCTGCTCGGCATCGCACAGCCTCCCGAGTGGACGGGGCGCTCACTCTTGCGGCGGGGCTGAGTCCTGAGGGTGCCGAAGCTTGAGCGGGGCGGCCCGCCGCGCTATACTCTGACGGCTTACACCCCATGGCGGGGACGCCGTGCACACGGAACATGATGGATGGAAGAGGTACCTGGTGAACGCACTTGTATACGTTGTCGTAGGAATCCACATAATATGCTCAATCGGGCTGATAATATTCGTACTGCTGCATTCCGGTAAGGGTACCGGACTGTCTTCGATGCTCGGCGGAGCGATGCCGACAACTGGTAGCGGTACGAGCATCATCGAGAAGAACCTGGACCGGATCACAATCTCCTTCGCCGCAGGTTACGCCGTGTCCGCCCTCATTCTGGTCATGACGTTCAAGCCTCTTGGATAGGCGTTCTGACAGCACCTGACGAACGTCCTGGACGCCCGCCTCGAGCGGGCGTCGCTCGTTTCCCAACGAGTGCGTGTTTATGCGGTCGCTCTTGCCATCCCGTGTGCTAAGCGGGAAACTATATGGTTAGTTATGGTTTGTCGTATGAAGCCCGTGGTCACAAACAGAGCATACGGCCCGGGCGCAAGGTTCTTTTATCAGGAAGGGATGGACGGTACGGAACGGTTTTTGCAAGGACGGGATGCGCACACATGAGTGTGCGTACCTATCGGAGGGAGGCTGGACATTGTCTAGACGAGTGCGTTCGATCATGGCACTGACTCTTGCGCTGGCGCTTCTTGTGTCCGTCATGGGACTGGGCGGCTGCAAGAGCTCTGACAGTGCCGAGGGTGGCACGTTCAACTTCTACATCGCTGAGCCTGCGTTCATCGACCCCTACAATCTGCAGGAGTCCGAGGGCACGCAGGTCGGCCAGGCCGTATTTGACAGTCTGGTTGCGTTCGACCCGCTGACCAGCGAGGTTGTCCCTGCGGCGGCCGAGAGTTGGGAGCCCAACGAGGACGGGAGTGTGTGGACGTTCCACCTCGTCCCAGACGCCACATTCCACGACGGAAGTCCCGTCACCGCTGCTGACTTCAAGTACGCGTGGGAACGCATTTGCAATCCCGTGAGCGAGTCGGAGATCTCGTATCATCTTGCGGCCGTCAAGGGCTTCGATGAGATGCAGGACGGCACTGCGACCGAACTGAGCGGCGTCGAGGCCGTTGATGACGAGACACTCAAGGTCACACTGCAGTACCCATTTGCGGACTTCGCATATGTCGTTGGACACCCGGCGCTTGCGCCTGTGCCCATGGCGCTCGTCGAGGCCGATGCGGCTGCATTCTCCGAGAAGCCGATTGGCAACGGCCCGTTCATGATGTCTGAGCCGTGGAATCACGACCAGTACATCAAGGTGGTCAAGTATGCCGACTACTACGGTGACAAGCCCAACATCGACGGTATCGACTTCAAGATCTTTACCGACCAGGACACCGCGTTCCTCGAGTTCCAGGCCGGCAACGTCGACTTCGTGCCGATTCCCACCGGCCAGATCCAGTCCACGGTCGATGAGTACGGTGAGAGTCCTGACGGCTACTCCGTCAATCCCGGCGAGCAGGTTTCGCTTGGTGGCGAGCAGGCCATCTACTACCTGCTCATGAACAACATCGACCCCGTCCTCGAAGACGTTAAGGTTCGTCAGGCGCTTTCTCTGGCCATCAACCGCCAGGCGATCTGCGATACCGTCTTTGAAGGTACCCGCGAGCCCGCGTCGAGCATCGTTCCTCCGGGTATCGTCGGGCAGACTGAGGGTGACTGGCAGTACGCCAAGTATGACGTTGAGGCAGCCAAGAAGATTCTCGCCGATGCTGGCTATGCTGACGGCGAGGGTCTGCCTGTTATCAAGCTCGAGTACAACACCGGTTCCGGTCACGAGGATATCCTTCAGCTCGTCCAGAACGACCTGAAGGCTGTCGGTATCGAGTCTGAACTGGCCGGTACCGAGTGGGCGCAGTACCTCGACAAGCTGACTGAGAAGACGTACCAGGTTGGTCGTCTCGGCTGGATCGCTGACTACCCGATCATGGACAACTTCCTGTATCCGCTCTTCTTGTCTGACAGTGCTGACAACTACTCGAACTTCAAGGACACGGCCGTTGATACCAAGCTGTCTGAGGCTCGTCAGGCTGTTGACGAGGCTGATCGCTTGGCGATATACCAGGATATCTCGAAGACCGTTGGCGATCAGGCCTCGGTCATCCCGATGTTCTACTACCGCCACACCCGCGTCGCTTCTGACCGGGTCAATGACGGCATCTTCAGCCCGAACGGATTGTTCTACTTCGACGGGGTCTGGTTGACCCAGGAGTAGACGTTCGAAGCGTTTGAGCACAGAGGTGCCGGGACGTCCTCCCGGGCGTTCCGGCACCGGCTTCTCTTCTGAAGTCACACGTCGGTACCTTACCCATTGAGAAGCAAGGTCCCTATGCTCAAATACCTGATCAGACGCGTATTACAGATGATCCCGGTGTTTCTCGGGGTCACCATGCTATTGTTCGTGCTTCGTGCGCCAGGCATTCTGCCCGGTGACCCGGTGAGAATGATCACCGGTGAGCGCGCGATCTCTGACACGCTCCGGGCGCAGATCGTTGAAGAATACGGTCTCGACAGGCCGCTGCCCGAGCAGTACGTCATCTATCTTCGCAATCTCGCGAGGGGCGACCTGGGGGACTCGTTCCAGAAGAGTCGTCCGGTGGCGGACATCCTTGCTGACAAGTTTCCCAATACCGTGAAGCTCGCTCTCGCTGCGATTGTCATCGAGATCGTCATGGGTATCGCTGCGGGCATCATATCGGCGGTGAAGCAGTACTCGCTTGCCGACGTGCTCACGACACTTTCTACGTCGATTCTTGTCGCCATACCGGTCTTTTGGCTCGGCATGATGTTTCAGCTGTTTTTCGGCATCTTGCTGAAGCGCTGGACAGGCGGCGCGTTCTATCTTCCCATCTCGGGGATGGAATCGTACCAATTCCCCGGATGGGTACACATGATACTTCCTGCCATCACACTGGCGTCGGTGTCGACCGCGTACGTTGCACGCATCATGCGCAGTCAGATGCTCGAGGCGCTGGGCCAGGACTACATCAGGACTGCCGAGGCCAAGGGCCTCAGCCGTCGCGCTGTGATTTGGCGACATGCGATGAAGAACGCGATGATCCCGGTCGTGACGTTCATCGGCATCGACCTCGGTGTGATGATGGCTGGCGCGATCCTTACCGAGACGATCTTCAACTGGCCTGGTGTCGGTCTTGAGATCTTCCATGCTATCGGTCAGCGTGATTGGCCGGTCCTCATGGGTGGCGTGATCTTCATCGTGTTCGCGGTCATGATCGTCAATCTCCTCGTCGATCTCAGTTATGCGGTGCTTGACCCGCGCATCAGGTACGGGGGTGCTGCGGAATGAGCGACCCAAAGGACGCACACCACGACGCACACAACCCGCATCCGCACGATGAGAGCCGCTTCGAGCACGGTGACATACGGGACGTGGCCGGGCACCCGGTGAAGGACCAAGCGCAGCTGTTGCCTGTTCCTCCGACGGACGAGCCCGTTGCTGCTGGCGGACGCACCCTGTGGGGCGACGCGTGGTACCGTCTTCGCAAGAACAAGCTCGCTATCGCTGGTCTTATCTGGGTCATCTTCGTCATCCTCGTGACGCTGACCGCCGACGTATGGGTCAAGCCGGTGTTCGGCGATCCTCTGGCTATGGATACCACGCTCGGCGCGAACTTGCAGCCGCCGAGTGCCGATCACATCATGGGGACCGATAAGCTCGGTCGAGACGTATTCTCGCGCGTCGTCTACGGTGCTCGGATCTCACTCACCGTTGGTATCATCGCGGTGGCGATCTCCGTTGTGATCGGTCTTATCTTGGGTGCGCTGTCCGGCTACTTTGGCGGCTTCATCGATGCGCTGATAATGCGAGGGGCGGACGTCTTCTTGGCCTTTCCGTACGTGTTGTTCGCCATCGCATTGATCGCGGTACTCGGGCCGAGCTACCGGAACGTGTTCATCGCCATCGGTATTCTTGGATGGCCATCAATCGCGCGTGTGTTCCGCAGCTCGATCCTCTCCGTGAAGGAGAACGAGTACATCGACGCGGCTCGTTCGATGGGAGCGGGACATATGCGCATGATCTTTCGCCACATCATGCCCAATGCGGTCGCGCCGATCATCGTCTACGGCACCATGAGCATAGGTGGCGCCATCATCACCGAGGCGGCGCTGAGCTTTTTGGGTATGGGCGTCCAGCCGCCGACCCCCTCGTGGGGTCTTATGTTGTCCGACGCCCGGCCGCTGATGGTACGTGCTCCATGGCTGATGCTGTGGCCGGGGTTTGCGATTCTCACGACCGTGCTCGCGTTCGTCCTGATGGGTGATGGCCTGCGGGATGCGCTCGACGTGAAGATGAAGGACTAGTGGTATGTCGACGCTTCTCGAAGTACGCAATCTCAAGACGCACTTCCACACACGCGACGGCATCGTAAAGGCCGTTGACGGGGTCAACTTCAGCCTTGAGGCGGGTAAGACGCTTGCGGTGGTCGGCGAGTCCGGCTCCGGCAAGTCGGTCACCGCGCTGTCGATCATGCGGCTCATCCCGCAGTCGACCGGCGTGATCGGCAGCGACAGCGACATACTCTTCAAAGGCGAGAGCATTCTGCATATGGACGATGCCGGTGTGCGTGCGATTCGCGGTGACCGCATCGCGATGATCTTCCAAGATCCCATGACGTCGCTGAATCCGGTCTACCGGGTCGGGCGTCAAATCGGCGAGTCGCTCGTGTTGCACAAGGGGCTCAAGAAGAAGGAGGCCAACGAGCGTGCCGTGGAGCTGCTTGATATGGTCGGCATCCCGAACCCCCGCGATCGCGCGAGAGACTATCCACACCAGTTCTCGGGCGGCATGCGCCAGCGTGCGATGATCGCGATGGCCCTCGCGTGCGATCCCGACATTCTGATCGCCGACGAGCCCACTACCGCGCTAGACGTGACCATCCAGGCACAGATCCTTGAGCTCATGATTGCTCTACAGGACCGCACCGGTACCGCCATCATCATGATCACCCATGACCTCGGCGTGGTTGCAGACATGGCCGATGACGTCATGGTCATGTATGCGGGCAGGCAGATAGAGGCCGGCTCAGCCGACGACGTGTTCTACCGGTCGCTGCATCCCTACACGTGGGGTTTGCTGGATAGCCTGCCGCGACACGATGTATCCGAGAAGGGCATCCTGATGCCGATCATCGGTCAGCCGCCCAGCCTGATCAACGTCCCGCCCGGGTGTGCGTTCAACCCTCGGTGTCCTTTCGCGAAAGACGTCTGTCGCAGCACCGTGCCTCCTCTCGTGCCCATTGAGGATGGACACAGCTCTGCCTGTCTGTTCTCGGAGGACCCGGCCTTCCGGCGTGACAGTGCGTCGCCGTCCGGGGAGGTGGCGTGAGATGACTGAGCTGCTTCGCGTCAACAACCTCAAGAAGTACTTCCCGGTCGACCAGGGTCTGCTCAGCTCCCGGCTGAGCCGCAAGGTCAAGGCCGTCGATGACGTCAGTTTCTTCGTCACCGAGGGAGAGACGCTCGGCCTGGTTGGCGAGTCTGGATGTGGCAAGTCGACGACCGGTCGGTGCATCATCCGGCTGCTGGAGCCCACAGACGGTACCGTGGAGTTCGCCGACCAAGACATCGCCAAGCTTCGCGGTCGCGATCTCAAGGCCTTCCGCCGCGACGTCCAGTTCATCTTCCAAGACCCGTACGCGTCGCTGAACCCACGCATGACCATCGGCGAGATCGTGTCCGAGCCGCTGATCATCCATGGCATCGGGACGAATAATGAGCGCCGGTCCCAAGTCCGGGAGCTGCTGGAGACCGTGGGTCTGAACCCGGAGCACATCAACCGCTATCCGCATGAGTTCTCGGGCGGTCAGCGTCAGCGCATTGGCATCGCTCGTTCGCTTGCTCTGCGGCCCAAGTTGATTATCTGTGACGAGCCGGTATCGGCGCTTGACGTCTCGATCCAGGCGCAGATCGTCAACCTACTGTCCGATCTGCAGAAGGAGTTCGGGCTCACGTATCTCTTCATCGCGCACGATCTGTCGGTCGTGAGGCACATCTCGGATCGGGTGGCGGTCATGTATCTCGGCAAGATCGTGGAGGTCGGCGACTGGAAGAACCTCTACGACTCGCCGCATCACCCGTACACCCAGTCGCTGTTGTCCGCGGTGCCGGTTCCGGATCCGGAGAAGCAGAAATCACGTGAACGTATCATCCTGCAGGGCGATGTGCCGAGTCCGATCAACCCTCCGACGGGGTGCAGGTTCCACACTCGCTGTCCGATCGCACAGTTCCCGATTTGCTCGGACGAAGAGCCCGAGTTGCGTGATGTGGCGGTTGGCCAGCGGGCTGCGTGCCACTTCGCGAAGTCGATGCCCATACCGCTGGAGAAAGCGTGCAGCACGGTCGTGGGAAGCTGCGCGGAAACGGCCTAGGCAGCCGACAGACGTCTTGTTATACTCACGTTCGCTGTCTCACGGGCAGCGTTAGTCGTCGGAGTGGCGGAACGGCAGACGCGCTAGGTTGAGGGCCTAGTGTCCTATTAGGACGTGTGGGTTCAAATCCCATCTCCGACACCAAGAACTCAACGAGCGGTCCGCGAAGGCGGGCCGCTCTTGCGTTCTCTCAGGTTACGGTCGAGCAGCTATACTGGTGCTCGTGCGTGTTGCGGAGGGGAGTGTCGTGCTCAGATTCTCGCTCGTCGAGATCGGTACGGGTGGTCGTGCGTCCTGCGCCCGCTGCGGCTTGTCTCGGCAGGCCGTCGACTACCTGTCGGCAGCGGAGGTCACAGAACATATCCGACGGGCAGTCGCCGAGTGCCCGTCGCCCGGCCCTAATGTGATGCTCGGCGGAGCCGACGCCTTTGGGCATCCGGAGTTGCCGGTGCTTGTCAACGCGGCGACACGTGACGGAGCGGTGCGTATCGGCCTGGAGACGGACGGTGGTGCGCTCGCTACCAGCGGTAATGCAGCGGGAGCGCTTCATGCGGGAGTCAGACACGTGCGTGTCAGCTACGCTGATCCCCCCAAGGCTCTCGCCGGCATTTCCGCGTGGGCGGAAGCGGCTCGTACTGCTGGAGTCGCCGCCGTGGCGACTGCCGCTGTGTCTTTGTGCGTTCACAATGTCACCGAGCTGGCGCAAGGTGTCGCGGCCATGGCCGAGGCCGGCGTGGCCGGCGTCACCTTGGACGGACGGTCCATGCGCGTTACGGCGGACGTGCGCGCCCAGGTAGCCGCCGCGTGCGACACAGGGACGGTGAACGGCGTCTGGGTGGAGGTACTGGGACCTGCGGAGCTGCTTCCTGAGTCCCACGTGCTTCATCTCGTGCGGGACGGTGAAGCGCGATGACACACGACTCTACCAACCCGTTGCGCACGGTTCTGATCGGTCTCAATTCCCCGGGCTACCAGTCGTTGGCGCTCGGCTACCTGCGCGCTTACGTGCAGGCTGACCCCCGGCTTTCGGGGCGCGTCGCGTTCCAGACGCTTGACCTGACGGTCGATGTGGACCCCTGGTGGGTCGCCTATCGCGCGCTCCAGCTCGAGCCGGACGTCATCGGCGTATCGGTGACCTGCTGGAACGCCCGGTTCGCATTCGAGGTCTGCCGCATCGTCAAGCAGGCTCGACCAAAGACGCTCGTTGTCTTGGGAGGACCGGAGGTGGGTCCCATCGCTCAGCGTGTGCTCGAGCGCCATGCCGAGACGGACGTGATCGTGCGCGGGGAGGGCGAGGAGACGTTCGCCGAGCTGCTGTATGCCATCACCCGCGGACGCAGGATCGAGCACGTCGACGGGGTTTCGGCTCGCGCGTCAGACGGCTCGGTCATCTCGGCGCAGGACCGCCCTCTTATCGCGAACCTGGACAGCATCCCGTCTCCCTACTTGACCGGTGTGATGACGCCCGTGGACGGCGGCGCCTACATCGAAACCTACCGTGGCTGCCCTCACCACTGTGGCTACTGCTTCGAAGGCAAGGGTTACGGTAAGATACGGCGGTTCTCGGACGTCCGGGTGGCCGAGGAGATCGACGCGCTGGCGACTGCGAACGGCGTACACTCGTTCTCCTTCATCGACCCCGTGTTCAATCTGACGCCCGACCGACTCGCGTGGTTGGCCGCACGCCTCGCACCCCATGCGGCGCGAGGTGTGCGGCTGCACACTGTCGAGGTGAACATCGAGTGTGTCGATGATGAGCAGGCTGCGTTGCTCGCCTCCGCGGGTGTCGTGTCGGTCGAGACGGGGCCCCAGTCGATAGGCGCTGATGCACTTGCCACATGCCGCAGGGGCTTTGACCGTGAGCGGTTCGTGCGCGGTGTGGAGGCGCTCAAGCGCGTGGGTATCGTGGTGGAGTGTGACCTCATCATCGGACTCCCGGGAGATACCGTTGAGGACTTCTTCGCCGGCGTCGAGTTCTGCCTCGATCTCGATCCCGGAATCATGCAGACGTCGACTCTACACGTGCTGCCGGGCACCGATCTCTACGAGCGCGCGGAAGAACTTGGCCTGCGCTTCGATCCGGAGCCGCCGCACGAGATCGTGTCCACGCCTACCATCGGCTACAATGACCTGCGCCGCGCCGAGGTCCGCGCGGTGTTTCTGCAGCGACAGTATCGCGCGCGAATCTAGGAGGGACTGCGACAGATGGATGAGGTCTCCCGCAGGGCGCAGGCGATCCGCCCGTTCGTGGTCATGGATGTTGTGGCCCGCGCCAAGCAGCTTACGGCTGATGGCGTCGATGTCGTCCGACTGGAGATCGGTGACCCGGACTTTGCCACCCCCGCAGTGATCACATGCGCAGCCGAGCAGGCCATGGAGGCCGGTGACACCGGCTATACGCAGTCGGCAGGGCTGCCCGATCTGCGTGAGGCTATCGCTTCTCACTACCGCGGCGCGTACGACGTGACCGTGGATCCCGAGGGCATCGTTGTCACTCAGGGCACGTCGCCGGCGATGCTGCTCTTGTTCGGCAGCTTGCTCGACCCGGGTGATGAGGTCATCATTTCCGACCCCTGCTATCCCGCATACCCCAACTACATCAGCTTCCTGGGTGGTGTTCCGGTTCCCGTGCGCGTGCGTGCCGAGGAGGGCTTTCGCTTCCGCATCGATGAGGTGCGCGCGGCCATCACAGAGCGTACACGCGCCGTTATGATCAACTCGCCCGCGAACCCGACGGGTACAGTCCTCGATCCGGAGGATCTCCAGGCGCTTGCCGATCTGGCCGAGGAGACCGGGATCTACATTGCCAGCGACGAGATCTACCACGGTCTACAGTTCGAGGGCCGCTCGCATACCATCCTGGAGTACACCGACCGTGCCTTCGTTTTGAACGGCTTCTCCAAGGCATACGCGATGACCGGCTGGCGCCTGGGCTATCTGATCGCTCCTCGCGTGTTCGTACGTCCTGCCGAGAAGATCCAGCAGAACTTCTTCCTCTGCGCTAATCACTTCGTTCAGGTCGCCGGAACGACTGCCCTACTGTATGCGCAAGACGACGTCGCACGGATGCGGGCGGTCTACGACAAGCGGCGGCACTACCTCGTCCCGGCGCTCGGGGAGGTAGGTCTTACGATTGCGGCCGAGCCGACCGGAGCGTTTTACGTCTTTGCCGATGCCAGACGGTGGGGAAGCGACTCCTTGGTTCTTGCGGAGCGCATACTGGATGAGGCAGCGGTCGCGGTTGCGCCGGGTGTTGATTTCGGGCCCGGAGGAGAGGGCTTCCTGCGTTTCAGCTATGCCGCGTCACTCGAGCGCCTGCACGAAGGGGGGAAGCATCTCAAACTGAGACATTAGGCCGCCTCGGCGAACCTCGATCCCCAGTGATCGTTCCATGTCTTGTTGTAGCGCAGGACCTTGAGCTTGACCATCCCCTGGGCCCCCGGCTTGAGCCAACTCATACCTCTGAG
>JAXMMT010000005.1:0-11824 GCA_034399355.1 Coriobacteriia bacterium | reverse complement strand
TGGTCAGGATCGTAGGGCAGGAACTCCCGGGCCATGGTGTCGACCTTCCGTTTCGGCGTCGACACCATTCTACGGGGGCATCCTCACCTGGGCCAGTGCGCGCGTTCCGCGAGGTTGGACTATTTCCCGACAGGCTCCTAGCGGTGTTCGTAGCGCTCGCGATGGCACTCGGACTTGCCGCTCCGGGCGCTGCGCTTGCGAAGTCCTACACCATGGGGCCCGTGAGCATCGACGCCACAGTGGTGTCCGACGGATCGATGCAGGTTGAAGAGCGCCGTACCTTCAACTTCAGTGGCGACTACACCTTTGTCTACTGGGACCTCGACAAGGGTGACTCGGGCGGCATCGAAGTGCTGGGACTTGAGGGCCCTGACGGTGCCTATGCGCCCACTGATGACCCTACTGCTGCCGAGACCCGACCCCCGGGCACCTATCAAGTCACCGACTATGGCGACTACGTCGAGGTACGGGCGTTCTTCCGCCTCGCAGACGTCAATGCGCCCTTCACTCTCACTTATAAGGTGCGCGATGCCGCCAAGCGCTGGGACGACACAAGCGAGCTGTACTGGCAGTTCATTGGCGATCGCTGGGACCTGGGAGCGAGTGATATCAGCATCACTATCGCGCTGCCCAACCCCGGCGAGCCGATCACCGCAGGTGAGAACGTGCGCGCATGGGCGCACGGCCCGCTCACCGGCTACGTGGGCGTCGATGAGCAAGCGAGTGCGGTCACGTTGACCGTACCGCAGGTTCCCGCGTACACGTTCGTCGAGGCTCGCATCGTGTTTCCGACAGGCTGGCTCGATCAGGCGGATCCAACGCCGGGTGCGCGTCTCGAGAAGATCCTCTCGGACGAAGAACGCTGGGCGACTGAGGCGAATCGCGCACGTACAGGGGCGCGGTTGAAGGTATGGGGCTCTCTCGCGTTCGCGTTCATCGTCCCGACACTCATCCTGGGCGCCGCAATCGTGAAGTTTCTCAAGTATGGCAAGGAGTACGAGCCGCAGTTCCAGGGCGAGTACTTCCGAGAGTTGCCCGCCGAGATCCCGCCGGCGCTGGTGGGCTCGCTCATGAAGATGGGCCAGCCTGACAATGACGACATGACCGCGACACTGCTCGACCTCATCGACCGCGGTGTCATCAACATCGAGCGCGTCATCGAGCAGAAGAAGGCATTTCTCGGCCTGATGAACAAAGAAGAGGAGACGTACCGCCTGACCCTCGACAGGAGCAAGGCGGTCAACCTTGACCCCGCCGAGGCGAAGCTACTGGCGCTGTTCTTCGACAAGGTCGCACGCAGCGACAGCTTCACGATGATCGAACTGCAGGAGCGCGCCAAGGCGGCGCCGAGCACGTATGTCAATGGGATCGCCGACTGGAAGAAGGCCGTCGAGGATGACATGCGCTCGCGTGGCTTCCTTGAGGAGGGTGGCCGAGGCAAACAGGCTGCGTTCATCGCTGGCGGCGTCTTCTCGCTTGCCGCGGGTTTCCTACCGCTCGTAGTGGCCGAGACCGGATGGGCGCTGCTGTGGGCGCTACCCGCCGGTGTCGTCACCATCATCCTTGGCATCAAGATGGAGCGCCGGAGCCGTGAGGCGGCGGAGCTCCACGCCAAGTACGAGGGTGTACGCAACTACCTCAAGGACTTCGGGCGTATGCAGGAGAAGCCCCCCACACACGTGGCGCTGTGGAAGCACTTTCTCGTGCTCGCGGTCGTGTTCGGTATCGCCGATGAGGTCATCAAAGCGATGCGCACCAGGGTTCCCGAAGTCTTCAACGACCCGTACATGGGTCGCCTGTTGTGGCTGTCGACACCCAACGCCTACGGCGTGACGCCGATGAGCGCGATCACGACCGGCGTGGCTTCCGCAGCGAGCGTCGCCTCTTCGGCGAACTCGTCGGCATCTGGCGGCGGAGGTGGGTTCTCTGGCGGTGGAGGCGGTGGCGGCGGAGGCGGCGGCGGTGGCGCCGGCTAGCCGTTCGGCGGAGGATTCGAGACGGACAGTCGTCGGAAGGATGGAGGTCGAGAGTACGCCGGGCGTCGGTTCGACCTTCTCGCTGTTGATTCCGGTGCGGCACGAGTCCGCGAGGCTGTGACATCGGCCCGCATTGCCCGAGCATCACTTCCTCGCTATACTCGCTTGTGCGTTTCCGCACGGCTGGCGCACCGGTCGGGCGGGACGCCTAAGGAGAGTTGTCCGAGAGGCTGAAGGAGCACGACTGGAAATCGTGTGTGCCGGCTTGAACCGGTACCCAGGGTTCGAATCCCTGACTCTCCGCCAGTGATGACACCCGGTGCATGCCGGACACGAACGCGCAGCAGGGGGCGAGGGCGACCTCGCCCCTACTCGTTTTCCTCGGAGTCCTGCTCCTCGGAGTCCTGCTCCTCGGAGTCGCTGTCGCCCGAGCGTCGCTCTGCGACCACCGCTCCGCCACCGAGCTGCTTGGCGTAGTGCAGCAGTTCGCCACCGATATCCATGAGTGCGATCACTGACTCGGGCATGCGGTCGGTCACGCTGGCGGTAGCGATCGAGAGGGTCAGTGGGCCGTAGCGCTTCATGCCGCCGCGTCGCCCCTTGAGGTTGAATCCGCCATGCGCGCGGTCCTCGTCGTCATAGAAGTCCATCACACTGAGTTCGAAACCGTGCACGATACTCTTCCCGATTCGTTCGGAGTTGTCCGGGTCGCTCGCGAAGACGAAGTCGTCTCCGCCAAGGTGCCCGACGAATGGGTCGTCGATGCCATTGAAGCGCAGCGCCTCGAGGATAAGATTTGCAAGATGCCGGATCACGAGGTCGCCCCGGTCATGCCCGTACCGCCGGTTGAATGCTCTGAAGCCGTCGATGTCCACGAACGACAGCGCGAACGGCTTTCCGCGCGTGATGAGGAAGTTGAGCCGCTCCTCGGTGAGCGCGTTGGCGGGCAGGCCGGTGAGTGCGTTGGCGAACCGCTCGCGGCGCATGCGCCGGACCACCATCTGAATGCGAGCGTCGAGGACCAGCGGGTCGATCGGCTTGGAGATGAAGTCGTCGGCGCCGGCTTCGATCGACATGACCTCAAAGCCGGACTTGCCCAGCGAGGTCATCATCAGTACCGGTATGTTGCGGCTGCGCGGCTCGGCCTTGATGCGCTTGCACAGCTCGAAGCCGTCGATGTCGGGCAGGTTGATGTCGAGGACAACGGCCTCGGGCGCGTGCTCGGCAAGGAGTTCGAGCGCGGTGACCCCGTCGGGCGCCTGCAAGACCGTATAGCCACGCTCCTCGAGCGTCATGCTCACCATCTGGAGCAGGGTCTGTGAGTCCTCGACGAGCAGGACCTTGCCTCTCGAAGGGTTGCGATCGGCGCTCATACGTGCCTCCAGTGCCGCTAGTCCCCCGGCCTCCCATGGCCGAGAGGATTGGATGCTTACTATGTATGAGTTTCGCCAAGAAGGGCGTCGTACCTGCCTGCAGCTGTCCCGTCGAAGCCGTCTCAGCAGGAGTCGTATACTCTTCGCATGGGATTCCAGAGTGACTATATCCTTCGCCTCATCGAACTGATGAGCGCAAGGGCGGCGGCGCGTGAGGCCCTTGCGGAGTATGAGACCGCCGAGCAGGACCGCGAACGCGCGCAGGCTTTGTTCGAAGCGGCGGGGGAGCGCTAGCCGTGGGCTACGTTTTCGCAGTGGCGTTTGTGCTCATCATGATCGGCGAGCTCGCCGACAAATCACAGCTGCTCGCCATGTCGCTGGCCTGCCGCTACAAGGCCTGGCAGGTGCTTCTCGGCATCCTGGTGGCGACGTTCGTCATCCACTTCTTCACCGCGCTCGTGGGTCAGGCTGTCGGCGGCATCATCCCCGAAGGTGTGCTGCCCTGGGTGACCGGGCTACTCTTCATCGGGTTCGGGATCTGGACGTTGCGTGGTGACTCCGTCGATGAGTCGGATGCCGAGAAGGGTGGTCGCTTCGGCCCGGTCATCGCCACGGGCATCGCGTTTTTCCTGGCCGAGCTGGGCGACAAGACGCAGATCATGACGATGACCATCGCCGCCGATCCGGGAACCGCGCTCGTGACCTACCTCAAGACGGTCGGCCCCGCGGTGCAGGGCTGGCTCGAGACGCTGGGCATGGGCCCCGCCGGTGTGTCGGCCAGCGGCCGCTTCTGGGGAGTCACGCTCGGCTCGACGCTCGGTATGGTGGTGGCCGACGCCATCGCGATCGGCGTGGGGCGCCTGCTCGGCAAAAAGCTGCCCGAGCTGCTGCTGCGGCGCGTCTCCGGTGTGTTCTTCATCCTCTTCGGCGTGGTAGCGATTGCGGCGGGGCTTCTCGGCGGGTAAGTGCCCCGCGCGCCACTACGGAAGTGAGCCGACTCAGGACGGCGGAGCAGTGGGCAGGCGCACCAGATACACCGTCACTCCCACGGCCACAAGCACCATTGCCACGTCGGCGATGAAGTAGGGGACGAAGAAGACGGCCGAGCCGAGCATGCTCGCCCATAGCGTGGAGATTGCCACGACTTTCGTCTTACGCTTCAGCCCCTTGCCCTCAAGGTAGTCGGCAATCTGTGGGCCGAATACGCGATGTCCCAGGATCCATGAGTGCAATCGCTCCGAACTGCGCAGGAAGCACGCCGCAGCCAGGAGAACGAAGGGTGTGGTGGGAAGTACGGGTAGCGCCATGCCTAAGACGCCCAGTCCCAGGAAGACCCACCCACATGCCAGAAGTGCGTACCTACGCATGTGTGCTTCCATTCATGATGCTCGCTCCCATAAAGCGCCCTATGAGGCGAAGGTCTCCAGCGCTTGCAGCGCGCGGAGCGTCACCCACTTGCTTGGCTTTCCTTTGATTTCCACATCAGCGAGCATCTTGCCATTGAAGGTATTCATCAGCGCCCAGCGCATCTGCGCATCTGCTGCCTGTTTCACCGCCTGGATGGCAGGCACGTATTCCGGACGCCGCACTTCGCCTGCCCCCGCCAGCGCCAGCAACGCCTCAAGTGCATCGGAGTTGTAGGAGAGCGGGTAGCCAAAGCGGAGCCACCCCTTCTTCTCCTTATAGTGCAGAGGCTCGTGCTCGGCAATGAACCTGTTACGCGCTTCAGCCACTTTGGCTTTAGGCAGCGGCAAGACGGTTTCTTTGAATTCGGCGTATTCCGCAGGCAGTGAGCGGAAGATCTCCTTGTCGCGGAGTGCCTGGATGCATGCGTCGCGGAGCGCTGCCGCGCCTGAGGGCCAGCACGACTGCGGTATCTCGGCGAGAAACAACAGGACCTTCGGGGTCAACATGTGGCAGTAGCCGTTCAGCGCGTAATCGCGCATGCCTCTACAGCCGAAATAGCCAAGATCGCGGTGGAGATCGGTGATGTAGGCGAGGGCCGCCCTGACGCGCGGGTCCTTTGCGAAGCCGAGTCGTGCCAGCGCTCGGCCGATGTTGGCGGTGAGACAGGGAATTGAAGCGGCCGGACGACCGTTGCAGCTCCACGAGCCATCGTCGAGCTGACGGGAGAAGGCATATGCCGCTGCGCGCTGGACGCGTTCGTCTTCCGGACAGGCCCACAGCTCTCCCAGGAAGTGGATCTGCCAGAGACTCCCCTGATACTTCTTGTAGTCGCGCTCCGGAGGAAGCCATGATCCATCCACGTGCATGGAGTTAAGGATGGCCGAGACAGGGGGGTATTCGTTGCGTCGCATCCACAGTTCCTCAAGATCAGGCGAGGACTTCTCGCCCAGCAGCGTCCGACGTGTGAGTACGGCCACAGCCGGATTCTCCGGCGCGGTCAGCCAACGCAGGGTTTCCTGGGGTATGCGCTCAGCGACAGTGGTCGGCGACATCCGCTAGCACCCCTTCTGTGTTCAAGACGAGTTTCGACGAGCAGGGAAGTCGGCGTTCATGAGTCAGTCTACCCGTGATGTGGCGCGGGGACACCGGCGGCGCTACGGAAGATAAGTGCTTAAAGCCAGATTGACCAGGGGGTTTGACTCACGATCCAACAGGACCGTCGATTGCCCCGCCTGCGCGCCCTCGGTATACTCGCGTTTGCGCCTGGAGCCGCCATGTTGCGGCTCGCGCCACCGCGGAGAGGTGGCAGAGTGGTTGAATGCGGCGGTCTCGAAAACCGTTTAGCGGGTATCCCCCGTTACGAGGGTTCGAATCCCTCCCTCTCCGCCAGAATGATGTGAAAGCGCCCGTTCCTCTCGAAGAGGAGCGGGCGTTTGCTGCACCGGGTTACTCCAGCCCCAATTGGCGGGTTCTGGTCAGCGCGCCTCGGGTAGGAGCTACGTGGGGAAGCAGGGGGAGCAGGATCGTATCCAGCTCCGTCGTTCCGGCAGTGGCGATTGGGTCCAGGATAGAAGGGTGACGAGGCGAAGATGACTCGACGGATGACGGTACAGCGGCTGGCGTTCGGTCTCGGACTTCTCGTGCTGGTGAGCGTTCTGCTGGTGGGTTGCGGTACGCAAGGACCTAGCAAGGCTGCAGAGGAGGTCATACGCGGCAGCGAGTTCGGGTTCGCCAACGCTTCCTTGGCCTATGACGGCGATGTCAGTGCCGAGGAGGAGATCTCCGAAGATGGGAATAGCGCTCAGGTCACGCTGCTAGCGGAGGACGGCAGCCGCAAGTGGGTCATCGATCTTGAGAAGCAGGACGGTGAGTGGATTGTGGTCGATGGTAGCCTGGAGCTTCTCAAAGACATCACGATAACGATCCCCTGAGACGAATGAGATTCCTGATTGCGCGTACCGTGGCTAATCCATGATTCCGTATTCCCGCATTTCGTCGGGATTGAAGACACGAATCATGAGCACCTTCCAGTCACTGCTATCGTTGTGCATCTCCACGAACACGCCCAACGCGATTCTCGGTCCGTTGTCAGGATTGTCGTACTCTTGAAGCATCGTAACGATATTGGAATCCGGGTCCTCGCGCTCGAAGTAGTATCGGGCTTTCCGGACGCTCTCGTCCTTCCCTGGACGTTCGGTATCCAACACGAGTCGGTCGTCTTCCCGGGAGCGGGATGTGACGCTCGCATACTTGTACGCGGGGATACTCTCGACGGCCTCCTGCTGGATTTCGAGGCTCTTTCCCGCCATCTCAGAACTCAGCCTCTTGGCTGTGTCCCAGGCGCCCTCCCACAGCGCGGTGTAGTAGTCGGCCGCCCCTCCCGCTCCTGACCTCGTTGAGCGTGACTTCACCGCCACGGCTCCCGACCGGCTCTGGGTAGCGGACTTCACCTACGTCCGTACCGACCAAGGGTTTCTCTATCTCGCCGTGGTGATCGACGTGTTCTCCCGCATGATCGTCGGCTGGTCGATGCGTGCCGACATGAAGGCCGATCTCGTGATCGATGCGCTGTCCATGGCGGTCGGCAGACGCCGGCCCGACGGGGGCCTGATCCATCACTCCGACCGCGGCAGTCAATATACGTCGCTCGCCTTCGGACGGGAACTCAAGGCCTCAGGCATCGCGGCATCGATGGGGTCGAGAGGTGATGCCTACGACAACGCCGCCGCCGAGAGCTTCATGGCGATTTTCGACTACATCGAGGGCTTCTACAACCGCCGCCGTCGACACTCAGCGCTCGGATACAAAAACTCGCTCGTATTCGAGCAGATTCACGCTACACTTGCATCAGCGGAGGCCAATGCGGCCTAACGAAGACTGTCCACGAAACCGGGGCAGCATCATAAAGCGGTCGACGCACCGAGTGGACTGATCAGAAGGCAGTGATGAGGACAGCCATACTCATACCTTGCTACAACGAAGAGGCGACTGTTGGAAAGGTTGTTTCCGACTTCCGGCGTGTACTTCCCGAAGCCACGGTCTACGTCTACGACAACAACTCGCAGGACAACACCGCTCAAGTTGCGCGTGATGCGGGTGCTGTGGTGGTCCCCGAGTATCGCCAGGGAAAGGGGTTCGTCGTCCGTAGCATGTTCCGGGGCATCGACGCAGACTGCTACGTCATGGTGGATGGTGACGACACGTACCCTGCGGAAGACGTGCCGCCAATGGTGGCACTCATCGAAGAAGGCAAGGCCGACATGGTCGTGGGAGATCGCCTGTCGAGCACGTACTTCGAGGAGAACGCCCGGCGCATGCACGGCTTTGGGAATCGTCTCGTGAGGTTTCTCGTCAATAGCATATTCCAGAGCAGCATCCGCGACGTGATGACGGGTTGCAGGTGTTTCAGCCGCACCTTCGTGAAGTCGTTCCCGGTGACATCGAGCGGGTTTGAGATCGAGACCGAGATGACCGTCCACGCCCTCGATAGGGACTTCCTCGTTCGTGAGTTGCCGGTCACATATCGCGATCGACCGGAGGGTAGTGTCTCGAAGCTGAGAACATACAGTGACGGCCTCCGTGTGTTGCGGACGATCCTACTGTTGTTCCGTGACTACCGCCCGATGTCATTCTTCGGCCTTGGGGCTGCCGCGCTGTTCCTTGTAGCGTTGATCATGTTCCTCCCACCACTCAACGAGTACGTTCGTGGCGGCTATGTGAGGCGCGTCCCGACACTGGTCGTTTCCATCGCTCTTGGAATCAGCGCTCTGCTGTCGTTGGCCAGCGGCATCATCCTCGATGCCATCCGAACCCACTCGCGGCAGTTCTACGAGCTCGAGTTGAACGCGCTTGCGCTCAATGACCGTCGTTCGCAGGGCGACACGTGATATCTCGCGAGTCCACGAGTCGCGTTCATGGTTGGGTCGACTCGAAGGAGACGCATGGTCGCTTCTAAGATGCCGTCGAGCAGTCGAATCCGATTCATAGGCGTCACGGTGCCCGTGATCGCCATCGCGCTCTACCTGATCCTGAGTGCGCTATCCGTCCACACACACGGTTACCTCGATGCGGGTAGACTCTCGCACGACGCCACCAACTACGAGGCCATGACGAAGCAATGGCTCAGCACGGGTGTCTTCGGCTACTACGCGCTCGAGAGTCCCGAGACACCCGACGCGAAGGTAGGCTGGGGTTACCCCACTTTCCTCGTACCGTTCTACTACTTCGCCGGCCAGACCGATCCTATGCAGCCGGGTGGGCCGTACGTGTCCATCTTCCTTGGGCAGCTGGTGGTCGGCGCGCTCGGCTTGTGGGCTACATGGTACTTCGCGAAGGCGGCGATCGGCGTACGCGCCGCCGGTGTTGCCGTGGTTGTTCTGGCAATCACACAGGGTAGTTCGGGGCAGGCCGGGTTGTTGCTGCTCCACACCCTGTCGACCGCGCTCTTCTCGGGGTTCATGGCGCTGTGGGCCATGTCTCTTCTCAAGCGCAGGGCATGGATCGCTGGTCTCGCCGGGGTGGCGTTCTCGGCATCGCTGCTCACTCGGCCTGCGATGTTGCTCCCAGGACTGGTAATCATCGCCCTCGGCGTTTCCAGTCTGCTGCGTCCGGACTGGAAGCTGCGCTTCGCGGCCCTCGGCGGGACAGCGACCCTGGTCGCGCCGTGGATCGTCCGGAACTGGTTCGTACTCGGCAGACCGGTGTTCACGACAGGCCGTGATGATCCGGTCCTGGCTGGAGTGGACCCATGGTTCCACATGTTGGGTCCGGAGTACCGGTATCGCGGACCGAGTTACGAGCGGTGGATCGAGCTCAAGAAGCAAGGTGTCGATCTTCCGGCGAAGGGTGAGTATGCCTGGCGCGTTGTCCTTGACGGCCTCAAACACCGGCCCGTAGAGACGCTCACGTGGTTCACCCTTGGCAAACTGCAGGAGTACCTGTATTCAGCCAAGCTTGCGGCGAGCTCCGAAGAGGCATTCGCGGCTGTGTGGACGTCGATCTACAACTCAGCTGCGGTTCTCGGGGCGTGCTTGGCCCCATGGTATCGTGACCTGCGCCCAACGGTGCTCGCGCTGGCTGTGGGGGTGGCGCAGATGCTCCTGGTAGTCCCAGAGACTCGCTACATGTACGACCTCTCGCCGCTCATGTCGGTCTGTGTGGGTGCGCTCGTGGTTGCAGCCATCGAAGGCGCTCGGGCAATGCGGCCAGGGCGGCAGTCAGCTCCCATCGTCCAAGACGAGATCGGCCTCTAGCCTCGATATTTCACGAAGGTCTTCCAGCCGGTCTCAAGGTCCCGAAACCGACCCTGTGCCACGATATCGCATCCGTCTGAACGTCGCTGAGGTCGCTGTCCGGGCGTCGCGAACCCGAATGGGTCTTTCTGAGCTGTTCTGGGTTGTTTTGGGGCGCGATCCAGCATCTCTGCCGATGATCCGTGTGCGCGGTGCTTGAGTGAGCGAGCTTCCTCAGCCTGAAGGCAGCACCCTGAGCCGCTTGAATGCGGTGGCGAGCGCATCGGCCCACGGCCAGCGCCGCGGGAGGAGCGCGTAAGAATTTGGGGGGTCTACTCTCAGTTCATGGGATTGAACATCCCTCGGAACGGCTGACGCGTCGAAAACGGCATCAGGTGTCCCGCTGGCGGCTCATATCCCTTACCGTCCGAGCGTACCATCTCGTAGCCGAATCCGTAGCGCCGCTTCTCAAGGATCGCCGATCGCCGCTTGCGGTCCTTCGCTCGAAACGCCTGCTCCCTCACCGGCACCGGCAGCGCGTCTCCGGATGCAACAGCGGCCCGGATGCGCGCCATGTCGCTCGCCCCCTCTCTCGACCAGGCCCCTCCCCACACCTTCATGCGGGCGGCATACAGATGTGCCTGGGTCCCCTCCATCGTCCCCATGCTCGGTGCGTCCGCCTCGATCGAGGCACGGTTGTTCCTGATGTAGCCGATCAGCACCTTCGTCTTGGCCTCCTCACCGAAACCGGTGTCCAGGCGCAAGCGGAGCACGTCGAGCAGCTCGTCGATCCTGCCGGCAGAGAGCATCTCGAAGAGCGGCGCGGCGTCTTGCGGCTCCGGGAAGGCCGTCTTGATCGCGCGATTCAGATGCCAGGGATCGAGCTTGTGGACGATCTTCGGCCCGTGCAGGTGATCGGCCAGAGCGCCGCACCACTTCGCGCCGTCGCTTCCCGTGTAGCAGCGCTTGAGCGAGGTGAGTGAGTAGTGGCCGGCCAGGTGCGCCACGCCCTCCTCCCAGAAGCGCTTCGGAGCTCCCACGAGAGCGTGGTGCACGACTCCGACGCGTCTACCTGCGTTCTTGTCCTCGTAAGCACACAGCGCCTTGATCTCGACACCTCGACCGCGGGCCCGCTGAAGCGCCACCCAGATCCCGTCAGCCTCGACCCTGATCTCCTCGCTCTCCCGTGCTGCGGAAGGCAGCAGCCCCTCGTCGAACAGTTCTCGGCGCCGCGCTTCTGACTCGACCTCGAGCAGGTCGCCGGTCTCGCGCAGCACACCCATCGTCGTCATCCCCGACACGTCGCCCGCACAGTGCCGGAAGAGCATCTTCGCCGCGCGTTCGTAGGGGATCTCGGACCCGAAGAGGGCGAGTGCCCCAAACGCACCCGGGGACAGCCGCTTCCTGGGGCGCAGAGACACGATCTCGTCGAGGTAGGTGCGCCGGTCCCCGAACTCGTCTGTGTAGACACGGCGGGTGAAGGTCACCTGACCGAACTCCGTGAGGATCGAGCGGGGCCTGGCGTCTTTCACGCACCAACCCTCGGGTCTGTCTGAGAACAACCGCGCGTCGAATATCTCGAGGGCCTCAGACATCGCATCGGCCAGGGTCTTCAGCACTTCTTCGTGTGAGCTCGTCTCGGCTCGCTCGAAATCCTCGAAGCGGGTGATCCGCTCAAGACAAAACTCCACCAGAATCGACTTCAGGAGCGCTGTATCATCGTGCATGCGGGTTTCCTTTCTTCTCTGGGTCATCAACAAACCAAGAGTAGAAGGAAACCCGCTCTCTATGCCTCAATACGGCTTCGGGGTCCCGCCCCCCAAAACCTTACGCGCTC
>JAXMMT010000003.1:0-2990 GCA_034399355.1 Coriobacteriia bacterium | reverse complement strand
GCCCGGTCGGGTGCGAGGATGCGGTCGATGGTCGCGGCGGACATCACGCGTAGCTGGGAGACGGCGTGCGCCTCGCCGTCGAGCTCTCCTGCACGAACGAGTGCGGTAAGCACGTCGTCCATGCCGGCGGCCACCCGCTTGCCGCACGCGCAGTCTATGCTCGCCCACACCTTCCTGAGCGGGATCATCACCTCGGGGGCGTAGATCCTCTTGCGCCCCCGGGTCTCCGGGCCGCTCCTCTTATGCGGTTCGCGTCTCAAGACGCGCGACGCATAGCTGCGACACCAACCGGTGAGCGCAACGAGCTCGTCGAGCATCGTGGCCTTCCCGGCCTTGGACGCCTTATGGTAACGACGTCGCATCTCACGCGTGATCGCCTTCTTCTCAGCCATCGATAACGGCATCCTTTTGACCCTTCGCCGGTCGATCCGGCAAGGGCCGGTTCGAGTACCTTCTTTTGTGAGGCATCGAATCGGTTTCGAGTACATTCTTTCTGAGGCAACGCGAGTACTTGACGGGGCCGGGCGCTGCCATCACTATCTTGTGTGTCGAGGTTCCCCATACCAAGATATGGGGCTAAGAGGGAAGCCGGTCGTCCACAAGGATCAAGCCGGCGCTGCCCCCGCAACTGTGAGCGACGAGCTGCTGTCGACTGACGCCACTGGCGCGCATCGTGCTGGGAAGGCCGACAGCCGCAGAGACTCGCGAGCCAGTAGACCTGCCTCGATTGGTTAGATCGCCAATGACCGGGCGGGGTGTCCGGTGCGGCTTGCGTCCCTCATGCGTGGCGCGAACGCCCTCACCCTTCCCGCGACACGAGGAGGGTATGAAGTGGCCGCCAACGAACAGTTCGACCTCTCGCACGTCGTCAAGCGAAGCGGCGAGACCGCTCCGTTCGACGCCGACAGGATCCGCTCGGCAATCGAGCGCGCGGGCCGAGCAACCGGCGAGTTCGACGCGCCTGAAGCCGCGCTGCTTACCGGACAGACCCTGAAGGTGATGGCGCACCGGTTCGCCGAGAGCCAGCCGACGATCGAGCAGATCCAGGACGTCGTCGAGCAGGTGCTCATCTCGGCGAACCACCTTAAGACCGCCCGTGCCTACATTGTCTACCGGGAGCAGCGTGCCCGGCTGCGCGAGGACAAGAAGACCGTGATCGAGGTCGAGAGCTCGATCAACGAGTATCTCGAGCGCGTCGACTGGCGCGTGAACGCCAACGCCAACCAGGGCTACTCACTCGGTGGGCTCATCCTCAACGTGTCGGGCAAGGTGGTGGCGAACTACTGGCTGTCCCACGTCTACCCGCGCGAGGTCGGCCAGGCCCATCGCGAGGGTGACATCCATATCCACGACCTGGACATGCTTGCAGGCTACTGCGCCGGCTGGTCGCTGCGCACGCTGCTCACCGAGGGGCTCAACGGCGTACCCGGCAAGGTCGAGGCGGCGCCGCCCAAGCACCTGTCGAGCGCGGTGGGGCAGATCGTGAACTTCCTCGGCACGCTGCAAAACGAGTGGGCGGGCGCGCAGGCGTTCTCGAGTTTCGACACATACATGGCGCCGTTCATCCGCCTCGACAACCTGTCCTACGACGAGGTTCGCCAGTCGATCCAGGAGCTGGTCTACAACCTCAACGTGCCGAGCCGCTGGGGTACGCAGACCCCGTTCACCAACCTCACGTTCGACTGGACGTGTCCGGACGACCTCAACGAGCAGCGCCCGATCATCGGCGGGGTCGAGTGCGACTTCACCTACGGTGAGCTGCAGGCCGAGATGGATATGATCAACCGCGCCTATATCGAGGTCATGACAAAGGGCGATGCGAAGGGGCGCGTCTTCACCTTCCCGATTCCCACCTACAACATCACGCCTGAGTTCCCCTGGGGCTCCGAGAACGCCCAGAGGCTCTTCGAGATGACGGCGAAGTACGGGCTTCCCTACTTCCAGAACTTCGTGAACTCTGAGCTCACGCCCAACATGGTTCGCTCGATGTGTTGCCGCCTGCAGCTCGACCTCACCGAACTCCTCAAACGCGGCAACGGGCTGTTCGGGTCTGCCGAGCAGACCGGGTCGCTCGGTGTCGTGACGATCAACTGCGCGCGACTCGGCTACCTGCACAACGGCGACGAAAAGGGACTGTACGCGGCCCTCGACACCCTGCTCGAGTACGGACGCACCTCGCTCGAACTCAAGCGCAAGGTCATCCAGCGCCACATCGACGACGGGCTGTTCCCGTACACGAAGCGCTACCTCGGCACGCTCAGAAACCACTTCTCGACGATCGGCGTCAACGGCATCAACGAGATGATTCGCAACTTCACGAGCGATTCTGAAGACATCACGACGCCGAAGGGACGCGAGCTTGCGCTCCGCCTGCTCGACCACGTTCGGGAGCGGATGGTCGCCTTCCAGGAGGAGACCGGGCACCTCTACAACCTCGAGGCGACGCCCGCAGAGGGCACGACCTACCGCTTCGCCCGCGAAGATGGGAAGCGTTTCCCCGGCATCATCCAGGCGGGCACGCCCGAGAACCCGTACTACACAAACTCCTCGCAACTGCCCGTCGGCTACACCGATGACGCGTTCGAAGCCCTCGCGCTTCAGGACGAGATGCAGCGCAAGTACACAGGAGGCACTGTCCTCCATCTCTACATGGGCGAGCGCATCTCGTCCGCCGAGGCATGCGCGAAGCTCGTGAGGCGTTCGTTGGAGCGCTTCCGCCTCCCGTACGTGACCGTCACCCCCACGTTCTCCATCTGCCCGACCCACGGCTATCTGTCGGGCGAGTACGAATTCTGTCCCAAGTGCGATGAGGAACTCATCGCACGCAAGCAGGCGACCGCCTGCTGCGACTAGGAGCCTGTCGGGAAATAGTCCAACCTCGCGGAACGCGCGCACTGGCCCAGGTGAGGATGCCCCCGTAGAATGGTGTCGACGCCGAAACGGAAGGTCGACACCATGGCCCGGGAGTTCCTGCCCTACGATCCTGACCA
>JAXMMT010000001.1:0-16524 GCA_034399355.1 Coriobacteriia bacterium | reverse complement strand
TGCGGGACGACACCGACGACCCGTGCGCGCTCTCTCGGCGACATGCGGCCGATCGACTCGCCGTCGAGCGCAACGGCTCCCGAGAGCAGCTGCGCCGCACCCGTCACCGAACGCAACAGCGTTGACTTGCCCGCGCCGTTGGGACCCACAAGTCCCACGAACGTGCCTGCGTCAACCTCAAGGCCTACGTCACGCACGATCGCCGTGCCGCCGTACCCGATGGTGGCCGAGGAGAACGCGAGGCGGGGTGTCTCGGCAGTGTTCATCGGCGCTCCTTCTTGCGGACGAGCAACCAGACGAAGAAGGGGCCACCCAGTACGGCCGTCACGATGCCGACCGGTATCTCGACCGGCGCGAGGACGGTGCGAGCGGCGAGGTCGGCGAGCACCATGACGATGGCGCCCGCCAGCGTCGAGGCAGGCAGCAGGAGCTTGTGGTCGGGACCGAGCACCAGTCGCGCCATATGCGGCGTCATCAGGCCGACGAAACCGATGAGGCCCGAGACCGACACCGCCGCCGCGACCACGAGAGACGCCGAGGCGAGAACGAGCAGCTTGAAGCGCTCGACGTTGACGCCGAGCTGACCCGCACGCTCATCGCCGAGCAGCATGATGTTGAGTTCCCGCGAATACAGCGCGGGCAGGACCGCTCCGACCGCAAACATCGCCGCGACCACCCCGACGTAGTCCCACGATGCGGACGTGAGCCCACCCATCATCCAGAAGACGACAGACTGCATCGAGTTGCGGAACACGACGAGCAGAAACGACGTGATGGCCGCAAGCGTGTAGGAGATCGCCACGCCCGCGAGCAACAGTGAGGTCGTGTCCGCACGGCCTGCGCGCGAAGCAAGACGAATAACGAAGGCGATCGTGAGAAGCGCTCCGGCGAACGCGCCCGCAGGAACGCCGAACGCGCGACTGGCGAAGCTGGTTCCCACTGTCACGAGCGCGATGGTCGCGCCGAGACCAGCCCCCGCGGAGACGCCCAGGATGTAGGGGTCTGCCAGCGGGTTTTTGAAGAGCGCCTGATAGAGCACGCCCGCAAGCGCGAGTGCCGCCCCTACGAGCGCGGCAAGGATGACTCTCGGCAAGCGAAGGTCGAGGATGACGGCGTCTGCCTTGCCCAGCGCCGACCCCGACAGACCGCGCGTGATCGCCCCGACGACCTTGCCGGGGGTGATGTGCACCGCACCCAGACCGACGGCAAGCATCATCGCGACAAGCAGCACGACCACGAGGGTCGCGATTGCGAGACGCCGGCGCGCCGGTCCGGGTGCGGACGTCATCGCTACTGCCCGAACGCTTCCGGATGCAGCGCTTCGGCGATCTGACGCACGCCCTGGATGATGCGGGGGCCGGGACGGCTCACGAGGTTGTCATCGAGCACGGCCACACGACCGTTCTTGACTGCCGAGAGCTTGTCGTAGCCAGGCCGTTCGTCCAGGTCCGCAGGATCGCTCATGGAGCCGAACGTCGCGAGATAGACCTCGGGGTCGTCGGTCAGAAGCTGCTCGACCGAGTAACCCACGTACCCGTCCTGCGTCACCACGTTCTCGCCACCGGCCTGATCGATGAGGTCGTTGAGCAGCGTACCTGCGCCCGCGGTGAACAGCGGGTCCTGCGCGATCTCGATGAAGCACCGCACCGGAGCGGCGTCGATGGCATCCTGGATGGCGGCAAGCTCGCGCTTCATGTCCGAGACGATCTCGTCGGCCTTCGCGGGCTCCCCGATCGCAAGCCCGACGGTTCCGATCGAGGTGTAGAGCGCATCAAGTGACTGCGGGTCGATCGCAATGACGGTGGCGCCGAGTGCCTCGATCTGCGAGATGATGTCGGCCTGCACGCCGGTCGTGACGAGCACGAGGTCGGGCTCCAGCGCGGCGATGGCCTCGAGGTTGGGGCCGACGAAGTCGCCGACCTTCTCGAGCGAGGCCACTTCGGGCGGATAGTCATCGTAGGTGGTGACGCCCACGACGCGGTCGAGCGCGCCCAGCCCGTACAGGATCTCGGTGTTCGCCGGCGCCAGCGACACGATGCGCTGCGGCCGGGTTTCGACCGTCACCTTTCGGCCAGCATCGTCGGTCACCGTCACCGGGAACGTCGCGCTCTTGGGCGCTTCGGTCTCGACGTCTTCTTTCGCGCCACCGCATCCGGTGAGCGCGGTCGCGAGCAGCATGACCGCCACTACGGCGGCGGCAATGCGGCCCCTCGTTCCAATCTGGTCTCTCATGCCTTCCTCCTACATCTCTACGTACACTTCCGACAGATTCGCCGAACGCGGGCCGAGACACGAAAAGACCCTCGCCGATGCGAGAGTCTTCAAGGTGTCTCGGTCTGCCGGAACGCATGCACGCGGGCAGCGACCGTGCCTCCACCTCGAAGGCCGCGTCGCAGATCCTGGGCAGGTTCCTGACTTGGAGGCGCTGAAGCCTCCTCACAGTGGCGGGTCCGTGTCGGAATCTCACCGACTTCCCTATTCTCTCGACTTCGTCGAGCACCCAGGACCCGTGTTCGGTTGTAGCCCCATACTACGCGCCGCCCCATGCCTTGGGAAGCGGGATTCAGGAAGCCACATGCGCACGGCCGAAACAGTTAGAATAGCGTGGTATGCATCCGCCTCATGTCCGAGGGGAGCCCGATGGACGTCTTTCAAAAGTGCTGGGACTACACAGACGCCGACGTCGCCAAGGCGTCCGGCTACTACCCTTACTTCCAGGTCATAGAGTCAGAGTCCGACGCCACGGTACTAATCGACAACCGCGAACTCATCATGCTCGGCTCGAACAACTACCTTGGTCTCACTACGCATCCCCACGTGCGTGAACGTGCGCGCGAAGCACTCGAGGCGTTCGGTCCTAGTTGTACTGGCTCGCGTCTACTGAACGGCAACTTCACGATCCACGAAGAACTCGAGCGACGTCTCGCCACATTCGTCGGCATGGAGACGGCCCTCGTGTTCTCTACCGGCTTCCAGACCAACCTCGGCACCATCTCTGCGATTGTCGGCCGCCATGACCATGTGGTCATCGACAAGGACGATCACGCAAGCATCTACGACGGCTGCAAGCTCTCCTACGGCAAGGTCTCGCGTTTCGAGCACAACAACATGGAGAGCCTCCGCAAGACGCTGGCATCGCTGGATGCGAACGACCACGGCGGCATCCTTGTCGTAGTCGACGGCGTCTTCAGCATGGAGGGCGACATCGCTCCTCTGCCCGAGATGATCGAAGTCTGCAAGGAGTTCGGGGCCAGGCTGATGGTGGATGACGCGCACGCGAGTGGCGTGCTGGGGCCCCGCGGCGAAGGAACCGCAGCGCACTTCGGGGTGACCAAAGACGTCGACCTCATCATGGGGACGTTTTCCAAGAGCTTCGCCTCGCTCGGCGGCTTCATCGCAGGCGACGCCAAGGTGATCGACTTCATCAAGCACAACTCGCGCCCGTTTATCTTCTCGGCGGCGATGGCCCCCGCGTCCGTGGGCGCCTGCCTAGGTGCACTCGACGTGATGGAGAGCGAACCGCAGCACCGGGAACGGCTGTGGGAGATCGTCCACAGGATGCAGAAGGGCTACCGCGAGCTCGGGTTCGACCTGGGCACGAGCGAGACGCCCGTCATCCCCATCATCCTCGGCGAGAAGATGCTCGTCTTCGCGTTTTGGAAGCGCCTGCTCGAAGAGGGCATCTTCGTGAACCCGGTGCGCCCGCCGGCGGTTCCGGCGAACCGTGCGTTGCTGCGTACGAGCTACATGGCGACGCATACCGACGAGCAGATGGACTACGTGCTCGAGACGTTCGCGAGAATCGGCCGGGAACTCGGCGTCATCAGCTAGCGGCGGCGCCGGCAACGTCACGCCGCGCGATGAGAGTCGCGACGATGAACGCGATCACGAGTAGCGACTCCACGATTCCTAAGAACGGGCCGATGAACGCCCAGTTTCCCGAGCTGAAGACCGGGCTGTCCGGATGGAAGAGGTTCGGGAGCAGCAGCACGAGCGCCCACAGGCCGCCCGCAAGCGTCGCGTCGAGCAGCGCCGTCAACTTCGGCAGATTGAAGACAAGCTGCATCGCCACCACGGTGATCGACGCGGCGAGCAGGCCGAAGGTCATCCACAGCCGCGGTTCGTCCCACAAGATGCCGCCCCAGATGAGTTTCATCGACAGCAAGCCGAGACCGGTGTTGATCGTCCACAGCGGCAGCGAGATCCAGCGAAACGCCGCGCCCCAGCGACCCGCGCGCGTCTTTCCTGCGACGAAGGCGATGCCGAGAAGGCCCGCAAGCGTGAACGTGGCCATGTTCACCCAGGTCGAAGCGCCGTGCGTCATCACGAGGCGGACCATGCCGCCAAGCTTCTCGTCCGGCGGTATCACGGCGATGAGGACGCCGGTGACGGCAGCCAGTACGGCTATCGCGGCGCAGAGAGCGCGTTGCGGGCGGGCGCTGGCTGGCGTGGGCACGCATACCTCCTCGGGACAACGACTCGCCCATGGTAGCAGGTAGCGTGCCGAGGCGACCTACCGCCGGCGGAGCCCGAGCCGCCGCGGTGCACGCGAGAAGAGCCTGCCCACCCGCGTTCGCCTACCCTCCGAGCCGCGCGAGGCGAACAGCCTCACGCCACGATGTGACCAAGAAAACCATACCCATACCGACCGCCAGAGCTGCGCCGATCCAGTCGAACGGGCGCAGGCCGAACGCCAGCTCGCGCAGGAAGAAGTCCGGCGCGAAGAAGATGGCGACGTTCACGGCCATGATGATGGCGCGCATCTCGGTGGGCCCGATCTTGGAGTAGCTGATCTTGAAGACGCCGTCGACGCAGGTGCGCACGTACACGTGCACGCTCATGAGCAGGTAGCCGATGAGTGCGAAGGCCGCGATGTCGAGACGCAAAAACGGCGAGAGCCCGATACCGATGATCGTGAGGAACTCGCTTACCGCGTCCACGGTGTGGTCGATGTAGAAGCCGAACTTGGGCCGCTCGATCTTGCGGTAGCGCGCGAGTGTGCCGTCGACGCTGTCGCCGTACCAGTTGATGATGAAGCCGAGGTTGACGAACCACAGCCACCAGATGCTCTGGTTGCTCAGAGCGTAACCGACGAAGATGCCGACGCTGCCCAGCGTGCCGATTGCGGTGAGCACGTCCGGCGTGATCCACTTCGGGCTCGTCTTCGCGAGCCACTGCAGCGCAGGCCGCTCAAGGGGGCCCAGCAATATGTCGTTGACGCGATTGTGCTGCTTGATGTCTTCCATCTTGGCGCTCATGCAGGTCTTCCCTTCGCGTGTGCACCACCCGGGTGCTGGCAGCTAGACGGTCCCGACGACGTCGGGCCACACGGGATGCGTCATCGCCCACTGGTGCGGCGCACGTTCTATGAGCTTCTCGGCCACGCGCAACGCGCGCTCACCGTTGGCAATCATGTCCGAGGTGGTGTCGCCCCCGGTCTCCATCTCCAGCGGCTCGGAAGCCTGCACGCGGTACTTCCCGTCATCGCCGAGAATCGCCGAGATCACCACGACGGGCGCCTTCGCGCGCATAGCCAGTCGGATGTGCAGCAGCGGAAGCGGCGCCGGCCTGCCGAAGAAGTGCGGGAACTGCCGCGCGTCGAGGAGCGGCCGGTCGAGACCGGTGGTGACCGAGCCGCCTTCAGCAAGCCTGCGCGCGGCCCGCTTCAGCGCCTCGATGCTCACCGGCGTCACCTCGAAGCCATAGCGCGCGCGCATCTCGTTCTGCCACTGGTACCCCTCGTTCGGGTCGGCGACGCTCAGGAGCTGCTGGCTCCACCCGTGATGGCCGAGCGCGCGGCCCATGAGGTCGAAGTTGCCGAGGTGGATACCCGCGTAGACGTGAGGCCGCTTCTTGTCATCGGCAAGCACGCGCTCGAAGGTCTCGTCGACCGCGACCATCCCCATGAGCGCGTCGGGGTTCTCCATCACGTGATAGAGGTCGTAGAGGAAACGTCCGCTGTACTCGAACGTCTCACGGACCACCTCGTCGAGCGCGTCACCGGTCAACGTGCCGCGCGACACCATCCACTGGTTGGCGCGGACCGCCTGCACCATGGGGTCGTCACGGTTGGCAGCGATGCGAGACGCAGTCCGCCGAGCGAGACGGTGGCCGACACTCGGCGGCACCAGCTTGCCCACTCCCAACACAAGGCCTGTCGCCCATTTACTGTTCGAGATCGAGGTGAGGTCCACGCTGTCTGACTCCCTCCCGCGGACGCTACGTGAAGTGTAGCAGTACGCTCGTCGGGTCGCGGAGGGTCTGCTACGCTCGGCAGAGTACTGCAGCAGCCGGACAGGGAGACACGATGAGCGGGGAATCCGGGCAAGCCACGCGAGCCAGCAACATCACGATCACCGAGATACCCCTCGGCGATCCCCGTCTTAAAGAATTCGTCCGCTTCCCCTATAGCCTCTACAAGGGCAATGCGTATTGGACGCCGCAGCTTGATGCGGACCTTCTTGGCAACAAGCTGCTTGGCATGCAGGGGCTGATGATGCCCGACCACCCCTACCACCGCACTGCACAGACGACGCACTTCATGGCGCACCGTAACGGCACGCCGGTGGGACGCATCTCCGCAGTCGTGAACGAGCGCATCAACGAGGGCTGGGGCGGGAAGTTCGGGTTCTTCGGGTTTTTCGAGGTCATCGCGGACTATGCGGTGGCCGAGGCGCTACTCGACGCGGCGCGCGACTGGACCAAAGCCCGTGGCGCCGAGATCCTGCGCGGCCCCGGCGAGTACTCCAATATCACGCATGAGCGCCAGGCGTGCCTGGTCGAGGGCTTCGATCAGGACGTCTACGTGGAGCACACGTACAACCCGCCGTACTACGCCGAGTTCATCGAGCGCTACGGCTTTGAGAAGACCAAGGACTACGTCGCGTACCTCATCGACCTCACCAAGCCCGCGAATGAGCGCCTCACACGCGTAGCTGCGGCTGTCCGCAAGCGCGGCGGGCTGGAGACGCGATGCGTCGTGATGAAGGACCTCGAGGACGAGGTGAAGCTGATCGTCGAGATCTACAACAAGGCCTGGGCCGAGAACTGGGGCTTTCTGCCCATCACGGACTGGGAGGCCGATATGCTCGTCGAGGCGCTGAAGCCGATCATCGACACGGGCCTCATTCGCTTCGCCTACCACAACGGCACGCCCATCGCGGTGCTCGGCTGCTTCCCTGATCCCAACGTGGCCCTGCGGCCGCGCTGGAAGTGGTACGGGGACTCCGACTACGTGCGCATCGCGCGACTGTTCAAGATGCGGCGCCACCTGCCCCGCGTGCGGCTTATGTTCTTCGGCGTGCTGCCCGGCTATCGCCGTATGGGGACAGACGCCCTGCTCTTCGACGAGGTGCTCGCCTACGCACAGTCAAACGGCTACAAGGACTGCGACGCCTCGCTGCTGCTCGAGAACAACGACCTCATCATCCGGGCGTCGGAGTTCATGGGCGGCCACGAGTACAAGAAGTGGCGCATCTGGGACCTGGAGCTGTAGCGGAGACAGACCCCCTCTGTTGCCCACATAGTAACGTTTGACGTGATTGACGTGGCGCGTTACTATTCTCCTATGATCGTCTCATTCAAGGATGCGGACACAGCACGACTCGCCGGTGGCCAGCGCGTCAAGCGCTTCATCGCCGTCGAGTCGGTCGCCAGGCAGCACAGCATCAGGGTGAACGATCAGTACCGGGTCTGTTTCCGCTGGACGGCGGCCGGACCGGAAGATGTCGAGATCGTGGACTACCACTAGAGGGTGATGACGATGGCAAGGCTCAAGCCAGTGATACCAGGAGAGCTCCTCATCGAGGAGTTCCTGAAGCCCATGGGCATCTCGCAGTACCGTCTCGCCAAGGAGATCGGGGTACCCGCGCAGCGCATCGGCCAGATTATCAAGGGCAACCGCTCGATTACGGCCGACACGGACCTGCGGCTGTGCCGGTTCTTCTGTCTGTCGGACGGCTACTGGCTCCGCGCGCAGGCGGCCTACGACACCGAGGTCGCGCAACAGGAACTCGCCAGCGACTTGGCCAAGATCAAGCCATGGCAGGGATGCGCTGTCTAGGTCACTGACCTAGTTTCAAGTATGAAGTACAACGCTTGCGCTTCGTCCACCCAGCTGTCGCACTGCGTTCCTTCGTTGTCTTGTAGCGTGTGTGAGTACTGCCTGGTGGCGGGGGTTCCCGGAGGTGGGAACGCGGCTGTCAGAGCGAGCTCGTATCGTGGGCTGTGAGCCCTACGCGTGGGCCACCAATGACGGCTTCGCTAGCCGGGTTGGTGCTGAGCGTCATGGTTTTATGCGGACTGTAGAATCGTTGGTTAGACCCAACTGATGAATGTATTGTCTAATGTATCCCAGATGTGGGATACTCACTTATGGAGACTGCCGTGCCCAAGGAAGTCATGTGGATTGCATCCTCTCTGCGGGACTTGCAGGCGTTTCCTGATTCAGTGAAGCAGGCGATGGGTTTCGCCCTCTTCCAAGCACAGTGTGGAGGCAAGCACGTGCAGGCGAAGCCACTCAAGGGCTTCAAAGGTGGTGGGGTTCTGGAGGTCGTCGAGGATTATGACGGCGATACCTTTAGGACCATGTACACAGTGCGGTTCTCGGATGTTGTGTATGTTTTGCACTCGTTCCAGAAGAAAGCGAAAAAGGGGACCGAGACGCCGAAACATGAGATTGACATCGTGAAAGCACGGCTCAGGATGGCCGCACAACTGCACGAGCAAAGAGCAAAGCAGAAGAAGGGCAAATAGGATGAGCGCCATGCGTGAACATACAGCAAGTAGCGGCAATGTGTTCCAGGACTTGGGTCTGCCCCAATCCGATGAACTTCTGGCCAAAGCTGCGCTTGCCAATCAGATTGCCAGCATTGTCTCTCATAGACACTTGACTCAAGCGGAAGCCGCCCGAGTCCTTGGAACTGGACAGCCTAAAGTGTCAGAACTCTTGGCTGGCAAGCTGGATGGGTTCTCAATCGAGCGGCTGATTCGCTTCCTCAATGCTCTTGACCGCGATGTACAGATCCTTGTCAGTCCCAAGCCGCGCAGTCGAGAGAACGCCACCCTGAAGGTGACTGGACGCTCCCGCTCGGCTCGCTTCACGGACGTAGCCTGTAGCACCTAGCCAGTGGGCCCACAGCCCGATTCTGCGGAAGTTGTCAGTTGACAACTTCGAGTAGCTGGAGTAGCGTTGCTATAGAAGAAGGAACACTTGTCTAGGAACCGGCACCCAAATCCGCATATTGAGAAAGCGCTGCAGTACGCGGAGGATAGCGGATGGCGCGTCGAGCCAACAGGGAAGAGTTCGCATGCTTGGGGCAGGCTCTTTTGTCCACACAATAATCCTGAATGCAGATGCGGCGAGTTCTGTGTGACAAGCATCAGCAGTACTCCCAGGAATCCCGAAACCCATGCGAAGCAGATTAGGCGCAAAGTGGATGGCTGCACCGGAGGTGAGCGAGATGGCGAGCAGGAGGAGTAAAAGCATGAGGGAGTACGAGTTCGCCCTGCGGTTCACCTTACCGCCAGACGAAGCACACTCTGATGAGTTGATCGAGCGCTTGGGCGATGCAGGCTGCGACGATGCCCTTATTGGTATTGGTCACGCCGGACGCATTGCCTTTGAGTTCACGCGCGAATCGGACTCCGCACGCAACGCGATACTCAGTGCCATAGAGGACGTGAAGCGCGCACTTCCTGAGGCGGAACTGGTGGAGGTGACTCCGGATCTGGTGGGTGTCACTGACGTTGCAGACATTGTCGGCTGCTCACGGCAGAACATACGCAAGCTCCTCGTGTCTTGCACGTCGCGAGTGCCAGTGCCGCTGCACGAAGGCAGGTCGGCAATTTGGCATTTGGCTCCAGTGCTGCGTTGGCTCGTAAGCGAGAAGCGCTACTCCGTGAGCAAGGACCTGCTTGAGATGTCTGAGGTGACCATGAAGGTGAATGCTGCAGTTGACGCCTTGCATACTGACAGGGACACGCAGGACGAAATCCGCGCCCTGCTTGCGTAGTCCGCCCAACTGCTGCGCGTTCCTAGTTTCAAGTTTGAAGTACAACGCTTGCGCTCTCGTCTTCCCGGAACAGACTACCCGCCAGATGCAGTTGAGGCCGCAAAGTCGGTCCTGGTCGAGCTAGTACACATCCTCGGAGAGTACCGGGACGATATGGTCATCGTCGGCGGATGGGTACCGTCGCTGATGATGCCTGACAGTACCGGTCATGTTGGCAGTACTGACGTCGACATCGCGCTGAATCACCTGGCCGACAACGACGCAGCCTACGCGAAGATCAGCAAGGCACTCGAGGCCAGAGGAGCCGATCTCCTCGTCTTCGACGAGACCACTATCCGGCGAGATCCCGAACGCTCTGTGCTGCGACAGGCGAAATGCGATCAAGCGCAGAGACTGACTTTGCTACCCGGCTCGCCCACGACTTCCCCCGAACGACTAGTGCCTCCCAGGCAAGGACGAGGTCCCCGGGCCGGTCCTCACTCAGCACCTCGAGTATCTGTGCCGCCTGCGAGAGGTCCTTATCCCGTTTCGGCTGCATTGCGGCCGGACGCTCCCCTGCGACGATCAACTTGTGGAGAACGAACCGCGCCGCATCCGGCACATTCACCGCAACAACCCCGCCGTCAACTACTGCCGCCCTCACGGACGAGTCGATGAGGTAGTCCAGGAATCTCAAGGGCTGCGCGGCGGCGGCGAACCTCAACAGGCTTACGGGACGCGATTGGGCCCTTGCGGCCGGCGTCAGAAGGTCCACCCGCAGACTCTGGCCCCGCACCTTGAACGAAGTCGTCGGACTCTTGGGGTCAAGACCGGAAACCGGCAGGAACCCCATCTCCAGGCTATCCCGAGCTGAAGGCAGGTCAGCGTTGATGCCCGGAACCGCAATATCGAGCTTGGGATCAGCCTCGATATCAACATCCTGAGTCCTCAGAGAGGTGTCCCAGCGGACTCCGAGAAGGTTGCCAAGCACGATGAACGCGTGAGTTCCGACAAGGACTCCGCCAGCGTGGAACACCCCCACGTCCGCGAGCGCACGAAGCACTCGAGCCGAGGGCGCATCGGTGACCATTGCGCCACCTACACGCAGCAGAGCCGCCAACCGCTCGATGGATCGTTGGTCGGCGGCGACGTTGACTCTCCCCTCGGCGAACCGATCGGCCAACTCGTCAAGCGCGGCGTCCCGACGACCCAGATAGGTCTGGCGCTTTGCCCCGCCAGGCCCCACGTGCTGGAAGTAGTAGTACTCCTGACCCTTCACCATCTTCGTCACGAAGGAGCCAGCAGTATGTCCGATGGTACGTGAGGCCTCATAGGCAGCAATCTGTTCAAGGAGCTCGGCGTAGATAGTCTGGACTTCGAGCGGCTGTCGCTGCATAGGCTCACCCCCTTGTAGTTATACGCACGATACGTCGATGCTGCGTATAACACAAGTCGAGCAGGTCCCGAGAATGCGGAAGCTCGCCTAGGCGATCGAGCACCGCTGGTACGTGGATGAACACGTCATGCACGCCACCGAGCCGCACCCCGCTTCGTATGCCGAGACCGACCGTGACTTTTGGTGAGTCCTTCGGTGGCTACCCCGAAACAAAACAGGCCAGAGAGCTCATAAGCCTCTGACCTGCGAGTTTGTTGGTCGCGGGGACAGGATTTGAACCTGTGACCTTCGGGTTATGAGTCAGCCCGAGCGGTTTCCAGCTACGTCTGGCTGAGTACAGGATAGGCCCTCTGAGCTGCGCAAACACCAGAGGGTCTATCCATGTCCGTATCGCCTGATTCGGCCTGTTCTGGCACATTCTGTTGACACTGTGTTGACACGGAGACCGCCCGCCCACAGACGCGGACCACTCACTAGAGGTAGAATCTGGACGTCGGTAGCTATCGGGGGGAGATCAATGCCTACTGCTTCTGACGCCGCGCCGCATCAACTGCAGCCTGACAACTCCCTCTGGACGCCATGCACTACTTGGGACAGTTTGTGGCATTACATAGCATGGCAGCTCCGCTAGCTGGGTTGATGACAGGCGTCATGGTTTTATGCAGACTGCATAATCATTGTTAGCTCCACGCCGCTCAAAGGGGGATGCATGGCAGTCTTCAGTGTGCATCTCCCAACGGCGGAGGAAGAGGATCGCACGCGTCGGTTTCAAGTGCAGAAGAACTACCTACTCGGACTCGCTCAGTACTTGGAGAACGAATACGGCGCGGGCACTCTCGTTGGAGGCGAGTCACTGATTGGTGTTCTGCGACAACAACGCGGCTTCGCTCGCATTCAGCGGGTCAATGGTGCGGATGAGAAGGCATGTGCGACCGCCCTGTCTCTCTCGTGGAGCGGAATCATTCAGCTCGAGCTCGCGTCCTGGAGCAAGGTCCAGTTCAGCCTGCCGTATACCAACGCATGGGCACCGGTCCACGCGTACTACGCGGTTTCGGGCGCCGCACGAGCATGGCTCACCGCTCAAAGCCAGCCAACAACTAGTCACGCCACCACCCTGAAGGCGATTGGTAGTGAAGTACAGGGCCGGCATCTGTACCCGCCGCCCTGGAACGTGTTCTGCACCGGATTCTGCCATGACGGCTCGCACTCGTTTCAGAATGCGCCCAAGCACGAGACACCGGCGGACTCGGGTGTTCTGCTCAGCAATCCAGACTTGAGCACCTTTTGGCCCAGATACCTCAAGATGCTCGAAACGACACGACGACACTCATTGGATCGTCGCTTCGACGAGTGGAAGAGGCAACAAGGCAAGAAGCGAATGCTGACAAGTCAGAAGGAAGCGGTAGCAGCGACTGTTCCAGCCACCACCCTCTTCGACTTCCTGTGGAGATTGCGCGTACGCTCGAACTACCACGGCGTAGAACCATTCTTGATGACACACGTCGCACCAGGTTGGCAGCGGGACTTCTATGAGTCTATTCGGCTTGTCGCCCACCACTCTTCTTTGATGTTTGACTGCTGGGTGGCGCGTAGACTCGGCTCGGCTTGGTATGCTGAGACCGTCGGGGACTTCATGCAGTATCGCGACCACTCACCCGAACCAGTGCAGTTCCTTGAGATGAGACGCGATCTGCTTGGACCGAAGAGTGGCGGGAGCTAACCAGCGCATCCAGCAGAACGCCAGGAGCGATAGACTGAAGGAAGCGCAAAGCGTCTGCTGATGCGCAAACACGTTAGGCATACGAAGGGGGCGGACTGCGGATGATCTCATCAGTCCAAGATGTCATCACCGTGGCAGGCGATCTCGCGGAGGAGTGGCCATCGGAAACATGGTGGCGAGGCCATGCGTCTGAAGGATTCACCCTCCAACCTGGGATTCATCGGGCCGATCGTGGCGGGCGCGCCGAACAGAATCTGTCTCTGCGATTCCGGCAGCAAGCACCTTCGCGCCAGGCAAATTGTCCCGAGCAGGACGACTTCGTGGCCTGGCTCTTCCTCATGCAGCATTACGGTCTTCCGACCAGACTCCTTGATTGGACCGCCAGCGTCCTTGTAGCTCTATTCTTCGCCACAAGTGAGCGATCGGATGAAGGCGCTCACCTGTACGCCCTGAATCCGCGGGAGCTCAATCGCGTGGTGACAGCAGACGCCACTCTGGTTCCACCGACATCGAGCCCTGCACGGGAGCTATTCGTTGGCGCCTTCAATGATCGTGTCCAAGAGGAAGCTACCATCTCCGTGATGGCGCACGAGATTGACAAGCGGATGCTCGCTCAGCAGTCCACCTTCACGATTCACGGTTCCTCGCAGGCTCTCGATGCCCATCCAGATTCGGCTCGGTTCCTACGCGTGTTCAACGTTCCTGCTGCCGCGAAGCAGACAATCACCGCCCAGCTCGACAGTATCGGGCTACGTCGCTCGACGCTCTTCCCCGATCTGGAGAATCTCGCAGCCGACTTGAAAGGACTCACGTTTCCCGGGATCGATGCCTAACCCGCGCTTCAACTCGATGCGCGCATGATGTCGCATAATGGAAGCGCAAGCGCAAACACGTTAGTGATACACGGATCGGTCCGGAAGTGCTTGCTGATTCTGGAGTCTCAGCTGGCCGAAGGTCGCGTTGAGCGCGTATGCATAACAGGCGAGAACCGTCTTGCCGTCTGACGTGCACTGTCACTGGGACACACTGCCCCAGGGTCTTCAGGTGGGAACCGGTTCCTGCGCAGAAGGGGAGCCCTGCATGGCCAAGAACTCGAGGTACCGGACCCTTGTGAACGTTCTCGACTGCATATGCAGAGAGGCTCCACCAACGAATGACAAGTACTACCCGAAGTCGACCAACATAGAGCTTGTGAACCAGGCTCGATCCCGGGCGTACATCCACCTGTACCTGAAGGTTCAGTACGGAATCCTCGATTTCGTGGAGAGAGAGCGGTGGATTACCGATGGGCCGTACGATGGCGGGATCGATGCGTACTACATCGACAAGGAACACAAGCGGGTGGATTTCATTCAGTCCAAGTTCAGGGCTACTTCGGCCAACTTCGAACAGAAGGACATCACCTACGAAGAACTCCTTTCCATGGATGTGGACAGGATCACCGATGGGGAGCCGAACAACGAGAACGGCAAGTCTTACAATGACAAAATCCACGAGCTTCAGAAGGCTCTGTCTGAGGTTCCAGATATTGGCCAATACGACTATCAAGTTGTAGTCCTGGCGAATCTCAGAGAGCACAAGCAGAGCAAAATTCGCAGATTGACAGGGCCGTACGTCAACACAGTCTTTGACCACAAGCGTTCCTATAATGAGCTTGTCTTCCCGGTCGTCTCGGGCACCTACTACAACGAGTCGATGCTGTGTATTCCCTTGGACCTGTCGAATACGAACTCGGCGAGTGCTCGAGTGGACTACTCCGTGAAGACCGAGTTCAAGGAGTGCGACATCAGCCTTGTCTTCGTCCCAACGATTGAGATTGCTCGTATTCTGCATCGGTACAAGAACTCAGTCTTGAAGTACAACCCCAGAAGCTACTTGGGCCTGAAGACTGGAAGTGTGAATCGGGACATATCGAACACCATCGTTCACAAGCAGACCAACGAGTTCGCCCTGTTCAACAACGGGATCACAATGTTGTCGGATGAAACGGGCTTCAACCAGCAGGTTGGTGCGAAGGACAAGGCTCAGGTCGTCGTGTCAAACCCACAGATCATCAACGGTGGTCAGACCGCATTTACACTCAGCAGGATCTACGAGCAGGTCTTGAACGGTGATCTCGGACCCTCGGTGTTTCAAGACAAAGAGGTGCTCCTGAAGATCATCACTTTCAGCACGAACGGGGGTACATCTTCCGAGGACCGGCTTCACCTCATCGAGGATATCTCACGCGCCACCAACTCACAGACCCCTGTCACCGAGGCTGACAGGCGAGCCAATGACAAGATTCAGGTTGACCTTCAGCGCGAGATGTACGAGCGATACGGCTACTACTACGAGCGGAAGCGCGGAGAGTTCGAAGATGGTTTGCAGGACAAGTACATCGACGCCTCCCAGATTGTGCGACGAGTCGAGTTCCTCCGCTCGGCTATGGCCTGCAATCAGCGTGCGTCCGAAGCCAGAGGAAATAGCGAAAACCAGATCTTCAGCGAAGAGAACTTCTCGAAGACGTTGGCTAGCGTTGGGCGACTCGAGGCCTTCTTCTTTGGATACTGCTGCTACCTCGACCTAGTTCGTCGTGAGCAGATCGCCAAGCGAAACAAGAAGGACAAGTGGGGTGTGGCCGATCATGGCCACGCCCTCAGATACGGCAAGTTCTCCGTGATTGCCGCATGTTCACGTCTTCGCGGCAGGGCTAAGCCCGCCGATGCTGAGAGATACGTCGAGGCTGTGCTCGGGCAATGGAATGCTTTCGAGTCGGCTTCACGTGATCTTGATTCCAATCAAGAGTACTTTCGCAGGTTCATCGACCCTGACACTGATGAACCTGTGCAGGAACTGAACTACAGTGGCTACTACAAGGGCAGCACTCTGAATGCTGATCTCAAGGCCTTCGGCTTCAAGGGTCCAGAGTGAGTCCGGCTCGTGGTGTGATCACTAACCCGCGCTTCCAGCTGACTCACGACAGCGCTGGGCTGAAGAGAGCGCTTGTTCGCAGCTGATGCGCAAATACGCTAGGGAGAAATCCAGGGGGCTAGCCGTGAATCGATTCCTCCGTACGGATGAAACGGAAGAAGCCGTCTCGGCTCTTGAGATGGTCACGGAGGCGCTTGTAGGTGTTGAGGACGACCACTACAGGTGGAAGTGGGCCATCATTGCCCTTCATAGTGCGGTTCAGGGATTCCTAGTGCTTGCACTCAGGGGGTCCGCCGGGTTCGACGTTCTCACCAAAGATGAAGCTAGGGCCTGGGCTGAAGCTGTGAAGCGGGGCGAACCGCTGTGTTTGTCCATCGAAAAGTTGACCACTTCGATCACCGAAAAGTTGACCACCCCAAGCTTCTCTATTTCCGCAGTTTCGTGAGCCGTCCCGCACTCTCCCGGAACCGATAGGACTCTCCTTCGAACACGAGCACGTGGCT
>JAXMMT010000041.1:0-25606 GCA_034399355.1 Coriobacteriia bacterium | reverse complement strand
TGCACGTAGACACTGACTCCGTCCTCATACTGGGCGGGACGGGAGCCGTATCCAAGGCCGTCGAGGATGACCTCAAGGTGACCTTCGGCGACCTGGCCGTGGAGCGTCTCGCCGGCGTCAACCGCTACGCTACCGCCGTCGCGGTCGCCACCTACGGGGTCGATCACTGCGGGCTTGCCTGGAACAGCCTGGCCTTCGCTACCGGCACCAACTTCCCCGACGCGCTCTCCGGCGGCGTGCTGCAGGGCCGTGACGGTTCGGTCATGCTGCTGACGAACCCCTTCGCGCTCTCGGATGAGCCAGAAGCGGTGCTCCGGGCGAACAAGGCCTCGATCAACGAAGTGAAGTTCCTCGGTGGACTCGGGGCGGTCAGTCAGGCCGTCAGAGACCAGGTGATAGCAGCCCTGGAGTAGTGTGCGTTCAGCGATGGATGAACCTGCCGAGGAGCGGCGTCTTGACCGTGATGGCACGCTCCGGACAGAGTTCTTGGCAGCAGTAGCAGCGGATACACCGATCATAGTGGTGCACGGGCGGCGCACCGCGACCCAGCTCGCTGTCGAAATCCACCGCCTTCGGATCCACCGGACACATCTGTACGCACGTGCCACACAAAGTGCAGAGTGCGGCATCGATCACGGGTCGGGGCACTACCCACTGCTTGATGAGCACGCCGACACGCCCATGCGTACTAGTGGTCGAGCCCGTGCTGCGATTGGCGACGAAGTCGTCAACGACGAACGTCTCAAGCGCATCACCGACGTACTCGATATCGTCAGCGGTGCCGAGCCCCGATTCTACGCCCCAGCGTATGGTCGGGACGAGCTGCGGATCAAGTCTGATCATCGCGCACACGGTCGCATCCAGTGCGATCGGGTCCTCAGACGCGATGATGACGTTCATCCACCGGAGATCGCCCCCGCGAGGTCCGTTTCCCTCCATCGCGAGGATGCCGTCCATCACGAACAACCGGGGGGCGACCGCTGCGGTCAGATCGACAAGCATCTGCGAGAAGCGCTCGACATCCGGCATGCGAGCGTGGAATTCGCCCTTGAGCATACCGGGAATGCACCCGAACTGGTTCTTCACCGCACCCGTGATGCGCGTGAGTCCGTGTGTCTTGAGCTTCGAGAGCGACACGATTCCGTCGGCGTCCAGCACGGGACCCGCCAACGTGAACTGCTTGATGAGCCCGCCGTCCGGAAACGACACCTGCCGGCCCTCGGTGAACCCCCGGAACGCGACGCCGTGTCGCTCGGCCACATCAGCCAGACCGCCGCGTCGGGCAACACCTTCCGCCCTGCCGAACGCCGGCGAATCACCATACGTGAGCGTTGCGCCCGTCGTTTGCAGGTGACGGATGACAGCCTCGAACACCGCGGGATGTGTAGTCACCGCGTCATCGGGCTTGGACGCGACGAGCAGGTTGGGCTTGAGCAAGACCTGCTCCCCCGGCTGCGCGAATCTTCCGGGGCCGCCGAGAAGGACCAGCGCCCGTCCGACAGCGCCGTAGACTGTCTCCGCATCGTAGGAATCGCACCGGGCAAGAGCCACTCGCGCGCGGGCCATCGTGAGTCTCCTTCTTCGGGGAATTGCGCGCACCAAAGCCAAGCATAGCAGAGGGAGAAGCGGCCCCTCGTCCCGTCAAGCTAGAGCGAGGCCGCGATCTGGGCCGCCAGGCGTACGTTCGAGTAGACCAGCTGCTTGTTCGCCTCCTCGCTCGCACCTCCCGTGAGTTCGTGGATCCGAGCCAGCAAAAACGGCGTGACTCCTGTGCCGTGCACACCCTGCTCCTCTGCCTCGGCCAGAGCCGAATCGATGACGCCGTCCAGCATCTGCTGATCGAGTTCATACTGAACGGGTATCGGATTGGCGATCACGACACCGCCGCCCAGCGACAACCCACGCTTGGCACGAAGGAGCGCGGCGATCTCCTCGGCAGTCTCCGCCTTCGCATCAACCCCGAACCCGCTACTGCGGGTGTAGAACGCGGGGAACTCGTCAGTGCGATACCCGATCACGGGCACCCCGTGCGTCTCCAGATACTCGAGTGTCAGACCGATGTCGAGAATCGACTTGGCGCCTGCGCACACAACAGCCACGTCGGTGCGAGAGAGTTCGATGAGGTCCGCCGAGATGTCGAAGGTCGCCGGAGCGCCGCGGTGCACGCCGCCGATACCGCCGGTCGCGAAGACACGGATGCCCGCCATGGCCGCGATCAGCATCGTGCCGGCAACAGTGGTCGCGCCGTCCACTCCGCGCGCCACAAGCAGCGCGATGTCCCGACGGCTCGCCTTCGCAATGCCGGGCGTCGTCCCGAAGTGCTCGATCTGCTCATCGGAGAGACCGACCGTTGGCCTGCCTCCGACAATGGCGATGGTTGCGGGAACCGCGCCCTCTTCACGCACGATGCGCTCGGCTTCACGCGCACACTCGACGTTGGCCGGATACGGGAAGCCGTGAGAGATGATCGTCGACTCCAGCGCCACGACCGGCATACCCGTGGCGAGCGATTCAGCGACCAGCGGGGCGATGTCGATGTGCATGTTCACGATGTCAGCTCTCCCACTCGCGCCTGCACCAACCCTGTGATGAGATCCTCGCAGCGAACGCATCTCTTTGTCGTCTCGGGCATGATACCCCGACGAAGACACCGTGACGCACGGGGCACGGGCTAGCGCAAACGAGACCGTTATGGAAGCGCCGTCAACACCACCGCGAGCAGGGCGAGTACCACGCCTCCACGCTGCATCCAGCGAAGTCGCTCGCCGAGGAAGATACGTGCGAGTAGCAGCACCACAATGGGGAACATCGAGCCGAGAATGGCGGCTACGGCAAGCGGACCGATACGGATAGCGGTGAGCATGGTGACGTTCGCAAGCGCCTCGAAAACGCCCGCACCGACGACCGAAGCACGCGCCGGCACATCGGCCACGAGTCGGCGATGAAACAAGGCTGCAACGGCGAACAACATCACCGTCGAGGTAACGCGAGCCGCGAGTAGGGGCCAGTACCCTGATGCTGCGGCAGTGTAAGACAGAGCGATGAAGCCAGATGCAAAACAGACGCCCGCAAGCACGGAAAGCGCCACTGCCCTTGGCGGCATACTGCGTCCTTGGTCCTCCTCATGTCCGGGCGCGAAGCTCACGACCACTACCGCGACCACAGCCAGCACGAGTCCGAGGACCGCACGCGGGCCCATGTGCGTACCCGCCGACAGATCGAACACTGCGGGAAGCGAACCCGCGAGACCGGCGGTAATGGGCGCGACAACACCCATGCGGCCGACCGCAAGCGCAGCATACAGCGACACGACTCCAATGCCACCCACGACACCAGCGACGGCGCCCCATGCGAGGTCGGCCGTCGAGTAGTACGCAGCAGGGGCGACGAGCAGCACCACGACGAACATCGCGATCTCGAGCGCATGCGCGTTCGCGGTCACCGTGACGGGCGACTCCCGACGGCTGGCAAGGCCACCTAAAAAGTCGGAGGTGCCAAAAGCCAGCGACGTGAGAATAGCGAGTACAGGGGTCAGCATGCGTCAGCGTCGCAGTGAGCTGAAGTGGTTGCCGTGCGGGTGCGCCTTGATGAACGCGACGGCCTCCGCACACGAGTCGGTCATACGGACGAGATCCGTGTCGCCCGCAGAAATCGTTCCTTCGGCGACGAGCTTCTCCAGGAAGAAGTCCATCATCGGCTTCCAAAACTCCGTGCCCAGAGCAACGACCGGGAACGACTCCATCTTCCTGGTCTGGATGAGCGTGATGGCTTCGAACAGCTCGTCGAGCGTCCCGAAGCCGCCGGGCATGATCACGAACGCGCGCGAGTACTTCACCATCATGACCTTGCGCACGAAGAAGTGCTCGAATGTCATGACGCGGTCGAGATACGGGTTGGGCTTCTGCTCGTGCGGCAGGTGGATGTTCGCGCCGAGGGAGAGCCCGCCCGCCTCCTGCGCACCACGGTTCGCGGCCTCCATGATGCCGGGCCCGCCGCCGGTCATCACGCAGTAGCCCGCCTCGGCCAACTCCCGACCCATCTTGCGCGCGAGTTCGTAGTACGGATGACCCTCTTTGAAGCGTGCCGAGCCGAACACGGTGACCATCGGCACATCGATGTTGAGAAACTCAAAGCCGCGCAGGAACTCAAGGAAGATGCGTACGGCGCTCTCTGTGTTCTCGGCATGACCGTGTCCGCCGGCGAGGAACTCGGCTTCGGCGCCAACGACCTGCTCGAGCAATGACGGCGGATAGGCGTCGCAATCGTTTGGGTTGGTGTCGGTCATGGAGGCCTCCTGTGTCTGTCAGATGCTCCAATCCTAGCAGGACGACCGGCGGCATGAGTGACCTGCGTCGCATAAAAGCTGTACGCTTGGCGCACGAGACCCGCGCAGATAGCTAGCTTTGAGGAGTATGCCATGCCGCTTGTTCGCATCGACATCACCGGACCCAAACCGGACGCCTACAAACGCGCGCTACTCGCGGGCGCGCGACTCGCGGTCACCAGCGCACTCGGCGTGCCGGACAGCAGCGTGACTGTGCGGGTCTTCGAGGCATCGCCGGAGTGCGTTGACGTGCCGTCCTGCCGCACCGGCCGCTTCACGGTCGTCGAGGTGCTGCTTTACGAGGGCCGCCCGCCGGAGCTCAAAACCGCGCTCGTCTCGGCATTGCGTGACATCTACGCTGACAACCCGGGCATCGAACCGTCAGCAGTGACGGTCTTCATCCACGATGCGTCGCCTACCGATCTCGACGTGCTTCCGGGCGAGACCGAGGCGCACTGACGATCTCTCAGCGCGTCAGCTGCGGCGGTTCTTCTTGCGCTCGTTCTCGGTCAGCATCCGCTTGCGGAGACGGATGCTCTTTGGCGTGATCTCCACGAGCTCGTCGTCCTCGATGTATTCGAGTGCCTCTTCGAGCGTGAACGTCACGGGCGGCGCAAGTTGGATGCCCTTGTCGGCCGCAGCAGCGCGCATGTTCGTGAGCTGCTTCGCCTTCGCAACGTTCACCACGAGGTCGTTGTCCTTGGCGTGCTCGCCGACGATCATACCCTCGTAACACATCACCGTCGGGCCGACGAAGAGTGTCCCGCGCGTTTGCAGCGCGTCGAGCGCATAGGCGACCGACTTGTCGGTGCTCATCGCGATAAGCGAGCCATTCTGCCTGCCGCCAAGATCGCCCTTGTACGGGCCGTACTCGGCAAAGTGATGGAAGAGCGTCGCCTCGCCGCGCGTAGCATTCAGGATGCGCGTGCGTAGGCCCATCACGCCGCGAGACGGGATCCTGAACTCCAGGTGCACGCGCTCGTCGCGCTGCACCATGTCGGTCATCTCGCCGCTGCGGCTGCCGAAGATCTCGATGACTTTGCCGGCGTACTCACTCGGCACGTCAACCACCGCCTGCTCGATTGGCTCGAACGTCTTGCCACCCTCCTTCTTGAGGATGACCTGGGGGCGACCGACCTGGAACTCATGACCCTCGCGACGCATCGTCTCCATCAGCACGGAAAGGTGCAGCACGCCGCGGCCAGCGACTTCCATACCGTTGCGGTCCTCGCTCTCGGTGATGCGCATCGAGATGTTGGACTCGGCTTCCCTGAGTAGGCGCTCCTTGATTTGGCGACCGCCGACAATCGTTCCCTCCTGGCCCACGAGCGGGCTCGTGCTCGCCGCGAAAACGACCGAGATCGTCGGCTCTTCAACGTGGATCGGGTCCAACTGCACGGGCTCGATACGACACGTGAACATGTCGCCGATGTCGGCGTCCTCGACACCGACAACCGCGCAGATGTCGCCCGCGTGAGCAGCTTCTGCCTCAACGCGACCCATGCCTTCAAAGGTGAACAGGCCCTTCACGCTGGCCTGATAGCGATTACCATCGTTCTTGACGACGAGGATGCGCTCGCCGTTATGGATCGTGCCCGAGAAGACACGCCCGATGCCGATACGGCCGACGAAGCTCGAGTAGTCGATGGTGCAGACCTGCATCGCGACCGGACCGTCGGGGTCGCAGTCCGGCGCCGGGATGTGCTTGATGATCGCGTCGAGGAGCGGCGTCATGTCATCGTTGGCGTCATCAGGCTCGTAGCGCGCGTAGCCGCTCACGGCGCTCGTGTACACGACCGGGAAATCAAGCTGCGAGTCGTTCGCCCCAAGATCGACCATGAGGTCGAAGACGCCGTCGAGAACCTCATGCGGGCGAGAACCGGGACGATCGATCTTGTTGATGACCACGAGCGGCTTGAGCCCGTTCTCGAGTGCCTTTTTGAGCACGAACCGTGTTTGAGGCATCGTGCCTTCGAATGCGTCGACAATCAACAGCGCGCCGTCAGCCATCTTGAGGACCCGCTCAACCTCTCCACCGAAGTCGGCGTGGCCGGGCGTGTCGATGACGTTGATCTTCACGTCCTTGTAGCGGACGGAGATGTTCTTCGCGAGGATCGTGATCCCGCGCTCGCGTTCCTGATCGTTGGAGTCGAGCACGCGCTCGACCACCTGCTGGTTCTCGCGAAAGACATGCGTCGTCTGCAGCAGCCGGTCGACCAGTGTGGTCTTGCCGTGGTCGACGTGCGCGATGATCGCGATGTTACGGATGTCGTTCTGACGCATGATGCTCCGAAGGTCGAGGATTACCGGTATACGCCCGTTCGCGAAGGGCGCGCCAAAGACAGATACGCTGAAGCCGACCTAGCGGCGGCCGATTCGCCCGCGTCCGCCGCGACGACCCATCACTCCGCTGGAGAAAACGGGACGCGGCTTGCTGGGAACCGCACGCTCCGGGCTGGGAACGATACGGTCCTTGTACGCGAATCCCTCGAGGTCCTCGCACGCGATCGTCACGCCGAGCTTGCGCTCGATGTCCTGCAGCTGCGAGTTCTCCTCGTAGGCGAGGAAACTGAGTGCACTGCCCGACGCACCTGCGCGGGCCGTGCGGCCGATGCGGTGCACGTAGTCCTCGGGGCTGTTCGGCATATCGTAGTTGATGACGTGGGTGATTTCGTCGACATCGATGCCGCGCGCCACTACATCGGTGGCAACCAGTACGCGCGTTTTGCCGTCCTTGAAGCTGTCGAGCGCCTTCTGACGCTGGGCTTGCGTGCGGTCTCCGTGGATGGCTGCCGAGTTTATCCCGCCGCGACCCAGAATGCGGTTTACTCTATCGGCGCGGTGCTTGGTGCGCGTGAAGACGAGTACGCGTTCGAGGTGCTCGTGTTCGAGCAGGGCCACGAGCAGGTCCGACTTCTGCATCTGATTCACGGGATAGATCGCCTGATGAACGTTTTCCACCGGCGTCGCCGTCGGCGCGGTCTCGACGCGCACGGGCTCGTGGAGCGTCGACTGCACGATGCGCAACACGTCGCTCGACATGGTGGCCGAGAAGAGCAGGTTCTGGCGCTTCGCAGGCAGCAGATTGATGATGCGGCGCACGTCGGGCCAGAAACCCATATCGAGCATGCGATCGGCCTCGTCGAGTACGAGGACTTCGATACCCGAAAGATCGATGGCGCCGCGGTTGTGAAGGTCGAGCAAACGGCCGGGTGTGGCAACGACCACGTCGACGCCCTTGCGGAGCTTGGCGAGCTGCGGCTCGTAGCCGACACCACCGTGGATGACGACAAAGCGGTGACCCGTGAAGCGGGCCGCGTCACGGGTGACTTCGCCGATCTGGAGCGCAAGCTCACGCGTTGGCGTGACGACAAGCGCTTTCAGGCCACCGCGCGCCGGAATGCGATGGAGGGTGGGCAGCACGAACGCGGCGGTCTTGCCGGTGCCGGTCTGGGCGCAGCCGACGACGTCAGCGCCGTTCATGATGTGCGGGATAGCCTCCCGCTGGATGGGTGTGGGCGACGTATAGCCCAAAGCTTCCACGCCTTTGAGCAGGCGTGGTTCAAGGTCGAGCGCGTGAAATGACATGTGTCTCCTGTACCGGGCGCTTTTCTGGCGCTCTAAGTTGCAGACGCAGCTGATCCATGAAGCGCGCTGCATTCGCAAGGCACAGGACAACCGAGTCTTAGGTGTGGAACCGAACTCCCTGGAGCAGTATGCATGCCAACGCCGGAAAAAGCCAGCATAGCGGCTATGCCCTCTCGGCCATTCTCCCGTCGACAAGACGCAGGACCTGGTCTGCCCCCTCACACATGCGCTGGTCGTGGGTGACCATCAGGCACGTCATCTTGCGGCTGCGGACGTGCTCGCCAAGCATACTGACGACCTGCATTCCCCGCTCGGTATCCAGGTTCGCCGTAGGCTCGTCCACCAGCATGATCTCCGGATCGTTCATCAGCGCGCGGGCTATGGCGACCCGCTGGCGCTCGCCGCCCGAGAGCTCGGAGGGAACGTGCTTGACCCGCTTGCCGAGGTCGAACTCCTCCAGCAGACCGAACGCTTTGTCGCGGTGATCGTGTGTCACGCGACCACCGAGTCTCGGCATCAGCAGCAGGTTCTCGACAGCGCTCAGGTACGGGATGAGGTGATAGTCCTGGAACACGAGGCCGATCTTCTCGCGACGATACGCCGCTGCCTCGCTGGCGGACCGCACGTGAATCGGACTTCCATCGATGACGATCTCGCCCGACGACGGCTGCAAGAGCCCGGCGATGACCGAGAGGAGCGTGGTCTTCCCGGAGCCCGACGGACCCAGGATAGCGAGCATCGATCCGGCATCGACCGTGAAGGTAACACCCTCGAGAGCGGTGACGACCGCCTGGCCGCCGCCGTACCTCTTGCTCACGTTTCTGACCTCGAGAAGGCTCACGGTCATCCCCCTAGTGTTCCGCATGATCGAGCGCGGTTGCCGGGTCGATTCGCAAGATGCTGCGCAGCGAGAAGAGACTGCCGACGAACGCCATCAGGTAGACGAGTCCGAGCGTCACGCCCCAGCGGTCCGGCCGGGGGTCAAACGCCATCGCAGGCGGCATCCCGGCACCCGCGCCAAGTGCAAGGCTGGTCCCGATGAGTGCACCCACCGTCACCAGCACGAGAATCTGCAACAACAGCTGGCGGTAGACGAACACGTTTGACGCTCCCAGCGCTTTGATAGCCGCGATCTGTCCTGTCTTGTGCAGCGTGGTGATGTAGAAGAACACGCCGATGACCAGCGCCCCGATCACGAACGACACTCCTTGGATACCGTTCACCGCGAGGATCATGACCGGCATGCCGTTGCCCGCGAGCGCGGCTTCCTCAGGCGTGGCGACATCGAAGTCGCCACCGAGCGTCTCGGCAAGCTCATCTACGGTCACCCCCGGCTCAAGCTTGACCGCGGCGATCGAGACGTTGCCGTCAGTCGTCTCGGCCATCGCGCCGAACATCGTCGCCGCACGGAGGTCCTCGTACGTATCGAGGTTGACGTAGAAGACCGGCGCCATCACATAACGGCGGTTCTTCGTGAAGCCGATGACGGTGAGTTCGCGGTCGATCGGTGTGAGGGTGAGTGTGTCGCCGACCTCGACACCGTCGGCTCGTGCCGTCTCGTCGACGATCGCCTCGCCGTCGGCAGGCATGCCCCCCACCCCCTCGACGATCGGCAGCTGATCGAAGTCAGCCTCGAGACCGAACGCGTGCGTGTCCAACGCCTCTCCGGGCGCGTTCACGGAGATGAAGACGTGACCCACACCGTAGGCCTCGGCCACTCCCTCTGCGCTGCGCACCCGTTTGACGTCGTCGGTGGTGAGCAGGCTCCGCTCCAGGTTGAGATAGGTGTCGCCCTGGAAGACGACCGCGTCGGCGTCGAGATTGCCCTTCGCACCGGTCATGCCGGTCACGAGGCCCTCCGATATGGCCGAGAGCGTCATCGTGAGCGCCACGACCAGCCCGATCGCAAGCGCGATCAACGCGAACTTGAGCTTGCTGTGCAGTATCTCGCTCAGTGCGAGCACGCTACCTCCCCCGGATACGCCAACGTCCGCTCGATGATACCCGATGCTGCGCTGGCGCTGCCGCAGACAAGAAGGGCGGCCCCCGTAAGGACCGCCCTTCCGCTGCATGCTATGTGCGTCGCCGCTTATTAGATCTTGCGAACGTTGCTCGCCTGCTGCTTGCCGTTCTGGCCCGTCGTGACTTCGAACTCCACGGCCTGACCCTCGTCGAGGCTCTTGAAGCCCTCGCCCTGGATCTCGGAGAAGTGGACGAAAACGTCTTCGCCATCCTCGCGCGCGATGAAACCGTAGCCCTTGTCCGGGTTGAACCACTTGACGGTACCCTGTGCCATCTAAATCCATCCTCTCGCCCCGCAGGGCAAAAACAGAGCGACATGACCTTCCCCGACGCGTCTTCCTTAAGACGCTTGCCATATTGACCCGGGGTGTCACGCCGCGAATCCTTGGGCCGTTGTTCGACCCAAAACGTAGTGTAAGACAATTCCTCGCCAATGGCGATAGTGGCGGTTATCACTCCGTCTGCAGCCACGCGGGCACATATTCCCAGCCGTCACGCACCTCTCGCTTTCGCTCGCGGTAATCAGGCTCGTGAGCGGCGACAAGCGCCCAGAACTCAGCTGAGTGATCCATTCGCACCGTGTGACACAACTCGTGGAGCAGCACGTACCCGGCAAGCGCCGCAGGCAGGAAGAGCAACTGCGTGTTCAGGCTGATAGTACCCGTCGGAGAACAGCTGCCCCACCTCGACCGTTGCCAGCGCAGGGTCACCCGCTTCACCGGATAGCCGTGTTCCTCCGCCTTGCCGAGAAGGGCCGGTGCGAGCGTCGCTTTGGCGCGCCGGGAAAGCCAGCGCTTGACCGCATCGCGTGTCGCCTTGGAGTCCCCCACATCACCCGACACCACGAGTCTGCGCCCCGCATGCTCGCGCGCAGTCACCCCGCGCGCCCCGGTGCGACGATACTCGACACGCCACTCCTCACCAACGGCGCGCAGCCCCAGTACCGCAGGTGCACCTGCGGCAAGCTGCGAGGCCCAACGCACACGTTGCGCCTCGACACGACCCAGCGCTCGCTCGATCCAGTGACTACGCATCACCAGCAAAGCAGGAACGCGCGCAGGTGGGAAACCCCGGGGTACGACGACGACGAGGCCATCCCGTGCGGTCACGCGAATGCGCACATACCGGGCCCGCGGGCTCTCGCGAAGGGTGTAGGAGAACGTCTCGGCAGACATGTCACAACTCGAGCAGTCGCTCGGCGCCATGCTTTTTGACGAGCGAGACGACCTCGGGCCACTGACAGTAGCCGCCCATGTGCGCGAGAACGGTAGTGAGACCAGGAAACTCGTCGAGCATCGCCGCGAACATCACTCGTTCTCCGGATTGCTGTTCTTCCCCGCCTTGTACAGGCCGAGGAAGAAGCGATGCGGGCCGGGCGTACCATACGGCACGAACGCCACCTCGTCTCCTGGCCTGATAATGCGGTCAACCCCGTACACGGTGTGGTTGCAGAACACGCCTTCGATCTGATCGATCGGCAACTCGAGCTCGACCGCGATCTCGTGAGCAGGAACGCCCTCGGTAGGCACCTGTATGGTCACGGCAGAGGGCAACCCCCGCTCGGTGCGCAGCGCGTGCAGCACGCCGAACATGCGAACGCTCACATCACCCGCGCTCATCGGACCTCCGACCGTCCCGGAACCTCATGGCAGTCGGGGCAGCGCGCCTCGTAGTAGTCGGCGCCACCCACGAGTACGGTCGGCGAGTCCCAGGACGCGGGAGCTCCGTCCACCACGCGCTGCGTGCGCGTGGCGACGCCGTGGCACTTCTGGCAGATCGCGGTCAGCAACGAGAGCTCATCGGCAAGCGCCATAAGCGCGGGCATCACGCCAAAGGGCTCGCCACGGAAGTCTTGATTGAGACCGGTGACGTAGACCTCGCGACTTTCAGCCAGAAGCTCCAGCACCTTTAGCGCAAGACCGTCCCCGAAGAACTGCGCCTCTTCGATGGCCACCACGCGGCAACCGTCGCCGCTGATCTCGGCAGGCCCAGAGACAACGAGCGCCTCCATCTCTGTGCCGAGACGGGAGCGCGCCTTGCAGCCGTCACGGGAGTCCACCGAGTGCTTGTAGATCACCATCGTGTCGCCGATGACCGCGTGGCGAGATAGCAGGCGGATGAGTTCGCCGGTCTTGCCGCTGCTCATGCAGCCGGCGATCACATGCAGTCGACCGTATCTCTGAGACACGGTACCTCCTCGGGTTGCACACATACGGCGCGAACGGTCACACGTGGGAGAAATTCTCGGCACGATCCCATACTACCAGCAGCACGCCACGGCGCATGGGGCGTCACGGAGGCACCGTGAGCGCTATCATTGGTGGGACGCCCCCGGCGTGCTGGAGGTTCGATGACACATGCGGACCCAGATGAGACGGAGAAGCGCTCGTGAAGCAGCAGGTCATCAGAGCACAGAACATCAGTCGCATGTGCATGGTCTGCGGTACGCAGAACGATGCTGGTCTGCACGCCCGCTTCTACGAACTCGAGAACGGCGAGCTGCTGGGCATCTTCAGGCCACTCGAGCATCACCAGGGCTATCCGGGACGACTGCACGGCGGCATCGCTTCAACAATCCTCGACGAGACGATCGGGCGGGTCATCAGCATCAGTGACCACGGCGCATGGGGCGTCACGGTCGAGCTTTCGATGCGCTTCCGCAAGCCTGTGCCGCTGAACACGGACATTCGGGTGATTGCGCGCGTCACGAAAGACTCGGGCAGGTTGTTCGAGGGTACCGGGGAGATCGTACTGGAGGACGGCACCATCGCAGTCGAAGCCTCGGGCCGCTACATGCGGCTACCGATCGGCCGGATCGCCGAAGGGGACTTCGAGTCGGAGTGGTTCGCAGACGAGCGACCGCGCCCCGACGAGGTGGACGTCTAGGCCGGTTCGGCCTCCTCGGCAACGTACCGGGTCGGAAGCACGAGTGTGAACGTCGAGCCCTCGCCGAGCACGCTATCAAGCTCGATGTCGCCTCCCAGCAGCCGCGCCAGCCGTCGGGAAATGGCGAGCCCGAGTCCGATGCCTTCGCCGCCGTGCGCGACGGTGGGCACGCCTCGCCGGAAGTCGTCGAAGATGTGTTCGAAGTCCTCCGCAGCGATACCGCGCCCTGAGTCGCTGACCGAGACGAACGCAAGATCGCGCTCCGTATCCAGGGTGCAGGAGATGTCCACATAGCCGTGATCGGTGAACTTGATTGCATTCGAGGTGAGATTGAGCAGGATCTGCATCGCCTTGTCCCGGTCGGCGAAGACCTGCGTCTCGTCGCAGCTCGGGCCACAGCGCAACTCGATACCCTGCGCGTCAGCCAGCGGGCGAAGCATCCCGGCCATCGAGGCGCACAGCCCCGACAACTCGAACTCGGTCGGCATGATCTGGAGACGCCCCGCCTCCACTGCCGCGAGGTCGAGAACGTCGTTCACGAGCCGGAGCAGGTGCTCTCCGGAGGACACGATCATGCCGAGCTGGCGTTCCTGCTCCTCATTGACGGGCCCGGCAAGACCCCGGCGCATCAGCGTAGAGAAGCCGAGGACCGAGTTCAGTGGCGTGCGCAACTCATGGCTCATGGCCGCAAGGAACTCGCTCTTCACCTGGTTAGCGCACACCAGCTCCTGGTTTGCACGCTCGAGATCCTCGGTCCGCTCGGCAACCTTCTGCTCCAACTCCAACTCGAGCTGTCGGCGGTTGGTCACGTCTCCCATGACGATGATGATGTCGGTGCACTCGCCCGCGACGTTGACCAGCCCCTGTATCCGGATGGTAAAGTGCCGCAAGCCATCTGCCGTCTCCAGCGTCCGGTCAAGCATCGTCTCGACGCCACCGTTCGCGATGAACCGCTCAATGTCCTCGGACAGCGGCGCGAACGATGCATCCGCTCCGGCGCGAGAGTAGTAGACGGAACCTTCGACGCCCTCGATGCCGAACATCGATGCAGCACTCGCATTCAGGTTCTTGACGCGGCCGTCTAAGTCGAGCACGATCATCGGCACGTTCACGGTCTCGAAGAAGCGCAGGTAGAGGTCCTTCTCGGTCGTCATGAGGACGTTGCGTTCGCGCAACTCCTCCACAGCTTTCTCTGCGCTCAGCCCCGACCACTCCGCCGAGAACCCTATCTCGATGCGGTCGAAGAGGCGCTTCACGAGTTGGCAGTAGTGGCGACGTTTGTATGCGTTCGTGACGTGCTCATCTATGAAATCGGTGAATGCCTGCTCGTTGTACTTCATCAGGCCGAGAAACATGCTGAAATCGACACCCCGCGAACGATGGAGGCCAGCCTCTCGTATGCCGAAGCTGATAGCGGGGTCCTCGCACACGTCCTCATCGGCGTGAATCTCAAGATTGCCGCTGTGGTGCCGTAGCGCCTCTATGAATGAGGTCGTCAGGCCTCTGACGGCGACGCACCACGCCTCGCGCACAGACGACGCGTACTTCGCGTAGCCCAACTCGGTCGCGTAGTCGATGACGCGCTGCACGATCCAGTCTTCGCCCTCGACAAGAAGGCGCTCTAGAGCATCAATCTCTGCAGCGCTCAACAATCCCCTCGCCAGCGGCTCCATGCGTCCCCCTATGCCAGCCGCTCCGAGTATAGCACCGCCTTAAGAATGTCCTACCGAGGAAACTCGGTACCCCTCGATACGCGTCTCAAGCGCGTCACTTGCCATCTAGCCGAGCCTCGTGCCGATGATGCGGGCGACCTCGGCCTTGTCGCAGTTGCCGCACGTCTCGGCCACTACGAGCCCGATCGCCTTGCCCATGTCGCGCTTCTCCGTGAACCCACCATCGGCGAGAACGCGGTCGATGATCGCGAGTAACTCGTCGCCCGCGACCTGTGTGGGCAGGTAGCCGTTCAGGATCTCGACCTGCTGCTTGAGCAGCGCCGTGCGCTCGGCGTTCGTACCAACCTTGATCGAGCCCTCGAGCGTCTCGCCCGTCTGCTTGAGTACCTTCTTGAACGCCGAGAGGACCTCTTCGTCGGTGAACTCACGCTTGGCGTCCTTTTCGCGCATGTCGATCTCGTTCTTCACGAGCCTTAGAATCGCAAGGCGCGGCTTGTCGCGGGCGCGCATCGCTTTCGTGATCTCGGTGGCGATAAGCTGCTTGTCCATGTGCTGCTCCGTTCCAGACGCGCGGGGCATATCTGCTGTCACAGAACGTACCACGACAGCGCGCTTCGGTACCGCTTACGTCGGCGTAGAAAACGCACTTCTATTCTTCATGATCAACGACCTCCGCATGAACTCGATTGCAGCCCTCGCTTCGCGAACAGCATGCCGGCGTCATCGACCCGTCGGTTTCCTTCGGTGGGGTACGAACCCCGTAGGGAGTGAACCGTGAAGACCATCGACACCGAACGCGTCCCCATCCTGGTATGGGGTGAGTCCGCCGACGAGCCCACGCTCGCCCAGGCGCGGAATCTCGCGAACCTGCCGTTCGCTAGCAGGCATATCGCACTGATGCCCGACGCACATGTCGGCTACGGCATGCCGATCGGGGGGGTACTGGCTGCCGAGGGACAGGTCATACCGCACGCGGTGGGCCTCGACATCGGCTGTGGTATGCGCGCGTGGCGCACGAACGTACCTGCCGACGAGCTGATGCCCGTGCGCGATGCCGTCCTCGCCAGTATCCAACGTGCCGTGCCCCAGGGATTCCACTGGCACGAGCAGAGCCAGGTCGATCGCACGGGCGTGTTCGACGAGGTCCCGGATGTTCCGATCCTACGCCGCGAAGTCGCCAACGCTGAGCGTCAAATAGGGACGCTTGGCGGCGGCAATCACTTCATCGAGCTCCAGGTGGACTCGGCAGGCATCGTGTGGGCGATGGTCCACACCGGATCGCGGAACGTGGGCAAGAAGATGGCCGAACACTACGACCGTGTGGCCCGGGATGAGAACCGGCGCCTGCGCTCGGAGGTCCCACGCGAGTGGGGTCTTGCGCACCTCGCCATCGACGAGGAGCCGGGCACCGAGTACCTCGCCGTCATGGGCTGGTGTCTGCGCTTCGCGCGCGAGAACCGACGACTGATCGCCGAGGCCGTGCAGGCGGTGATCTCACGCCGATTCCCCTCGATGCGGCCGGATCCCGCCGTCGACGTCCATCACAACTATGCCGCCGCAGAGGAGCACTTCGGCAAGAAGGTGATCGTGCACCGCAAGGGCGCCGTGCGAGCGCAAGGTATCGTTGTCGTGCCCGGCTCCATGGGTACGGCCTCCTACATCGGCTCCGGTCGCGAGAATCCCGACGCGTTCGAATCCTGCAGCCACGGAGCGGGGCGAACGATGGGCCGCAAGGCCGCCATCCGATCGCTATCCCGTGAACACGTGCTCGCCGAGCTCGAGCAGCGCGGCGTCAAACTCGTCTCGGCAAGCACGCGCGATGTGGCCGAGGAGGCGCCGGAGGCCTACAAGGACATCGAGGACGTCATGCGCTGGCAGGAGGACCTCGTCGAACCGCGCATCCGACTGGTTCCGATCGGCGTCGTGAAGGGCTAAGCGAGACCCACCAACTGCGCGGCATCGCCCTCCTCGGCGCTCCATATTCGCGAAACGTCATCGACGGATCCAAGCACCGCGCGCGCGAAGAGCAGGAAGATGCCGAGGATGCCGAGGGCTGCGGGCCGACCCCAGCCGATGACGTCGACTATGAGCGCCCACATGATCGGGCCGAGCACCGTCGCGAACCGACCCACCGACGCATACAGCCCGAACAGCTCGCCCAGGTGCCGGGGAGGCGAAACACACGTCATGTAGACGCGATCGGATGTCCAGGTCGCGCCGATGCCGAGACCGCCCGTCAGGCCGGCGGCGACGCCGAGGGCCGGCACGTGCGCGACGGCCGCAGCAACCGCGGTGATCACACTGACCATCAGTGCGTAGAGCCCCGCATGGAGGACACGCCGGGGGCCGATCAAGTCCACCAGCCGCCCGCCGATGAGCGACCCCGCCACCGCCGCGGTGACCGAGAGCGCGGCAACCACATCCGTCTGCCCGTCGGTATAGCCGAGTTCACTCTTCACGTAGATGGCGTTGAACAAGAAGAACGTGTTGATGGCGTCGGTGTACAGGAAGCGGCCGAAAAGGAACGGCACGACACCCCGATAGCGCGCGGCAACCCTCCATGCATCCACCAGCAATCGCGGCGACTCGAGGATCCCCGGCGGACGACCCTGCCGCCGGGCACGCGGACGCTCGCGGATGAGAAAGAAGGCGGGCAGCGCAAATGCGAGGAACGCGACCGCAAGCCCTCGGAAGACCACCGCGTATCCAAACCGACCGAGCAGCAGCGCGCCGATGCCGAGCGCAGTCAGCGAACCGAGATAGCCCACTGCCACCCCAAGGCCGGAAATCCGACCTCTCGTCCGGGTAGTGCTCACGTCGGTCAGCATCGCGTCGTAGACGACCGTCGCCAGATGAAAGGCCACTGTGCCGGCGGCGTAGAGTGCCAGAGACGTCGTGACATCGCCCGATGCGAGGAACGCTGTCGCCGTCACCGCGACAAGCGTGAGAGCCGTAAGCAGCCACCGCCGCTTCCCGAAGTGGTCCGACAGCGCACCGATCCACGGCGCGACCAGGATGACGACGACCATCGCGACGATGGTGGCGAGACCGATATAGGAGTCAGGACGTCCCTGAGCCTCAACGACCCACAGTCCGAAGTAGCGACTCCCTACACCCAGCGCGAAGACCGTGTTGGCCATGTCGTAGAGTATCCACGCCGTCGTGCTGGTCCACCTCGGCCGCCAGTCGGTCACCACAGCGCGTCCTCGACGGCGCGGATGGCACGTTTCGCCTTCCCGCCGACAAGTCCGCGCTCTGCATCGGGCATTGCGTCCAATGAGACGAGACGCTCCACGGTGTCCTCCTGTCACATGATCGGTCTCCAGATCAGGCAGGTCCTCACCTAGAGGATTCCCGCAATGGCGTCACCGACGCGTGAAAAACTCGGGTTCCTTGCGAGAAAGACGGGAGACCACCGAGTGTTCCGACATTCCGGGGATTGTGCATGTGGTGATGCGGGTATCGTCCCTGCAGACTCAAGACAAGGGGGGAAATGGTGTGGCGCAAGGGCTTCGGCGCACTCGTGAACCCTCAGTTCATCAAAGCCGATGTGGCGAACGATGGCACCGTCCACATCGAGGCCTGGACCGCGGGCGTGTCGCTTGTACCGGGAGTATACGGCGGCGAACTCGACCCGATGCATGGCGTCTTCGGCGCCGGCCCAAAGATGGCGTTGCGCCCACGCATCAAAGAGCTTGAGAGCCGCCTTGGCGGAACTGCAGTCGCGGCAACCGCACCAGCTCCGATAGCGGCAAGCTGGTTCCCGGACCCCACCAGCAGACACGAGCTCCGATACTGGGACGGGACCCAGTGGACCGCGACGGTTGCCGACGGCGGACAGTCCACGACTGACACTGCCGGAGCTTCGTAGGTATCCGGCGGCCCCCACTTCGCGACCTTTCCTCCCGGGGCACCCTAAGTATCGCGCTCGGCTTTAGACGACAAAGAGAGGGGCGCGGAAGCTGTTGCTTCCACGCCCCTCTACCGTAAGGCAGTTGAACTCTTGTGACGCTTAGTTCGCGATAGCGTCCAACACTGCAGTACGGACCGTGTCAGATACTGCGCCTGTTCCACCAATGAAGTAGACACTGAAGATATTGGCCTTATTGGTCGACAGGGCGGTCGCCGTATAGGACGAGAGTGCTGTTGACGGAGTGAGCAGCATCACGGAGTTCTTGGCGCCAAGCATCACGCCACCCGAGAGGCCGTCCGCATAATCGGCGCCAGTCGCAATACCAACGCCATCCCACTGCATGCCCAAGCTCACACCGTACGCGGCAACCTTGGCTGCCGTGTCGTAGCGGTCGACACCCGCGAGACGAACACCGTCAAGCTTGGTGTCAAGCGCGATCTCGACCGTGGCCGGAAGCACTCCGGTCCCACCGAGGATCTTGACTGTAGTGACAGCGTCCGGAAGCGAGTAGGTACCGTCCGACTTCGCAAGGATGATCGGCATCCCCTTCGCATACGCGATAGGAGCAGCGCCGAGCGCATCCGGGAAGTTCGCACCAGTAGCCATGAAGGCCTTGCCGGTGTAGTCGACACCAAGAACATCGATGGTCTCTTCCGCTACCGCAAGCGCCGTCGCATAGCGATCGACACCAGCGATGCGCGTCGCATTGAAGCTAGCCAGCTCCGTGAAGGCAGCTGCGGACACGGCACCTGTACCACCAAGGACGTAAACCTTCGTGGCACCCAGACGCGTGAGCTCAGCCAGGACGCCGGTCGGGAGGCTGGCGGTCCGCGTCAGCAACAGCGGACCATTGACCGCGCCGGCGAGTGCAGAGCCACCAAGCGCGTCGGGGAACAGGTCGCCGCGAGCGATGACGACGGTCTGCGCACTACCGTCCGCAAAAGCGGCCTTCGACGCCAATATCGCGGTGTCGTAACGATCCGTGCCAGAGAGCTCCGTGGTCGGCACATACGTACCACGCGTGACCGTCAGGTAGGCGGGATCCGACACGTTGCCGGCCACGTCGGTAACCGTGACCTTGACGAGGTTCTCGCCCATCACCAGGGGCTGAGTGAACTGGTACGACATCGAGCCGGTGGTAGCGACCAGGTTGGCGGTTGCCTCGAACGACAGCGCCATCGAGCCAGATGCGGGACCTGAACCTGAATCCGTGACGCTTACCGTCAGCGTCGGGTTCGCGATCGCCGTCTGCAACGGCAAGATGTTGACTGCTACAGGATCGGTCTTGTCGTACTTGTACGCCTTACTCGCGACACCGCCTGCGACACCACTGGCATCCACAGAATACGCATTGAGCGTATGGACACCTTCACGGAGCTCAAAGGCTGCCGTGTAAGTGGTCCACGTCGACTCTGCGTCGTAGTTGTAGAAGGTGTTCGCAATCGCCGTGCCACCGTTAGTGGTGGCGGCGATGCTCGCCGTTGCAACGGTAGTGCCGTTGTACCAAAGGCCAGACATGGTTCCGCTCAGCGAGATGGTTGCCAACGGCTGGTTCAGATTCACCACGAACACCATAGTCTTGACGGTCTCAGTGTTTGTCGCTGAGTCAAGAGACCAGTAGTAGAGGGTGTGCGTGCCGTTCACCGACGGAACCACCGGTGCCGTGACAGCCGTAGTCGCAGCGTCACTGGCGTGGATGGTCGCGGTTGCTTCCGAATTCCACCGTGCGTAGGTGGTAAACGCGGTGCCAGCCGGCACGTCCGCGACGGCGACCACCAAGGTCGGCGTCGTCGTCCACGAGCCGTTGGCGCCATTAGCCGCGGTGGGCGAGGTCGTGACCGACGTGACCGGTGTCACCGAATCGTTGTAATAGGGATTTGCTGTGTCGGTCGTGATGTTGCCAGCGACGTCTACGGCAACTACCTCGAGATCGTACATACCCTCGGGAGCAGTCATCGTCACAGTCGCCGTGGTCGCTGCGGTCACCGGGATCGTGGTGAAGGTTCCCGTTGCACCGACACTGTTTAGATACCAGCGGTACTTCGCGGACGCGAGACCACTGTTGGTGTCAGTCGCGGTGATCGTAGCGGTCATCGAAGTCTTGGACCACGTATCGCTGTCACCCAGGATGTCAACCGTCGGAGCGGTAGAGTCCGCCATGGCAGTCGTTATCGCTGACCCTGCCGATCCCCGACCGGCAAGATCTGTGGCCGAGACACTGGCGTAGCAGACCGTGGCGTCCACTGAGGCCGCGAAGGTGGCAGTGAGCGAGGATGCGGCCGTCGTGACGGTCGCAGTAGCAACGCCACTTTGCCAGTAGAACACCGTGTAAGTTGAGACGCCCGACTCAGCATCGGTCGAGGCGGCCCATGTAGCACGGATAACCCGGCCCGGCAACAACGTAAGAACCGGCGTGCCGGGGACCGTGGGTATAGTCGTGTCAACGCTGATGGTGGTCACCGCAGACCAGGCACTAACGTTGTCGTAGTGGTCCGTGGCGCGCGCATACAGCCCGTTCACGCCGCCGGCGAGCCCAACCGTCGTACTCGTGTTATTTGACACAGTCACAGGGGTACTGGTCCCGTTCACTGAGACCTCAACCGACTTAATCGGCGAGGTGTCCGTGGCTGCGACGGAGTACGTGGGAATAGTGCTGTACCAGGGGTCATTGAGATTGCCGCGGGGCCCAACCGTGATTACCGGTGCCCTAGGAGCGGTGGCATCTGTGGGAATGACGACGGCCGAATCGATATAGGTACTATCGGCTGCCCCCGCTGCCTTGATGCGGAAGAAATACTCCACAGTGTTGGTCAAGCCGGTAACCGTGCATTCACCAGAGGTGTTGGTCTCGGCGTAAATGTATGGCGAAAGCGTTGTCACCGTCGATGTTACTGTCGTCCAGTTTGACGCAGTAACCTCCTTCTGCTGAATCGTCACGTCGGTGTCGAGGACTCCCGTACCGTCCCACACCAACCTGACCCGATAGCTCAGCCCCGTATCCGTCGCAGTGAGGGCGGTGGGCGCGGTAGCAGCAGTCGCCACTAGGGCGCCGCCCACAAGCACGAATAGTGCGGCGACAGCGACTAGCGCCACTGTCTTCTTTGACCAGCGCATTCGAATTACTGACTTCAAGTGCGTCACTCCTTTCACGTTCCATCTCGAGACTCGCGTGATCCACGCGAGGTCTATCTACGGGTAGCGCCGGTTTGGCGCCTGTGTCCCCTCAGTGACACTACCTTGGAGAATCACCACCCCCTGATGCCTGTATCACGGTTACCGAGAGCAACCGAAGTGCAGAAAAGCCTATGGCCCTCCGCACTACGGCAGCTAGAAATTTCTGCTCCACGCGCAACTTTATACGAGTTACCTGCAGTATTGCAACAATTTGGTGACACAAAATGTTCATCGGTACGGTTGGTGTGACCGGCGACCCCCTTTGTGATGGGCTTCTCGCTGTTAATCGGCATGGTGAACTCTCTGTCTGCCTTCCCTAAAACGACGCGATCCCAACCTATCTCTCTCGAAAACACTGGAACTGCGTTTTCCTTGCTCGTGGCGGAGAGGGAGGGATTCGAACTCTCGTAACGGGGTATACCCTGTCCGCACTTCTGATTGCCACTCACTACCTGCCGCTGCGAGCCCCTCGTCGCGCACGTGCCGTGCACTTCATCCCACGTGATTCGCTTCGGACAGGCAATTGCGGGTAATCTCACAGTGCACGTCGCGGAGAACGCAGCCTGCAGGGTCAGCCTACCGTCTCCGCATAACTGTAACCTTGTTCGGAGGAGGGTGTTTGCTATGGCCGGAGACCGCACGAGAATCGCGCTGCTTTCCGTGCTCGTGTTTGTCCTCGTCACGGCTCTTCCGGCAGCCGGTCTCTCGGCTGGCGATGCTCCCGTGCGAACCATCGTCGTGTTCGACGAGGGCGTGAGGGCGTCCGCCCTGGTGCAGATAGCAGCGCCTGGCGCAGTAAAGGTGAAGGATCTTCCGCTCGTCAACGGCGCGGTCTTCTGGCTGCCGAGCAGAGCCTCCCAGAGAGCCGTCGCTCGCCTGGCCGGAGTGAGGTACGTCGAATCGGACGTTCGCGCCTATGCGAGCGTCAAGCCACCCAAGATCTCTCCGACCCAGAGTCTCCCTTGGGGCATCGACCGCATCAACGCCGACGAGGCTTGGGCAATCACTACCGGTGACCCCGTGAAGGTCGCCATCGTCGACACCGGCATCGACACGACGCATCCGGATCTCGCTGCGAACGTCATGGGCGGGATGAGTGCAGTGAACTACACCAGGAAGTACACGGACGACAACGGACACGGCACGCACGTAGCGGGCATCGTGGCGGCCCTGGACAACTCGATCGGCGTCGTCGGTGTCGGCCCGGACATCGATCTGTACGCCGTCAAAGTGCTTAACCGGAAGGGCTCCGGCTATATCTCGGACATCATCGAGGGTCTCGACTGGTGCCAGAGTGCCGAGATGGATGTCGTCAACATGAGCCTTGGTACCGGCGTCTACCTCCAATCGTTCCATGACGCGGTGAACTCACTGTATGAGAGTGGAGTGGTGGTCGTGGCGGCTGCCGGCAACGATGGGAACGATTCGGCCGTGAACTACCCGGCTGCGTTCCCAGAGGTCATCGCAGTGGGCGCAACCACACAGACGGATACTCTCGCATACTTCACGTGCACCGGACCGGAGGTCGAGCTGTCGGCGCCCGGCTCTAACATCTACTCGACATACAAGAACGGCGGCTATGCCACCCTGTCCGGCACATCCATGGCCTCGCCGCATGTCACCGGCGCTGCTGCACTGGTCCTCACGCGCCCGATCGATGAGTCGGAAGACGACGGAGACCGCAAGTGGGATCCGGCCGAGGTGCGCGCACGCCTGCGCGCAAAGGCCGAGGACCTTGGCATCGCAGGCCGTGATCCTGGCTTCGGGTACGGACTCGTGCGGGCGGATCTCGCGATCGTGCAGTAGGAGGATCCGGGCCTGATGCTTTAAAGACGCCTCCTGAAGACCGTGGTCCCGACTCCCTTCTCAGGCTGTCGGGACCACGTTTTCCTCGCTCATGGCGGAGAGGAAGGGATTCGAACCCTCGTAACGGGGGATACCCGCTAAACGGTTTTCGAGCGGGATGACCGGTACGGATTCACGTTACCGCAGTTACGATTCAGGAACGCGCGAAGGAGATCAGCGGCCCATACTCCCACAGGGCATCGGCCGTACGGAGCGCATCGAGGTAGGCATTCCTCGCCTCGTCGGCACCCGTCAGGTACCCTCCACCCCAAGTGAAGCGCGGCTTGCCGAGCATCACTACCAACAGGTCCGCCACGAGTCGCGCATGCCTCCCGTTCCCCTTGGGAAATGAGTGGATCACGACGAGCCTGTGATGAAGCCTGACCGCGATCTCATCAGGTGACCATGGAAGCTCCTCGGTCGCGACTTGAGTCCGCACGTCCTTCAGTAGATCGCGAAGTTGAATGGCGATCTGACTTGGCGCAACGCCAATGCTGGTTTCACGCTGTCTTCGGGTCCCCGCCCACGTCCAAACATCACTGAACATCCGGCGATGCAGCAGATACATCGACTCATCCGACAGAAGTGAGTCCACCGTCCACTTCTGTCGGAAAGCCCAGATCATCGCTTCCGTCACGTTGTCTCGCTCGGCCATGTCGAGATCACCGTGAGTGGCAACCCAAGTGGGGATCAGACCGGTAATCTCATCAGGACCGAGCGGCGTTGACCCCTCAGGCCCGGCGAACAGGTCGGAGGGACCGATCACCGCTCCCCCCAGCTGCGCGCCCAGAGATTCCGGGACTGAATGATCTCGTCCAGTTGCCTTTGGCGAGACGCCCATGAGGACTGCGACTCCTGCGCCTCAAGACGCATAGTCTGCTCCGCGTGTCTCTCGTGCTCGCTGAGGATCTCCTCAGCCCGTCGCAGCACGGTCTGCTGCAAGCTGTCTCGCGGAACAAGCGCGTAAACCAGCGTGCAATCCATGGCTTCGGCTGCGCGTCCGAGAGTCGACAATCGAATGCCACCTTCACGCTCATTGGCCTCAAGCTCGCCGACCGTGGCGCCACTAATACCCATCCGTCGTCCCAGCTCCGCCGCGGACATGCCGAGGGCATCGCGAATGGCACGGATCCAGCCAGCACGGGGAGGCGCAAACTGAGTGACCGCGGGCAGTTGTCCTAGTCGACGATCGAGCACTTCACGGGCGCGACTCGCTTGTTCGCTCCTCTTCACAGGTTTCTCCCTGTCATTGATGCACTGTTTCACAGACTATAGCCTGTCATCTGTAGGGCCGTCAACAGGTTAATACCTGTCCAGACACCGACCTTGCGTAAAGCGCTCCCCGCACGCAGAAAGACCGCCTCATCGGCGGCCTTTCGTCACTTCCTTCTGGCGGAGAGGGAGGGATTCGAACCCTCGTAACGGGGGATACCCGCTAAACGGTTTTCGAGGGGGATGATCGGTCGGGATTCACGCCCGGTCCCTAACGAGGAACTCTCTGCACGTGACGCCGAACGGACGCTGATATGACGGTGCGCTCGCTGGGCTCCTCAGTCACGCCTCCCCCTGCGAAGCCAGAGCCACGACCTGTGGAACGTCGGTGGGCGACACGGTGCTGTCTACGATCCAAACGCATGGGGCGCATCCTGTGATGCCCTTGATCCTCTGACGATCAAGTAGGCAAAGACTGCCCCGAAGATCACGTTCACTGCAGCGTAGACCCAGTACGCACTCTCTGGTCTTCCCTCTATTCCATGCAAAAAGGGCAGAAGTGGCGCAGCGGTATTGCTCATGGCATGGAAGAACATCACGGGGATAAGCTTCTTGCCACTTGAGTTGTACAGCCAGGCATAGACCACTGAGATGCTGGTGGTCATCAGTACGAACGCGAAGAACGAATATGAGCTGTGCAGGTCGCCCTCCATGAACCACAGCGGCAGGTGCCACACGCCCCAGATCACACCGATGACCAGGCTCGCCGGTATGACGCCGATCCTGTCTTGTAGGGGCTCCTGGGCATACCCGCGCCAGCCGAATTCTGGGTCTTGTGACACATGTGTGGGTCACACCTGACCTCTTCCGGGTAGCGGGGGGCAGAGTCCGGAGAGGGTGAGCTGGGCGAGCGCTATCAGCGCGAAAGGGTCGTGGAAGCCGTAGGCGCGCCGCTGTATGAGCCGAATC